>JAAZAV010000004.1 GCA_012514145.1 Clostridiales bacterium | reverse complement strand
TTGAACGCGCCGACTTTGCAGCCTGCATTCGGGGCTTCGCCCCTCATTCCGGCTGCAAAGTCTTTAACACACTCCATCCCTTTTTCTTGCACTTTTTAGTCTCACATCATTGACAAAACCACATTTTCAAAAATATTTTTCCCTTTTTTCGCTTTTATCTTAAAACATCGCTTTTCGTTGAAGTCTATCGATGGTTTGAGGGTATAGCGTTATATTTCAATGTCGTCGATATCCGAAACGCCATCAGAAGCATATGTTTCTGCCTCCGAAGCCTCTTCCGCAGGCGCCGGCTGCGATTCCTTTGTCACAATGCCGCAGACCTCGGCAAATGTGGCGTCTCTGTTCTGGTGAACGATATTGAGCACCGACAGGTAATCGCGGATTATCTCCCGGGGAGTTATCAGCTGCTCGGCGCCGGCACGGGATAGCTCGAGCCGCAGGAAGTCGGCCATCTCATCGGCGGTGACCGGCGGTTCCCAGTCGTAGCGCTGTCCGTGTAGCTTGGTAAGCCGCACAACCAAAGCGAAAAGCTCATCGTCCGACAGGCGGCGCAGACGTATGACCGGACCGATCATGTCGCGGTAGCTCTCGCCCGAGTAGCGAGAATCCGCCAGCCGTGAGCGCAGCGCCTCGTAGCTGAAAAGCCCCCGGCGTGTGTCCTCAAGAAACTGGGGAGTGCCGCCCATGAAGATACCCAAACCCGGCGCGCGTCCCTGCAGGGTGTCATTGAACATCGACAGCAGCTTCTCGTAATTGTTCTCGCGGGAAACCCGATTTGTAATCTTATAAAGATTTACGCATTCGTCAAGCAGAACCAGCATGCCGCTGTAGCCCGCAAGCCGCGCAAATACCGCAAGCAGCTTGATATACTCGTACCAGTTGTCGTCGTTGATTATGCCTCCTACCCGCAGACAGCGCTTGGCGTCGGTTTTTGTCTCAAACTCGCCGCGCAGCCAGCGCAGACAGTTGCCCTGAGTCTCGTCATCGCCCTCGGCGGCGGCTGTGCGATATGTGGTGAGCACGGTCGCGAAATCGAAGCCGCCAACCTGTTCACGCAGCCTGCCCATCGTTTCGAAAATTCTGGCATTTACCGCTTCTTCGAACTTTTGAGAGCCGGGTGCGATGCCCGAAGCCGCCACCGTACTCTGAACATCGGAGAGCCAGCCGGATATTACCACCGACAGCGCCGAGCCGTCGGGGGAGGATTTGCAGGCAAGATTGCGTATCAGTTCCCGATAGGTGGCAATGCCCGCACCGTTAGTACCGCAGAGACGGCGCTCGGGAGAAAGGTCCGCGTCGGCGGTGACAAAGCCTCTGTCAATAGCCGAACCGCGTATCAGCTGCAGCAGAAAGCTCTTTCCGCTGCCGTATTTGCCTATTATAAAGCGCATGGTGGAGCCGCCGTCGGCTATCATTTCGAGGTCGGATACAAGGGCGTTTATCTCTTCGGTTCGACCGATGGCTATATATGGCGCGCCTATGCGGGGGACAATTCCCGCCGCTATCGAATTCATCAGCGCGTTCAGTATTCTTTTGGGGATTTTCTGTTCATTCATATTATATATTCAGTTTGAGACGGACAGATATCCGGTTTACATTCCGCAGATTTCGCGCAGCTCGTCGATATAGTCTTCGATCACCTCGAAGCCGCCGTTCCGTTCCTCAACGGCAATGTCGCCCAGTTCGTCATATAATGTGTCATTGATGTGCTGCATAAGCGCCGCCGGGAGCAGATTCGCCCCTCTCGCCAATTCCGCATAACCGGCAGTATCACCATTTAGCAGGTATCGGATTGCCGACACGGCAAGCGCTTTTCTTGTGTCGCCGGAGTCGTCAGACGAAGGCTGCGGCGCAGGTGACGCTTCTTCGGTGTCCGCAGGTTCAGTCACTGCGGCAGGCTCCGAAACATCAGTCGAACCAGCCGGCGTGCCATATGCGAGAGCCTGCTGGACAGCCGGTTCGGTGATATCGGTTTCGGGAACCGCAAGCGCTCTGGCGTTATCCCAGGATTCCTTTTCTATGGAGAAGGCGCGCTTGGCGGTAAATCCGGTAGACAGCGCCTCATATTGCTTCTCGTATTCGGGCGGCTCGTCCTCAGCCTTTTTCCTCGGCAGAGCGGCGATGAGCGGCGCGAAATATCCGTCGATTACTCCGGCGACCGAAACGGGCAGATCCTTTACCTTATATTTCGGGGCGATTCCCAGCAGTGTGCGGATATAATTTTCCGTATATCGCAGCATGTCGCCAACAAAGCTTCCAAGTGTGCGGCTGCGCGAAAATGCCCGGTATTTGATTTTGATATAACAGCGGCCGATGATAGCGGCGCCTGCGCCTATGTAGGCAAGCCGCAGTGCCGAACGGGTCTCAAGCAGCGGCTCGTCGGGATACCATTTTTCAAAACCGCCCAGCGCCGAAAACAGCGCCTTGAATACGCCGGCAATGTGCTCACGGTAAACCGGTGCCGTTTCATCGTTATAGTATCGGCTGGCTGTCGGCGAATATGCGCTGTAATAGCGGCAGAGAGCCTGCGCCACCGAGCGGTTGTCGCCGCTGCCCAGCCAGAATTCTCGCAGCTGGGAGAGCTTCACCGCCGCGTCGATGAGTTCTTCGCCGATTATCCCGGGGTCGGGGGTTATGCCGTTAAGCAGGCAGTAATCCGCCACCCATTCCGCCATGGTGCCGTCCAGCTTGGGATATTCGTCCCGATAGGAGCGCCAGAGCAGACAGAGCAGTTCAAATCCCCGCCGCCCTTCGTATATGTCGGGCAGGGCTATTATTTCGTGCATCATCAGCCGTATGCATGAGTAATCGGTGGGAAGCGCTTCGCCGTTAAGCAAACGGCGGCGCCACCAAAGATACCATGCCTGCTGCTGCCGGTTCATGTGGTAGTGTGTCGCTATTTCTGCGGCGAAGGGTACTCTTTTGCATTCGGCGGCTTCCGCGGCTATGCATTTGCGGGCGATGACGGCAAAGGAGCCTGCCGCCTTGGTTTCACCGCTTATTTCAGCCTCGAGTATGAAGCTGTCGGAAATCTTACGAACCTCGATCTTCTGCCCGCCTTGGGTTTGGCTCTGCGCCGCATATCCCCGTCCTCCGGCAAGCGATGGGGGTATAATGCGCTCAAAGGCGCCTTCAAGGCTGCGGGTGTCGGGCTTCGGCGGCACCGTCACGCTCATCGGGGTTTTCGGCGGTATCGGCGCGCCGGGGGGAGCCTCACCCAGATCCAGCTCCACCGCCTCGGTGTCCGAGGCAAAACGCCTTTTATCCCGCTTGGGTGTTATTCGACCGATATCCCAGAAGCCGTCTCTCGAGCTGCTCCGTTCGTCTTTACCGCTTCGGATGCCGACAGCGTCATCGCCGTCGATATGATATCTTTCATCTCCGAAGCGCCGTCGGGAAATATCTCGGCTGGTGTTGCCAAGACTGTCGCTCCCCAATCCGATTATCACCGCTCCGCCCCAGTCAAATAGCTGCCCCGAACTGGTATCACCGCAGGAAATCGCCTCGCCGCCCTTTGAAGCAATGAAGTCTGCGATAGCTCTCCCGTCGGGATGGCTCTCGAGCGCTCCGAAAAACAACACCCTTCCGTCGGGCAGAGAGCAGGATGCGCCGCCGATGAAGCCGCAGCTCATACCGGGCAGTTCAATGCCTCCCGGCCGGATGCGCAGCACCTCAAGCCCGCAGAACTCCAGCGCCCGGGCTATCCCCTCGTCGGCGGTGACGGCGGCTGCGGGTCTGCCTTCGTTATACACCATGCACACCGAGCAGCGGGCATAGCCCTGTTTTACATTTAACACCCTGTAATGACCCGAGCCTATGATTCTGTCTTCCGATGCGTCGGCGCGGCAGATGACCCTGTCTCCGACGATAAGCGAATTATATCGTATGTCGCCGGGATAATCGGACTCCAGGGGCAGTTCGCCCGCCGCAAATTCCGCGCCGGTCATGGCAAGCAGGGCGCGGTTTTCGGCAAGATATCCGCCGTCGGTGAGCACACCGCCCCAATAGGGCAGGATAAGCATGTCGGGATGGTCTGCCAGCGGCTCCGAAAGCCTTTCGCAGGGCTGAAGAGGAAGAAGCGTGGTTCCCGTCAGAACCAGAAGGTCGCGTTTGAGGGCGGCGGGCATTCGTCCGCTGATTATCAGAAATCGCCGCGCCATATCCCTCACCTCCCGTCATTGAAGCGCGAAATTGTCATAATTCATTAAACGCATTTAGGGCGGATCGAAAGACACCGAAAATGTCTTCAGACCGCCCTCATATTACGCGTATTATTCTGTTCTCGGCTCTGATGAAGATCATCAGACAGCGCGGGTAACCTTACCGGAACGCAGGCAGCGGGAGCAAACGTATATGGTCTTATGGGTACCATTGTCGTTGACCTTAACACGTCTTAAGTTCGGTTTCCACATTTTAGAAGTTTTACGATTGGAGTGAGATACCTTCAGACCGAAAACCACGCATTTCTTGCAAAGCTCGCATTTAGCCACAAGCGACACCTCCTTACGATAGTTTTCTCATGATTAACGCGTGACATTATACCACAACCCAACGCAATTTGCAATAGGGTTTACGGGTTTTTTCAATTTATTTGGCTTTTCGCCCTTTTAACGAAAGCAAAATATCCTATATTTGCCAAAGAAACGGGAGTTATTTGCTCTCTCCGGCGTCGCGGTCGCGAATCTCCACGCGGCGGATCTTTCCGCTGGTGGTCTTGGGCAGGGATGCGGCGAACTCGACGATACGGGGGTACTTGTAGGGAGCGGTGTTGTGCTTGACATGGTTCTGCAGCTCCTTCACCAGCTCATCGGACGCCGTATAGCCCTTTGTGAGCACTATGGTAGCCTTGACCACCTGACCGCGTATAGGGTCGGGGGCGGCGGTAACCGCGCACTCGAGAACCGCCGGATGGGTGATAAGCACGCTCTCCACCTCATACGGACCTATGCGGTAGCCCGAACACTTGATAACGTCGTCAGAGCGGCCTTCAAAGTGGAAGTAGCCGTCGGCGTCCCGCCACGCCATGTCGCCGGTATCGTACATACCGTCGATCCAGGAGCGCTCCATTGCGGCATCGTCCTTGTAGTATTCAAGGAACAGTCCCACGGGATGCGTGCCGGCGTTGCGGATAACCAGACGTCCAACGTTGCCGTCCTCAACGGGATTGCCGTCGTTGTCGATAAGATCGATATCCATAAGGGCGGTGGGCTTGCCTGTGGAACCCGGCTTTATGGGATCCCAGCCGAAGTTGCCAAGCAGAACCGGACCTTCGGTCTGGCCGAAGCCCTCGTGGATATCCAGCCCCACCTCCGCCTTGAAGGTGTTTGTGACCTCGGCGAAGAGAGGCTCGCCGGCGGTGCAGCAATGGTGGACGCCGGCAAAGGCTTCGGGCATAATGCCTTCCTTTATCATAAAGCGGTAGATGGTGGGGGGAGCGCAGAAGGTTGTAATCTTAAGATGCGCCATAGCCGCCATAAGCTTGGCGGGGGTGAAGCGGGTCTGTTCGTCAAAAGCCACCATGACCGCGCCGCAGATCCACTGACCGTATATCTTGCCCCAGGCGAACTTCGCCCAGCCCGAGTCGGACACGGTGAGATGCAGCCCTTCATCCTCCACATGCTGCCAGTATTTGGCGGTGGTGATGTGCCCCAGGGGATATCTGAAGTCATGAACTATCATCTTGGGCATGCCGCTGGTACCCGACGAGAAGTAGGTGAGCATGGTGTCGCCGTTGTCGGTGTGAACGCGCTCAAACTCCTCCGATGCGCCGTCGATCATGGCGCGGTAGTCGAAGCAGTCCTCCGGAATATTGCCCGGCAGAGAATGATCTACCACAGCCTCGGGACCGCCGCCCAGAATGGCGACGCCTGTGAGGGTCGGGCACTCGGGACGCGCATCGCAGACGGCTTTCACCACATCGGTGTCGTCCACCGCACAGATAAACTTCACCGGCGCTGCGTTGCAGCGGTACACTATATCGTGGGCTGTGAGCTGGAAGGAGGCGGGGATGGCAATGGCTCCCAGCTTGCAGAGCGCCACAAGGGTTATCCACACCTCGGGACGCTGGCGCAGTATGAGCATGACCTTGTCGCCGTAGCAGATGCCCTTCTCGCGCAGGGCGTTTGCCGTTTTATTGCTCAGACGCGAGATGTCACCGAATGTATAGCGCTTCTCCAGCAGCTTTTCACCGTCGTTGTTCACCCAGACCAGAGCAGGCTTGTCGGGCTGCAGGCGGGCATATTCGTCAACTATATCATACCCGAAATTAAACACCTCGGGCACTATCAGCTTGTAGTTTGTCTTGAAGTCCTCGTAGCTGTCGAACGTCGTCCGCTCGAGGAACCGGTTAAGCAGATTCATATTCTGCGTTGGGCGGTGAGCAGATCACTCCCGCTGCTTCCTTTCATAAAGTATATACAATAAATCATTGCGGCATCAGTCATTTATACGGTATTCGTTGATGACCGTGATAAACCTTGCCGGGCCGCCCACAGCCTTCTGGCCGTGTGGGATGGCGGGGTCGAAATAGATACTGTCGCCGGCGTCCAGCACGAACTGCTTGTCATCCAGAATAACGGCGACTCTGCCCTCGATCACATAGTTGAACTCGTTGCCCCTGTGTGTGACCAGACGCGGATCGGGGGAGTCGGGTTCCATATTAACTATCATGGGCTCCATATCCCGGCCTATAAAGTTATACGCCAGCGACACAAAGCTGTAGCCCTTCAGACGGTCGACCTTGATGCCTTTGCCCTGGCGTACAACGGTATACTCCACCATACGGGGAGCGTCTCCGATAAGCAGCACCGTGGGGTCTACGTTCAGCGCGGTGGCAATCATATATAATTTGCTTATGGGTATATCCCGCTCGCCCGCCTCATAGGCTTTGTAAACCTCGGGGGTTACATCTATTTCCTTAGCCACATCGTCTGCGGGCAGCTCGAGGATTTCGCGCAGTTCGCGTATACGCGCGGCTATCTGTTCTACTTCAGGCAGCATTTTACTTATCCTCCGTTTCTTCGTTATCGGTCTTGGCGGCGGCGACAGCCTCCGCTTCCGATTCCTTTTGTATATCCTTCTTCTTTTTGCTCTTCTTGAACTCGAACTTGCTCTCGGTCTTATTGTACAGCCGCATTATGTTTCCCCTGTGCAGCCATACCACAAAGCCGGCGATCGCTATGGAACAGAGGGTAGACACGATATTCGGCTCGCTCATGCGCGACAGCATAACCGGGAACGCCAGTACGCAGATAATCGATCCCAGCGAAATGTATCTTGTCACCAGCACTATAAGGACGAAGAGTATAAACAGCAGCAGGAAGCAAAGGGGATGGAGACAGAGCAGCATCGCCGCCGTCACCACTATTCCCTTTCCGCCCTTGAAGCCGAAGTACAGGGGCAGGGCGTGTCCGACCACACAGAACAGCCCCGCTATATAGGCTCCCATTTCGCGTCCGCCCAGCACTGTGCCGATGATAACCGCTATTATGGCTTTCAGAGCGTCGCCCACCAGTGTGAAGACCGCCGCCGAGGTGCCGTAGGTGCGCATCATGTTGGTCATGCCGGCGTTGCCCGAACCGCTTTTGCGTATATCCTCGCCGTAGAACACCTTTGACACCACAAGCGCCGTGTTTATGCTGCCCAGCAGGTAGCCTGCAATCGCAGAGAGCAGAAAACCGAGAAAAATCAGCGGCCCCGTCTGCTCGGCAAGTATTCCGAATACGCCCTTAAGGACAATGTTTTCAAAGGAAAAATCCATGTTGTTTGCTCCGATAAAGATTAAATCGGTTTATATTCGTCGGAAATCGCTGTTACCTTTCCTCTCCCTCTTCGTTGCGCTGACGCACTATCAGCCTGATGGGCGTACCCCTGAAGCCGAAGACCTCCCGCAGCTGATTCTCGATATAGCGCCGGTATGAGAAGTGGAACAGCTCTTCGCTGTTGCAGAATATCACGAAGGTAGGCGGCTTTACGTCCACCTGGGTCATGTAGTATATACTGAGTCTGCGCCCCTTGTCCGAGGGAGGCTGCACCCGCGTGATCGCGTCGTTCAGCACATCGTTGAGCATGCCGGTGGCAATGCGGGTCGCCGCCTGACCGTATACATAGTTTATATGCTCGTACAGCTTGTTCACCCGCTGACCGGTCAGCGCCGAACAGAAGAGAAGCGGCGCATAGGTCATATATGACAGGGCGTTGTAGACATCCTTTGTATACTGGTTTGTGGTGTCGTTGTCCTTCTCGACAAGATCCCACTTGTTCACGACTATGATAACCGCCTTACCCGCCTCGTGGGCGATACCGGCGATGCGTTCGTCCTGCTCGGTGATTCCTTCGCCCGCGTCAATCAGAAGTATGCAGACGTCCGCCCGCTCCACAGCCAGTTTTGCCCGCAGCACACAGTAATACTCTACGCGCGAGTCGATGCGGCTCTGACGGCGTATGCCCGCCGTGTCGATGAAGGTGAAGGTGCCGTATTCGTTTGTCACCGTGGTGTCCACCGAGTCGCGGGTGGTGCCTGCTATGTCGGAGACTATCATCCGATCTTCGCCCAAAAGCCGATTGACCATGGAGCTCTTGCCTGCGTTGGGACGCCCGATGACCGCCACCGAAATTCCCGTGTCCTCGTCCTTGTGCTCATCCTCGTGGGGCGGCGGACACAGCTCCACTATGCGGTCAAGCAGGTCGCCGGTCCCGCTGCCGTGTAGCGACGAAACCGCTATCGGATCGCCCTGTATGCCCAGCTCGTAGAATTCGTAAAACTCGGGCGGCGGCGCGCCTATGCTGTCGCACTTGTTTACACAGAGTATCAGCGGTTTGAGGCTCTTCATCAGCATTGTAGTTATATCCCGGTCGTCCGCCGTCACGCCCGCCGTCACGTCGGTCATGAATACTATCACGTCGGCCGTCTCGATGGCTATCTCGGCCTGCATACGCATATGACGCGGAATTATCTCGTCGCTCACCGGCTCTATGCCGCCGGTATCGATAAGCATAAGCTGCCGGCCGTTCCATTCGGTGTCGGTATACATGCGGTCGCGTGTAACTCCCGGCGTGTCCTCGACTACCGCCAGACGCCTGCCCGCTAACTTGTTAAATAATGTGCTTTTGCCCACATTCGGGCGGCCTACTATGGCTATAACCGGTTTCACTCTCTCACCTCCGAAGGGTTACGCGGCCTTGTAAAAAGGGATTGTGATTTAAAATTGGGTTTGTTATTGTCTGTCTTTTGTTTTAATTTGTGTATCACACGGTTTCAATCGGTCACATCATTAACGCGTCACCGCGCCGACGAATTCATATCCGTCGTCGGGCACGAACTCCAGCGGGACTCCGAGCCTTTCTTCAAGCTCATCAGGCGTCATACTGTCGAGAAACATATCTCTCTCGTGGCGCAGCATCACCTCGGGCAGAAGAAGCCGTTCTCCCAACTCCCTGCCGGCAAGCTGTTCCGCCAGGTCGGCGCCGCATATAAGCCCCGCCACCGTGACGCTTTCGCCGAACAGGCGGTTCTCTATCATGTAGACACGGATTTTTCGCTTCGGGAATTTTACTTCCACCCGGTCGGCAAGCGAGCGGATAAAGTCATACGCCGCCGTGCCTGTGGCAACCGACAGCTCGCCCTCGCCGCAGCTTTCGCACTTCTCAAGCGCCGCGGCGAACTCCTCTTCCATGGAGGAGATTTTGCCAACGCCGTTGTCAAGCTGTGGAAAATCTTCGTATTCCTCCGCCGGCGGCAGGGGCAGACCCGCTTTTACATAAAACTCGTCGGCACAGAAGAAGATACGCGAGCCGTGTTTTTTAAGGCATCGCGCCGCAAAGCTCTCAACCTGACGTATCACCGCCGCGCACTCGTCGGGCGTGAAGGGTTCAAGGGGGTAAAGTCCCTCCCTGTGCTTTGTCAGGCCCGCCGGCACCACCGAAACACTTGCCGCCTGCGGGAAGAACAGGCTGAGATCGGCCATGGTGCGGCTGAGCGCTTCGCCGTCGTTGATACCCCGGCAGAGCACTATCTGACAGTTCATAGTGATATTCGCCGCGGCGAAGGTATGCATTATCTCCATGACCCTTGCTGCCGCGGGGTTTTTGAGCATCTTCACCCGCAGTTCCCCGTCGGTGGTGTGCACCGATATGTTTATCGGAGAGGTTTTCATCTCGACGATGCGGGCTATGTCGGCATCGCTGATATTGGTCAGCGTTACATAACTGCCGCTGAGGAAGGACATGCGGGTGTCGTCGTCCTTAAAGTATATCGATTCGCGCAGCCCGGGGGGATTCTGGTCGATGAAACAGAATATGCACTTGTTGCGGCAGGAACGCTGACCGTCCATGAGGAAGGTGGAAAAACCCAATCCTATATCGGCGTATTCCCGCTTTTTGAGCGTTACGGAATATCGCTCCCCAGCCCGCTCCAGCACCAGCTCGACCGTCCTTTCCGCCATGCGGAAGTCGTAGTCCAGCCGGTCGTTCACCGGGTGACCGTTTACCGATATCAGGAAGTCGCCCGCCGATATTCCCGCCCTGTCGGCTGCCGAGCGGCGCGTTACACTGTCAATTCTTACCATTATTATACACTGCGCTGCTGAGATGAACGAACCCACACGTAATGCGCTTAATTAAAAAACATATGGACGCGTCTCCGCGTCCATACATTCTCCCGCTTTCGCTATGCGGGTCGGTAATTCGTTAACGTAATGCCGCGGATGCGCGGAAACCGTGACCGATTATGCCTCGACCTTTAAGACTTCCTTGCCGTCATAGGAGCCGCATGCTCTGCAGACTCTGTGAGCAAGATTGTACTCTCCGCACTTCGGGCACTTTACCATACCGGGCATATCGAGCTTCCAGACGTTGGAGCGTCTCTTATCTCTTCTTGCTTTCGAAACCTTTCTCTTCGGTACTGCCATTTGTCCTGACCTCCTGTATTACTCCTTATTGCTGCTTATCCGTGTCTTCGGTATTCGCCGATGCCAGCATCTCGCCCAGTTTTTCGGCGATATGCGCCAGCCGCGGGTCGCTTTCGCTTCTGTCGCATCCGCAGTCTCCCTCGCTCAGCCGTTTGCCGCACTTGCGGCAAAGCCCGGGGCAATCCTCCGAGCAGAGGAAACGAATCGGGAATTCGATAATTATCTGCTCCAGAACCGGCTCGTCAAGACCGAGTATACCGCCGATCACCTGAACATATTCTTCGTTGTCTTCCGAATCAAGCGTTGTTTCCGTCGCAAGCGGACGCTCGGCAGACAACTCAAAAACACCCTCAACCGGTTCGAGACAGCGGGCGCAGGCGGTTTTGTACGGCAGACTCACATGAAAGGCGAGAAGCACATAACCCATTCCGCTTGTGACTTCGCCCGTGACATGTGCCGGTGAAGGAAGGGCGACATCCGAGGCACTGATATCACTCAGCTCAAGCTCATAATCGAACGGGATTCTCTTAACCTCGCCGCCGAGCAGCCCCTTGATATTCAGTTCCACAGAATGACCTCCATACTTTAGACACCATAAACGGCATTATACATGATAAGCCGCCGTTTGTCAATGGACAAATTTTAAACTGATTAGAACTTTCAACGCAAACCCGGTGAGGTTTTTGTGAATATTCACAAAGGCGGCGTCATGTACGGTTTATCGCAGCATAATTACAACTTTGCCAGGATATCCGCCTGAACCTTCTCGAAGCCGATGCGCTCCACCATCGACGCCAGACGCTCCTTTGGCTGGCCGTTCGCAATGTAGTATTCGAGTACTATCTTCACTAACTTTATTGCCTCGTCCTCTGTATAGAGACCCTCGAGACGGTCGCCCTGTCTCCAGGACTTGCCGTACCTGCCGCCGATGAAGCAGGCTATGGGGCGCTCGCCCTTTGACATTCCGACAAAGCCCATATCATTGAGCGCCGGTTTGATGCAGTTGTTGGGGCAGCCGCCGCAGCCTATCTTGAACTTGTGCGGGAGCTTGACATCACGCCAGCCCTTATAATAGATCTCATGCAGGCGGGCGGCAAACTCGACGGTGTCGTAGAGACCGTGCTGGCATACGGTTCCCTTGCAGGCGGTGACCGGGCGAACCTTGGGACCGGTTCCTCCGGTCTCAAGACCGTGCTTGGCTAAGAAAGCGGTAAGCGGCTCGATGTTCTCGTATTTGATGCCCCAGATCTCGAAGGTCATACGGGAGGTGAGACCGGTCTTGCCGTTTCCGAAACGGCGCGCCGCCTCGGCAACCGCCTCAAGGGTTTCGGAGGACACGATTCCGTTTACGGTCAGCAGACGCGCCGAAAAGGTCTCGCCGTTTCGGTTCTGAAGAAAACCTCTTCCCTTAAGTTCGCTGAGGATTTCGGGTGTAAGTGCCATGATGATATCTCCTTTGTTTTATATAAATTATCGTCGGCACGGTTATCCCGCGTCGGCAGATTTGCGTTTTAATTATGCGCTGCAGCAAAGGCATTGCAGCTTCGGACAGGGCGGGATTTTTTATCGCCGGATGTTCCGCTGTTTTGGTTTCAGTTGCTTCCCCGAAGAAGCTCAAGCGCTTCGTTTTTTGTTTGTAATTCAAAACTCGCTTTGATTGTTTTTATATTTTTCCGCCTGCAGCTCAAACATAGCGGCGTATTCGCCTTTCATTTTCATCAGCTCGTCGTGCGAACCGTTCTCTATGAGACAGCCGCCCGCGAACATATAAATTCTGTCCGCCATGCGCGTCGTTGACAGTCGGTGGCTGATGAAAATAACGGTTTTGTCGCGCGCGTAGTTCAATATCGTTTGATTGAGCTCGTATTCCGCCATCGGGTCGAGTGCAGAGGACGGTTCGTCCATTATGATAAGCTCGCAGTCGCGGTAAAACACCCTCGCTATCGCCACTTTTTGCGCTTCACCGCCGGAGAGATTCACGCCCTCGCTTGAAAACTCGCGGGTCAGGGGGGTATCAATTCCCTTTTCGAGAGATTCTAATTTGCCGTCAAATGTGCTCAGATGCAGGGCTTTGAGGACTTTTTCTTTATTTGCGGGGTCGTAAATATCGGCGGCGACATTTTCCGCTATTGAAGCTGCGAATATCTGATAATCCTGAAAAACCGCGCCGGTTTTTTCACGGTAGCTTTCGGTTTCATACTCACACAGGTTTTCGCCGTTTAATTTTACCTCGCCCTCGGTCGGGTCGTAAAGGCGGAGCAGCAGCTTGATAAGCGTCGTTTTGCCCGCGCCGTTGTAGCCGACTATCGCTATTTTTTCGCCTTTATTTATTGTGAGATCGATATTCCTGAGCGATTCTGTTTCCGATGACGGATAGCTGAACGACACGTTTTTAAACTCGATGCTTTTGATTTCATCGACTTTCCTTTTGCCGCTTCTGACTTTCGGCTCGTATTCCATAAAGGTGCGGAATTTTTCGGCGTAAAGGCTGTGTTCGGGGAATTCAACGAGAATCTCGACGAGAGTATTTATCTGCCAGTTAAGCTGCCATACGGCGTTGCTTCCCGCCGCAAAATCGCCGAGCAGTATATCGCCGGAAAAGAGCTTGTAAATAAGCAATATACTTATTCCGGCTTCGAAAATCAGGAGATTCAGCATATTTATTAAGTTGGATATATGAAATGTTATAAAACCGAAGCGTTTGCGGATGCTTTTTTGCCGTTCAATCGTTTCGGTATATCCGTCAACCAGAAGCTCTCCCGCGTGACTTAAGCGGATTTCCTTCGAATAATCGGGCAGGGAGTAAACGCGGGTAATGTAATCCGCCTTGCGCTGCTCCGGAACAAGCTCATTATTTTGCTTGAATTTTACCTTCTTTCTCCAAAGGTCTATTGCTGCCGAAAGCCCGACAACGGCTAAAATAGTTATTACAACAGCTATGTCTATCATAAGCAGCACACCAATTACCGTGAGCGTTGTTATTATACGGGCTATCAGATTGCCGACGTCCTCCATTATGTCGGATGCGCGCCAGTCGCTTTCATTTATAGCCCAGACAAAATCGTTGTAAAACTTCGGGTCGTCGTAACAGGCAAGGTCAAGAGAGCGCGCCTTGTCGAACAAAGCTTCCTGCATTTTCAAATGCAGAGTCTGTCGGATTTTAGGATCATACAGGTTGCCATACCAGACATAGAATAAAAATGTAAGGAGCGAAAAACCCGCCATAACCGCTATGACAGACGCCGCGTCCTTAAACTGCGCGTTTTTAGCTCCTATGGCGTCAAAGAGCATTTTTATGAATATAACGCCTACAAACGAGTTTATGCAGCCCAAAACGATACCCTTGACTATCGTCCAGAATATATACGACGGCGTATACTTCGCGACGAACCCGAGCATATAAAGGTTGTTCTTTATTATGCGGGAAATGGGGTGTCTTGTCTTTTTGGCTTTTTCGTTCTTCTTCATTTTCATCACGCCCTTACCTCCTCTCCGTCCGCGACGTAGTTTCTGGCTTGCAGCGTGAACATTTCCGCGTATTTACCGCATTTTTGCATAAGGTCGTGATGTGAGCCTTCCTCGATGACCTCGCCGTTTTCGAGCAGATAAATCCTGTCGGCAAGCACGGCAGAGGAAAGGCGGTGCGAAATGAATATGACCGAGCGGTTTTCGCAGGCATTCATCATGTTTTCATACATTTTGTATTCCGCGACAGGATCAAGCGCGGAGGACGGCTCGTCCAAAATCACGACAGAACTTTCCTTGACAAAGACTCTCGATATGGCGACTTTCTGCCCCTCGCCGCCCGAAAGAACCTCGCCTTTATCGTCAAATTCGCGGGTCAAAACCGTGTCCATGCCGTTTTCAAAGGTCATTACTTTATCGTAAGCGCCGCTGTTTTTAAGCGCCCGCTCGACAACGGCTTCGTCGCCGTTCCGACGTCTGCGCAAAAGCACATTGTCCGCCACAGACATAGAGAAAAGACGAAAGTCCTGAAATACGGTGCCGAAGCGTTCGCGATAGCCTTCTTCTCCGGTCAGTTTATAATCGCGAATATCTCTGTCGGCAAAACTAATCGTTCCCGCTGTCGGATCGTAAAGGCGCAGCAGCAGCTTGACGAGCGTCGTTTTGCCCGCGCCGTTGTGACCGACGAGCGCGATTTTTTCGCCGTTATGAATCTCTATATTTACATTCTTCAAAACATCCGCGTTCTGTCCCGCATAGCGGAAACAGACATTTTCGAGTTTGATGTCGCCGCTTTTCGGAGCGGGAAATTCGCCGTCCTTTATCTTTGGCTCGTATTCGAGATATTCGCGTATTGTGTCTATATACAGCGAGTTTTCATGGAACGCAAAAAAACTTTGTGCTCCGTTCATGAGCGTGTTGGAAACTTCACTTATTGCGGTTATGATAAACAAACAGTCGCCGTATTTCATAGTGCCGGAAACGAGCGTTCTGTATACCGAATACAGCTGTGCGCCCATTATCGCACCGACCTCATACAGCTCTTCTGTGATATAATCAACAGCTCCGAGCTTAAAGCCGTATTCTTTTATGTAGGCGATGATATTCTTAACCGACCTGTTGAAGCGGGCGAACATTACCTTATATATATTCGTAAGCCGCATTTCCTTGGCGAAGTCGTTGAGATAGAAGGTTCTCCGCGTATAATCGCGCTGACGCTCCTCCTCCTGACGCTTCATATCGTATTCGTGCTGTATTTTATTGCGCTTTTCTCCGAGTGTGAATTTGGCGATAACGGGGATTGCCGCGAAAACAATCAGCCACGGGTCGATGATGATAATGAAAACCGTGTTCAGCGAAAAGGACATTATAATCCAGAGGCAATTATAAACGGTATTTACAACGCCCCAAATGCGGTTCTCGATATTGTTTGCCGCCTTGACGTATTTATCGTAGAATCCCTTATCCTCGTAACATCCCAGCTCAACCGATTCGTTCTTTGCGAAAATCATTTTTTTAAGATGTTCGCTTAATTTTAACTTCTGCACGGGTTCCAGAAAAGCGTCATAGGCGCTTGAGAGCAAGGAGCACAGGAAATAAGCTCCGCAAACGCAAATAACGGGGACTATCATTTCCGAAAACGATTTTCCGTCCTGAAAGCCGTTAATGACGCAGCGCAGCAAATACGTTCCCGTAAGGAAACTGAATATTGAGAATATGATATTTTTTAAGACAGGCAGCAGGATAAGAGCGGGCGTGACCCTGACCGCGATTCTGAACAGAAACCAGTTGTTTTTGATTATATGTCCAAGCGATTGGGGTTTGTCCTTCTTTGTTGTCATCTTAATACAAATCGCTCCGCCTTGTTCATTTCAGTACTCCTTGCTCTGCAGCGTGAAACCCGACGATCTGCAGCTTTCTGCAATCGCACTCTCCGTCGTTAGCGAGAGAATCGACCGGGAACAGAGACGTTTAATCAGATTTCGGGAATCTTTATCTCGATCTCTCTGCCCAGCTCCGCCGACTCGACTATGCCGGAAATTATCGCCTGGTTATAGATGATCTGGGAGGTGGGGACGGGCGCCTTGCCGCCGGTCTTTACGGCGTCAAGGAAGGAGCGCACCTTCTGACCGAAGAGCCCCAGCCCGGCGGGGTCCTTCTCGTCGATGACCGGAATCGTGGTCTCGGTCAGCGAGTTGCCGATCTTGGAATATATAGTCATCGGACCGCCGATGGAGCCGTTCCAGCAGTCGGTGGAGGGGATGCGCAGACCGGCATCCTTACCCATTATCAGGGTGTCGCCGGGAGTGTTGACATGCATCGCCCAGGAGATGCGGAAGTCGAGGATAATACCGCCCTCGAGACGGATGAATGCCGCCGCGAAGTCGTCCACGCCGAACTTGGAGGCGCAGTGTTCGCCCACATAGTATGGGTTCTTGCCGAAGAAGTCGCTCTTGTAACCCGAGACGGTGAGGGGCTTCGGATAGCCGATGGCGTTCAGCACCATGTCAAGGGAGTAGCAGCCGATGTCGCCCAGAGCGCCTACGCCGCCGGTTTCCTTTTCGATGAAGGTTGTTTTGCTGTCGCTGCAGGGGATGCCCAGCCGGCGGCCGCCGCCCGTCTGGATGTAGTAAATGTCGCCCAGACGCCCCGACTGGCAGATGCTCTTGATGTTCTGCATGTTCTTTGAGTTGCGGGGCTGGAAGCCGATAGAGATAATCTTACCCGTCTCGCGCTCGGCGCGCATGACGTCGACAGCCTGCTGCATGGTGACGGTGAAGGGCTTCTCAAGCAGCACATGCTTGCCGGCTTTCATGGCGTCGATGGAGCAGACGGCATGCTGGGAGTTGTAGGTGCAGACCGAAACCGCGTCAAGGTCCAGCTTGAGCAGCTCTTTGTGGCTTTCGAAGCATTTTGCGCCTTCAACTTCAAACTCCTTGAAGAAGGCCTCCGCCTTGCCGGGGATGATGTCCGCGCCTGCCACCACCTCAACGTCATCCATGGCGAGGTAGCTTCTCATGTGGGCATGGGCGATGCCGCCGCAGCCTATGATTCCGATTTTCAGCTTTTTCATGTCAGTCCTCCGTAAATATTATGTTTTTATATGAGGCTCAAGTTTTCAGTTCATTTTGCCGCACAGGGTTTTCGTCTCAGTGATACAAAGCAAGAGCGGCGGCGCCTATGACACCGGCGCGGCTCATGAGGGACGACAGTTCGATATGCACATCGGGCACTCGCCGGCGCAGGGGCAGAAGCAGGTCGTCCCCCTCCTTGACGATGGCGCCGCATATGACAATTGCATCGGGACGGAAGAGCCATTTCAGATCGTCGAGACCGTAGGCGATATAGTCGTACCAGGTCTCAACAACCGCCTTGCCCACGGGACAGCCGGCGCGCATGGCTGCATAGGAGGTGCGACCGGTGAAGGGCTTCGGTTGAGCGGCAAGCAGGCTGTCGGGGTGAGCCTCCGCCGCCTCGACGGTCTGCTGTATGAGACCGGTAACCGAGGCGTACTGCTCATAGCAGCCCAGACGTCCGCAGGTACACTGCAGCCCGTCGTATTTTATGGTCATGTGACCGAACTCGCCGGCGCTGCCGTCCGAGCCGGTATAGAGTTTGCCGCCGATGATAATGCCGCCGCCCACACCGGTACCCAGCGCCACGGTGAGCATGTTGGGGTAACGTCCCCCGAAACCGGCGTAAAGTTCGCCGAGGGCGGCGCAGTTGGCGTCGTTGCCCAGATATACCGGCACGCCCAGCCGTTCTGACAGATATGCGACGACCGGCGTGTTATTATACGGAATCTTTCCGGCATGGATGATAATGCCCTTGTTTATGTCCATAATGCCGGGCGAGCCCACGCCCACCGACTTGTAGGGGTATTCGCACTTTATCTCCAGCGCGCATTCTGCCACCGACGCCAGCAGAGCCATGTCGCTCTCAACGGTGGTGTCGATTGTCTTTTCGAACAGCGGCTTAAGGGCGCTGTCGGTTACCGCAAACTTAACATTTGTGCCGCCGATATCAATTCCGAGTATCATTTTTTCCTCCGTGTCGGTTATGAGTACGCATTCACGCATTTTAAATATAACATACCGATGCCCCCGCTGTCAATCAAAACCGTGAAGATTTTTCTGCGAAATAACTTTCGGAAAAAAGGGGATGCCGCGCATCTGCGGCATCCCGAAGGTGTGATTATTCGATTGTCGTGCAAATCCCGCGGATATGCATGTCTGCCTGTCCGCGATCCTCTTTTAGCCGCCCGGGATTATTATTATCCCTACGAATTTGTCTCCCCCCGGCTCGGCGGCAAGAGTCAGCTTGCCGAAAGGCTCAAGCATGCCGTCGGTTACACGTTCGGTAAGCGGAATTACAACCAATGTTAACTTTTTCGTATCCCTAATAAACGCTGATTTCGGGACGATTGCTCCAATGTCGCTGCCGGCGGGCAGTATGCATGTGTAAACGGCCTTCAGCCCCGCGGTTATGTCGCCCAATTCTCCGAAGTCTTTAAAGTAACTCAACGGGTCCTCAAGCATGGCTTCCCCGGGTTTCTTGTCAGACGGCTTCTTGCCGCCGTCCTCCGTCGTGACAGCGGGGGGTTCTTTCTGTCCCTCGGTCGTGACAGCGGGTGGTTCCTTCTGTTCCCCCGTCGTAACCGCGGGGGGGGCCTTCTTTTCCTCCGTTGTGACAGCGGGTGGTTCCTTCTGTTCCCCCGTCGTAACTGCGGGGGGTTCTTTCTGTTCCTCCGTTGTGACAGCGGGGGGCTCCTTCTGTTCCTCGGTCGTGACAGCGGGGGGCTCTTTCTTTTCCTCCGTTGTAACTGCGGGGGGCTCTTTCTGTTCCTCGGTCGTGACAGCGGGGGGTTCCTTCTGTTCCCCCGTCGTAACTGCGGGTGGTTCCTTCTGTCCTTCGGTCGTAACTGCGGGGGGTTCTTTCTTTCCCTCCGTTGTAACTGCGGGAGGAGCCTTCCGATCATCTGTTGTAACTGCAGGAGCTTTCATGGCGAGCGGCGGCTTATCCGCTCTTTCATCGCCTGCGTCCTCCGCGGATTTTTCGTTAGCCAAAGCTGCTGTTTCCGCATGGTCTTCCACAGGATTGTCCGCCGTATCGGACCCGCCGCCCTGCACCGCTTCCGGTGCAGCCTCATCGGCTGCTTCAAGTGCTGCGGCAGCACTGAACTGCCTGTAACCGGATGCGGCATAAGCACTGGGAGCAACACCGTTTTCGCCTCCGTAAGCATATTCTTCATCGGGAATGGCACCGGCGGCCGGATCGCCCGTTGTGAGTTCTACATATATATTGTCATAACGCGAAAGGTCAATATCTGCAGCTTCAGCGGCGCCGCCGGTAATCCCTATGATCTTCATAAGCGGCTCCCGGACGGCAAATACTGTCGCCACCACCAGCACCGCCGCTACAACCGTTCCGGCGGGTCGGAGTATGCGGCTCAGTCGGCTCCGTCTGTCGGTTACAATAACGGCGTCCTTCTCCGAATCGGGAGTTATGCCCTCGTCGGCGATGCGCTTCATGACAGAACTCACGATACTGCCGGAAGCAAAATCTATACCCCGTGTGTCTGATATTGCGCTTAGAGTTTTGCGGCACAGCTCCAGCTCGGCACGGCATTCGGCACAGCCGGCAAGATGTTCCTCAATATGGGCACGCTCGCTTTCGCTCAGCGCACCGTCAATATATTCAAATAAAAGATCCTTAACGGATTTACATTTCATAGTTTACCACCTCTGTGGCTTTTGACGAACAATAAACTGTTTTGTTCCGCCTTTACGGCGATTTCAAAAATAATTTCTTAACAAACGGGCAACAAAAATCCGGGGTTAAATACGTCATACTGCCCAAGAGCCGGGGGAGACGCCTCTTTTCAGTTCGTTTTCCGCAAAAGACGGAACCGGACGTCTCACTGCGCAAGCCCGGTACTATATAAGATTGTGCTTCAAAAGATACCGCTTTACGGCATTCCGTGCCCGGTTCAGACGGCTCTTGACGGTCCCCAGCTCCACTCCCAGAAGGACGGCTATCTCCTCATAGGTGCGTCCCTCGATGTCGCAGAGGGTGATTACCATGCGGTGATCCTCCGACAGCGACTCTATAGCCGCCCGAACCGCATCCCGCAGATCGCCCGTCTCCGCCATAACCTCGGGTGAGGAGGTTGGCTGTTCGTCGGGGATGTCTATGGTACGCTCCTCATTATCTTCGTCAAAGACGGTGAGCGGATCGGTCCTGCGGCGGGAGCGTGCCCTCAGCGCGTCCTTGGCGGTATTGACTACGATACGGTACAGCCAGGTGCTGAAGCGCGAATCGCCCCGGAAACTGCCCAGCCGGCGGTATGCCTTTATGAATGAGTCCTGCGACACGTCGAGAGCGTCCTCCCGGTTGTTCATTATCGAGAAGGCGATGTTGTAAACCCAGGTCTCGTATTCCGTTGCCAGGATCCCGAAAGCGTCGGTCTCCCCCGAGAGCACGCGCCGGCATAACTGCAGATCGCGCTCTTCCGATTCTTCGGGGAGGCATTCGGCGAACTTCTCCTCCCCGATTTTCACCCTTTCCGGGTGTTCTTTGTCAAATTTCACTGCTGATTCCTCTTTGTTGCCTTGCTCTCCCGCTTCACGCGCACTGTAAAGGCTATCTGCAGGCGCGGTCGAGAACCGAGAGTATCTCTGCCGAGGTTTCGGCGCGGTTGATGTCGGCGCGCATTCCGGCGGCTCCGTTGAAGCCCGAAAGGTATGCGGCTATCTGTCTGCGCGCTTCGCGTATGCCTGTAAATTCGCCCTTGCTTTCCACAAGCAGCGCCAGATGTCGTTTCGCTGTGTCTATTATCTCCCGTGTGGACGGCTCACGGAAGAACTTCCCGTCCAGTGCGGCATTGATCTCTGCGAATATCCAGGGTCTGCCCACCGCTCCCCTAGCCACCATTATGCCGTCCACGCCGGTGTCGAACATGCGCAGAGCGTCCTCGCCGTTCATGATGCCGCCGTTGCCGAATACGGGTATCTTCACCGCCCTCTTCACGGCGGCTATTGTGTCATGATCCACCGGCGGCAGATACTGCTGCTCCCTTGTGCGCCCGTGTATGCAGAGGGCGGCGGCTCCCGCCTCCTCAAGGGCGGCTGCCATATCGGGGGCGTTGATGCTCGAAGCATTCCAGCCGGTGCGAATTTTCGCGGTCAGCGGTATTGACGCGCTTTCGGGCGTTGAATCCAGGGATGCGCGCACCGCCTTTACAATCTCGCAGGCAAGCGGGATATCGCGCATCAGGTATGCTCCCTCCCGGTTGCCCGCAATCTTGCGCACCGGGCAGCCCATGTTTATGTCGATAGCCTCGGGCGTGAAGCTCTTAGCCAGCCGCAGAGCCGATTTCGCCATGATTTCAGGCTCCGAACCGAATATCTGTATGCCCGCAGGACGCTCTTTCTCCGTGAGCGCCGCAAGTGCGGGCGTTTTTTTGTCGTTGTAGTGTATGCCCTTTGCCGAGATCATCTCGGTGACGCAGTACTCCGCGCCATACTCCCGGGCTATTATGCGAAATGCCGTGTCGGCAACTCCCGCCATGGGCGCAAGAGCCAGACCCCGCGGCAGGACGATGTTTCCTATTTTCATATATATTTAATTGAATATTATCTGGTATAACCGGTCAGCGTCCTCCGTCCACGGCTATGACCTGACCCGTGACAAATGAAAAATCCTCCGAGGCTAAAGCGCGGATAACCCGCGCGACCTCCTCGGGCCTGCCGTTGCGGCAGAGCGCGGCTTCCTCCGCCAGTTCGGCCATCACTTCGGGCGAATGGACGGCGTTCATATCGGTGAGTATTACGCCGGGCGCCACACAGTTGACCCGCACTCCCGAGGGGCCTACCTCCCGCGCCATTGCGCCGGTAAATCCGATAAGCCCGGCTTTTGACGCCGAGTAAACCGCCTCGCAGGAAGCGCCCCGAATGCCCCATATTGAAGAAACGTTTATAATCGAGCCGCCACGCGCCGAGATGAAAAAGGGCAGAAACGCTTTTGTATATGCGATGGCGCCCGCAAGGTTGACGTTTAACAGCCGCCCGATCTCCTCCTCGGTCATATCCTGCAGAAGCCCCGTGAAAGACACTCCGGCATTATTTACAAGCAGGTCAATCCGTCCGCACTCTCTGTGAACCCTCTCCGCACAGCAGCGTGCGTCCTCATGTGATGCGGCGTCGGCGCGAATGGCGATAACGGTGTACCCCGACTCTCCGAGCTCCCGACAGAGAGATTCGGCTGCCGTTTCGCTGTTGAGATAGCTGAAATAAACTCTGTACCCGCAGGCGGCAAGCTCGCTCACGACCGCTCGCCCGATCCCCCGTGAGCCTCCGGTGACAAAGGCGGTTTTCATGCCGGTCATTTGAGTTCTCCCCCGGTGCCTTCTATATCACCCTTGCTCTCACTCGGGAAAAGCTTTTCGGGGTCAACGGGATCGGCGTGATGGGAGCGGCAGATGAGCAGCATTGAATCCTTTGGCACCACGTGCAGACAGCCGCCGTCAAGGGGAGCCGATTCGGCGACCGATTTCCCTTCGCTGATGGTTATGCGGGTGATTGAGTTATCATAGAGCAGCCAGACCGCATCGCCCTGACAGGCTATGTCCATAACTCTGCCCTCCTGCCCCACCTCGGCGGCAATGCTGCCGTCGGTGTTGAATACCGTGACATCCAGCGCGTTACCTACGATATTGCGGTCGAATACCAGCACCGTCCTGTCCCCGCTCTGCTCTATCCCCACCGGGGTTCTGCCGCGAAAGCCGTACTCGGACAGCAGATTGTTCCGTGGGTCGTAGAAGCGTATATGGTCGTCAAAACAAACCGACCAGCTGCCGTCGTCGGCATAGGCAAGGCATATGGGCAGAACGTCTTTTATCGTCTCGGTATATACCGCGTGATCCGAGTAGGGGTTGAGCACCATAAGCTCACACATGAGTCCGCCCCCCTCGGCATATGCCGAGGCTATGGCGGCATAGGTTCCCGTAGGATTAATATCGATGCCGGTGATCAGCTTGTCCTTAAAGACCCGGCTGATGCGCGTGAAGTTGCGGTCGTAGAAGTAGATCGCAGAGCGGTACTTGATTGTCTTGGACACCACGGCGAACATGCCGCTGTCCGACATCGCCGCGGCGGTGACAGGGTACTCCAGCGTCTCCGAATGGAGCCGCGAGAAGGCGTTGTTCACCGCGAAGCTGTTGTCGCCGATGGAGTAGACCAGCATATACCGGTTCCCGGTGACCAGCACCGGCTGTGTGCCCGGCTGATAGTAGGACAGGGTGTTGTTGCCCATCATATTATAAAGGTCGACGGTGGTGGAACTGACTGCCGCCAGTTCGCCTTTATACAGCCCGACTTTGGACACGTCGGCGCCGGCATAGTATATAGTTCGAAACACACCGGTATATTCCGGCGAGGAGGTGTCGAGATATTTAAGCAGATAGCGCAGATTCTCCACCGTCAGTTCCTCATGATAAAATGAGAACATCCAAAGCAGGCAGAGCACCGCCATAAGCAGCGAGACAAACCTGGCTATCCTGTATCTTTTTGACGCCGCAAGATATCCGGCGTTTACTTTCGGCTTTTCCCGTACGGTGTTTATCGCCGCCGCAGCGGTACCGGCGCGTTTATCCATATTTAGCAGTTTCTCCGTGAAGGCAAAAGGTAAAAGCAATAATCGTTCAGGTGTCGGGCAGCCCGCCGTAGTCCACCGACGAAAGGTAGAGCCCCTGAGGCGGTACGGTGCTGCCGGCAAGCGAGCGGTCACCCGACTCAAGGACGGCAGACAGGCTTTCCGGCGGTATCCGCCCAAGCGAGAGCTCAATCAGGGTGCCGACTATGATCCTCACCATATTATATAGGAAGCCGTCGGCGGATATGGTGAGCCGTATCAGTTCCCCCTCCCGGATAACCGATACCTCTTTTACGGTGCGTATTGTACCCCTCCCCTCTCCCGGGATAACCGATGAGCCGGCAGCCATGAAGCCCCGGAAATCGTGGGTGCCCTTCAGTGCCTGTGCGGCGTCATGCATCACTCCGGCGTCAAGGGGGGTGGGAAAGCGGTATGCCCGGTTCACAAGAAAGGGGTCGGGTATACGGCTGTTGTGTATGAGATAGATATACTCCTTGCTCACCGCCGAATAGCGGGGGTGAAAGTCACCCGGCACATCCCGGGCGGCGGTCACCGACACGTCGGAGGGCAGATAGCGGTTCATGGCATCCGCTACCCGTTCTGCCGGCACTCGATTGGCGGCGGATGTCAGGTCAACGGTGCAGTAAAAGGCAAGGGCGTGCACCCCGGCGTCGGTCCGTGAACATCCTGTAATGCCGTATCTGTCGCCGAAAACCGCCGCAGCGGCATCCTGCAGCACCTGCTGTACGGTTATGCCGTTTGGCTGAATCTGAAAGCCGCTGTATCGCGAGCCGTCATAGCGGACGGTCAGCAGAACGCGGCGGACTATATCCTCTCCCGGCATCAGAGCGAAAAGCCGGGCGCGAACCGGTTGATAAGCAGCACGGCGGCGCAGAAGAGGGCGAATACCGCGAGCAATACAAAATCAAGGGCAGAATAGCGGAGCACATTCATGCGGGTCCTGCCGTCTCCCCCCCGGTAGCAGCGGCATTCCATTGCCACCGCCAGCTCGTCGGCACGCCTGAACGCCGAGACGAACAATGGTATCAGTACCGGCACCAGTGCTTTTGCGCGGTCTATGAGCGAGCCGCTTGTGAAGTCGGCGCCGCGTGCCTTCTGGGCGGACATTATTCTGTCGGTCTCCTCAATCAGCGTGGGAATGAAGCGGAGTGCTATGGTCATCATCATGGAAAATTCATGCACCGGCAGCTTTATCTTCTTAAGCGGCGCCAGCAGCTGCTCAAGACCGTCGGTTATAGCTATGGGCGAGGTGGTATAGGTCAGCACCACGCTGGTTCCCGCCAGCAGGCAGACTATGCGGATTATCATAAAGACGGCGAACATTACACCTTCAAAATAAACCTTTATAAAGCCGAATTCGAAAAGCAGGTTATCGCCCTTTGTCCAGAATATGTTGATAATCGCCGTGAAGGCGATTATGAAAATAATAGGCTTCAGTCCCCTGAACACCATGCGGGGGGGTATGCGGCTCATAATCACCAGTGCGGCGGTGAAGGCAATCAGCAGAATGAAACTGTACATATTCTTGCAGAGGAAAACCGCCGTTATCTCGACCAGAGTGAGTATGAGCTTCATGCGGGGGTCGGCGCGGTGAAGCGGCGAATTGCCCGGGAAATACTGTCCCAGTGTGATATCTTTAAGCATTCCGCCTCACCTCCCCTTTACCGTCTGAAGGTCGGTGCGGAGCAGATCCAACAGCACCTCACATGCCCGCTCAACCGTGAAAACATCGTCGGGCAGTTCGATACCCCTGCCTTTCAGTATCTCCCAGAGGCGGGTGATCTGGGGCACATCGAGTCCGGCGCCTATGAGCATATCGCTGCGGCTGAACACCTCGGTGCGGCCGCCCGAAGCCTCGACTCTGCCATTTTTCATGACCACTATCCGGTCGGAGTAGCGCGCCATGTCCTCCATACTGTGGCTGACTATTATAACCGTGGAATTCCGGGCGCGCTGATATGAGCGCATGCCGCCGAGGATATCCTCCCGTCCCATGGGGTCGAGTCCGGCTGTCGGCTCGTCCAGTATAAGTACACGGGGTTCCATAGCTATCACGCCGGCAATCGCGGCGCGGCGTCTCTGACCTCCCGACAGCTCGAAGGGAGATTTATCGAGAAGCTCCTCGTCCAGTCCGCAGAATTTCGCCGACTCGACGACCCGCCGCTCTATTTCCTCTCCCGACAGTTTCATATTGGAGGGCCCGTAGGCTATGTCGCGGCGAACCGTCTCCTCGAAAAGCTGATACTCGGGATACTGGAACACCAGACCGACCTTGAAGCGCAGCTTGTTCTGCTTCTTCGGCTCATCCCAGATGTCGACACCGTCAACTAAAATCCGCCCCTCATCGGGCTTCAGCAGGCCGTTGAGCAGCTGCACAAGTGTGGACTTGCCCGAACCGGTATGACCGATAAGCCCGGTTATGCAGCCGGGCTCAAAGGTAAGGTTTATATTATCTATTGCTTTTTTCTCGAACGGCGTGCCCCGTCCGTATATATATGATACTCCGCGGAGTTCTACCGTTCCTGCGGAATTGCTGTTTTCCTGGTTCATTTTTTCTCTTCGATCTTCCTAATAAGCAGGTCTGCGCATTCCTCGTAGGTGAGCACGTCCACCGGCAGCTCCACGCCGCAAAGCCCCAGCTCGTAGAGCAGTTCGGTCACCTGGGGCACGTCAAGCCCGATGCTGTGCAGCTTCGCCACCTGTGAGAAAACCCTGCGGGGGGTGTCGTCCATGCAGAGCTCACCGTCGTTTATTACTATGACCCTGTCGGCTGTGATAGCCTCGTTCATGTTGTGCGTTATGTGAAGCACCGTGATGCCCCTGTCCCGGTTTAGCATCCTTATTATATTCATGACCTCCGCACGCCCCGAGGGGTCGAGCATGGCCGTCGGCTCGTCAAAAACAATGCAGTCGGGCAGCATGGCTATTATGCCGGCAATGGCGATGCGCTGCTTCTGACCGCCCGACAGCCTGGAGGGGGAATGGCGGCGGTATTCGCTCATGCCCACAAGCTCCAGCGCCTTATCCACCCGGGCGCGTATTTCGGCGGGCGGTATCCCGAGATTCTCGGGACCGAATGCCACATCCTCTTCCACCACAGTCGCCACCAACTGGTTGTCGGGGTTCTGAAATACCATGCCCACATGGCGGCGGGTCTCGTATACCTCGTCGTCGCTGAGGTCGGGGGAGGTTACTTCCTTCCCGTCGATTATGATGCTCCCTGAGTCGGGCAGCAGTATAAGATTGAGCAGTTTGGCAAGCGTGGATTTGCCCGAGCCGTTATGCCCCAACACCGCCACGAACTCTCCGCGGTTTATCGTCAGGGTTATGTTCTTAAGTACCTGATTTGTCGGACGTCCGTCCTCCGTGTTGTAGGAGAAACAGACGTTCTTCATTTGAATGTATGGTTGATTCATTGTCCTCACCGGAATATCGTATAATTGCAATTAACAGCCGCCTGTCCGTCCTCACCATATGCCGAAGGCAGCCGAACCGCAGGGCAGCACGCCGCCCGAGGCGGTCACCGGCAGTCCCACTTCATCGGAGGTGACCGCGGCTTTCCGGACTTGGGAGTTCTGATGCCCTTTCAGCGCCTCCCGCAGCACATAAGCGGTGGCGGCGGGGGAAAGTCCGGTGGTGTATGAGTTTATAAGGAAAAACAGCGGCTTGTCGGAGAGCACCTGCACGGCGCGCTGCACGAAGGCGAAAAGCGATTCTTCCAGCTTCCACAGCTCGCCTCCCGGACCTCTGCCGTAGGAGGGCGGATCCATAATAACGCCTTCATAGCGCACTCCCCGGCGTATCTCGCGCTCCACGAACTTGCCGCAGTCGTCAACGATGTAGCGTATCGGCGCTTCGCCCAGACCCGAAAGCCGGGCGTTGGTGCGCGCCTGGGCTACCATGCCCTTCGCAGCGTCCACATGGGTGACCTCGGCTCCCGCCGCCGCGGCTGAAACAGTGGCGCCGCCGGTATATGCAAAGAGGTTCAGGACTTTGGGTTTGCCGGCAATGCCCGCCGCATCGTTCTCGTTTATTCTCTCGCGTATCAGCGGAACAAAGCGTTCCCAGTTCGCCGCCTGCTCGGGGAAAAGTCCGGTGTGCTTGAAGCCGGTGGGGCGGATGAGAAAGCGCAGTCCAAGGGATTCGTAGCCGATCTCCCATTCCTCGGGCAATTTGGATATGCTCCAGCTGCCTCCCCCGCTCTTTGAGCGGTTGTAGACAGCGTCGGCGGCCTTCCAGCCGGGATGACGCTTTAGCCCGCTCCAGATGACCTGGGGGTCGGGGCGGATAAGTATATATTTCCCCCAGCGCTCAAGCCGTTCGCCGTCTGAGGTGTCAAGAAGTTCGTAATCCTGCCATTTGTCCGCTATAAGCATCTATGTGTTTACTCCGTATTATGAATTAAAAGATAAACGCGCTCCCGGCGCTCCGGGTCAGTTCTCCTCGTTATCCTCAAAGAGGTCGATCTGTCCGTTCAGCGAACCCGACTGCACCGGTTTGTCGGGCAGGGGTATGCCGAGATGCTCGTAGGCGGCGCGGGTGACGCACCGTCCCCTCAGCGTGCGGCTGAGGAAGCCTATCTGCATAAGATATGGCTCGCACACGTCCTCGATAGTCACCGCCTCCTCGCCGATGGTGGCGGCAAGGGTATCAAGTCCCACCGGTCCCCCGTCGTAGAAGCGCATAATGGTCTCAAGCATCCGCCTGTCCACGTTGTCAAGCCCCAGCATGTCAATCTCCAGCATTCGCAGAGCGTAGTCGGCTATCTCCCTGTCGATGACGGATTTGCCGCCCACCTGGGCGAAATCGCGGACACGCTTCAGCAGCCGGTTGGCTATACGGGGCGTACCCCGGGAACGGCGGGCTATTTCCAGCGCTCCCTCCTCCTCTATGGCTATGCCTAATATTCTCGCAGAGCGCTTGACTATCTGCGCCAGTTCCTCGGGCGAATACAGCTCAAGTTTCAGAACCACGCCGAAGCGGTCGCGCAGAGGTGTGGAAATCTGACCCGCCCGGGTGGTGGCGCCTATGAGTGTGAAGCGGGGCAGGTCAAGTCTTATTGAACGCGCCGCCGGACCCTTGCCTATTATCACATCGATGGCATAGTCCTCCATGGCGGGGTAGAGTATCTCCTCCACCACCTTCTGGATGCGGTGTATTTCATCGATGAAAAGAATATCGTTGGGGCCGAGATTGGTCAGCAGAGCCGCCAGATCGCCCGCCCGTTCGATTGCGGGGCCGCTGGTTATTCGGATATTTGCCGACAGCTCGTTGGCTATGATGCCCGCCAGGGTGGTCTTGCCCAGCCCGGGAGGACCGTAGAGCAGCACATGGTCAAGCGGTTCGCCTCTAAGCTTTGCGGCTTCGATGTATACCCGCAGGTTCTCCTTCACCTTGGTCTGGCCGATATACTCCCGGTCGTCCAGGGTTCTCGGCCGCAGGGAGGGTTCCAAATTCTCCTCTTCGGCTGTGAATGCGGAGGTCACTATTCGATTTTCGAAATCGGGTTCGTTTCTATCCATGTCTAAATATCTATAATTATAAATTCGGGGAATCGTGTTTCTCAAGCTATGACGGCGAAACCGCCGCCCCATACGGCAGCGGTTACCGGTAAATAAAGGTTATGTGAGACGGTTATGCGAAAGCAGGTGCCCGGCGATGAATCGACCGAGCCTGTCTGACCCGGTGTCAACGGCATGACCTGAATTGTAGCGGGTACCCGCGTCGGATGCTCCTGTCGATTTAGCTTTGTCTGCGCTTAAGTGCGAGCACGCCTCCGGAGAGAGCGGCGCCGGCTGCCATAATCCAGAGAGCGATGCCCGCGTCAAAGGTCTGAGCGGCTGCTGCGGGCTTCGCCGCTGCCGCCTTGGCGGCTGCGGTGGTGGTCTCTACCGGCAGCGGAAGGACATAGTCAATCAGCGCGGTGAAGATTTTCCAGGACTCATCGGTAAAATTTGCTGCCGACTGTCCGCGGTTGAAGAAGGTGGAACGCGGTCCGGTTGACGCCGAACCGTCGATAAGTTTGCCGCCCTTCTCGACCAGGGTGACGGCGGGAGCGCCCTTCTCATTCTCGAAAATTACGGTAACACCGTCCGACCATTCCTTCAGGAAGCCGGGAGTCTCATCCTTGGTGAATCCCTTGAAGGAGGTAATGCCGGTTTTAAGAATGTCGTTCTTCGCCTTGTAGGTGCCGTTAAATGAATCGCTGTCGTATGCCGAGTCGTAGGCACCGAAGAGCAGCTCGTCCCAGAGGCCCGGTTCGCTGCAGATAATGTAGCACTCCGCCTTGGTGAACTTCGTGTTAACGTCAGCCGAGGACACCGACTCGCCGATAAAGACGAGAGAGTAGCCCTTCCAGCTGTTTTCGTCGGTCTTGGGTGCGTGAATATAATCAACCTGGGTGAAGCCGGGCATTGAAGCAATTTTGTCGCCGATGGCCTTATCGCCCTCTCCGACGGCATCGGCGCCGCCGTGAACGACAAGAACCTTGCCGCGTTCGGCGGCAAAGGATGCGGGAGCAGCAGCCATGACTATCAGAAATACTGCGAGCAGTGCAATGATGAGTTTTTTCATAGAATGATCCCCCTTGTGTCGGATACTTCCGGAAACGGAAGTGCTATGTGTGTCTATATATATGGCATACGCCGCTACGTGTATGGCCGTCGGCGTATACAGGTATACTTTTTGCGCCATATCTGTCACGGATGTGATTTCATGGCACGGCGCTTTCTCCAAAGACAAACCTTCGGGAGATACCGCTCCGTCAGCCCCCCATTTTGCGAAGAGCGGCGCGTACGCCGTCCTCCACCGTGCCGGTAAAGTCCAGCCCCTTCATTGCCGCCGAAGCCTCGGCGCGGGTATAGCCCAGCACCAGCAGGGTGGACAGTATATCCGAGCGCACATCGCCGGCGGGTATTACGTCGCCCGTATCGGTGATAAGGGCGGCTCCCGAAGGGTCGACGTTCAGTTCCTTGGCTATCTTGCCCTTCAGATCTACGATAATGCGCTCGGCGGTCTTCTGACCGACACCGGGAACCTTCAGCGCCTTGTGATCCCCCGCCACGACTGCCGCGGCGAAGGATTCGGGCGTATGCGCCGAGAGCAAACTGAGAGCGGTTTTCGCTCCCACTCCCGACACCGAAATGAGCATACGGAAGGCGGTAAGCTCCGAATATTCGAAGAAACCGTAGAGGTCTACGCTGTCCTCCTTCACCGCCATATGGGTGTAGAGCAGCACCTTTTCGCCCCGTTTGCCCGAGATTTTTGATAATGTGTTTGTCGATACAAGCAGGTGGTATCCCACCCCGCCGCAGTCAATGACCGCCGCGCCTGGCGCGGTATGAACAAGTTCGCCGTTTACATGATACAGCATGTTGTTTCCCTAAAATAAGATACTTTGATTGTCTGTGCCGCGCCGCTTAACTTAGGTTGGAAGAGTTGTAGTACTTCGCCAGCAGCGAACCGGAGGTGTGGGCGTGACAGACGGCTATCGCCAGAGCGTCCGCCGCGTCGTCCGGTTTCGGGGGGGCTTTAAGACCCAGTATTTCGGTGACCAGCGTGATTATCTGACGCTTGTCGGCGCGGCCATAGCCCGAGACCGCCTGCTTGACCTGGAGCGGCGTGTATTCGGCTATCTGCAGCCCCCGGCGGTGCGCGGTGAGAAGTATTACCCCTCTCGCCTCGGCTACCGCTATGCCGGTGGTGATATTCGTGTTGAAGAAAAGCTCCTCCACCGCCATGACCTGGGGCGAGAAGGTGTTTATAAGCCCGTCCAGCTCGTCGGCTATTATCTCAAGCCGCCGCTGAATGGGCAGCCTCGCCCTGGTGGTTATGGCGCCGTAGGCTATGGTGGTGAAGCGCTGAGCTTTATAGTCGACTATACCGTACCCTATTGTTGCGAGTCCGGGGTCGACGCCGAGAATTTTCATATATAGGATTGCCTGCCTTATCTTTCGGGCGGAGCGGAACAGCTCCGAAGTCCGAAAATATACCGCGTTTATTGTATCACATATTGTGCCGTATGTCAAAGACTTTTCGTACATTTATCATATTTCGGCGGTTTTCATACAGCCGGAGGCGGAATTGGCGAATTTACGGCAAAACGCATGCGTATACGCCCTTTTAACGCGTATACGGGTTTGAATACATGAACTCCAACCGTGTTAAAACAAGAAATGGAAGTATTCTGTTTACATCCGCGAAAAATTGTGCTATACTTGTTTTGATTTTGAGCGACCCCGAAGGAGGTGCGTGCACGGTGAAAATACCCGTCATACTTGTGGGCGATATACTCACACTGAAAAAGCCCCACCCCTGCGGAAACCGTGAATTCGATGTCCTGCGCATCGGAAGCGATATACGCATACGCTGCCGGGGCTGCGGACGGGATATGACCGTCCCCCGGATCAAGCTGGAAAAAAGCATCCGCGGGGAGCCGGTTCATAAAAACGCCGACGCGGTGCCGCTAAGAGATGCGGCGAAACAAAACTCTGAGGAGAACGAATAAATGAGCAACAACGATAATAACGATAATATAAAGGACAGCGAAGCCGTTATGCCTCAGGAGACGCCCGACGCCGAGAATACGGCAAACGCGGCAGCAGCCGCAGAAACCGACACCGACACAACGGCTGCGGCGGCCGCAAAAACCGAAACGGAAGCCGATGTTCCCGGGAGCGAAACCGCCGCCAACGACGGTGATGAACCCACGACCGGCGACATAAATGAACCCGCGGACGGCGACGGAAGCGAAGACGCTGTATCGGACGGCAATGACAATAGCAAGGCGAAGAAACCGCGCAAAAAGCTCACCGCGCCCAAATGGCTGAAACGCTTCGGAGCTTTCCTCGGCGGTGTGCCTGGAGTCTGTGCGCGGGCATTTGAGCGGCACGACCGGCTGCACCTGCTTTTCTGCTTCCTCACCCCGGCGCTGCTCACCTGGATAATGTATATCTTCATGGGGTGCTTCCCCTTCGGCTCCAACTCGGTATTGGTGCTCGACCTGAACGGGCAGTATGTCTCCTTCTTTGAGTACCTGCGCACCTGCATCCTCAACGGGGACTCGTTAGCCTACTCCTGGGAGCGGGCTCTCGGAGGCGAGTTTATGGGCATATACGACTACTACCTCGCCTCGCCCTTCTCGCTGCTGGTTGCGTTCTTTCCCAAGCGGTTCATCACCGAGGCGCTGCTCCTCATGTTCCTGCTTAAGGCGGGCTTTGTGGGCTTCGGCATGGGCGTCTACCTTGACATCAAGTTCCGCACCCCGGCAACTCCCCAATCCCGCAAGCTGAATATTGTGCTCTTCTCTACCCTCTACGCCACCTGCGCGTATATGGTGGTAATGGGGCACAACACCATGTGGGTTGACGAGCTTGCCATACTTCCCTTCCTCTGTCTGGGTATCGAGCGGGTGATACGGCGGGAGGACTTTGTGCTGTATGTCTCCTCACTGGCGCTGGCGATAATCGCAAACTTCTACATCGGTTACATGATGTGTATCTTCACCTTCTTCTGTTTCATCGCCAGCTACTTCTCAATGTCGCCCGCCGAACGGAACCCCACCGGCATCCGCTTCCACCTGCCGAAGACGATAGCATTGGCTGTGATATATACCGCCGTGGCAGTGTCAATAGCCGGCTTGACGGTGCTCTCGGCTTATTATGCCCTCCATTTCGGCAAGACCACCTTCTCCGACCCCGATTTCAGCATACGGCAGACCTTCAAATTCCTTGACCTTATAGTCAAGCTGCTGCCCTCCTACGACACTGTCCGCCCCGAGGGGCTGCCCTGGGTCTACTGCGGCACCCTGACCGTCATACTTGCGCCCCTCTATTTCCTGCTGCCCAACAAGGTTGTCCCCGCCCGTGAGAAGATATGCGGCGGGCTGATGCTCTCGCTTTTCGTCTTTTCCTTCAACCTCACCCCTGTGGACATGGTGTGGCACGGGTTCCAGGCTCCCAACTGGCTCAACCACCGCTATTCCTTCATGTTCTGCTTCTTCCTGCTGGTCTTTGGCTATCGGACGCTTGACGCGCTGCTTGACGGAAGGCTGTCAAAGAAGGCTCCCATAATAACCGGCGGCATCCTGCTGCTCCTGGTCTTTATCATACAGAAATTCGAATACGAGTTCTTCGACGAAAAGGGTGTCTGGAGCTCCATCGGCTGCATCGCCCTCTGTCTCTTTGTGCTGGGTATTCTGCTCTCTGTCGGGCTTAAGCGCAGCACCGGCATTCTGCTGACGGCGGCAATCTGCGTCGAGGCGGTGACCATAGGCGTGTTCGGGATGGTGGCGCTGGACAAAGATGTGGTTTTCACATCCCGCGCCTCATACCGCTCCTATATGGACCGCATTGAGCCATTCATCGACAGCATAACCGCGGAGGACGATTCCTTCTACCGTCTTGAGAAGAGCTTCCACCGCAAGACCAACGACCCGATGGCGATAGGCTACAAGGGCACCTCAAACTCCACTTCCACCCTTAACGCCCCCGCCATACGGCTGCTGAATCGTCTTGGCTACGCTTCAATCTCCCACTGGTCGAAGCACCTCGGCGGCACTCCCGTATCCGACTCGCTGCTGGGGCTCAAGTATCTTATCTTCGAGGAGGAGCTTGAGGACAACAAATTCTACGAGCTTATAAAATCCGACGAGGGCGAGGAGCTTTACGCCTACCTGAATCCCCACGCTCTGTCGGCGGTAACGGCGGTAAATCCCGCCATGGCCGACTTCGACATAGAAGAATACAACACGCCCTTCGAGCTGATGAACGCCTTTGTCACCGAGATGCTGGGCGAGGAGAAAACCGTCGAGATATTCAAGAAGATAAGAACCAAGGACAGCGACTACGACAACATAGACATCGGCTATGTGGTGGGGCACAAAAAATACTCACCCGAGCTCAAGACCCGCGCCGGCAAGATGCTCTACACCATCGAAGGCGTTGGCAAGGAATATGAGATTTTCATGGCGCTCCCCACCGACTATCCCCGGGAATGCTCGGTAATGATAAACGGCAGCGACTACGGTCGCATCCTCGGCAACGAAACCGCCTGCATAAAGTCACTCGGCCGCTGGGAAAAGGGCGAGGAGATGCTGATCAGCATCTCCATCGAGGAGAACGAGGTCTATATAGCGAACAGCGGCTCCTTCTTCTGGTATCTGGACGAGGAGGTCTTTAACGAATACATGCCCCGTCTGAAATCGGGCTGCATGGATATCACCGAGTGGTCGCAAACCCGCCTGTACGGCACCCTGGACGCCGGCGAAACAAACACCTACCTGTTTATGACCATCCCATTCGATGAGGGCTGGCAGATTTATGTCGACGGCGAGCGCGTTGCGGAAAACCTGGTCTGCGCCAACGCCCTCATGGGCTGCCACATCCCCGCCGGCAAACATACTGTTGAGATGAAATACATGCCCAACGCGCTCAAATACGGTCTTATAGCCTCCGCCGCCGGATTTGTGTCATACCTGGTGCTTCTCACCGACGAAACGGGACTGCGCCGGCTTATTGCCAGGTCAAGGACGCGGAAGAAGGCGGAGGAGGAGATTCCCGGTGACTGAACTGACCGCAAGCCTGAATTCCTGAAACAGCAGCTTGCCGTCCGAGTTCTACAGACAGATCCACAGACCCCCTCATATGCGGATTTTTCTTGTTATGCATATGAGGGGGTTAATATTTTTGTTATTTACTGACTTCTGCGGCTGTGCTGTAGGTTTACACCGAGAACAATCGGGATTTCTCTTTCAGTTCCCGTAATTCATAAAGGCTTCGATAACCTTATCATAGTGAGCCAAAACGGCGGATTCCTGGGATGCCCAGTGGGACTCGAAGTTGGAGTTGTTGTCCTTGACAAGCCGCTGAATTATGAAGGAACAGCCCTTCCAGTAGTCATATACATAGCCGAAGTCATATACGCAGGTGGATGTAATGATATCGAGCATTTCCACCGAATCGGCGTCGCGGGTAGCCTTGACCTTAAGGGCTACGTCATAGTATGCGGGGATGACCTGCTTGTAGGTTTCGGCGTTCAGAGCTTCGGTGACGGCACCCACATACTCGGTGTCCGGGATGGTGACGGGGATGCCGAGGATCATATGATGGCCGTCCGCCTGGGTATAGTAGCTGTCCTGATTTTCGTCCCACTTGGGATATGGGAGAAATCCGAAGTCATCCTCCAGATCGCGGAAGTCGGTGAGGGAGGTTCCGATGTAGCCGTTGGCGAACACACAGCGGGAATTGGCGAACATGTCCGCCGAGAAGGCGTGTGTGGAGCCGGTGGCGCCAACATAGCTTATGTCCATGCGGACGCCTTCGGTCTCGTGGAATACCTGATTGAGTTTTACGAATATCTGATTGAGTTTCTCTGACTTGTAGGTGAACTCGATTGTGTCGCCCTTCTTGGTAAAAATCGGGTTGTCGAAAGCCCAGAGGTAGGCGTTGAGATTGGACTGATGGTTTGAGACAAATCCGTAGATATCCTCGTTGTCCTCCTCGTTGTTGCCGTTCACATCGGTGTAGATACCCTTTGAGATGGCAACAAGGCGGTCTATCGTCCAGTCTCCGCCGCGGACAATCGAATATATGTCGCCGACATTGAAGTCATTGCCCAGCCTCTTGTTGTAGAACACGCAGTAGGTCTGCCCGACAGTAACGGCGAAATCGCCCACAGCCAAGATACAGACACCGTTTACCGTCAGCACGTCGGCGTTTGAGTCCGACCACCAGGGCTTGTCGAAGTTGATATTCGGCAGGTCGTACCAGTTGAGGTATTCGCCGGAGGTTGCCACGCCGCCGAACTTGACGACGTGAACCGAGCCTAATTCAAAGGCGTCCTCGCCGGCAACTATCTGATTGTGCATCCAGTTATAGCAGCTGTCGTAGTTGCCGGTGTGGCCGATGACCACAGTGCAGTTGAAGCGCTCGGAAATGTCCCGGTTGCGGGCGTATACAGCGTCATCAACCACGTCGCCTGTGGCTTCCTCGATGCAGATGAAGTCATCCTTGCCGTCCGAAACCACCACGCGGAAGTCGCGTCCGCCGAAGTCGCAGTCGCCCAAGTCGTCGGATATCAGCTTCCGCGCCTCGAGAGCGTCGACCGGCTCGGTTTCGGCGGCAGCCGTGGTATCGTCTGCGGCGGCAGTAGTCACGGCGGTGCCGCCGCCACCCTTCCCGCAGCCGGCAAGCAGCGCACAGAGAATGATAATCAACAGTAAAGCGGATATTATTCTATTTGCCATAATTTAACCCTCCATAATAATATATGGGTATATTATACAGCGCAGCTTCTATTGTGTCAAGTATATTTGTGCACTTCTTATCATTCTTAGTGTCAAAAAAGTCCGGCGCACCGTATGTGCGCCGGACAGGGGTGATGTTCTGAATATTATTTCCCGTACTCCATAAAGGCTTGGATTACCTTGTCATAGTGAGCCATGACGGCGGTTTCCTTGGACGCCCAGTAGGACTCGAAGTTGGTATTGTTGTCCTTGACAAGGGTCTGCAGGAAGAAGGAGCAGCCCTTCCAGAAGTCGTAAACATAGCCGAAGTCGTATACACAGGAGCCGACGACAAGGTCAAGCATCTCAATCGACTCCTCGTCGCGGGCAGCCTTGACCTTAAGAGCCACGTCGTAGTAGGCGGGGTGAACCCTCTTATAGCTCTCGGCGCAAAGGGCTTCGATTATGGCGCCGCTGCGCTCGAAATCCTGAATGGTGACCGGCATGCACATCGCCATGTGGTTGCCGTCCGACATGGTGTAGTACTCTTCCTGGGCGTCGTCCCACTTGGGGTAGGGGATAATGCCGTATTCGTCCTGAAGCTCGCGGAAGTGCAGCAGCGAGTAGCTTATCAGACCGTTGGCGAAAACCGCCTGGCTGTTTCTGAACAGCTCGCGGCCGAGATGGTGGGAGCTGTTATTGGGACCCGTAAAGTTGGGGTTGGTGTAGATTCCGTTGTGGTCGTTGAAGGTGTTGCAGAGCTTCTCGACTATTGCCGGGATCTTTTCGGTCTTGTAGACGAACTTCAGATCGTCGCCGTCACGGACGAATATGGGGTTGTTGAAGGACCAGAGGTAGGCGTTGATGTTGGAATAGGTGTTTGACACGTATCCGTAGCTGTCGCCGTCGTCCTTCTTGCCGTCGCCGTTGACGTCGACATAAATGTCCTTAGTCATCTCCACTATGCGGTCGATGGTCCAGTCGCCGTCGCGGACTATGCCGTAAACGTCGCCGATTTCAAAGTCGGCAGCCAGCTTCTTGTTGTAGAATATGCAGTAGGTCTGGGTCATGGCGGTAAGGGCATAGTCGCCCACGGCTATGAAGCATACGCCGTTCACGGTGAGTACGTCCTTGTTGGAAGACGACCACCAGGGCTTGTCGAAGTTGACGTTGTCCACGTCATACCAGTTGGTGAAGTAGCCCCCTGCGCCGATACCGCCCAGCTGAACCACATGCATGCTTGCCAGGTCGAAGGCGTCCTCGCCCGCAGAAACACAGTTCTGCATCCAGCTTGTGCAGTTGCTGTAGCCGTCTTCCTTTGCGATGACTATCTTGCAGTTGAAGCGCTCCGAAACGTCGCGGTTGCGCTCGTATATGGCGTCCTCGATGACGTCACCAGTGGCTTCGTCCATGACAAGCATCTCCGCCTTGCCTTTTTCGGAACCGGAGGCTGATCCGAAGTCGACTACCACACGGAACTCGTAGCCGTCAAAATCGTATTCGCCCAGGTCGTCGGATATAAGTTTGCGCGCCTCAAGGGGATCAAGGGGAGCCGTCTCGGCGGCGGTGGTCTCGCCGGCCGCGGTGGTGACATCGGCGCCGGTCGTGTCCTTCCCTCCGCAGGCAGCCAGCATCCCGCAGACCACGGCGCAGAGGAGAAGCATCGAAATTGTCTTTTTCATTTCTTTAACCTCCACGGTTGTCGGTTATTGTGACTTGGCTTATCTGTGATATGTTTAACGCTCGGACTTGTAGTCGCGGAAAAGCTGCATGGTATTGTCAAAGTGAGCGATCACAGCGTCCTTGCGGGAAGCCCAGAAGGACTCGAAGTTGGTGTTGTTCTGTCCCACCAGGTTCTGCAGATAGAAGGCGCAGCCCTTGCCGCCGTCGTAAATATAGCCGAAGTCATAGACGCAGGAATTTACGACTATGTCAAGCATCTCAACCGACTCCTCGTCACGGACAAGTTTAACCTTGAGAGCCACATCGTAGTAGGCGGGGTAAACATATTTCCAGCTCTCGGCGCAGAGGGCTTCGATTATGGTGCCGCTGCGCACGAAGTCCTGAATGGTGACCGGCATACAGAGCCCCATGTGGTTGCCGTCCGACATTGTTATATAATTTTCCTGCGCTTCATCCCACTTGGGGTAGGGTATAATTCCGTACTCGTCCTGCAGCTCGCGGAAGTTCAGCAGCGAGTAGCTCAGTAGTCCGTTGCTGAAAACCGCCTGGCTCCTCTTGAAGAGGTCGCGGCCGAGGTAGTGAACGCTGTTGTTGGTGCCCACATATTTGGGGTTGGTGTAGATTCCCTGATAGTTGTTGAAGGTATCGCAGAGCCGCTCAACTATGGAGGGGAGCTTCTCGGAATCGAATACGAATTTCAGATCCTTGCCGTCCTTCACGAATATGGGGTTGTCGAAGGACCAGAGATAGGCATTGATATTCGACTGGCAGTTGGAGATGTAGCCGTAGATATCGCCGTCATCCTTATTGCCGTCGCCGTTGACGTCGGTATAGATGTCCTTTGTAATGCCTATTATACGGTCAAGCGTCCAGTCGCCCGCCCGGACTATGGGGTAAACATCCTCTACACCATAGTTTGCAGCCATGACCTTGTTATGGGCACCTCTAAAAACGTCAAATTTCCTTTAGCATATCATACCCCCCCGAAAAATCAAGGGGATTTTGCAAAAAAATGTATGAATTTATCGTAGAATCATCAAAATATCTGTCTTAAACAGCCAT
>JAAZAV010000041.1 GCA_012514145.1 Clostridiales bacterium | reverse complement strand
GTTATAATCTACCTGTTCCATTGAGTTACCTCCAGTTGCTTTTGTTCGCAGCCTAAGTATAACTGGTTTCATTCCTCAATGGAACCCCTTTTTTATTCTCTTGGGCAATTCATTTTACAACTTGCCGCGGTGTTTTTAAGGTCAATTCGGTGATTGACATTCGCAGACATGGGCGGTATAATGATGCAAAGACATGCAAAGGAATGATGCGTCATGAAGGTAGTGCTTCAGAATCTGACAAAAATATACCCCAGCCGAAACCGAAAGATAAATGACGAGGTGGTGGCGGTTGACAATTTCAACTTTGAGATACCCGACGGCAAGCTGATAGGCCTCCTCGGCCCCTCGGGCTGCGGAAAGAGCACCGCGCTCAACCTGATAAGCGGTCTCGAAAAGCCAACCTCGGGCAAAATATTCTTCGGCGACACCGATGTGACCGATATTCAGCCGGAGCACAGGGGAATCGGACTGGTGTTCCAGAATTATGCACTCTATCCCCATATGACGGTTCGGGAAAATATCGTCTTTCCGCTTGAGAATCTGCGGGGCAAGGCCAAATTGACCCGCGAGGAGATGAACGAAAAGGCGGAGAATGCGGCGAAACTGGTGCAGATCGAAACGCTTATGGATCGCAGGCCCGGCGAACTGTCTGGCGGTCAGCAGCAGAGAGTCGCCATAGCCAGGGCATTGGTTAAAACCCCGCAGGTGCTGCTGCTCGACGAGCCTCTGTCGAACCTTGACGCGCGGCTGCGGCTGCAGACCAGGGAGGAGATACGCCGCATTCAGCGTGAAACCGGCGTCACCACCATATTCGTGACCCACGACCAGGAGGAGGCAATGAGCATATCCGACCTTATCGTAGTCATGAAGGCGGGCGTGGTGCAGCAGATCGGCAAGCCCCAGCAGGTCTACGACAGCCCGGTCAACCTGTTTGTCGCGAAATTTCTGGGAACGCCGCCGATAAACGTTTTTGACGGCGAGGTGAAGGGCGGCAGGCTCTTTGCGGGCGGCGATGACATTCTTCCTGTCCCGGGGATAAGCGACCGCAGAGTATGGGTTGGCATCCGTCCCGAAGGCTTCATACCCGACCCCGAGGGGCCGCTTCGCTGCAAACTCAACGGCATTGAGGTTATGGGGCGCGATACCAGCGTTGTGTCATCCCATCCCGCCATGACCGGTATATCCGTCCGCGCGATTGTCAGCAGCGACAGCCGCCTTGACGGCGGGGCGGAAACCGTGCGTTTTTCACTCAAACCACACAAGGTGCTTCTCTTTGATTACGAAACCGAGAAGCGGACAGCAGAGGAGGAAGGGCGGTAAAATGAACAAAAACAACCTGAAAGCCTGGCTTTACCTGCTGCCCGCCATACTCTTCCTTGGGGCGTTCATGGTCTATCCGCTGATAGATGTGTTAATCTACTCCTTTGAAGAGGGCTACAACTTCGCCTCTCAGAGCTATTTCGGCACGGGATTATATAACTTCTCTTATGTCCTGCACGACCCCTATTTTTTGCAGGCGGTAAAGAACACGTTTATAATAGTTATAATCACCGTGCCGGTGTCCACCGGACTGGCGCTGTTCATATCGGTGATGCTTTCGTCAATCGAAAAACTGCGGGAGCTGTATCAAACGATTTTCTTCCTGCCCTATGTCACCAACACCCTGGCTGTCGGACTGGTGTTCATGATACTGTTCAAGAAAACCGCATACAGCGACGGTATGGTTAACATGATAATCAACTTCTTCGGAGGAACATCGGTGGACTTCATCGACGGCCCCTACTGGGCGAAAATGCTGGTGGTGTGCATATACACCGTCTGGGTTGTCATGCCCTTCAAGATACTGATACTCACCTCGGCGCTGGCGTCGCTGAACCCCGCCTACTACAAGGCGGCGCGGGTGGACGGCGCTTCCTCTTTCCGTATATTCACCAAAATCACCCTGCCCATGATCTCGCCTACAATGTTCTACCTTATCATAACAGGCTTTATCGGAGCCTTCAAGGCATACAGCGACGAGGTTGCGCTGTTCGGAACCGACCTGAACGCCGCGGGCATGAACACCATTGTAGGCTATGTGTATGACATGCTATACGGCGACAGCGGCGGTTACCCCTCCTACGCCTCGGCGGCTGCGCTGATACTCTTTGCCATAGTGCTGACCATCACGGTCATAAATCTTTTGATAAGCAGGAAAAAGGTACATTACTGAGTATGTGAGATTGTGTTTTCCGCGAAAAGTATGTCGGAAGTATTTTGAATACGAAAGATAAGGAGACCATTATGAAAGATAACAGAAATCTTAAGCTGATTGCGCTCTTGCTCCTCGTATCGACGGCGATTTCGCTGTTCATATCCTGCGGTGGCTCGGACGACAACGGCGCCGGGGTCACCACAGCCGCCGGTGATCCGGCTGGTGAGAGCGAAACAGCCGAGGCGGTTACCACATCCGAATATGTGAATCCCGGGCTTGACCTGGCAGGCGAAGAATACTGCATCGCCGCTTATTCCTCCGACAGCTACTACTGGAACGCCGCGTCCTACTGCGACGCCATAGCCGAGGAGGAGACAGGCGAGCCGCTGAACGACTCGATATTCCAGCGCAACCGTGCGGTTGAGGAAATGCTTAACGCTAAGCTGACCTGCTACGGCGTGGATGTATCCAGCCGCAACATAGCGGAGGAGCTTAAGAAGCTCATTATGGCAGGCGAGGATATCGTGGACTTCGCCTTCGTCACCGGCTCGGGACTTCCCACAATGATGGGCGCCGAAGGTCTGGTCATCGACATAGCTTCAATACCCACCATAGACCTGAGCCACAGCTGGTGGGATCAGAAATGCGTGGAGAACATGCGCATACTCGACCGTAACTACGCGGTGACCGGCGACATAAGCCTTTACGCCCAGTTCTCCCCGATAGTCTACTTCCTGAACAAGGCGCTTATGACCGATTTTTCCCTCGAGAATCCCTACGACCTGGTGCGGGAGGGCAGCTGGACCTTCGCCAAGTCCATGGAGATGGGCAAAGCCGTGGCGCATGACGTCAACGGCGACAATGTGCGGGGAATCGAGGACGTATACGGCATGTGCTGTGAAGTGGGTTCAATCAACTTTGTGCTTACCGCCTTTGGCGTCGATATGACAAGGCTTGACGCAGACGGTGTGCCGCAGCTCACCTACAACACCGACCGCACGGTGGAGGCAATATCTCTCACAATACCCTACATGAGCGACCGCAATTACGTCACCCGCGCCGATCACTACAAAGGCTACGGCAACGCCTTCACCGAGGTGCTGCTGCCCATGTTTGCCTCAAACCGAGCGCTCTTCTTCAACAATCAGCTGCTGGTTGCCATGAACCTGCGCGACATGGAGGCCGACTTCGGCATTCTCCCGGCTCCCAAGCTGGACGAGGCGCAGGAGGAATATATCGGCGCCACCAACACAAGCTGGATTTCCTTTGTTGTCGTTCCTGCCACCAACACAAAGACCGAGAACACCGGCTCGGTGATCGAGGCTCTCGCCTATTATGGTCAGAAATTGGTGACCCCGGCGTATATCGAGACCACTGTTATTACAAAGACCCTTCGCGACAGCGACTCGGCAGAGATGCTTGAGCTTATCTTAGCGAGCCGTACCTATGACCTGGCATATTACTACAACTGGAGTTCCATAACATCCATTGCTACCGGGCTCTATTCTTCCAATTCTACCGATTTCGCGTCCTCATATGCAAAGAGCGAAGCGTCGATCAAAGCGGCAATCGAAAAGACTGTCGAAGCCATCGGCGGCTGATGACAAAAACCGACTGATTAGTAAATATGAATATTGATATTTCCGACAATACCGTAAACGAAGCTCTGCGGAAGAGCGAACAAGCCGCGCGTCTGCGCCGGGGAATCGGAACGGCAGTGAAGTATATACTGCTGTCGATCTGGGCGCTTATCGTGCTATTCCCATTCTACTGGATGCTGCTCACTTCGGTGAAGAGTTACGGTTCCTACAACACCGAGTACATCCCCAAGTTCATCACCCTGTCGCCGACACTCGAAAACTACGTTGAAGTCTTCACGGCGGTGCCGCTGGCAAGATACTTCATTAATACGGTGATATTCACGCTTGCCACAACGGCGCTGATGCTGGTGGTCATAGTCCTTGCCGCCTTCGCCTTTTCGCGGCTTGAGTTCAGGGGAAGAGATACGCTGTTTACGGTATTCCTGTCGCTGATGATGATTCCGAACGAACTGGTTGTAATAACCAACTATGTCACCATAACCGATCTTAATCTGCGAAACACCTTCTTAGGTCTTATACTGCCGTCGGTGACTTCGGTGTTTTATATCTATCTGCTGAAGGAGAACTTCTCGCAGGTGCCCAACGAGCTCTACAAAGCCGCCAAGGTGGACGGCACCTCCGACTTCAGATACCTGACAAGGGTCATGCTGCCGATATGCCGCCCGACTCTGGTGACGATAACAATATTAAAGGTTATCGAGTGCTGGAACTCCTATGTCTGGCCGAGGCTGATAACCGACGATCAGATGTATTTTCTGGTGTCCAACGGTATTCAGGAAATGCGCGAGAGCGGTCTCGGACGTGAGAATATCCCCGCCATGATGGCAGCGGTGGTGGTTATCTCCCTGCCGCTTATCATTCTTTTCCTCATCTTCCGCAAGAAGATTATGGAGGGTGTGTCAAGGGGAGGCATCAAGGGATGAGTGTATTCGGCAAACATCCTTATACCTGTCCGCCGGGGCGCCGTTTTGCAGCGGTTCTGCTCGCGTGCGTGATGTTTGCGGCTGCGGTTGCTATCTGCGGCTGTCACGGCTCACGGGGTCTTGAGCCCTTCATCATGCCCGAAAGCTTTGACACCTCGAAGCAGCATGAGATAGTCTTCTGGGCGAAAAACGACACCAACCGCGCCCAGACCAAAGTCTACGAGAGCGCCATTGCCGGCTTTGAAGCGGCATACCCCAATGTAAAGGTGAGCCTGCGTCTCTATACCGACTACGGCAAGATTTACAACGATGTCATCACAAACATTGCCACGCAGACCACGCCCAATGTCTGCATAACCTATCCCGACCACATCGCCACATATCTGACCGGTGTGAACACCGTCGTCCCCCTTGACGGACTGATAGCCGATGAGCGCTACGGGCTGGGAGGCAGCGAAGTGAACTTTGATTCGGTGAGCGCCGACGAACTTGTGCCCCAGTTTATCGGAGAGTGTGCCATAGACGGCGTGACGGTCGCGTTGCCCTACATGCGCTCAACAGAAGCCTGCTATATCAACAACACCTATGTCGAAGCGCTCGGGTATAAACTGCCCGAGACACTGACCTGGGACTTCATCTGGGAGGTCTCCGAGGCTGCCATGGCAAAGGACGCCGACGGCAATTTCAAAATAAACGGTCAGAAGGTGCTAATACCTTTCATATACAAGTCCACAGACAACATGATGATACAGTACTTGCGTCAGTCGGGCGGCGGCTATTCAACCCCTGAGGGCGAGATACTCATCTTCAACGACACCGCCCTGGGACTGTTAAAGCAGGTGGCGAAGTATACCGGAATCGGCGCCTTCTCCACCTTCAAGATTTCGAGCTACCCCGCAAACTTCCTCAACGCCGGTCAGTGCATATTCGCCGTGGATTCAACTGCCGGCTCCACCTGGATGGGCTGTGACGCTCCGCTGCTGGACATAAGCGAGGACGCGCTGGTTCGCTTCGAGACGGTTGTCATGCCGGTACCGCAGTATGACACTGCAAATCCCGCCACGATCTCTCAGGGACCGTCGGTCTGTGTCTTCAATAAGTCGGACCCGCAGGAGGTGCTGGCGTCCTGGCTTTTCGCCCAGTACCTGCTTACCGATGATATACAGATATCCTACGCCAAAACCGAGGGCTATGTACCTGTGACCTCCCGCGCCCGGGAAACCGACGAATACAAGGCTTATCTTGCCGATACCTCGGGCGATGCGGAGCATTATCCTGTCAAGCTGGCCGCGACACGGCTGCTGCTTGACAACATCGGCAACACCTTCACCACACCGGTATTCAACGGCTCGGCTTCGCTGCGCGACGCGTCGGGGCAGATGATAGAGAATACCGCAAGAGCTGTGCGCCGCAAGCAGACGGTAGACGATGCATTCTACGATAATCTATATGATGATATCAGCTCGCTTTATCGCCTCGACCAGTTCTCCGGCATGTCAAAAACCGAGGGCAAAGCCGACCTGGGACCTCTCCCTCCGACCGCCGCAGCGCTGCTTTGCACATTGGGCGGAGCCTGGTTCTGATAGGCGTTTATCTGCTTCTCGAACATGTAAAGACAAAGCGCGTTTCATCCGGCGGCAGTTCGTAAGCAGCGCATGGAAACACAATAATTGGCAAGTTGTAAAATGAATTGCCCAAGAGAATAAAAAAGGGGTTCCATTGAGGAATGAAACCAGTTATACTTAGGCTGCGAACAAAAGCAACTGGAGGT
>JAAZAV010000040.1 GCA_012514145.1 Clostridiales bacterium | reverse complement strand
TTCAGCTGACCGATACTAATAGACCGAGGGCTTGAACTTCAGGAGATTATACTCACTGACTGCTACTGTCATGATGAGAATAATCCCGTTAACGTTCAGCTTTGAATATCCGCTTTCTGTCCAATTCAACTCTTTATTCGGTTTTCTATGAACATCCTCTATATCCGACTTATGATCAGACCTGTACATCCGTGCAGGTCTTTTTATGTGGGATAAACAATGAATTATCGGTTGACTAAACGCTTCAGCACGTGTATAATTGTAAGAAAAATAACCGGAGGTGGGCAATAATGAGTGAATACGCAAAATACTTCGAGATTATAGACAAATTAACCGACAACATACTTGAAGCCGAGCAATACATCTGGAAAAATCCGGAAACCGGTTACCGCGAGTGGAAAACACACAAGTATCTGGCAGAAAAATACCGCGATCTGGGATATAAACTCAAAGAAGCCGGCAACATTCCCGGCTTTACCGCGGATATTGATACCGGCAGACCGGGACCTCGCATACTGATATTCGGAGAGATGGATTCGCTTATCTGTAATGACCATCCAGACTGCGACCCTGAAACAGGCGCGGTTCACGCATGCGGCCACAACGCGCAGAGCGCAGCCCTTCTCGGGATCGCTGAAGCGCTGGTGCAGCCGGGCATTATGGACAACCTCTGCGGCTCGATCCGTCTCTGCGCGGTACCGGCAGAGGAGCTTATCGAAATCGGTTACCGTGAAAGCCTACGCAAAGCCGGTGTTATCAATTATCTTGGCGGCAAGGTGGAATTCCTGCATCGCGGATATCTGGATGGCTGTGACATATCCTTCATGATTCATTCAGGCGGTGCGGCGAATCATTTCAGCACAAATAAAGGCAACAACGGCTGCGTGCTGAAGAATATTGAATATAAGGGAAAAGCCGCCCATGCCGGAGGCAGCCCTCATGACGGAATCAACGCACTTTACGCGGCGAATCTCGGACTGAACGCCATCAATGCTCTGCGTGAAACCTTCAAGGACGGCGATCACATCCGTGTCCATCCCATTATCACATACGGCGGCACGGCGGTAAATGCTATCCCGAGCAATGTGAAAATTGAGAACTATGTCCGAGGCGCGACCTTCGAGTGCATAGGTGAGGTTAACAAGCGTGTAAACCGTGCACTTGCAGCCTCTGCCGCGGCTATGGGCGCCAATGTGGAGATCAGCGATCGCCCGGGTTATGCTCCGCTTATCAACGATGTGGAGCTTAACAAGCTGGCTGTCAGAGCTATGAAGGCGGTTGTTCCCGAAGAAAATGTAAGCTATAACCCCGATGGCTGGGGTACCGGCTGCACCGATATGGGCGATATGTCAGCGGTTATTCCGTCGATACATCCCCACTGCGGTGGCACATCGGGCACCGGTCATGGCAACGACTATCGCATTGCCGACCCGATTTCCGCATGCGTTAACTCGGCAAAGATGCAGCTGGCACTTGTGGATATATTGCTTAGAGACAATGCCGCCGAGGCGAAGCGCGTCATCGACTGCGCCAATCTCCGATATAAGAGTGTTGACGAGTATTTCAAGGCCATCAACGCGTTTGTCCGCGACGGCGACGCGGTTAATTATCGCACGGACGGTGTTATTGAGTTGACTATGGCTTAAGATGTAATCAAAATCGCTTAAATCTGCTAAAATTAAGAGGTTATCGTGTCCCCGCCGGGATACGATAACCTCTTTGTATTGGATTACAGCGTAATATTGCCTTGTTAAATAGCATCTTTATCATAACAGGAAATAAGTTTCAGGTCAATAAATAATACTATATCACCATGTCCGCCGTATGTCAACTGTAAAATGTAATTTTGAATAATAATTCGCACATTTTAGCAAAAACATGATAAAATCTCATCAATACGTTATATCACCAATACATGCCGGCACATCGTCAATACCTTTATATGGGAATCTCCGGATTCCCATTGTATTTGCAATACGCATTTGAGAAATGGTTAATAAAAACAAGAGCAAAGCGGAGGAAATGATATGATAGTCAAACCGGGTATACCCGATAATCTGCGATGGTTCAGCGAGGCGCGGTTCGGTATGTTTGTGCATTTCGGCATATACTCAGAGCTGGGACGCGGTGAGTGGGTCATGTATAAAGAAAAAATCCCATTCGCCGAATACAGCAAGCTGGCTGATACTTTCAATCCCCATCGTTATGATGCCGACGAATGGGTGGAGTTTGCCGCAGGCTGCGGAGCGAGGTATATCTGCTGCACCGCGAAGCATCACGACGGTTTCTGTCTGTTCGACACCACAACAACCGAATACAAGATAACCAACACACCATTCGGCCGCGACCTCATTGGCGAGCTTATCGACGCCTGCCATCGGCATGGCATGAGGATAATCATATACTACTCGCAGCCCGACTGGCATCATAAGAATTACGTTAACAATAAGGGCGCATTCAAGGATCTGGACTACACGCCCGAGGGACAGGAGCCCGACTGGGACAAGTATATCGAATACATGTTTATCCAGGTGCGCGAGCTTTGCTCCAACTATGGCAAAATAGACGGCATATTCTTTGACGGTTCGCACAAGACTGTGGAGGAGTGGCGCGGCAGGGAACTGTACGCAATGATCAAAAGCTATAACCCCAACTGTGTGGTAAACGACCGGGCGAGATACGGCGACTACTATACCCCTGAACGCGCAATTACAGATGAAATCGACAGCTCGCTGGCGCACCGGTATATGCTTGAAATCTGCAACTCAGTGATGCGCAGAGCCTGGGGCTACGCCGACACCGATGATTTCTTAAGCCCGGCTGCGCTGATCAGGCAGATGCTGAAAGCCGCCCGTATCGGCTGCAATTACCTCTTGAACGTAGGTCCGGCGCCCGACGGCAGAATACCTGAAAAACAGAAGGAAATCTGGCGGGCAATCGGACGCTGGATGCAAAGCCGGGGCGAGGCGTATATCGGCACGGTGCCGGTTGAACTTAATCTTCCCGATGAAATCGTGCCGCTTCTGGGCGGGAACAGGCTGTATCTCTGTCTGACGGAATGGTCGGAGAACACTGTTCTGCGATTTGCCGCACCCCATGGCATGGCTGAGGCTGTCATTGGCTGTCGGCTGCTCCCGGGCGGCAGTGAGCTGAAGGTATATCCTGACGGCGAAGAGCTTTGTATTGTGCTGCCGCCGCTGCCATACGATGTTCTGCCCCAGGTCATAGCACTTGAACTCAGCGATGTGTCATTTATCGAGCCCTGCAAACCGACGGAGCCGGAGCAGCCGCGGCATGTGGCTATGTGCGGCAAAACAGTCCGATTGACTCCGGAAACGGCGATATTCGAGGGTTACGGCGTCAAGGGCAGACGGCTGCGGGTGGCTAAGAAGCGTACGGTTGAACTGGCAGACAGTGCACTTCAAACAGCCGGTGCCGACAATGCACAGCCTGCCGGACGCTCAGGAAACTGGATAACCGACTGGATGACTCCCGACCAGAGCGCGGTCTGGCTGCTTGATACCGAAAAGGGAAAGGTATTGGACTTCCGGGTGGAGGTTAAGGCGGGCGAGGACTTCTCAGGCGCCCGGGTAAAGATAAACGCAGGCGACGAGAGCATATCGGCAGCGCTGCCGGAGGGCAAGGGGATATATACGGTGGATTTAGGCAGCCTCACAGTCTCCGAAGACTGCCTGCGGATCACCCTCAGCGCTCCTGTGCTTAAGTGGGGCTATCACTACCCCTCCATCGGCGATGTGACGATCACCGAACAGTAAATTAAATAAAACGACGGTGAGCCGAGTATTCCGGCTCACCGTTTACTATTCCTTTGTATATGATGTCAGTTCATTGTCTTCTCGAGATAACGGCAGCAGAGCACCTTCTCGATAAGCGATGCGCGGGTGTAGAAGTAATGATTAGTCGACTCGTAGCCTATGGTGGGGTTCACAGCCTGAACCGCGGCGACACGCAGCGACAGTTCCTGCTCCTCGGCTAAAATGGATTTGATCGTGAGCCCGTCGTCGGGGTAATCAAGACCGTCGCGCAGCTGTACGAAGCGGCACTGGAGATACATGGAGCGGAAGTGGGCGTCCAGCACCTCGGTGCATTCCAGCAGCTCGCAGGCAGCGGGAGACAGTTCCTGATCACTAAAGGCATTGCGCAGCAGAGCGAGACCCCGGCTCCAGCCCTCGGACATTTCGCCAAGCGCACGGGTGTAGGTATCTGCAGGGAATATAGAGCGCCAGCTGTTGAGACTATCGTATGGGAAGCCGACCATGGTGGCGCTGAAACCGGTGGGCTCGGCGTAAAGCAGGTTCATTGGGGCATATAACTGTGTTCCCGAGTATGCACTGCCGATGGAGAAAGGATAATTATCGAAAGCGTCGCTGAGCTGTTTTATTGCCTTGCAAAGCAGCACGGCATCGGCGTCGGGGTACATGGAGGCGTAGAGAGTTTCTTTTTCCGGTATGCCCTTTTCGTCATACTCACCGAAGGTGGCAAGCATACGCAGAGTAGGAGAAGGATAGCCGCCCAGAGTCCAGCAGAGCATCAGCCCGTCGGGGGTATCGTCGGCGCGGGGAACCAGCTTTTCGAGGTGCGCGTAATATTTATCAAACACAGGGATGAAGGGGGTAGCCGCGCTTTCCCAGGAGTTGTTGAGCTGCAGCTTGGCATAGGCGGGGTGACCGTATTTATGGGCATTGCTCCAGGTGGAACGGGCATATTCGCCGGGACCGACAATGGAGATCGAGTAATCAAGCACCGATGTTGTGGTCTCGCCTATAACCTTCTTGCAGCCCTGCTCGGATACGGTCATAAGAGCCACCTCACGGGGCAGCAGGCGCGCCACATCAGGCATGTATTCCGGCTTCCAGCCCCATGACCAGGCGATTACTTTAATACTCGGATTCACCGAGGAGGCGCCCTCCCAGACCAGACGGTTCACGAGGGCATAGGTCTCGGCATTGCTGCGATTGACACAGCGGTGACATCCGCAGTCGGCGGCGGCCGCATGGCTGTGACAGGTGGTGAGATTCTCGGAGGCGGTTATCGTGAAGAATCCGCCCAGCAGCGGGACATTGGCGCAAAGCTGACGCGCTCCCTCGCGAAGATAGTCCTGAACCTCAGGCAGCGATATGCAGAGACAAGTGCTAAGCGGTCCGACCCTGCCCGCCAGCTCGGGATGTTTCTCGAAGAAGGAGAAAGGCATTGCCCTCGGCTCGTTGAAGTAGACAAAGAGCTTGAGACCGTATTTCGCCAGCTTCTCGGTTAGGTATCGCATACCCGCCTGGCGTTCCTGCCAGCCTTCCGACCAGCTTGGATCGAAGGGGAACTCCACCATATTGTAGAGCACGATGTGTACCCAGACGCCTGTGACGCCGTTTGCCGAGTAGGCTTTGAGCAGTTCATCCGGGAAGGACTCGTCAAGCAGTGTCCGATCGGAAAAGGTATCTCCGTAAAGAGCACAGTAGCTGTAAACATAGCGCTCCTCAAAGCGGTCGCCGTCCTTTCCGGGTACCGGTGCACAGTGCCTTGCGAACATGGGCTTGAAGTCGAAAGGCTTGGCGCTGACAGCCGGAAGGGTGGTGTTTATCTCATCGACGGCAGCCTTGATTTCGGCGGTACGCGCCTTTTCGGCTTCGGTGAGCGGGCGCATGCGGCAGTCGCCGGTGTTAGGCTTGAAGCGTCCCAGCTTAACCTCAAGGAAATCATCCTCCTTGAGTATGAACGCCAGCCTATTCTCGTCCCAGTCAAGAAGGGTGCAGAGCGCATCATACGGGATGATGTGCCAGTTTGTGCGGATTATGGTGATATAGCCCTTGGTGAGCCAGTCGGGGTTGGCGTCGAGCGAGCCGTCAAGACCCAGATCAGCCGCGGCGGCGCGGACATCTGCCTCATCGGCTTCAAGCACTTTTGCGATCCGGCAGACCGGAACCATCCCCCAGTTGCGGTAGATAACCGCCTGCCAGACCGTGGGGAAGTGAACGAGAGGCAGATGCTTGTCTTCTCTCAGTACGGGCAGATCAATTTGCATAACAAAACCTCCTGTGTATCATATGGCGTGTAATGTTGGGTTAAGGCGTCATTTGTTGTCAATATTACTTGTCTGATTTGGCGGCTGCACGGGCTTTGCGGAGCTCGTCGAGGGTAAATGTATACTTCTTGCCGCAGAAACGGCAGCAGCATTCCACATCCTCATCGGTCTGTTCAAGCTCAGCCATATCGGCATCGTTAAGGCTTATGAGAGCACGCAGATAGTTCTCCCGGCAGCAGGTGCAGCGGTATTCGGCGTCAAACTCGTCGAAAGGCGTGTAGGGAATCCCCTCAAAAACGACCTTTGCGATATCATCGCAGGACATGCCGCCGGCGATCATTGATGACACCGAGCCGATAACGGCGATATTCTTCTCAAGCTGAGTGATTATACTCTCATCGGCGCCGGGCAGGAGCTGCAGCAGGAAACCGCCCGCCGCATAACACATATTATCGCGGTCGACCCGCACGCCGCAGGCACAGACGGTGGGAGTCTGCTCGCTGCTGGCAAAATACTCGGTGACATCCTCGGCGATCTCGCCGGACACCAGGTTGCAGATACCCACATACGGCTCAGCAAGTCCGAGATCCTTGATTACGCAGAGAGTGCCCTCGCCCACGGCGCCACCCACATCCAGCTTGCCGTTGTCTTTCGGTGGAAGTTCAACATCGGGGTTGGCGGCATAGCCGCGCACATTGCCCATGTAGTCGCTGACACAGACAATCAGACCCGCAGGCCCGTCGCCCCGCAGCTGCAGCGTGAGCGAATGTTCCTTGTCCTTGAGCAGCGAACCCATGAGCGACGCCACGGTAAGGGCGCGCCCCAGGACGGCAGTCATGGTTTTGGAGGTGTGATGGAGTTCACAGGAACGGCGGACGATGGCAGTACTGTCTATGACAAACAGACGGGCGCTGCCGTCATCGGAAATGGAACGGGAGATAACAGCTTTTTCGGTTGGCATAATGACCTCATAGTTTTTCATCGATATCGGCATTATAACATACAGTGAGTTGCTTTGCAAGCACATTCGCCCGCTGAATATGTGCTTAAGGTTGAGAAAACCTCTGTTGCAAAGGTTCCGACCGTATGCTATAATTGTTACATTATATAAAACATGAGGTGATGCATGTGAACAGCGAGGATTTCCGCCCGGCGATGGTTCCGCCGGGTGAGCTTGGAATGAAAAGCGACACCAATGATATAATCGACGCCGGCGTAGCGCGTGACATGATCGATTTTCGGATAGCCTGTGCCTCTGTATACGCCGAACGCAGGGGGAAGCCGTTTCTGCGCCGTAATTACGGTCTTGCAGACAGGGAGGCGAACATCCCTCTTGGTTTCGGTCATCTCTTCCGCATGGCTTCAATGACAAAGCCGGTTATCGCCGTGTGTATACTGCTTGAACGCGAAAAAGGCAGACTGGATATTGACGACGATGTTTCGTGCTTCCTTGACGCTTATGACAGTCCTGTTGTCGGCGAGTATGACAGCGGGGGTAAGCTATTAAGCACCCGCCCCGCATCGCGCCGCATAAAAGTGCGCGATTTGCTTACCCATTCATCGGGATTGGGTTCAGGGCCTTGGTTCGGTCGCGATCTGGCGGCTGCCGGAGTACCGGAAGATGTCGACCTTACGAAGCTGGCGGAGCTTTACGCTCACATACCGCTGCAGTTCAACCCGGGCAGTGCCTTCGCCTACTCCGGACTTGCGGGCTTTGACCTGCTGGCGCATATCGTGGAGGTCACCTCGGGGCAGAAAATCGAGGACTATTTGCAGGCGAATATCTGCAAACCGCTTGGCATGAGAGACACAACCTTCGACCCGGATGAGACGCAAATGAAGCGCATCGTGACGATGTACGCCTCGGGCAAAGGATGCATGACCCGCGTTGACATGGGAAATCACGTATTCGGCAAACTTCCGAGAAGCTATCACTGCGGCGGCGCGGGACTGGTGTCCTCGCTTGATGATTATACAGCCTTCGCGCGAATGCTGACCGACCTCAGCTGTTACATCGGCCCGCGTGTATTGTCGGCAGAGTCTGTCGAACTGCTGCGCTCGGTTCTGCTGCCGTCGTCAACGCCGGGCCTTGGCCGCGGTGTGGCATGGGGAGCATCGGTGCGCGTGGTCACAGAGGACGACGGTTCCCAGCGTCCGCTGAAAAAGGGCGCATACGGCTGGTCGGGCGCTTACGGCACCCACTTCTGGTGCGATCCGGTTCGGGAGATCTGCGTTGTATATCTTTCAAACATGACCACTGCAGGCGGATCGGGAGCACTTACTGCGCGGCATATCGAACGCGATATCATGGAGTCAATAATACAATAGAAAACATTTATCGACAGAGGTAAAAGTATGGCTAAAATTAAAGTAAACTGGAACGAGACAGTCGGACCTGTCAAAAAGATGCACGGTGTGGGACAGCCGCCCTTCTACGCAATGAGATTCAACATGCTGCGTTATCTCACCGACGCGGGTATACCCTATTCCCGTCTGCACGACGTGGGCGGTCTGTACGGCGGCAGCAGATATGTGGATATTCCGAATGTGTTCCCCGACTTCGATGCCGACGAAACCGACCCCGCCTCCTATGACTTCGCCTTCACCGATGTGCTGATGGCGGAAATCGTCAAGGCGGGAGTGGAGCCGTTTTATCGTCTGGGTGTCACCATCGAGAACCACTGCGCAATCAAGATGTACCGCCTCGCCCCGCCCTCAGACCCGCTGAAGTGGGCGAAAATCTGCGAGCATGTGATCCGTCACTACACGGAAGGCTGGGCTGACGGCTTCAATTACAATATTCAATACTGGGAGATATGGAACGAGGCGGACAACTCGCCGGACATTCCCGAAAACCAGATGTGGTGGGGTACAAAAGAGCAGTTTTTTGAACTTTACGACGTGGCTGCCACCTACCTGAAGAAGAAATTCCCCCACCTCAGCATCGGCGGTTATGCCAGCTGCGGATTCTACGGCATACTCCAGAAGGAGACTTCGCCCGACGCCTCATGCTCACCCCGCAACCAGTATTTCCTCGACTTCTTCGACGAATTTCTGGTCTATATAAAAGAGCACAACAGCCCGATGGACTTCTTCAGCTGGCACAGCTACGGTTCTATAAAAGACACAATCCGATACTGCGACTACGCCCGCAAGAAGCTGAACGAAGCCGGCTACGGCGATGTTGAGCATATGTGCAACGAGTGGAACTGCGAGCCGGGTCAGCGCGGCACAATGCGTCACGCGGCGCTCACGGCGGGCTGGATGCTGGCAATGCAGGATACCACCCTTGACAAAGCGATGTTCTACGACGCCCGCTTCGGCGTGTCGATCTACGGCGGTATGTTCAACCCCGAGACCGCCAAGCCCTACCCGGCATACTACGCATTTGTCGGCTGGAACGAGCTTTACAAGCTGGGAACTCAGGTAAAGACCTGCGTCTGCTCCGACTGCGAGCTTTATGCCGTGTCGGCAGTGGGCGAAGGCGGTGCATACCTGCTCATCTCAAATCCCTCCGGTGAGGATACGCCTCTCGAACTGGAACTTGGCGGCAAAAAAGTCACAGGCTGCCGCATAACAACAGCCGGCAAGGTCTGGGAGGAGTGCGAGCTGCCCAAGGTTCTGCCGCGTGAGTCCTTTATCGGCATAGCCCTTGAATAAGCATTATCGACATAAATAACAAAGCGGGGCACGGATTTTTTACCGTGCCCCGCTGAATTGTTGCTGTCACGCGTTAAACACAGCTCCGTCGGCGGCGTCAAACTCGCGTCCCGCGAAGCATACCTTCATGGGTTTTGGAGTATCGACCGCGGCTCTGACCGCGCATGAGAAGGGCTTGCCGTCCTTCCATTCGGTGTCGATTATCCAGCCGCCGCGGGCGCGAAGTCCGGTGAAGCTGCCGTTCTTCCACTCCGGCGGCAGAGCGGGAAGGACATTTATAAAGCCCTCGTGGCTCTGCAGCAGCGCCTCGGCGATGCCCGCTACAGCGCCGTAGTTGCCGTCGATCTGGAAAGGCGGATGATTGTCAAACATATTCGGCAGAGTGGAGTGCTCAATTATCGCCTTAACATTCTCGCCAACCGCCTTGCCGTTGTACAGACGGGCATAGAAGTTGATGATCCAGGCGCGGCTCCAGCCGGTATGTCCGCCCCCGTGAGCCAGCCGGCGTTCAAGTGTTTTCTCAGCCGCGGCGAAAAGCTCGGGCGTGCCGCTTTTTGTAATCCGGCTTGCAGGATGCAGGGCGTAAAGGTTCGACATGTGGCGATGTCCCGGCTCCGCCTCATTGTAGTCGTACTGCCATTCCATGATGTTGCCGTGCTTGCCAATCCGCAGCGGGGGCAGTCTGTCCCGCATGGCAAGCGACTGCCTAGCCAGTTCTTCATCACATCCCAGCAGCTTTGAGCCTTCCGCGACGATGGTAAACAGCTCGTATAGAATGGAATTGTCCATTGTGGGACCTGCGCATATATACGCGTGCTTGCCCGACTGCGGGTCGATGAAACTGTTCTCGGGTGAGTTGGAGGGACAGGTGACCATATAACCCGAGTTTGGGTCTTCGGTAAGGAAGTCGAGGGCAAAGAGCGCCGAGCCGCGGATAACCGGCCAGTAGCGCTTTAAGAACTCAAGATCGCCGGTGAAGAGGTAGTGATCCCAGTAATGGCGGCAGCACCAGGCGCCGGCGCACATGAAGGAGCCCCAGGACGGAAACTCGCCGAGAGCCGTGAAACCCCATGGATTGGTTACAGTGTGAGCCGTCCAGCCGCGGCAGCCGTATGCCGTTTTCGCTGTGATCTCGCCGGGTCCCGATAACATTTCGATGTAATCATAGAAAGGCTGAGCCAGCTCTGACAGACCGCATAAGTCGGCGAACCAGTAGTTCATCTGAATGTTGATGTTGATATGGTAGTCGGCAGACCAGGGAGCGCGGTAGTCCTTGTTCCAGACCCCCTGCAGGTTTGAGGGCAGTTTGCCGCGTGAACAGCACACCAGCAGATAGCGGCCGAACATGAAGTATTTCTCAATCAAGCCGAGATCGCCTGCGGGATTTGCAATGCGCTTGTCAGTCATGATGCCGTCGCGCTCGTCATTTTCGATAAGGTTCAGCTCACAGCGTCCGAGAATCTCGGAGAAGAATTCGGCGTTGGCAGCCTCAAGAACCTCGAAACCGTGCTTTACAGCCTCGTCGACCGCGCATTTCGCGGCGTCAAGCGGATCACGGTCGGTCTTATACGCCGTCGCGGTGGAGGAGTATATGACATAAGCTTCCCCCTCGCGCACCATGCGTGTAACGGTAGCACAATAAAGCGGCAGACGGCTGGTGGAGATGATATAACCGTCCTCTTCGCGTATCTCGGCGTTTTTGCGGGTGAACATAATCAGAGGCTCACAGCCTTCGATGCGTATAGCGCAGACATTGGTCTTAACCGAACAGAGATACTTCCTGTTTATGCCGTTGGACGATATTGCCGCCATGCCCTCGCGCATATGAAGCTCCCGACGGTAGGAAGAACCGTGGAGACGCACACGTCCGGCGTCGCAGCCGTCGGGGAAGGATATTATCAGCTCGCCCGCCGTTTCGTAGGAGCCGTAAGCGCCGTCGGTGTCCTTGCTGCCCTTTCCGGCGCATTTGAGGTATTTTTCGCAGAGCCGCTGCGCCTCGGGTATATTGCCTTCAAAGACCAGGCGGCGCATCTCGTCAAGATTTGCAAGCGTCTCGGGAGAGTCATGTTCGTAGGGGTAGCCCGACCACATGGTTATCTCGTTGAGCTGAACCCGTTCCAGGTCTCTCCCGCCGTAGACCATCATGCCGAGAGTACCGTTTCCCAGCGGTAAAGCTTCCTCCCATACAGAAGCGGGAGTATTGTATCGCAGAATTCCGTTGTTCATGTCCTTATGTTACCTCCAATGGGGTGTTGTGGTTCGTTTGCCGTGTATAAATTATACCGCCGCCGTCCTTCCGCGTCAAGCATGAGTTTAATATAAATATGCGGTTATAATCTGTGAATATCCTGCTTGACAGGCATCGAACCTCTGTGATACAATCAAATAGAACAAAAATAACAATGCGGGGGAGAGAAACGCAATGGACAATTGCATCAGATTAAAGCCGACACAGAGACAGCTGGACTTTCTCCGCTGGGAATTCGGAATGTTCTTCCACTTCGGTATACGCAGCTTTTATCTCGGTCACCGCGACTGGGACGGCAGAGAAATGCCGACAAGCGGTTTTCTGCCCGATAACCTGGATTGCGAGCAGTGGATAAACACATCAAAGCAGGCGGGCGCCAAATATGCCATACTCACCGCCAAACATCACGACGGCTTTGCCAACTGGCCGTCCAAATACACCGAATACTCGGTTGCCAATACTCCCTGGAAGCAGGGCAAGGGCGATGTCGTCGCCGAATTTGTGGCTGCATGCAGAAAATACGGTCTCAAGGTGGGTCTCTACTACTCGCCGGCTCAGTGGGGCGAGGGAGCAGTCAGCTTCACCGAGGAGAAGGAATATGACGACTACTTTATAAATCAGATAAGCGAACTGCTCACCGGCTACGGGAAAATCGATTATCTCTGGTTCGACGGCAACGGCTCCGGGAACCATGAATACGATGTGCCGCGAATCATCAAGGCGATCCGTTCAATGCAGCCCGAAATACTGATATTCTCCATGTGGGATCCCAACACCCGCTGGATAGGCAACGAGGACGGTTACGCACCGTCGCCCAATCCCTATACCGTTCCGCAAAAACCGCATTTCCGGCTTTCCACCGAGGAGGAAAAGCGACTCGGAATGAAGTTCCTGCCGGGTGAATGTGACTGCAAGATGCGCAGCACCTGGTTCGACTGCGAGGAAAACGAGGACACAATCAAGACACTTGAGGAGCTTATCGGCATGTACGAATATTCGGTGGGGCGCGGAGCCAACTTCCTGCTGAATATCGGTCCATCACGAACCGGGCGTCTGCCTGAAAAAGACACCGCCCGACTGCTCGAACTGGGCGAGGAGATCAGACGCCGCTATGGCAGTCCGGTCGGGAACTTCTCGGAGCTTACTCCTGCCGGCGCAGCCGACTCATTCTGTATCATTTCGGACAAGAATGAGATCATAGACCGTGTGGCAATTGAGGAAGATCTGACGGACGGCGAATCGGTGACAGGCTTTAAGGTCTACGCCCATCTGCCCGCATACCGAAGCGAAAAGATTTTAGTGTATACCGGAACGACAATCGGCAGCAAGGCAATCTGCGTCTTCCCCGCCATACGCACGGCGAAGCTCGTGGTGGAGATCACCGGTCACTGCGGCGATTATAAACTGAAGTCAATGAAGCCGTACAAGGCATAAAGGAGACTGTTATATTAACAGACGGTTAAAGGCGGCGCCGGCGAGTAAAACGGCTTTACAGTGCTGCCGCCCTCCCACCTTCCGGACGGCGGTTTCGACCTTGAACAGGTGGCGGCGGTTAAAGAATGACGAATCAGTAACGAGGTTTAAGAAAATTTTACAATATCACAGCAAAATAATGGTGAAAACCCGCCCGGATGCGTGTATAATAGCGTGATGATTGTCATCACAGCCACTCGAGGGGTGGTTTATACTATTGTTTTCGGAGGCATTATCAAGTGTCAGCAAGAATTAAACTGAACGACAAATATTTAGAGAAGTTTATAAGCAAAGAAGCCATAGCCGCCATGCAGCCCGAGGTCGACAAAGCCATCGGTTATATCCGCAACAGGAACGGTCTGGGCAGCCATATGCTCGGCTGGGTTGATCTCCCCGTAAAGTACGATAAGAATGAATTCGCGCGTATAAAGGTGGCAGCGGCTAAGATTCGCCGCAGCTGTGAAATTTTCATCGTAATCGGTATAGGCGGTTCTTATCTTGGCGCCAGAGCGGCTATAGAGTTCATAAAGAGCCCGCTTTACAACAACCTGAAAAAAGACACCCCGGATATCTACTTCTCGGGCAATAATATCAGCGCCCAGTCTATGTCGGAGATTCAGGCTCTCTGCGCCGGACGCGATATCTGCGTAAATGTGGTTTCCAAGTCGGGCACAACTACCGAGCCGGCCATCGCCTTCCGTATATTCCGCGAGATGCTCGAGAATAAGTACGGTGAGGCGGGTGCGAGAGAGCGTATCTTCGTCACTACCGACAAAGAACGCGGTGCCCTCAAGACACTGGCTGACGAGAAGGGCTACGAAACATTCGTGGTTCCCAACGATGTCGGAGGCCGTTACTCGGTTCTCACCGCGGTAGGACTGCTTCCCATAGCCGTATCGGGTGCCGATATCAGCGCATTGATGACAGGCGCCGCCGAGGCAAGGAAAGAGTATTCCAAGACGGACGATGTGACAAATAACGACTGTTTCAAGTATGCGGCAATCCGCAACATGCTTCACCGCGGCGGCAAAGCCATTGAACTTATGGTCGGCTACGAGCCGGCTCTGGCGGTGACCGCCGAGTGGTGGAAGCAGCTCTACGGCGAGTCGGAGGGCAAGGACGGGAAGGCGCTTTTCCCGGCGGCGGTTGTATTCACCACCGATCTCCATTCGCTTGGTCAGATTATCCAGCAGGGAACTCACAACCTGTTTGAGACAGTCATAAAACTGGCTCCCGTCGCTTTTGAGGATGATATCTCCATCCCGATGGTTGACGATGAGCAGAACCTTGACGATTTGAACTATATAGCAAATCAGGGTCTGACTATGGATGCAGTCAACGCCATTGCCTATGAGGCCACTGCTGTTGCTCACAATCAGGGCGGAGTTCCGAATGTGGTTCTTGAACTGGCGGGCAAGACCGAGGCTGACTTCGGTTATCTCGTATACTTCTTTGAGTTGGCGTGCGCTGTGTCGGGATATATTCTCGGCGTAAACCCCTTCGACCAGCCCGGCGTCGAGGCTTATAAACAGAATATGTTCGCTCTGCTTGGCAAAGCCGACAAACCCGGTGAAACCAAGCTGGAAGATATCCGCAAAGCGCTTCGCAAAGGCAAGTAATTGACAGACTAAGAATAAATAACGGAGGTTCGATATGTTAAAATTAATCGTTGGAGTCAAGGGTACCGGAAAGACAAAGACCCTGATCAAAATGGTAAACGCTGCGCTGGACGAGAGCAAAGGCTCGGTAGTCTGCGTTGAGAAGGGCAACAAACTCATCCATGAGATCAAATACCTTGCACGTCTGCTTGACACTGACGCATACGCTGTTACCGATGCGGAGTCTCTGTATGGCTTCGTTGCCGGCATATACGCAAGCAACCACGATGTAACTCACATATTTATCGACTCCGCGCTGAAAATCTGCAACAACGACCTTTCGGCGTTTGAAGAGTTTGTCTTCAAAGCCGCCAAACTCGGCGAGCAGAACGGTATTGAATTTGTATTTACCTGTTCGCTTCCCATCGAGGAGCTCCCCGAGTCGCTTGAGGGATATCTCGATTTAACACAGCGTTGATTCAAGTGCAGAGGACAGCGACCGCAAATCGGTTGCTGTCCTTTTTTATGAGGTATCATTTATTATGGGAATCGGAACACTGGGCGAGCGGACACTGCACGCAACCCTGAAGCGCTTTCTGGAGCCGGATACTTCAAAGCACGAAATACCATTCGGCGGCTATGTGGCGGATATACTCAACGAAAGCGGCATAACCGAGATTCAGACACGCGGCATTTACCACATGAAGGTAAAGCTGGAAGCACTGCTGGCTGAAACAAATGTAACGCTGGTTCATCCCGTGTCGAGACAACGCTGGATAATCTGGCTTGATCCGGCGACGGGCGAACAGACCTCCCGCCGCAAGTCTCCGAAGCAGGGCAAGCCCTGTGACGCTCTGTATGAGCTGTCGTCAATCGCACATCTGATACCGAATGAGCGGCTAAAAGTGTGCATTATAATGGTTGACGTTGAGGAGTATCGCCGCCTCGACGGCTGGAGCCGCGACAAAAAGAAAGGCTCGACTCGTGCGGAGCGCATACCGATTGAACTCGGCGAGACAATCGAATTAGACTGTCCCGCCGACTATGTAAAGTTACTGCCGGAAAATCTGCCCGAGCTCTTCACCATAGCAGAATTTGCTAAAGCCGCCAGAATGACCGGCTTCACCGGAAGTATATCATTTAAGCTGCTGCGTGAGCTGGGGGTTGTGGTATCCTGCGGCAAGCGGGGCAGAGCGGGTCTCTGGCGGGTGAACCGCGATATGGTAAGCATAAATACATAATAAATCAAGGACGCCGTTTCGATGCGGCGTCCTTGATTTATCCGGTTTTCTCTTTTATGCTATGAGTTTCTTCCCTGTCTTCCCCTTCTTCATCGGCTTTAGGTTCGGGCGCCGGTTTTTCGGGAAGTTTCTCGTACCATCTGCCCGAGTCGAGGTCGAGATGCCAGATACCTTCGGGAATCAGGTCGGGTACTGTCACGCTGTCGTAAATCTCATTGTTATACGCGATTGACAGTGTCTCGCCGGTGGACAGCGAGAAGTTTGCGCGGGTACGGCGAAGTGCGGATGCCGATTCGGCGTTTGAACAGAGTATTGTTACGGTCTGCCCCGGCTCCAGCGACATGACGGGTAGAATGAATTTTGCGGGCAGATTTGAATCATCGGTAACGCTTATAGCCACCGTGCGAATAGTTTCTTTGTATGGATTTATTAGAGTGATGAAATCGTTGTCGCCGGATGAGGAGAGTTCATATATCAGCGGCAGTTTCTGTTCGGGGTCAATTTCTTCGGTTATAAGCACCGCAATAATGAGTCCGTTCTTTGCCATGTCATAGCTGAGCACCACCGTATCCTCGTAACAATCTTCACCATTGATCACCCAGTGCGAGAAGGTCTCCATACGCCCGGGGGTGGCAGTCAACACCACAGGATAGTCCGCGCAATAGCTGCAGTTCAAATCACCCTTTGCGGCGAAACTGCCGATTGTGTAACCGCCGCTGCTTCCGTCGAAAATGTTGACCCTGTATTGCTTTGATGAGGCTCCCAGAGTGTCGGTGAGGAAAGTTTTAAAGTAGGCGGGACGGTCGGCAAGGTACTCTATTGCACGCCCCACGGCCGAATCGGAGCCGCTGAGCCCGGTCCCGTTGGAATAGGGACTGGAAGCGCTGTGATATGACAGCTCGTTTGCACGATTCGCCGCCACCTCAAGCGCCACAGCCTTGGAATATTTCGGCGCGAATGCGCCGTTCATAAGGTCGTAGCAGTAGCGGATAAAATACTCCCGGCAGTCGTCGCGCTTCATCAGCGCGATGAACATTGTACTGTAACCGTTATTATTACCCGAAGAATCCATAACCCTGGCGATGTGGTCGGTATCCGGTCCGCCTCCGGCCAGCCAAAGACCGAAGTCGGTGTCGAAGATCAATTGACGCCAGCGTCCGTCGAAAACGGTTCCTTCCAGATATTCCCCCTGAAAAGGCGCCACATAACGGTAGATTTTGTTGTTGTTCTGCGGCCAGTCGGTATTCCCCACATAGATTTGTATTGCGAAATACCGCAGGTAGTTCTCAACATCGAGTACGGCAGTCAACTGCTTGAAATTGAAATCGTTTGTCAGGTCCTTGCGGGCGAGGTCATACATATCCCGCCAGCTGTTGTAGCCGCGGGTGTATACAATACCAGGCTTAGAGGGTTCGCGGCGGGAGCGGTCCGAGCCTTCAAGCACCACGAAGGTACCCTCATAGTCCTCAAACATATGACCGTAATGGGCGTCGAAATACTCTCTGTCATAGGTCTCTTTGAGCCACATGAAGCCGTAATACTGACCGTTCAGGTAGACCGACACGGGGGTAGCCGCCTGGGTGTCCTGCAGCCCGGCATGATAGGCAAGTCTCTGTATTATCTCATCCCGCGCATTTGCCGAACCGCTGTCATTGGCGTTGTTGCGCAGCGACAGCTGGTTATATGTGCGAATCAGAGTATTGTCGGCGGCAAGCGCCGAGGGATCATCGCTGAACAGCGGAATACGGAAGCGGTTGTCTCCGTATTTGGCATCGGCATTCAGCCGGAGCGATTTCTGCTTCTGCGCCCGGGAATAACCGCCGTATACGGTAAGATCACAGCCCTGGGCGAGTAGAAGTTCGCCGTCGGGTGAAATCATCTCCACATAGGCTGATCGAACGCCAAGTTCGCCCGGGAAGTTCCAGTTCGCGGGTGAAGTGGGTTTAATCTCTTCGCCGGGATTAGCTTTAATGTAGTCGGCGCGGCGCTTGCCCGAGACCAGTATACCGGTTTCGTAGCTGAAAAGCCCTACGGGATCGCTGTTGATCGAAATTATTACATCTTTATAACGTTCATCAGCCTTCGGACCCACAAAATAGCTCCGGTTTTTTATGTCCGACATCGTGCCGTCGGTATATACGGCACGCGCAGATATGCTGTACCCCTCGGTGTAACGCGATCCGTCGAGATATACGCCGTCCAAGTCGAAATACACCCGGGCGGTCCGGTCAGGCTCACTGCCGTCAAGGGTGTAGACTATCATGCGCAGCTTCTTGCCCTTGGGCACGTCAACCGTAAGCTTGACGCTCGTCGGTTCGGTGAGAATATACTCCTCCGGGTAGAAGAACACCTCACCGGTATATTCTTCCTCCGGCTCGACGGGTACGGACTCGTTGACCACGGTTGTTGTTGCGGCGGTTTTGCTGTCCTCAGCGGCTTCCGGGTCGGGGAGTTCATCTGCATTTACGGCAGCAGCAGAAAAGACCAGCGCCATTACCAGCGCGGCGGCAAGGAAAGCGCCGGCGGTAATATACGCTATGAGATTCTTCGACATCAGATATCTCCGGTATATTCGATGAGCATTGCGCGGCTGACACCGTTTATGGCGTTCAGACGGTCGACTATGCCCGCCTGCTCGCCCTTGAGATAGACCTTGTAGGAAATCTCTACGGTGCTGCCGGTCACAGTGCGGTTTTTCAGACGGGTGCGGATACCGGAAAGCTCAACGGCGACTTCGCCGGCACAGCTGCTCTCATGGCGTATGACCAGCAAATATGAGTTGGGACCGAAACGAACCACGGTTAGAATAACATAAACCGCAGCGATGAAGAAAGAGCAGACGAGGGCATAGACAAAAAGCCCCGCGCCGCAGGTAATCCCCACCGCTATGGACCAGAAGAGGAAGCCAATATCCAGCGGATCCTTCACGGCTGCGCGGAAACGCACGATAGACAACGCGCCCACCATGCCCAGCGACAGCACAAGATTAGCCGAGACCGTGATAAGCGCAAAGGTGGTGACAAGCGTGGTCATAACCAGCAGAACAGTAAAGTTGGCGGAATAGCAGGCTCCCCGGTAGAAAAACTTGTATACCAGCGCTATCATGGCTGCACAGACCAGCGCCACGAGCATGGTAAGCAAGATATATGTAGGCGTAAGCTCGAGCATAAGCCCGGACTGGATAACGCTCTCGCGGAATGCGGAAATTAACTCCTTCATGTCTGACTCCAAATATCGATATTATGTTTGGTTTATCGTCGGCGCCCAATCAGCGGATCAGATTCAGCGCATCGCGGCATAGTACATACTTTGACATTGCCAGCACCTCGCTGTGGGAGGTGAGCAGCTCTGAGATATACTTTGGAATATACTCATTGTACTTAATTTCGAGTATACAGCCCGGCGACATATGCGCAGGCATAAGCATAGGCAATGGCACTGGGAAAAGCGCCTCGCTGTCCCGGGAAAACAGAGAGTCAAACTGCGGGTCAGCGGTCAGGGCGGTGTCAAAAGTAATGCGCGTGTGTGAGAGGGGATGCTGAAAAGCCTGACGGGTATAGCACACCACGACTCTCGGCGACAGCCCACGCTCCCGGCTCAGCCTGGAAACCTCACGGCAGACCGGCGCATCACAGGCGTCAAGCAGGCGGTAATCGCCTTTGATATAGCTCTCAAGACAGTTCCGGCTCACCGCCGCCGAACGCTTGAAGATACGGTCACCCCGCTTTTCTTTGCATTCGAGGTGAATCAGCTCGGGTGAGTAATTATACCATCGGAAGCGGTATTTCATGCGGTAATGTACTCCGCTCAGCTTCTCATAATACGCCGACTCGGCAAGATCATCCAGATAAAGGCTGGATACCCGGTAGCCCTCCGGCTCGGGCATATAACTGTCCGGCTCAAGCACCGCGGATATGCGCGACAGCAGAATGTGATACTGGGGCTCGGTCAGCATACGTTTCAGCTCGTGGCGCTCGCTTCTCCTGACCTTGCCGTAAGAAATGACGGCGTCGGCTGCGGTGACCGCGTCCTTTACATTCCTCAGCGCATTTTTAACTGTATCTTTTGTTATAATCATGACGAACATTATAGCATGATATCACAAGGATTTCAATACAATTTAACTAAAACTTGACAAATTGTAAATTGCAAGAATAATTGCCCAAGGTTTTAAAGAAGTTAACAGTTACAAAAAGGCTGCCAATTGGTAAGCGGATTTATATCCAAGAATTTTGCGAGGATAGTTATTCACCCAGTCTTCGATT
>JAAZAV010000039.1 GCA_012514145.1 Clostridiales bacterium | reverse complement strand
TTCAGCTGACCGATACTAATAGACCGAGGGCTTGAACTTCAGGAGATTATACTCACTGACTGCTACTGTCATGATGAGAATAATCCCGTTAACGTTCAGCTTTGAATATCCGCTTTCTGTCCAATTCTACTCTTTATTCGGTTTTCTATGAACATCCTCTATATCCGCCTTATGATCAGACCTGTACATACGTGCAGGTCTTTTTGTGTGGGATAAATTAACGAAGAATCGCCGGAAATTGTCGATATTTCACGAAAGTAACGTCACCCCCTTTACAAATACGGCGATGTAATGTATAATACCCCTTATAGTTTATAGGAGGAAAGGCTCATGCAAAGACAATATCTCAGGGAAAATCATACGCTGCTCTGCGACTTTTACGAGCTGACCATGGCGAACGGATACTTCCTTCAGGACATGGGCGACCGCATAGCATACTTCGATATGTTTTTCCGACGCGTACCTGATGGCGGCGGCTTCGCAATAGCGGCCGGGCTGGAACAGGTTATTGATTATATCGAGGATTTGAATTTCTCGGGCGACGACATAGATTTCCTGCGCGGAAAAGGCTGCTTTGATGAGAAATTCCTCGAATATCTGAGGGAGTTCCGATTCACGGGTGATATTTACGCGGTGCGTGAAGGTACTCCCATATTCCCGTCAGAGCCGATACTGACTGTAAAAGCGCCGACAATTGAAGCGCAGTTTATCGAAACATTTATTCTTCTGACCATAAACCACCAGTCGCTTATTGCAACCAAAGCCAATCGCATAGTCAGGGCGGCGGAAGGCAGGCCTGTCAACGAATTCGGCTCGCGCCGCGCACAGGGAGCCTACGGAGCAATACTGGGCGCTCGTGCCGCATATATTGCAGGCTGTACCGGCACTGCCTGCACCATAGCCGAGGAACGCTACGGTGTTCCCGCGGTTGGAACGATGGCGCATTCCTGGGTTCAGATGTTCGATGATGAATACACCGCCTTCAGAACTTACAGCGAGATGTACCCGAAGGCTGCTATTTTGTTGGTAGACACCTACAACGTGCTCAAAAGCGGTGTTCCCAATGCTATAAAAGTTTTTAAGGAACTCGGTATAACTAATGGCGGTATCCGAATCGACTCGGGTGACCTTACATATCTGTCGGGCAGGGCGCGGGAGATGCTTGATGCGGCGGGTTTGACAGACTGCAAAATTGTCGCATCCAACTCGCTGGACGAATATCTCATACGCGATCTTCTCCAACAGGGGGCGAAAATCGATTCATTCGGCGTGGGCGAACGGCTGGTGACATCAAAAAGTGACCCGGTGTTCGGCGGTGTTTATAAGCTTGCCGCGGTCGAGGATGAAGAAGGGAATGTCATACCCAAGATCAAAATATCGGAAAACACCAGCAAGATTACCAACCCTCACTTCAAGAAAGTATACAGATTATACGAAAACCCCACCGGGAAAGCGATCGCAGACCTTATATGTCTGCACGATGAGACTATTGACGAAAGTCAGCCGCTGACAATATTCGACCCGGACTATACGTGGAAGCGCAAGACGCTGACAGATTTCCGTGCGGAGGAACTGCTGGTTCCGATATTCAAGGACGGAAAATGCGTTTATGACCGTCCCGATACCAGTCAGATTCGAGACTACTGCCGTGAGCAGCTGGCGCTGCAATGGGATGAGGTTAAGCGCTTTGAGTATCCCCACAACTACTATGTCGACCTGTCTCAAAAGCTTTGGGACATCAAATACGAACTGCTCTGCAAGAGCGGCAATTATTAAGCAAGGTGAATTTAATTGATACAGAAACCCCGCGGGACGATGGATATCTTCCCGGACGAAATATATATTTGGCAGCATATCGAAAAGACGGCGCGCGAGGTGGCAGCCCGCTACGGATTCGAGGAAATCCGTTTCCCCACTTTTGAGGAAACGGCGCTCTTCAACCGCGGCGTAGGCGATACCACCGACATTGTTCAGAAAGAGATGTATACCTTCTCCGACCGGGACGGACTCAGCCTTTCGCTGCGTCCCGAGGGAACCGCTTCGGTAGCCCGCGCGGTTATAGAAAACGGCAAATACGCCGACACACTGCCGCTGAAATACTACTATATCATCAACTGTTTCAGATATGAGAAGCCTCAGGCCGGTCGCTCCCGGGAATTCTACCAGTTCGGTGTTGAGATTTTTGGCGCACAAAACGCCGCAGCCGACGCGCACGTCATAGCTATGGGCAATGCGCTGATTCAAGAGCTGAGACTTAAGTCAACAGCGCTTCATATAAACTCCATAGGCTGTCCCGAGTGCCGTCCGAAGTATCACGACGCGCTTCGCGAGTATTTCAGGGCGCATTCGGATGAGCTTTGCGAAACCTGCCGCAAACGCCTTGAAACAAACCCGCTGCGGATACTGGACTGCAAGAGCGAAATTTGCTCGAAGATTGCCGATACCGCCCCCAGGACTATTGAATACCTCTGCGATGACTGCGCCGCCCACTTTGACAACCTTAAAAAATGCCTTGACGCACTGGGTATCACCTACAGCATTGACACCCGCATAGTGCGCGGTCTCGACTATTACACAAGAACGGTATTCGAGTTCATTTCAGAAGGTATCGGTGCGCAGAGCACTGTCTGCGGCGGCGGCCGTTACGACGGACTGATCGAGTCGGTGGGCGGTCCCCGGATGGCGGGCATCGGCTTTGCAATGGGAATCACACGGCTTATTCTCTCGATGAAACAGGACGGTGTTCTCCCCGAACCTCCTGCGGGTATAACACTCTATATTGCCTCCCTGGGAGATGCGGCATCGGTAAAGGCAATAGAGATAGCCGACAGGCTCCGTCGTGTCGGCATTTCGGCGGAAAGCGATCTTGTCGGACGTTCTCTGAAGGCGCAGATGAAATACGCCAACAAGGCGGGAGCCGCCTATACCCTTATACTGGGAGACAGCGAACTTGAAAGCGGCAAAGCACAGCTCAAGAAAATGTCCGACGGCAGCCAGGTTGAAATCGATATAAACAACATCGCGGAACTGAAAGCCGCTCTTCAATAAGACAATAACGAAAAGGTGACACATATGGCAGTAAATCTCAAATCAACCGATAAGCGCACCAAATATTGCGGCGAGTTCCGCCCTGCCGACATAGGAAAACGCGTTTGTGCCATGGGCTGGGTTCAGCGTCAGCGCGACCTGGGCTCACTGATCTTCATAGACCTGCGCGACCGCACAGGCATCGTTCAGCTTGCATTTGATACCGACACCGATAAGTCTGTGTTCGATACCGCCTTCGGCATCCGCGCAGAGTATGTTATCTGCGCGCACGGCGTGGTTCGTCAGCGCGGCGAGGGCGCGGTGAATCCCAACCTCCCCACCGGCGAGATAGAAATTGCGGTTGAAGAGATAAAGATTCTCTCGGCTGCCGAAACCGCCCCCTTCGAAATTGTTGAGAACAGCAACGTCCGCAGTGAGCTGCGTCTCAAATATCGTTATCTTGACCTTCGCCGCCCCGACATAATGCGCAACATACTTGAACGCTCTAAGATTTCCAATCTGACCCGCCGCTTCTTTGAGGAAAACGGCTTTGTCGATATCGAGACCCCCAACCTTATAAAGCCCACGCCCGAGGGAGCACGAGATTATCTGGTGCCCTCCCGTGTCCACAAGGGCAACTTCTACGCTCTCCCCCAGTCTCCGCAGATTTACAAGCAGCTCCTTATGCTTTCGGGCTTTGATCGCTATTTCCAGATAGCCCGCTGCTTCCGGGATGAGGACCTCCGCGCCGACCGTCAGCCCGAGTTCACCCAGATTGACCTTGAAATGTCGTTTGTGACCCGGGATGACATATTGGAAATGGTAGAGCGCTATCTGCAGTTCCTTTTCAAAGAATACAAGGGCATCGACCTGCAGATTCCCCTCACCCGAATGACCTACGCCGAGGCTATGGAGCGTTTCGGCTCCGATAAGCCCGACCTGCGCTTCGGAATGGAGCTTCGCGACCTGACCGACATCGCCCGCGGCTGCTCCTTTAAGGTGTTCGCCGGCGCGGTTGAGGCGGGCGGCAGCGTTCGCGGCATCAATGTAAAAGGCGGCGCCGGGCTCTCACGCAAGGAAATAGACTCGCTAACCGACTATGTAAAAACATACCGCGCCAAGGGTCTGGCCTGGTACAAGCTCAACAACGGCGAAATCTCCTCATCCTACGCCAAATTCCTCAGCGATGACGAAAATGCGGCAATCGGGGCAAAGCTCGGCCTTGAGGAGGGAGACCTTCTGCTAATCGTTGCGGCAGAGAAGCCGCAAGTAGTCTTTGATTCGCTGGGCGCTCTCCGCTGTGAGGTTGCCCGCCGTTTGAATCTCATCAAAAAGAATGAATACAAGCTGCTGTGGGTAGTGGAATTCCCGCTCTTCGAGTATTCCGAGGAAGAGGGGCGATATGTCTCCACCCACCATCCCTTCACCATGCCGATGGAAGAGGATATGGATTTGCTGGACAGCGACCCGGGAAAGGTTCGTTCGATAGCCTATGACATAGTTATCAACGGTACCGAGGCCGGCGGCGGCTCAATGCGTATCCACCGCCCCGAAGTTCAGGCGAAAATGTTCGAGTGCCTCGGCATCTCCAAGGAGGACGCAGACCGCAAGTTCGGTTTCCTGGTTGACGCGTATCGCTACGGCGCGCCGCCTCACGGCGGTCTGGCATTCGGTCTCGACCGTCTCGTGACCCTCATGCTCGGTCTCGATGATATCCGCGACGTTATAGCTTTCCCCAAGGTGCAGAACGCCTCCGAACTTATGACCGGCGCTCCGGCGCCCGGCGAGGCTTCGGCTCTAAGCGAGCTGGGCATCTGCCTCGCCGAGGGTGTGGTACCCGAGGAGCTTTGATCCGAATCTGATATATCACGAGAGCACGTTTTACCGCGTGCTCCTTTTTGTATTTTGATGTTTCGGATGAATTAAAGAAGTGTGTTAAATAATATTTTTCTGCATTGACTGTAACAAATTTTTGCGGTAGAATGGATATAACCGGAATAAAATGACAATATGGAGTGTAAGGAGACAGAAAATGACAGAACGATTAATTGCATTTCTGCTGCTTATTGTGCTTGCCGTGTCGCTGATATCCTGCGGCGGGTCTGATAACACGGGAGTGTCAGCCGACAGCACAACCGCAGCCGATACTACGGCTCAGACCGAAACACAAACCGAAACCAAACGCGAGGAAATCAAAGACAATCTGCCCGCAGACCTTGACTTCAAGGGTCAGGCGGTGCGCATAGCCTACAACGATGACGGTCTGGCAAGCTCAGGCTCGGGCGTGAATGAAATCGAGGGTCTTGAGAACGCAGGCGACATCGTAAACGACGCGGTATTCAACCGCAATATTAAGGTTGAGGAACGGCTGAACATCAAATTCGAGGTCACAGCCTTCCGTGAGTCAAACGCAAAATACATGAACAACGTCCGCGCTCCCATGATGGCGGGCGACGACGTATATGATATTGTCGACGGTCCCCAGTATCTGCAGGCAATCGCCTCCATAGACGGTCTTTACTACAATCTGGCAAAAGCCGACTATCTTGACTATGATCAGCCCTGGTGGCAGGATGCCTATATGGATAAGATGTCGGTAAACACCAACGAGCGTTATATGCTCATGGGTGATATCTCGGTCAACATGATATCTAACCTCAGCGCTATTTTTTATAATCGCCAGCTGTGTGAGAACAGCTTCGGCGATGCGGACAAGCTATACGAGACGGTTCTTTCGGGCGGCTGGACGGTAGAAATTATGCGCGGACTGCTGAAAGACGTTTACCGCGATGTAAACAGCAATGCTGTTGTTGATCCGGGCGATATTCTGGGTATGGGAACCACCACTTCCAGCCCCACCGAACATTTCATCTACTGTATGGGTATGCAGAATACCTCCCGTGACAAGGACGGTTACCCGGTTCTCGTTGCCGATCAGACCCGCAATGTCAAAATATTTGAAACTCTTTATAACCTGTTCTATGAGAGCGACGGCGTCTATGTGGCAACAAATTCCGATGAGATCAATACGGTTCTTCCCACCGAGTTCATCGGCGGCAATATACTGCTTTTCCCGGCGCGTCTGAGCTACGCAGGTAAGTTCCGCGACATGGAGAATGAATACGGTATTATAACCCATCCCAAGCTTGACGAGACCCAGGAAAACTATCTGACCCTGGTGCATGATGCCGCAAACGCATTTGCCATACCGCTTTCCTGTCCGGACATTGCCGCTCCCTGTGCCGCGCTGGAAGCCATGTGCGCTGAGAATTACCGCACCGTCACACCGGCATACTTCGAGGTTGCGCTCAAGGTCAAATATACTCGAGATACCATGTCGGCGCAGATTATCGATATGATACGCGACGGAGCGACCAGCGACTTCATGTACATTAACAACTATGTTTTCAGCGACTCCAAGTTAGGCATCATCTCACGTACCCTCATGGGTGCCAAGAACCGAGATTATATGTCCGCCTACGATGCCATGAAGACCGCTCTCGAGACAAAGCTCGATCAGCTGATCGAAGCAAATAAGTCGGCCGGCTGACTTTTCGTTATGTTATACAAATATCACGATACCGCTGTCTGAGATATATAAGAGTATGTAAGTGTCAATTCTGTAGTTAAGAACAATCTGTATTTCAAAGTTCGTATTGTCAAGTGATTTATACGCGGTAAAATCGAATCAATATAATCAGGAGGATGAATCGAATGAAAAAGCTCATTGCATTAACTCTGATTCTATGTACGCTCGTTTCCGCAATGTCTCTGACGGTCTTTGCTCTGACTAAAAACGGTTCCTGGGGCGAGGTTCCGATGTATATCGGCGGTCTCACCATAGACGGTAAGCTTGATGACGCCTATAATTACGGACTCATCATCGACTGCAAGACACCCTTCCGTGATTCCTACAAGTGTGCCACAACAGCAAAATGCTATGTTCTCCACGACGGCAGTTTTCTCTATTGCTTCATATCCGTTGACAGTGAGTTTGAACTCAGCGACTACAACATGAAATACGACGGTGAAAATCACTGGAACACCACCGGCTTGGAGCTTATGATTGACTGGTCCAACGATGCTGCCAGCCAAAACGATATCCATAAGTATATGGGTTGGTATGACAACTCTATCTTTGGTGGGTTCCTGTCAAAGGGCAAGGAGAAAGAAACCATCTCCGACTACAAATGCACTGTTGACAAGGCTGCCAAGAAGTGGACCGCTGAGTTAAAGCTTAACTTCATGGAAGGTGCGAAGGTTGGTTCAGAAATCGGCTTTAACCTCATGATAAACTCCGATGCTACTATGGGTGCAAACAAGGACGCAACAAGGAAAATCACCGCCTTCGAAGCAGAAATTTCAAACGCCGGTGAAAAATATAAAAATGTAACCCTCAGCTCCAAGTCGGCCGCTGTTCCGGTTCCGGAGACCACGGCTGCCGCCGCCGGAGATAGGGCTCCCGCAGCCGCTGCCCAGACCTCTGACGCATTGGTTTACATCCTGACCGCCGCCGTTATGTCAGGCGCCTGCCTGACCGTTTTCAGGAAGAAAAAGTAATCTCATCCATAAACATAAAACAGGACTGACACAATAAAATATCTCAGACAGAAAAAAGGATGTCCCGCAGAATCGCGGGACATCCTCTTTTTGATTGATATAACTCACTTATTCAGAAAACGTTCAAGCGCCTCGCGCATCTCCTGAGCCTTCTCCTCGGGGGCGGTGGGATTGCAGTGCGCCCAGCAGCCGGTTTCGGAGGAAGCCATGAACTGCTCCTTGTCGGCGGCGCGGAGGGTGGGGTAAAGTTCAATGTGGAAGTGAAAGTAGTCGGCATACCCGGCATACTTTTCATATTCCGAACCATTCAGATTTACAGGCGCGTTGTGCATGCACATCATATATGGGAAGGATTCTTTGCGCTCGGGGAAAAGCGACTCATACATGCCGATAATCTGCTTTAAGATAATACCGAGATCGTTGCGCTCGTCGGCGGTAAACTCGGCGATGTTGCTGCGGTGAGCCTTGGATGAGATGTATATGCCGTAGACATAATCGGCAAAGAAGGGAATATAAGCCACAAAGCTGTCGTTCTCACATATGAGACGCTGACCGAAATCCGACTCCTCGCGGTTGATCCGGCAGAAGAGACAGGTGCCGTCGGCATCGTGCTCCTCTTTCATGCTGTCAAGTTCCAGCTCGATCTTCTTTGGCACAAAGGAGTAGCCGTAAATCTGACCGTGGGGATGGGGCTGAGTGGTGCCAAACTTATTTTCGAAGATGAAAATGTACTTTATGTCCGGGTCGGAGCTGAGATCATTGAAGCGTTCAACCCACAGGTCAACCAGCTTGCGGGTGTGTTCGTCGCTAAGATCGTAAAATTTACCGTTATGGTCGGAGGAGTAGAGAATAACCTCACACTTGCCGTGGGACGGCGCGACCTTATAGACTTTTGAATCCGGGGCGTAGGGATGATCCATCTCAGGCGGATTCTGAGAGAGAGCCGGAAAGTCGTTGTCGTATTTGAATACGTCGTACTCTTTCGGGATTCCGGGCTTGAGCTTTGCTTCTTCTTCATCCTTGGGGGGACAGAAGGGGCAGAAATCCTTAGGCATATTAGGGCGGTTCTGTCTGTTTGAGGCTACCATGACCCAGTCGCGGATCATCGGATTCCATCTCAGTTCGGCCATATATGTTATACTCCAGTCTTCTTGTCAGTCGAACACAATGTGACGCTGAATGGTGTCAGTATTTTTATATCGGGCAGGTAATTAACGCAAAGCCGCGATAACCGCGGCGGCGTCATCAGCCTTGAATACGGCAGAGCCGGCTACTATGACATTGGCGCCGGCGGCGCTAACCTCGGCGATGTTCCTTGGCGATATGCCGCCGTCAACCTCGAGCTCGATTTTGTCATAAAGCCCTTCAGCCTTCAGCATGGCGGCGGTCTCGGCGATCTTGGCGGTTGATGTGGGAATATAGGACTGTCCGCCGAAGCCCGGCTCCACCGACATTATCAGAATCAGGTCAATAAGAGGCAGAAACTCCTTCAGCGCCGACACCGGAGTGGCAGGCTTGATGGACAGTCCGGCTTTCACGCCCAGCGCCCGGATCTGTTTCAGGGTCGCGGCGACGTCGGAACATGCCTCATAATGAACGGTAATAAGGTCGGCGCCGGCCTTGACATAATCATCAAGGTAGCGGGACGGTTCGTTTATCATGAGGTGTACATCGAAGAAGGCGTCGCTGTGGGGTCTGACTGCCGCGATGACACACGGGCCGAAGGAAATGTTCGGCACAAAGGCGCCGTCCATCACGTCAAGGTGCAGATACTCGGCTCCGGCGGCGCGAACCCTTGCCGCCTCCTCGCCCAGCTTCGAAAAATCACAGGCGAGGACGGATGGTGATATTTTGTTCATTTATTATTACCTTAGTATTGCGAAACTTAAACGGGTTTAACACCGCCCGATGCGGACTTTCCCGGCTGCTTAACCATCAGCACTGCCGCATGAGCGGCTATTGCTTCGCCGCTGCCGGTGAAGCCCAGTCCCTCTTCGGTGGTGGCTTTGACATTCACCCGGTCGGCGGGAACTCCGAAAACCTTAGCTAAGTTTGAGCGCATTTCGGCTGTGTAAGGCGCCAGCTTCGGAAGCTGCGCTATGACGGTGGCGTCGATGTTGCTGACCGCATAACCTTTTTCGGCAGCCAGAGCATACACATGAGCAGCGAGCAGCAGGCTGTCGATGCCCCTGTACTTTTCGTCGCTGTCGGGGAAGTGACTGCCTATGTCGCCGAGCGCAAGCGCGCCTAAAACGGCGTCCATCACGGCGTGAGTCAGTACATCGGCATCGGAATGACCGAGCAGACCTTTATCAAAAGGGATCGCAACCCCGCCCAGCACCAGCCGGCGGCCTTCAACAAGCCGGTGAACATCGTAACCGTGACCAATGCGAATATCGGGCATTCTCATATGTTGTCACCGCGGCTTTTGAGAATGAACTCAGCCAGCTCCACATCTTCCGGATAGGTGAGCTTGATGTTGGTGTTGCCGCAGTCTACCGGGCACACCTTATAGCCCACATGCTCGGCAAGCGAGGCGTCGTCGGTGCTCTTGATGCCGTTCTCGGCGGCGTAATATGCCACCGCCCGATATATGCGGGTCTGGAATACCTGGGGCGTCGCCGCGAGCCAGAGGCTGCTGCGGTCGAGAGTTTCGACGATATTACCTTTTTCTATCCGCTTGACGGTATCTGTTATCCCTTGTCCGGCACAGGAGCAGCCGTGCTTATGAGCCGCCTCGAGCGTCCGCTGTATGAGCTCACCGGTAACAAGACAGCGCACCGCGTCGTGAATAAGCAGAAACCGGGATTTGTCGGACACACATTTAAGGCCGCTGAGCACCGACTCCTGCCGTGTTTCACCGCCCTCGGCCACCGCGGTGAGTTTGTCTATACCGTAGCGGGATGCGAACTCCCGATAAAGCTCCTCGTCGCCGGGTCTGCCGACTACCACAATGTCGGTTATGAGCGGCGACTTCTGGAACACAAGCAGGGTACGCACAACGGCGGGAAGCCCGCCCACCTCGATAAACTGTTTGGCTATGCCGGCACCCATGCGTTCACCGCTGCCGCCGGCGGCTATCAGCACCGTGTTATGGTAACGGCTCAGATGATTCGGTACAAAGCCTACGTCGGAGTTTGTGCTGTCTGACATACTGCCTTTTATTAAAGCCCGCTGCCTATGGTATAGGCGGAGCGGTTCTTGTCGATCAGCGCTGCCCTTGAAGGCGGGATATTGTCGATAAGGTGGTTAAGGAATTTTTCGCTGTCAAAAAGACCGGTTTCCTTTATGAACTTGCCCAGCATGATAACGTTGGCGAAGCCGGTTAGGTTATTGTCGGAGGCGGCGCCCGATGCCGGTACATAGTGAACTGTGATGTCCTCTCGGGTCGATTTCCTGTCGACAAGCGAACTGTCGGAGAAAATTACGCCGCCCGGCTTTACCGACTGCTCAAACTTCTCAAAGGAGGGGAGATTGAACACGATAAGACAGTCGGGTTTTATTACCAGCGGCGAGCCGATCTCCTCGTCGGAGATGACTACCGAGCAGTTGGAGGTGCCGCCCCGGGACTCGGGGCCGTAGGACGGCAGCCAGGTGACGTTCTTGCCCAGAGCCATGCCGGCGGAAGCAATCTGCTTTGCGGCGAAGAGCACGCCCTGTCCGCCGAAGCCGGCAATAAGAATATTATATGTCATATTTATATGCCTTTCTCGTATAGGTAATTTGCGCTTTGTGTCGTACAATATGCTTAACTCAGCGCATAACGCTATTATGCGTCAGCTGTTGGCGGTAATGTCCTTGTAAACGCCCAGCGGGTAATGGGGGATCATATCGGTGCGGATCCACTCGAGAGCCTCGACGGGAGTTTTGCCCCACTGAACCGGACAGGACGAAATGACTTCAACGATAGAGAAACCTTTGCCCTCAAGCTGCATCTGGAAGGCCTTCTTTATAGCCTTCTTGGTGGCGTTGACATGCTGTACGGTGTCAACCGCGACCCGCTCGGCATACGCGGTACCGTCAAGCGTAGCGAGCATCTCGCAGACACGGATAGGGTTGCCCTGAATCTTCGGGTCTCTGCCGTAGGGCGAAGTCGTTGTGACCTGACCAAGCAGAGAGGTGGGAGCCATCTGACCGCCGGTCATGCCGTAAATGGCGTTGTTTATGAAAATAATGGTGATATTCTCAACGCGGGCGGCGATATGAACAGACTCGGCGGTGCCGATGGCAGCCAGGTCGCCGTCGCCCTGATAGGTGAATACAACCTTATCGGGCAGAGAGCGCTTGACGCCGGTGGCGACAGCCGGAGCACGGCCGTGGGCAGCCTGGATCATGTCGCACTCGAAATAGTTATAAGCGAAAACCGAGCAGCCCACCGGAGCGATGCCGATAGTCTTGTCCTCGATCCCCAGCTCGTCGATTGTCTGGGCAACGAGACGGTGAACAATGCCGTGCGTACAGCCCGGACAGTAATGGAGCGGCACATCGCTCAGCGCGTGCGGACGGTCAAAAACAACCTTAGACATTATTTCTTACCTCCAAGGATAGCATTGAGTATCTCCTCGGGTGTGAGGAGCACGCCGCCGGTGCGGCCGCAGAAATCCACGGGACGGCGGCAGTTAATGGCGATCTTAACATCATCGATCATCTGACCCATATTTAACTCACTGACGATGAAGCGGGAAGCGGTGTCCGCCAGTCTGCCAAGTGCCTCATAGGGATAAGGCCAGAGGGTGATGGGGCGGAAGAGACCCACCTTGACGCCCTGCGCGCGAGCCATCGCCACGGCTGAACGGCAGATACGCGCGGTGATACCGTAGGCGACGACAACAATGTCGGCGTCCTCGGTGAGATATTCCTCATACATAATCTCATTGGCTTTGACGGTTTCATAGCGTGCGAAGCGCTCGATTACCGTCTTCTCGAGATCATCGGGATTGATGTAGAGGGAGTTTGTAATGTTCTTTTTGCGCTTGCCGTCATGACCGCAGGTAGCCCAGGGCTTGCAGACCGCCTCGGGAGCTTTGATGCCGTCAAGGTCCACCGGCTCCATCATCTGACCGAGTGCGCCGTCGGCGAGCAGCATGGCGGGCATACGGTATTTGTCGGCAAGGTCAAAGGCTTTGTTTGCAAGTGAAGCCATCTCCTGAACAGAGGAGGGGGCGAGCACTATAAGGTGCAGGTCGCCGTGACCCATAGCCTTGGTAGCCTGCCAGTAGTCCGACTGAGCGGGCTGAATGCCGCCCAGACCCGGGCCGCCGCGCTGAACGTTGAGAATCAGACAGGGCAGGTCACAGCCGGCGATATAGCTGATGCCCTCGCACTTAAGCGAAATGCCGGGCGAGGATGAGGAGGTCATTGCACGAACGCCGGCGGAAGCGGCGCCCATAACCATATTTATGGCGGAGATTTCGCTCTCTGCCTGCAGACAGAGACCGCCGACCTTGGGCATGCGCTTTGCCATATACTCGGCAATCTCGGTCTGGGGGGTAATCGGGTAACCGAAATAGTGACGGCATCCGCTTCTGATCGCCGCTTCGGCGACAGCTTCGTTGCCCTTCATTAAAACTTTAGCCATGGTCTTATATCTCCTTTTCGACTTTAATTACCGTGTCGGGGCACATCGTGGCGCACATGGCGCAGGCGATGCACTTCTCGGGCTCGGTTATCTGTGCGGGATGATATCCCTTGGCGTTGAGTATGTCGCTCGAGAGGGTGATAATTTTCTTCGGGCAGAACGCAACGCAGAGTCCGCAGCCCTTGCAGCGGTCGACGTTGAAGGTCACTCTGTTCATTTTGTTTCTTTATCCTCCGTAAATATTTTTCGTAATGTTGTCCATGAAGAACACGGGGTGTGCCGGCGGGTCGATATCCCGCAGCATGCTTGAAGCAAACAGCACCGGCAGACCGCTCAGTTTCGACAGCTCCCCTATATATCCGTCGGTCGAGGCAAGCGTGGAGCGCTCGGTGGAGATGCCGATGCTCGAGTTGTTCACAAGAGCGGTGCACTTCATTCCGGAACGCTGTTCAATCTCCCGCATATATTCAAAGGTTTCGGCGGCGGTTGGTGTCAGGGGACGGAACATGCTGCAGACGAACAGCATATCATAGCCGCCCCGGGCGAACATATGCCGGTAGCCTCCCAGCGCCGCCGCACCGGTGTCGTCCCCGCCCACGTCGAAAACGGCGTAGGAGTCGGCTGCACTGCCGTCGAACACCGACCGTATTTCAGGTGGCAGGGAAGGTATGTCGACATTTGTGTTGGCAAACTCCGGGAGTATGCATTTCACGCCGGCAGATTCAAGTTCTGCCGTCGAATCAGCCGCACGAAAGTAGGGATTGACAATATCGAGGTCGATGAGGGTAACCGGCTTGCCTGTTTCTTCCCTCAGCCTCAGAGCAAGGTTCACGGCGACATTAGTCTTGCCCGAGCCGAAGTGCCCGGTAACCGCAATCAGCCGCCTGAGTCCGCTCTCCTTCAGATTAAATGTACGTATCATACCCATCAGTATATCACATATTGAAATGATTTTAAAGACTTTTTTATGAATTTATGCAGAATATAAGGATTTTCTGTCTGGCAGCGCGTATTGTTTGGTGTATATGTTGACAAATAGCGAGCGGGGTGTATAATAATATTAATATCATTCGGTAACAGTGAGTGTGCCAAGGGAGGACTTATGAGACGCAGCAGAATTCTACCCGCAGCCGTGCTGCTGACGGCGTCGCTTTTGATTATAAGCGCGCTCTCTTCATGCGGCGCAAAGGATGACGCCGACAATCGCTCGCTGGTATACAGCTCAAAGAATATCGCTGTCCCCGAGGGCTACACCGTAAACTATCTGGCCCCCATGCGCTTCTCCGACGGGCGGGTATACATATCCTGCTACGGCGAAGACAGAGACAGAATCACCTGGTCGGTTGACCTGAACGGTGAGAACGGCGCGGCTGAGGAGGGAAGCGCGGGTGCGAGCCGGGAGGGCGGTGTTGTCACGGTAAGCACCGAACTGCCCGACGGCGGACGTGTCGCCGCGGAGTTCTACAACAGCTCGTTTGACGCCGAACTGGTTCGCACCGACAAAAAGGGGAATACAGTGTTCCGCCTCGATCTTGAAAAGCTTTTCGGAGTCGACCTTGAAAAGCAGCCCATTGATTATTCGGGCGACCGCGGCTTCCGCATTGTAGAGATTCTGTATGACGGGACATGCATATATGTGGCATCTCCCGACAGTGTGCTGCTGCTGACCGAGGACGGCACTGTAACCGGCAGCATAATCACAGGAGCGACTTCGGGCAAGGTCATGTCGATGGCTCTGTTGTCCGACGGCACGCCGATCCTGCGCTGCGGAAGCTATCCGGATTACAAACTGAGACGGCTGGACAGGGTGGGGCAGAAGCTGGGAGAGATAATTGAACTGCCCGGTGAATTCTCGAATGCCACGGTACTGACCGGCCCGGGATACGATTTCTGGCTGAAGAACAATACAGGGTTCTATGGTTACGACCTCGCCGAAAACAAGGCGACTCAGATAATCGACTGGGTTGCGTCGGATATTATACCCGCTTCGGTCAGTCAGGTGCTGGTTGTAGACAGTGAAACCTTTGTCGTGGGTGGATATGACAGTCAGTTCGGCGAGCCGTTTAACGCCGTATTGACAATGCTGCCCGCCGACGCCATTCCTCAGCGGGAGAAGGTGAAAATCGCATATGTCGGCTGTGATCCCTACCTGTCGGCTGCGTCTGTCGTGTTCAACCGAGAGAGCGAAAAATACCGCGTTGAGCTTGTGGACTACGGACGTTTCAATACCGAGGCGGACAGAACAATCGGCTTGACCCGGCTTCACGCCGACATGGCGTCGGGGGAAGCGCCCGATATTCTGATTATCGACTCGTTTAACGAATATGGCGGGAAACCCATGTCGGCGTCCGACTATATATCAAAGGGTATGCTTGTCGACTTCTACACACTTTTCGATGACGATTTTTCGGCAGACGATCTTCTTGACTGCTGCCGCTATCCCTTCGAGACCGACGGCGCGCTGTACCGCATTCCGATGCAGTATGCGTTAAGCAGCAATTTCGGACTGAAGGAGGATTTTCCCGATCCTTCGGAATGGACGCTCCGTCGGGCGTTTGAATACATGAAAGCTATGCCCGGAGATGTGTCGCTCAGCTCGTACAACGGTTCCTTTTTATATCTGAACAACATCACGGGCAACAGCTTTGACGCGTTTATCGACTACGAAAGCGGCAAGTGCAGCTTCGACAGCGATTTCTTCATTGAAATCCTTGAGTATATCAAATCTGCACCCGGCGGCGAGGTGTCCAAGGACATCCGTGTAATACTTAAGAACGACGCGATATACGATATCGACAAATATCTTAAGTTGAAAATGTCGCTTACCGGATATGACCCGGAAAAGGAAATAATCAACCTGGGCTTCCCGTCCGAGGACGGAGGCAGATCGGAGATTTCCCCGGTCTATTCCTACGCAATACTGTCGGGCGGTAACATAAATGGCGCCTGGGAATACATGAAGTTCCGCCTGTCCGACAGGATTCAGCGCAGAATTTACGATCTGCCGGCAACCGCGTCCGCCTTTGAGGCGAAGCTTGAAGAATGTATGGGTATGAAGTACAACTTCTTCTATTCCGGCGGATATGTGAAAATCGCGGCGGATATGGAATTCGACCCCAATACGCTGGAAAAGCCGGGTTTTGAGTACCGCCCGACCCGTGAAGACCGCGATTTTGTCAGAAACTACGTTTCGAGCGCGGCGGCGGTAAACGACCGTGATCCGACAGTCGTATCACTGATCCGTGAGGAACTGGACTGGTATCTCGGTGAAAACGGAGCGTCGGCTGCCGACTGTGCGAAAAAGATACAGAACCGTGTGTCGCTTTACATAGCCGAAATCGGTTAAACATATAGAGTATAATATAATTGCGAAGCCGCCGCTGCAAATGCGGAGGCTTCGCCGGTTTTTGCACGAAAATATCTTGAAGGTACTTGTAAATTTTGGCAAGTTGTAAAATGAATTGCCCAAGAGAATAAAAAAGGGGTTCCATTGAGGAATGAAACCAGTTATACTTAGGCTGCGAACAAAAGCAACTGGAGGTAACTCAATGGAACAGGTAGATTATA
>JAAZAV010000038.1 GCA_012514145.1 Clostridiales bacterium | reverse complement strand
TATCTTCGGCAAAAAAATTTATCTGTTTCATAGGTATATTATATCATATTTGGGCGAATATTGCATGAGGTTTTTAGAGATGCCCTTAAGATATTAATGATATTATTTTTGTTTTCTTCATCTAGATTTCCCGTAGGTTCATCTGCAAGGATAACACGTGAATCGGCAGCCAAAGCACGGGCGATTGCTACCCGCTGTTGTTCGCCTCCGGATAAATTCTGGACAACATATTTACGCTTTGTAACAGGAATACTGACTTCATCGAGCAAGGCATCTGCACGTGCGGTATAATCACCGGTATAACCACTTATGTGGAGTGCGGTTGTAATGTTGTCGATTGCTGTGTAGTTATAAAGCAGATTGTAATTCTGGAATATAATGCTTACATAATTTGCTCTGTATTTGTCCTCGTCTATTTTAGTTATATCAACTCCGTCGTAATATATCTTTCCATCGGATGGTTTTGCAAGAGCGGCAATTATAGAAATCAGCGTTGTTTTTCCCGAACCCGAACCGCCGGTGACAGCATAGAATTTACCCTTTTCAAACTCATATGATATTCCGTTCAAAATATACGGAAGATTCTTTTCGTATTTATAATAGATATTATCAAGCTTCAATATCATAGTTCTTACCTTTCAAAATCTTTTGTTAAATATCTTCAGCGGTTCAAATTTCAGAATGTGTATGCATGATAGAAATGTGGACAGCAGCACAATAACAGAGGCTCCTCCGAAAACAATCCCGAAATTCATCATAGTACCGATAAAACCGAAACCGCCGGAGATTCGTTTATAAATATCCGGGGACACAATGCTTTGTATCCCGTTAAAAATGGGTACTGTAAATGCCGGAGAGATAAACTGAGCTATTATCAATGATACGGCTGCAATACCCAAAATAAAGATTAAATTTTCGATAAGATAGCTTATAATCAATCGGCTTTTTTTCATACCGATTGAGCGCAGAACGGCAATTTCGTATTTTCGGGTGCCGAGCAACATGATAGTGGCAATAACAGTTACAAAAAACAATAGGATTCCGGTGATAATCATGAATCCGCCGGCGTTGTTTGACATAACTCCGGTCATGTTAATCAATGTACTGAAATCCGAAAACATTGGTTTTAAAGAAATGAAATAACCGTCAAATTCTATTTTGTTGATGTCTTTTTGTATACTCAATAATTTCTCTGGATTATCCAAGTATGCAAGTGCCTCATATCCCATAGGTATCAAAAGATGTTCTTCGACATTAAAAGCGTTGTCAGTTAAATCTTCTATAGACAGCTCCTTGAGATTATATCCGCGTATACCGGCATCGTCCACAAGTGCGATGTTATCAAAATACTCGGCACCTTCAAGTGAGGTATAAACAATTCGGCGGTTGGTTTTTTCATCATCGTCTGTGTTTTCCGCCAATATTCCGACTACGGTAAAACTTTTGCTCACATCGTTGTCATTGTTTACAAATATCGTATCGCCTAAAACAGTATCATTCCAATTTATGGAAGCATCATCAACGGCTTTGGAATTTTTGGAAATAATACATTCGTTTTCGTTTTCGAACATTCTGCCGCTCTCCAATGAAAATTCCTCCGAATACAGGTGCATAAGAGAGGTATTGTAACCAATAACAAATATGGGAGCCTCGATATTGGCGGGAGTGTCGGAAGAAGATTGGACAATTATATTCAACGGAGAAATACCATTTTTCAGAAAGTCGGTATGAAAATTATATTTGAACATTTTCACATCGCTGATGTGTTCTATGTCTTTCAGAGTATAGTAATCCTCCTTAGAAAGTCTATCGGGTAAATTAAAAAGATCATCAGAATTTCTGAGAGAGCTATTTACAACCGAAACTCCGGCAAATTCGCGGATAATCGTATCAGTAGCTTCTGACATACGCACAAAAATTCCGACGCAGACTGAAGCGACTGTTATCAGCAGTAAAAACAGAATGCCGAATGTTATGTATTTGTTTTTGTATCTGACAATATTTTTTGCTGCATTTTTTAGAATGAACATGATTTTCCCTTTAACATATATTCCATCTGATCAATTTTATAATATTATAAATTTTAGAGCTTGTCAATATAAAAAACGGCAAGTTGTAAAATGAATTGCCCAAGAGAATAAAAAAAGGGGTTCCATTTTTAACATTTAAGTTTTAATTAGTATAGGGCGTGTCAAGAAGATGGTGTAAACATAATCGCATAATATTTCCGTATTCTGCCTAGTTGTCGTATCCTTGTATATAATTTTATAAGGCATAATATGGAAATACGAGTTTGCACAAACAATCTGATACCCTCTTAGCATATGAACTAAAATCCAACTTCCCAGTATGGTACATCTACTTCCGAATGCCATACTTTTGTCCGAGAAGGCGGTAAGAATGAAGTGAGTATGATTATAATTCCACCTTTACCTTCTCGAACATCTATGATCTGTGCATGAGCGGGTATCACTAAGCAATCTGCCATAAGCTCATGACTATACCGTAAGCAATCTTCTCTGTATTTTTCAACAAGCTCAAGATCTCCGATAATAATTGGATGGTCATAGGTTACATGGTAAAATATCAATGTCGAAATGAAAAATATACCCGCCAAAGCAACTATTATAATTAAGAGTTTTTTTGCTGGAATCATTTTTTTATCTGCCATATACTATTTTATCATTTCTACATGAATGCTGAAACGATATTCCCATTCAGCATGAGTTTCCGCAAGATACCATTCAGTTCGATTACCATATTCATCTCACTCCCTCTCTATAAGGTGAGCTGATCTGTCTGTTATGAAATTTGCGGAACAATATTCCATCTGATCAATTTTATAATATTATAAATTTTAGAGCTTGTCAATATAAAAAACGGCAAGCTGTAAAATGAATTGCCCAAGATAATAAAAAAGGGGTTCCATTGAGGAATGAAACCGGTTATACTCAGGCTGCGAACAAAAGCAACTGGAGGTAACTCAATGGAACAGGTAACTGTTAACTTCTTTAGAACCTTGGGCAATTATTCCTGCAATTTACTTTTCCGTCAAAAACGCAATTACATTGCTTGACAGTGTCGGGGGATATGTTGTATAATAATGCAAGCCTTAAATTAGACGGAGGAAAATCTCATGACAGGCAACAAATATCTGAGACTTATTTCGCTGCTTCTGCTTGCGATTATGCTTTTCGGCGCGCTGGCGGCCTGCGGCGGCGGCTCTGACAAGCCGAAGACAACTACGGCGGCGGGCGATACACCGGTGACCGAAGCCGAGACCACGACGGAATTTGTACCCGACCTCCCCGAGCTTGACCTGAACGGCGAAGATTTTACATTCCTTATCCGTTCGCGCAACGCGAAATCATACGGCGACAAGTATGTTTATACCGAGGATATGGACGGCGAGGTGGTGAACGACGCAATCTACGAGCGCAACTCGAAGGTGGGAGAGAAGTTCAATACCGGCATCGCCGTGATAGAGCAGGACGACAGCGCGTCTCACGCCAAGAAGCTGATCCAGGCGGGGGATGATGTCTTCCGGGTGCTCTCGGCGCAGCGCAACGGTCTGGGCTCCATAGCCACCGAGGGCTTCCTTTATGACTGGAACAACGTGCCCTATGTTGACCTTGAAGCCGCCTGGTGGGACCCCAACGCCAAGGAAAACCTCTCCATAATGAACAAGCTATACATGATGCCCTCGGATATCTCGATGGCCAACTTCGCGTCGGCACGCTTCCTCTATTTCAACAAGGAGATTGTGGAGAATTACGGCCTTGACGATCCCTATAAGCTGATCGACGCAAACGAATGGGTGCTTGACAGGTATCTTGGCATGGTCAAGGGGGTATCCACCGACCTGAACGGCGACGGCGTAATGGACCGCAACGACCGCTTCGGACAGCTTGCCGAACACGGCGCAAGCAACAGCAACGCCATACACTTCTTCATCGGCTGCGATATCAGATTCTACAATCGTGATAACGAAGGCCGGCTCGTAATCAACCCGATAGTTAATGAGAAGGCGGAGACGGTCATCTCCAAGCTCCGGGCGGTGCTCTACGAGACCGACTACGCCATAGACTACAGCAAATGTTCTGAAGGCGCCGACACCTCGGGCTTCAACCACATTTTCGACTACTGCCGCTCCCTCTTTGCCGCAGGTCATTTCCTCTTTGTTCAGAACGGAATCGGCGTGTCCGAGCAGTTCAAGGATATGGAGATGGACTACGGCGTGGCTCCCAACCCGAAATACGACAGCAGCCAGGACAACTACTGGCACGCCACCGACATGTACGCGCTGCTCTTCGCCATACCCGTCACCTCGACGGATCTGGAGAGCACCGGCATAGTGATGGAGTATATGTCATGGCTGTCCCAGAAGCTTCTGCTTCCCGCCTACTATGATATAACAATCAAGTCGAAGCGGGTGCGCGACGACAAGGCGGGCGAGATACTCGACATCATCAAGGGCGGCATGACCTACGACCTTGCCAAGATCATGGGGGTCAACTTCACCGCCGTCATCTGGGACGCCTACACCTCGGGCAACTTCGCCTCCACCTACGCGGCGAAGGAAGAGGGGCTTAAGGTTTCAATCGACAAGCTCCACGAGAAGATGGAAGCCATACTCAGTTGATTTTCGGGCGGGTTCGGCGGCGGCTGAACAGTCCGGCTGAAAACATGCGCGATTCGGCGAGATACGGCTGACTTTCCGCCGGACATAGCGCGATAACAAAGGCAGCATGCCGATCCGGTAAAGTACCGCGGCGGTGTGTTGTCTTTGTTTAACCGTTAATTATCAAAGCGGCGGTATTATTTTATAAAGTTTGACTTCGGAGTTTTTAATGAGCGTTGTAAAGAAGATATTCAAGCGTTATTTCATAGACGCCATGGGCGCCATGGCGTTAGGTCTGTTCGCCTCGCTTATAGTGGGGCTGATAATCTCCCAGCTGGCGAAGATACCCGGGCTGGGCATTCTGTCACAGCTCACCGGACAGACGGGGGCGGCGTCTCCCGTTATCGGCTGCGCCATAGGCTGCGCCATCGCCTGGGGGCTGGGGGTAAAACCTCTGGTCTGCTTCACCTCCACGGTTACCGGCGCCATAGGCTATGTGGCGGGCGGTCCGGTGGGAGCGTATATAGGCGCGGTCGTCGGGGCGGAGCTGGGCGGTCTGGTTGCCGGGCGCACCAAGGTTGACATCGTGGTGACTCCCATAGTCACCATTCTGTCGGGCGGCACCGTCGCGCTGCTGGTGGGACCCTATATCAACGGCTTCATGCAGGCGCTGGGCGCCTTTGTCAACAGCGCCACCGAGATGGCTCCCATCCCTATGGGCATAATCATAGCCGTGGTGGTGGGCATGGCGCTCACCGCTCCCATATCTTCGGCGGCGCTCTGCATCATGATAGGAATCGACGGCATAGCGGCGGGGGCGGCGGCGGTGGGCTGCTCGGCTCAGATGATAGGCTTCGCGGTGGCGTCCTTCCGTGACAACGGCGTGGGCGGACTTATCTCCCAGGGCGTGGGCACCTCGATGCTCCAGTTCCCGAATATAATGCGCCGTCCGCAGATCTGGATAGCGCCGACCCTTGCCGGCGCGATCCTCGGACCTATATCCACCGCCCTGCTGGGCATGACCAACACCCCCACCGGCGCGGGCATGGGCACCTCGGGGCTTGTGGGTCAGTTCGGCGCCGTCGACGCCATGAGCGAAAGCTTCGGTCTGCCCCTCACCCTTGTTCTTATCGCCGTCATGCATTTCATCGCGCCGGCGGCGCTGACGCTGCTCTTTGACGCCGGTCTGCGGAAGTTGGGCTGGGTCAAGGCGGGAGATATGAAGCTGAAGCAGGATTAGGCGGCTTTGAATCCGCACCGAAAACGCGTATAAAAAGCAGCCCTCGGAGAAATATCCGGGGGCTGTCTTTGTTCGGGTATAGCTCTTTTCGGTTGTCCGGCGGCTATTTATCCGTTTGTCGGGTTCTGAAAGTTTCCGTCGGCACCGGGCTGAACGCCGTTGTTCTGGATATTCGCCATACCGGCATTTACCATGCCGGGATTTACCATGCCGGTATTCGCCATGGCGGCGTACTCCTCCATGCGGGCACGGCGGGCGGCTTCCGTTTTCTTCTTGGCGCGGCGGACTATTGCCCGGACTATCAGCACGATAATGATGGTGATGACCGCCAGCACCAGCAGGGTGGGAAGGGCGTACACGAATTCAACCGAGAAGTCGCGCCAGCCCTCTGCGAATTCTGACCATGAGGACTTGAAGGCGGTGGATATGCGGCTGCCGTAGCTCTTGGGCGCCTCCACCACCGGAGTGTATTCGATGACCTCCTCAAGGCTGATGACCACCGTGGAGTAGGCAATCTGGGAGTCGTAGAGGCGGAGGGTGGAGTTTATGCTCTCGATCTGGTAGCGGACCTGAGCCAGCTTGTCCTCCAGCTGGAGCATGTATTCAAGCTCGTCTGCCGTCTCCAGCATGGCGAGCAGACGCTCCTCCTGGGTCAAAAGCGACTGGAGCCGGGCTTCGTTGTCGTAGTAGGGGGCGGTGACGTCGGACACAGAGGTGCTGCGCGAGACCACGTTCGTTCCCTCGCAGAGCTTGTCCACCGTGGCGTCAAGGCTCTTGGCGGGCACTCTCACTCTGAAGGAGGCGTAGCGGTTGACTATCCGGTCATAGCTGCTGCCGCTGACGCTGGATGACTCGATGTAGCCGCCGCTGCTTTCGGTCACCGTAATTATGTTGGCGACCACCGTATCGAAATCCTTGGTCTGCATCTCGACGTTGACCGTATAAATGCGCTTGCGCTCGGAAGCTGTCTGAGTCGGCGAGGGCGTGGCTGCCATACCCTTGACAGTGGGGTCGGCATCGGTCATCGCCGGCTTGTCGTTGTAGTACTCCTCATCTTCGTAATCGTAACCGTAAGCGTATCCTCCCTCATAGTAGTTGTCGTATACGCCGGAGGTTCCTTTGCCGCCTCCGCAGGATGCCAGTACTGCCGACATCAGAAGAAGAATCAGGGCTATGACGGCGAGGCTTCTCAGGTTTCTCTGTTTCATTTGTCAATACGTCTCCTTTCGTTTTCTCTGTTTCCGGCACTGCCGGGGGGTGTCGGGGTTCGTCGGGTTGTTATTTCAGCTTTGACAGCGCGTTGTCTATGCCTGTCAGGGTGTCTTTATATTGAGCCAGTTTGACCCTCTCGCCCTCCACGACGGCGGCGGGAGCCTTTTCGGTGAAGCCCTTGTTTGAGAGCTTCTTCTCGAGGCGTTCGATCTCGCCGATTGTCTTCTGCCGCTCGCCGCTGAGGCGTTCGATCTCCTTTTCGGTGTCCACCAAGTCGCCCATGGGGATATAGAGCGACGCCGAATCGGTGATTATGCGGACTGCCGAATCGTCCTCTTCCAGCTCGGGAGCCGAGGTCTTTATCTCAACCGCCGACGCCGAGGAGAGACGGGTGAAGAACACCGCGGTGTCTTCGCTGAACGAATCGATGCGGTCGGTTACTATGACCAGATGCGCCTTGCGGGAGGGGGGAACGTTCATCTCGGAGCGGCGGTTGCGGACGGCGCGGATGGCTGTGATTATCCTGTCCATGCTAACCTGCGCCTCGGGGAAGTTCAGTTTGTCGTTCGTGGCGGGATAGTCGGAAATCATGATGCTCTGTCCGGCGTGGGGCAGAGACTGCCATATCTCCTCGGTGATGAAGGGCATGAAGGGGTGGAGCAGCTTCAGCGTGTTTGTGAACACATAGACTATGACCCGCTGGGCAGAGACATCGCCCGCCGACAGTCTGGGTTTGAGCAGTTCGATGTACCAGTCGCAGAAGATGTCCCAGATAAACTCGTAGAGCTTTTGCAGCGCCACGCCCAGTTCATAGTTCTCCATGTTCTCGGTGACCTCGCCCACAAGGGTATTGTAGAGCGAGAGAATCCACTCGTCCTCGAGTTTCAGCTCGTCGGGCAGCGCCGCGTCTTCATCGGCGGCAAGGGCGCCGGTCAGGTTCATGAGTATGAAGCGCGCCGCGTTCCATATCTTGTTGCTGAAGTTCCGCGCCGCCTCTATCTTCTCGTCCGAGAAGCGCATGTCGTTGCCCGGGGAGTTGCCGGTGGCAAGGGCGAAGCGGAGGGCGTCGGCGCCGTATTTGTCTATGATATCCAAGGGGTCGATGCCGTTGCCAAGCGACTTTGACATCTTGCGCCCCTGCGCGTCACGCACCAGGCCGTGAATAAGCACCGTGTCGAAGGGGACCTGTCCTGTATGCTCGAGAGCCGAAAAGATCATTCTCGACACCCAGAAGGTTATGATATCATAGCCGGTGACAAGTGTGTTAGTCGGATAGAAGTAGTCTAAATCGGCGGTCTTGTCCGGCCAGCCCAGCGTCGAGAAGGGCCAGAGCGCCGAGGAGAACCAGGTGTCGAGAGTGTCGGGGTCACGGGTGACGCCGCCGCCGCACTCGGGGCAGACGCCGATATCCTCCCGCGAGACCTCGATGTGTCCGCAGTCGCCGCAGTAGAAGGCGGGGATTCGGTGCCCCCACCATAACTGGCGTGAGATGCACCAGTCCTGGGTGTTCTCCATCCAGTTGAAGTAGTTCTTTTCAAAGCGCTCGGGCACGAATTTAGTGCGGCCGTCGCGAACCGCCTCGATAGCGGGTTTTGCAAGCGGCTCCATCTGAACAAACCACTGCAGGCTTATCATCGGCTCGATGGTGGTGCCGCAGCGGTAGCAGGTGCCCACCTCGTGGGTGATGTTCTCTATGCCCGCCAGATATCCGCCGGCTTTCAGATCCTCGACTATTGCCTTGCGGGCTTCGTAGCGGTCCATGCCGGCGTATTTCGGGTAGTTGTCGGTTATCTTTGCGTCCTCGGTCAGCGCCACTTCCATGGGAAGATGACGGCGGCGGCCGACTTCAAAGTCGTTGGGGTCGTGGGCAGGGGTTATTTTCACGCAGCCGGTTCCCTTGTCGGGCTGGGCGTGCTCGTCGGCGACGATGGGTATCCTGCGCCCCACTAAGGGGAGTATGCAGTATCTGCCGATAAGCTGCTTGTAGCGCTCGTCATCCGGGTTCACCGCCACGGCGGTATCGCCCAGCATCGTCTCGGGACGGGTGGTGGCGACCTCCATGTATCCTCCGCCGCCCACAAGCGGGTAGCGGATGTGCCAGAAGCAGCCCTCCTGCTCGTCGTAGTCCACCTCGGCGTTGGAGATGGAGGTTTTGCAGTGGGGGCACCAGTTTATGATGCGCTCGCCCCGGTATATAAGTCCCTTCTCCCAGAGGCGGACGAACACCTCGCGCACCGCCCGGCTGCAGCCCTCGTCCATGGTGAAGCGCTCCCTGCTCCAGTCGCAGGAGGAGCCGAGTTTCTTGAGCTGCTCGATGATGCGGCCGCCGTACTGTTCCTTCCATGCCCAGGCGCGCTCGAGAAAAGCTTCCCGCCCGAGATCTTCCTTGGAGAGCCCCTCTTTGCGCATCGCCTCAACTATCTTCGCCTCGGTGGCGATGGAGGCGTGGTCGGTGCCGGGCACCCAAAGGGTGGAATAGCCCTGCATGCGCTTTGTGCGGATTATGATGTCCTGCAGGGTGTTGTCAAGGGCGTGACCCATGTGCAGCTGCCCGGTGATGTTGGGCGGCGGGATCACGATGGTGAAGGGTTTCTTGTCCGGGTCGGGCTCGGCTCCGAAAAAGCCGCTTTCGTTCCAGAATGCGTACAGCCGGTCTTCAAACTCCGCCGGCGAATAGGTTTTTGCCAGTTCTTTTCTCATGTCGAATATGCCTCCGTTTAAGGGGACATAAGGTCTTTTAATTCCCCTCACAGAGGGTCTGTCCCCGGTATTTCAGTTTTTGTTTTCCTTATTATATTATACCGGGCTGTCTGAATGTTTGACGGGTGAGCCGTGGGAATTGTTCCGCTTCGACAGAAAACGCCCCGATGAAAAATCATCAGGGCGTTCATTAAACGCGGTACCACCTGAATTACAAACACGTACTATGCGTTTGCATCTCGTTAATTCGGCTCGGAAGCGACTTCGGGGGGCCATGTCAGCGGAACTCTCAGCCCTGCATACGTCGGGCGGTCGGGTGAACGCTGCTCCCGCCGTATGCCTTGGTTCCGTTCTCTGTGTGACGCGGTTTTCCCTCTACTACTCTTCGTCATCGCCGTCTCAGTCGTCAGACTGCTCGGTTTTTACTGGAATTATTGGGATTATATCACGGAAATTCTTCTTTGTCAAGTGTTTTTGTTCGGGCGGTGTCAGTCCTCGCGGACGGGGGCGCGCCAGTCGATAAAATCCACAAGGCACGCGGTGTTTTGTCAGTCCTCGCGTGCGGGGGCGCGCCAGTCGAAGATGGACGGCGGCTCGTCGAAGGGGATATAGCCGAACTTTTCCGACAGCTCCTCACCCTTGAGTCGGTTCTGAATCAGATTCAGCAGCATGCCGAAGTCCTCGGCGTTCTGGTCGTGATAGCCGTCGCGCCAGTACCAGAGAATATTCTCGGGGCAGCCGAGGAATTTATAGACCTCCCGGGCGGCGATATTCGACTGATATGCCTGCAGCGGACCCGCCCACAGGTCGCTCTTTGCCTCGGAATTGAAGAAGATGCGGGGCGCCACCAGCGCCTTTAACTCGTGTATGTCGTAGGGCAGTTCGGGCACCCGTCCGATATAGTCGGCGGCGTCGGGGGCGAACCAGTCGGGGAATGTCTTGACGATATCGTCATATTCCTCGCTGCGGCGCTCTGCGCCGTCCTCGGTTATCGCCCTCATGCGGGAGCGGTAGAGCGATCCGCCGGCGCAGGGAGCCTCGGGATTGGTTATCCAGGCGCGCTCATCCACGGCGCCCGCCACAAGAGCCGTCTTGCCGCCTCTCGACAGGCCGGTGTAGACTATATGCTCGTCGCAGAGCCCCAGCTTAATAAGCGCGTCGGTGCAGCGCCAGTAGCCCCACGCCCAGGCCGCTATGCCGCCGAAGGTCTTGTCGGGGTAGGCTCTCTGCAGCGCGGACGTGCGCTTCGCGCCCCGGATGTCGGGCACTATCTCGGTGCGGTTGAAGCCCGCCGCAATTATCCCCGCCTCGGTGAACATGCTCCATATTGCTCTGTCCTGGGGGCCGTACCAGCAGAGGTCGCCGTTTATCACCGCCGGGCAGGGCTCCTTCTTCTTCGGACGCTGCACCTGCATGACAAAGGAAACCGGACAGGCGCGGGTGCCGGTGATTATGCGGTAGTTCTCCAGCTTGCCGGGGCCGGGGGTGTACAGCGGCTCCACCTCCAGGAACTCCGGCTCGGGGGGCAGAGTGCCGTACTGCGCCTCCACCGCCGTTTTTATAAGCTCCTCTCTGCGGCGTTTCCAGTCGGCAGCCGTCTTTACCCGGCTGCCGTCGCTGAAGGCGAAGGGGTCGGGCAGTTTCGCCAGCTCCTCGTAAAAGGTGACTTCAAGTTTTTTCAGTTGGTACATGCAAGGCTCCTTTCGGTGTGTTCGTTGTGTGCTTCGGGGATGTGCTTTATCGGGACTACCGGTTCATTGTACCACCTTTCGCCGCCGCTTTCAACAGCTCTTTGAGAATATGTTGAGGGTTACTCCTTCTGTCACGGCACTCCCTCCGTCACGGGTTCACTCCCTCCGTCACGGCTGTCGCCGTGCCACCTCCCTCTGTGAGGGAGGCTTGTTGTGTGATGGCGTGGCAGGCTTTGCGGGGTTGCGTATTCTGTGGGCTTGTATCCGTAGGCTCCCTCTCCGAGGGAGCTGTCAGCGCCAGCTGACTGAGGGAGTTATCATCTCCGCCGTCGGAGGTTCACTCCCTCCGTCACGGCTGTCGCCGTGCCACCTCCCTCGGCGAGGGAGGCTTGTTGCGATGGGGGCGCTTCCGTAGGCTCCCTCTCCGAGGGAGCTGTCAGCGTTAGCTGACTGAGGGAGTTATCATCTCCGCCGTTGGGTTTTTCCATGCGTCGGAGGTTCACTCCCTCCGTCACGGCTTCGCCGTGCCACCTCCCTCTGTGAGGGAGGCTTGTTGCGAGGGGGTGTGGCAGGCTTGCATTCCGTATGCTCCCTCTCCGAGGGAGCTGTCAGCGTCAGCTGACTGAGGGAGTAAACCAAGGGAGTTACCGCGGAAGTTATATGTTTGAGCATAGCCGCATAAAACCCGGATTTTGATACAGCCCCGCTGTTTTCTATTTCCGTTCGCTTAGATATATGCCGACGCGGCTCTGAATCACTTTTGCGGTGTCTTCGGCGGATTTGTCGCCCGAGAAGAACATGCCGGCTTCTTCGCGGAGGATGCCCATGACAGTGCTGTCGACAAGGGGGATGTTCTCTATGCCGTCGATAAACTCCGCGAACTGTCCGGACAGCTCGTCTGTCACTCTTACGGTGTAACCGGGATCTCTCATGGCTTTTTCGTCGAAGGGTTCGATGCCGAATACCATGTTAGCCGTGCCGTTTACTATGAAATAATACAGCTTCGCCTCTTCGTCCATCCACAGGTCAAAGGCTTTCCGGAGCGAGGGGATATATCTCATGCCCCGGTTCGTGTCGACCGTATTGTGAGCCGACATCATGTATTTTATAAATTCCCATGCGCCGCCGGGGTTTTCGCATTTTGACGAAACCGCGCAGTAGATTCTCGGGTTGACTTTGACGGCGCCGCCGTTCTTTGAGGGATAGCCCGCCATGCTGATTTCATTTTCGAATCCGAACCGCGCTCTCAGCTTAAGATAATCGGACATGCAGCCCAGATACTGTGCTTCATAGAACAGAACCTCATCGCTGACATAGGGTTTGATGTCTGCGGAGCTTTCGACGGTGACCGCGTCTGCCGGGAGAACCTCCGGGAAAGCCGCTATATATTCGAGCAGCGAAACGAAACTGCCGCTGTCAAATGAGCAGCTGCCGCTTTCGAAGTCGATAAACTCGTCGGCTCCGGCGGAGAGCAGCCGGTTGAACACGGCGTCCCGGGTCAGACCCAGCCCGCCTATAACAGCGGCAGAATCGCCGGTTGAACCGCCGCCTGTCAGACCGAGCATGGTTTCAATGTTCCAGACGGCGTCCGGGATGTTTTTCGTTTTTCCCACAAGAGAGCTTACCGTAAACTCGGGAATCATTACGTAGAGTTTTCCGCCTATCTCATATGGCTTCTTTACGCAGCCGAACAGTTCGTCGGGCGAAAAATCCGGGTCTCCCTTTATGACCTCGTATAAATCGGCGAACACGCCTTTTGACGCGTATTTTACGTAATCGGTTTCGGGCGACAGGATCAGAACGTCGCCGATATCGCCGGTCAGTATGGCTTTGTCATATGCCGACATCAGTTCATTGTATTCGGCGCTCTCGTTCATCGAACGGTATTCTTCGCAGACGACCCTGTATTTTGTGGAAATGCTGTTGAACCTTATGGCTGCCGAGGGCACAAGGTTCGTCCCGTCCTCCATATAGGAAACCCGTATGGTCGTCCTTTCGTCGGAGGCATCGCCCGCTGCCCGCCCCAGCTTCCATAATGTCCAGTCGTCGGTCAGTATGTCCCTGCCGCACAGAAATATGTTGTCGTCGGCGGGACAGACCATGCCGCCGAGCAGGGGAGCCGATATGCCTATATCCGACAGTTCGCAGAGGGGTATGCTCTTTTTGCCGTCAATACCCAGTTTGTAAAGGGTCGTGTCGGTGCAGAAATATATGTCTCCGCCGTCACTGACATAATACAGGTCATTTACCGTTCTGCATATGTCGTCATAGGGGATTTCTTCGGTTTTCAGCCTGCCGTTTGACTGTATTATATATATGGGTATTTTATTTCCTTCGCTTTCGCTTCCTATTATATATATCCCGCCGCCTGACACCGCCTGCATGTATGCGGCGGCGCTCGAAAGGGTGTGTTCGGCTGTTATTTCACCCTTTTCGCTCAGAACGACGCAGGTCATACCCGAAGCAAGATATATCCTGTCCTCCGAGGAGGTCAGAAAGACTTTATCCTCATTCTGATTGTAGGATTTTATCAGGTCGCTTACCTGTTTTTCGGCGATAAACATGTTCCCGTCGGAATCCATTATGGAAAACACGCAGGAGGGCTGATTTTTATCGCTCGTATAGGTTACTGCCGCTACGGAATTCGCTGTGACCGCCGTCAGATGGGGCGATATGCTGATATTTGTGTACCTGTATTCGGGCTTATCTCCGTTCATGTGCATGCTGACTATTACGGTCTGGACGGAGGTTCCTTCCGCGGCGTTTGCGACACAATATACTCTGTCTTCATACAGCTGCAGGTTTGCCGCGTATTGTATGCCTATGTCGGGCGTCACCGCTTTTTTCGCGTATTGGATCGGTTCTGGGGGCGATGAGTCGGTGCTGCCGTTTTCGCAGCCGATAAGCGACAGCGCCGTGACAATGATAACGGCGGCAGCAATGAGGAGCACCGGTTTTCTGAACATTTTTAATAATCCTCCATAAACAAATATACCGAAGATGCCGTTAAATCGGGTCACGCACAGTAGGTGAGCTGTATATATACTACCACCTTTCGCCGCCGCTTTCAACAGCTTTTTGAGAATATGTTGAGGGTTGCTTCTTCCGTTGTTGGGGTACTCCCTATTTCATTGGGTTCACTCCCTCCGTCACGGCTGTCGCCGTGCCACCTCCCTCTGTGAGGGAGGCTTGTTGAGATGGGGCGTTTCCGTAGGCTCCCTCTCCGAGGGAGCTGTCAGCGCAAGCTGACTGAGGGAATTGTCATCTCTGGTCATGGGTTCACTCCCTCCGTCACGGCTTCGCCGTGCCACCTCCCTCTAAGAGGGAGGCTTGTTGTGATGGGGGCGTGGCAGGCTTGCATTCCGTAGGCTCCCTCTCCGAGGGAGCTGTCAGCGTTAGCTGACTGAGGGAGTTATCATCTCCGCCGTTGGGGT
>JAAZAV010000037.1 GCA_012514145.1 Clostridiales bacterium | reverse complement strand
TGGCTGTTTAAGACAGATATTTTGATGATTCTACGATAAATTCATACATTTTTTTGCAAAATCCCCTTGATTTTTCGGGGGGGTATGATATGCTAAAGGAAATTTGACGTTTTTAGAGGTGCCCTAATAATAGTGCGGGGCAGCGGGAAGAGCAGCTGACGGGGGAAACTTTCCGCCCGCCCGTGCCGATACGAACGATAAAAAAACAGGGCTCCTTATTATATATGAGCCGACAACCGATATTTGGGAGGTTACAAAATGAATGATGTTATCAATGCGATCTATACCCGCCGGAGCGTGAGGAAATTCACCGATAAGGCGATACCGCGGGATGTGCTGACTCAGATTGCCGACTGCGCCCGCTATGCCCCCTCGGCGTGCAATTTCCAGACCTGGCATTTCACTGTGGTGCAGCGCCCGGATGCCATCGAGTCGCTGGCAAAGGCTCTGCGCACCGCTCTGAACCGTGACGAGGGTTACAACTTCTACAAGCCGAACGCGCTGATTCTCTGCTCCAACGAGCGGTCGTCGAAGTTCTCGGTGGAGGACTGCGCCTGCGCCATGCAGAACATCATGCTTTCGGCTCGTTCTCTGGGGGTGGGCTCGGTTTGGATCAACCAGTTCAAGGGCGTCTGCGACCTGCCTGAGGTCCGCGCGGCGCTTGACGCTATCGGCTTCCCGAAGGATCATCTCATATGGGGTACCGCCGCCCTCGGCTACCCGGCTGACAGCAATCCCTTCTACCGCGGCGAGAAGAAGTCGGGCAACATATCCTACGTCATATGAGAACGAAAAACACAATATCCGCGGCGGCTGTCATACAGGCAGCCGTTTTCGCGTAGATACCGAGTTTGCGGACGGCTCTCCGTCGGACCGATTTCCCGGAAAGGCCTTGTGTATGTTTGAAAAAATCACACCGCTGACAATTATCGCCCAGATCTTCGGCGCTCTCGGTATGATATGTCTTTTCTGGTCATACCAGCAGAAGGAGCGAAGCCGGCTTATCATGGGCAAGCTGGGGGCCGACGTGATGTGGGTCATACACTACCTGATGCTCTCGGCATTCGGAGGGGCGATACCAAACTTCGTGGGGATATTCCGGGAGTTAATCTTCCTTCAGCGGGACAAGGACAAAAAGTGGGCGCAGCTGCCTGTCTGGCCGGCGATTTTCATACTGATAAACTGGACACTGGCGGTGCTGATCTGGCGCTCGGCGATAACGCTGATACCAATCTGCGCATCCACCTTTGTGACACTGTCGCTCTGGGCGCGAAAACCGAAGATCACCCGCATGATAGGACTGCCGGTTTCAATTTGTTTCTTTATCTATGATATATTCGTAGGTTCATTTACAGGCATGATAAACGAGTCGGTGGCGATTGTGTCCATAGTCACATCAATGCTGCGCAATGACAGAAAATCGCCGAACGACACAAAATAATCAAACGGAGCCATAAAAATGACAGAGATCAAACGCGAACTGCCCCTTGAGGGGATATTCACCCCCGACATCGGCACCGGACGCGCCGACACGATAATAGCCGGTGTTCCGATCAACGGCTATAACGGCTATATACGCCCCCAGGATAACCGCGCAGCCCGGGAGTTAGGCGACAAATGCGCCGCCGATGTGGTGTTAAACCGCATAGCCGACTTCGAGCGCACCCCCGAATACTGCGCAAAGCACGGCGAGGACTCCCCCGACCTGATGGTGCATGTGTCCAGCTTTGTTATAATCGACGGCATCATTTATATGACCTATTACGCCAACATAGACACCGATGCCGAGGATCACAGACGCCAGCAGGCGCGGCTTGCCTTCTGCTCCGAGGACAATCCGGAGGATATGACGGTGGTGGAGCTGCAGCGAGTCGGCGATACGCTGGACGGCAGAAAGATAACCGACCTGTATGACACCATCCTCATGTACAAGGGCGGCGACGAGATATATCTGCTTTGGACGGCGGCGCCCGACGGCAATTATCACCGTCTGTGGTGTACCTTCAACATTAAGACACGCACGCTCTCGCCTGTGCGCCCAAACCGTTTCAGAGTCGGCAAGGTTACAAATGACTTCAGCATCACCGGTATGAAGGCGGCTTTGACCGCCTCCCGCATCCCCTTCAAGTCGATGTGGAGCGACATAGGCATCATGCAGAAGCTCTCCACCCGGGTCGAGAACGGCGTCACAATGTATTACACCGGCGCCTATTCAGGCAACTTCAACTGCATCATTAAGAGCGCCGACCTTATCACCTGGGAGTATGTCTCGGCACCGTCATTCGCGAACTTCTCACAGTGGGAGAACGCGGTATATGTTATAGGCGATCGCCTGTGGTACTTCGTGCGGCAGATCGAGTGCGCCCAGGGATTTTTGACAAGCTATGACCTGAACGCCGGCGCGTGGGAGCGCCCGGTGCTGGTGGCGGATACCCAGTCCCGCTCAGACTTCTTCGTCTGGGAGGATGAACTTTATCTGGTTCACGCTCCCATCGACCGCAACGGCTTCGGCATAATGCGCATAGACCGATATGACCCGTCAAAGAGCGCTCCGGTTCTGGTAGCCGACATGAAGGACAGCCTATTTTACCCCTTCACCGCCGTATACGGTGACGAACTGTATATCTCCTATACCGTGGCGCGGAAGCATATCAGGCTGTCACACATCAGCCTGCCGAAGTATTTCAAAAAGGATTGAGCATGTTATATAGGGGAAGAAATACGCGACAGGTTGCACAAGGAAATTCATTTATTATATAAATAACTGTTGACATTCGCCATAGACTGTGCTAAATTATCAGCGGACGGGTCGGGATCGCTCCTGCCCGTCCCATAATTTTTGTAGGGGGTAGTATAGATGAAATCAAGAATTCTCAACGCGATTCTTGCCGGTCTGCTGGCGGCTGTTATGATATTCACAGTCACCGCCTGCGGGGGAGGGGGAGACGGTTCCGTGGATATATCTGCCGATACCTCTGCGATCACAGAGGCGGCTGCCGTTGAGACCACAACGGCAGTGCGCGATTCCCATTCACTGCCCGATGCCGATCTTGAAGGCTATAATTACCGCATATTGTCCGTACAGCCAAAAAGCTCCGGCGTGTCATGGTGTCTGACCGTGCCGGAGGAGCAGGACGGCGAAACGCTTAACGACGCTGTTTACGAGAGAAATCAGAAGGTTACCGAAGAATACAACTTCACAATGGAGAATATTGTGGTAAGCAACGCCATGAGCTCAGCGCTGCAGAGCGTGAAGGCGGGCGATGACATAGCCGACATCGCTCTCCATGCCACAAATGCGTCCGCGAAACAGGTTGCGACCGGCTCATTTCTTGACTTCAACACGGTACCTCACCTGGAGCTTGACAACAACTACTGGGAGGGAGACATAATCAAGAGCCTTTCGGTGGCAAACAAGGTCTACATCATCAACGGCGATATCGTCTTCTGCGACGATGATTACACAACCTTCACCATGTATAACCGCGAGCTTGGCGACGATCTTGGGCTTCCAAACATGTATGAGATAACCCGCGCCGGGCAGTTCACCTACGAACTTATGATGGACAACATGAAACTGGTTGTATCCGACCTGAACGGCGACGGTGTCATAGACCGTCCGATATTCGGCTGGTCGGGCGGCAAGGTCTCCGCCATGAACGACCGCATCGGAATGCTCACCTTCAACAACAACTGCGTGGCGCCCTACTTTGCTTCAAGCGGCGTTATGCTCTTCGAGAAAGATAAGAATGACCTGCCGCGTCTGGCTGCCGATACCTCGTTTGCTGCCGAGGTATTTGAGGATGTCCGCGCCATGATAGGCGAGTACTCCGCCGACTGGGGTCAGTTCAGCGATGCGATTCCGATCATCGTTTCAATGATCGACAACAAGCAGGTGCTTTTCCAGAACATGGTTATCTCACAGGTGCGCCGCTTCTTCCGCGATATCACCGTTGACTTCGGTCTGCTTCCCGTCGCCAAGTATGACGAGGCTCAGGAGAGCTACGGCACATCGGGCGGCTTTAACGGTGAAGGCATAGTTATGCCGGTGACCGTCAAGGAGCTTGACAAGTCGGGTTTTGTACTTGAGGCGCTGGGAGCCAACTCCTACAATGTCTTTGAGGCATACTATACTACCTGTCTTGAATCCAAATATACACGCGACATCGAATCCTTCGAGATGATTCAGCTTGGCCGTGAGCGCATTGTATATGATTTGGCATTTTTCTACGACTTCGGCAAAATAGGTTCTTCACTTAATTCCGCCGCCGCAAAGGGCGAGGGTAACTTCACCTCCATATACGCCTCCCTTGAGTCGGCTGCGGTCGCCGAGATGGAGAAATTCATCGAAGAGATGACAAGATAACCGCCCGCACCGGACTAAAAACCTGATTTTCATGCGCTCTGCCGCACGGCGGGGCGCATTTTGCATTTTACGGGTTGAATTCAGAGGCGTTTTGGTGTAAAATCAAATCATAATAAAATGGGGAGGAAAATACATTGAAAACCACAGCGAGACGGGTCTCGTCACAGATTTCGCTTGTCGGCGGCAGCCGGGAGGACATGCTTGCCTATGTAAAAAGCGGCATTGAGTTAAACGCAAAACTCGGACTTGACGCCTTCGACATAGATACCGAACTGATTCTGCGTTTCGACGATATAGAGCGGGGCGTGGATGAGATAAAGACGGCAGCATACCGTCACGGCAAGCGCTTCGAGCTTTGTCATCTGCCCTTCGGGATAACTCCCGCCACCTTTGACGAGCGGATAGAGAGTTTCACCGTCAAAATGCACCGCGCCATAGACGCCGCCGCGCAGCTGGGAGTTGATTTTGCGGTTCTCCATCCCCTGGGCGCCACCGTTCCGGCGGAGGAATACGACGCCGAAGCCGACCGCTCAAAGTGTCTGCGCTTCCTCGAGCCCTTCGCGGAGCACGCGGTCAAGGTTGGACTTAACATCTGCGTCGAGAACATGCGGCTTGTGAAGCCATCGGAGTTCGAGCCGAGACGCTATGGCGCGGCGGTGGAGGAGGTCTGCGAGCTGGCGGACACCCTGGGCGCCGGCATCTGCTGGGACTTCGGCCACGCCAATATCACCGGGCTGAAGCAGTCGGAGGCGCTTGAATATGTGGGCGGCAGGCTTAAAATGCTGCACATCAACGACAACTTCGGACTTGGCGACATACATCTCGCTCCCTTTATGGGCAACATCGACTGGGCGGACGCAATGCACGGCGTGGCTATGTCGGGCTTCACCGGGCTTATAAACTACGAGGTGTCGGCTAAACGCATGCCGGCGGATCTGCGGGAGGTTTTCGGACGCTATCTCACCGACGCGGCGCAGAAGCTCATTGACCTTATCGTGTGAAAAGTTAACAAATATCATCTATATATAGCAATACCCGTCTGATAAAATCTTATAATCCGGCGGGGAAACCGTCTCCGCAGACTTACTGGAGGCAGAAAGTATTCCGAATGGCAAAAAAAGATAAAAAAATAAGAAACCCGAGACTCGGCACCGTGGGCGGTCAGGCGGTGCTCGAAGGTGTCATGATGAAGGGCAAAGACAGGTACGCCGTTGCGGTGCGCCTTGAGGACGGCTCGATAAAAATGACCGAGGACGTATTTGTATCGGTGCGTAAGAAGCACAAGATTCTGGATATCCCGGTGCTGAGGGGTATTGTCAATATGGTTGAGATGTTCGTGCTCAGCTACAAGACGCTGGGTATCTCAGCCGACGCCATGGGGCTGGACAACCTGGAGCCCGAGACGAAATTCGAGCGCTGGCTCAATGACAAGCTGGGCAAGAATATAGTCAACGTTATTATGGTCATTGCCTCGGTGCTGGGCGTGGCGCTGGGGCTTTTTCTCTTCACCTTCCTGCCCACCGTCAGCGCGAAAGGCGTTGATCTGCTTGCCGGCGGCTCACTTGGCTGGGTAAAAAACCTCATTGAGGGGCTTATAAAGATAGGCATATTCGTTGCGTATCTTGCGCTGGTGTCGCTTATGCCCGACATACGCCGCACCTTCGAGTATCACGGCGCCGAGCATAAAAGCATATTCTGCTACGAATCCGGGGAGGAATTAACTCCCGTGAATGTAAAAAAGCACACCCGCTTCCACCCGCGCTGCGGCACCAGTTTCCTGTTTGTAATGCTGCTGCTGTCGATACTGATATTCTCGCTGCCCTTCGTTCCTTGGGACAATGCGCTTCTGCGTGTGGCTATCAAGCTGGCGCTGCTGCCGCTTATCGTCGGTATAGGCTATGAATTCATCCGATTCGCCGGCAAGCACGACAACATCATAGTGAGAATACTGAGCGCTCCCGGTCTCTGGATGCAGCGGATCACCACCCGTGAGCCGAGCGAGGATCAAATCGAGTGCGCCATCGCGGCTCTCAAGACGGCTTTGAATGTTGAGTTTCCCGACTTCGATGTTTCGGTCTATGACAGAGGCGTGAAGGCGGAGGCGGACACGCCCACACAGAAGCCCGAAAGCGAACCTGCGGTTGAATCCGCGCAAAAACCGCCGGCTGAAGAATCGGAAGCTGAACCTCAAACCCAACCCGATGCCTGATTACACCCCCACTCCCGAAGAGGAGAAACTGTTGCGCGAGTATTACCCCGACCAAGCCGGACGGGAATCGGCTGTATTGCGGCTGGCGGCGGGAGAGCCGATGGCGTATATCATAGGCGAACAGGCGTTCTTCGGCGAAATCTACACCGTGCGCCCGGGCGTGCTCATACCCCGATTTGACACCGAGCGGGTGGTGGAAAAAGTGATAGCTCTGCTGCCCGAGGGCGGACATTTTGCCGACCTCTGTACCGGCAGCGGCTGTATTGCCATATCAACCCTTGTTCACCGTCCAGACGCCACCGCCGACGCATACGAGCTGTCCGACGCGGCGTTACGCTGTGCCCGGGAGAACGCCGAGCGGCTGGATGTGACCGAAAGACTGACCCTCCGCCGCGCCGACGTCACCGATCCGGCATTGTATGAGACGCTTGGCGGCTGTGATCTCATAGTCTCCAACCCGCCCTATATTCCCACGGCGGAATGCGCCGCCCTTGACGATTCGGTAAAGCACGAGCCGCTAATGGCGCTGGACGGCGGGGAGGACGGTATGCGCTTCTACCGCGCCATTCTGTCGGGCATGACGGGTGCCGGTCTGCGAATCCCTGTGGTGTTTGAGATAGGCTATGACCGGGCGGACGCCATAGGCGCCCTTGCCGACGAGTTCGGCGCCGCGGCAAAGCTGTACCGCGACTGGGGAGGAAACTGGCGTACCGCCGTAATTGAGTTTAAGTGAAACAGCGGTTAAAGCGGCGGCAGATGCCATAATCGAGTTTAAGTAAACATATAACAACATGTCTGTTAATAGGGGGACACTGAATCGAAATGAGAACAATCGAACCTAAAGACAGTTTCAAGGTAAAGGAAGACACCTTCATATCCTCCGACGGCGTGACCGAGGTGGTATATTATGTCTACACACCCACGGCAATGCCCCGGGCGGTGCTGCAGATATCCCACGGTATGAATGAGTATATCGGTCGTTACGGGGAGTTTGTTGAGTTCCTTTGCGAGAACGGCGTGGTGGTCTGCGGAAACGACCATCTCGGCCACGGCAAGACTGCCAAAACCGAAGAGGACAGGGGGCGTTTCGGCGAGGCCGGGGCTATTGCACACCTGACGGCAGACCTGAAATTGCTGCACGACATCATGCGCCGCCGTTACCGCGGTCTGCCCTACATCATGTTCGGGCACAGCATGGGTTCCTTCATCGCGCGGGATTACATATCCACCTACAAGGACGACTGCGACGCCTGCATACTCAGCGGCACATCGGCGGCACAAAAGGGACTGGGCGCGGGAATCTTCCTCACCAAGTTCTTAGCCGGCACCCGAGGTCCCGACTATCGCTCAAAGTTTGTACATAAGATGTCGGACGGCGGCTACAACAAGCATTTTAAGGGCGAAACAGGCTTTGAATGGCTCACAAAGGACACAGAGATTACCGCCTGGCGCAAAAACGACGAATACAGTTGTTTCCTCTTTACGGTTCAGTCGTATAACGACCTGTTCAATCTGCTTAAAGACATAAACGAGGACGGCTGGTTCGAGGAGGTGCCGAAGTCGCTTCCCATCATGCTGATTTCCGGTCTTGACGACCCGGTGGGCGACATGGGGCGGGGGGTCACCGAGGTTTACGACAGGCTGCTTGATGCCGACGCCAGCGAGGTGAGAATAAAGCTCATCCCCGGCGACCGCCATGAGGTGTTAAACGAAACCGACCGGGACGAGGTGCGCCTTATCATTCTCGAATTTATCGACGATATAATTGACGGCATACACGAGTCGCGTATGCAGCAGACACTGCTGTATACCACGCCTCTGCCCGAAATTCTGCAGGACGTGGAACCCGAGGGCGGCAGCATCATCATCGGAAAGAGCGACCGATACAAAGACGAGAATAAAGAAGAAAACAAAGATAACAGCGGGGAAGACAATTGAGCGGACGCATAATGGGGGTTGACTACGGCGGCAGGCGCACCGGCATAGCCGTATCGGACGAGGCGGGCTTTCTTGCTTCGGCTTGCGGTACCGTCAAAGCCGAGGGACTGCGCTCACTTACCGCACAGCTTGCCGATAAAGCGGCTGAGTTGGGAGTGAAGTCCATCGTCGTCGGCAATCCCATCAATATGAACGGCACCCGGGGCGAATCGAGCGAGCGTGCCGTCAAGCTGGCGGGCATGCTTCGGGAGGCGACCGGACTTCCGGTGGAGCTCTACGATGAGCGGCGCACCACAATGGCGGCGACGGTATTTCTCAATGCCACCGACACCCGGGGCAGCAAACGCAAGGCTGTTGTCGACACGCTCAGCGCCGAGATAATTCTGCAGGACTATCTCGATTCGCTGCGCAACAGAGCCGAGCGGGAGAGAGCCGAAGCCGCTCCGGACGGCGAAGAACAAATATAAACGGTGACAAATATGAGCAATCGCATATCTGTTTTCACCAAACCCTGGAAAAATTTATCCCCGGAGGAGTTAGGCGCCGCGGTGGCAAAACTGGGATTTGACGCGGTGGAATTCCCGCTGCGCGACGGCTTTCAGGTCACGCCCGAAAATGCCGAAAAGGGTCTGCCCGAGCTGGCGGACAGCCTTGGCAGCTACGGCATAAAGATCACCTCGGTCAGCGGTCCCACCGACGAGCGCACCTTTGCGGCGCTGGCATCCTGCGATATCGGCATTCTGCGCATAATGCGGATGTCGAACGGCAGGAATTACAAAGCAGACGTTGAGCGCTGGCGGGGCGAGCTGTACGACATGCAGCCGCTGTGCGAGAAATACGGCGTAAAAGTCGCCGTTCAGCAGCATTTCGGCGGCGGCATATCGGCATCCATGGAGCTGCGGCAGCTGCTTGAAGGACTTGATCCCCGTTATATCGGCGGCGTATGGGACGCCGCCCACTCGGCGCTCTGCGGCGAGATACCCGACAAGGGCATTGACATAATCGGCGAGTATCTGGCGATGGCGAACTTTAAGAGCGCCTATTGGGAGAGGCTCAGCGGTCCCGAACAGCGCGGCATCTACCGCCCCTACTTTACCACCGGCAGACAGGGCATGTGCGACTGGCGTTCGGCGGTCATAAAGCTCCGGGATGTGGGTTTCGGCGGCGTATTCTGCATTCATGCCGAATACACAGATGAGGCGAATGTTGAGAGCTATACCCGTGAGGATCTTTCATATCTTAGAGACATACAGAATAATATTTAAGCCTGTAAGCAGTATAATCGGGAGGGAGCATGAATAACTTTATATATTACGCGCCTACAAAAGTATATTTCGGAAAAGGCGAGCATGAGAAGGTAGGCGAGATTGTCGCCGGCTACGGCTTTAAGAAGGTATTTTTGCATTTCGGCGGCGGCAGCGTAAAACGCAGCGGCCTGCTTGACACGGTTGAGACCAAACTGCGCGAGGCGGGCATAGACTTAGTGGAGTTCGGCGGAGCACAGCCGAACCCGGTCATCAGCCACGCGAGAGAGGGCATCGCCCTTTGCCGCCGGGAGGGCTGCGACCTTGTGCTTGCGGTTGGCGGAGGCTCTGCCATCGACGAGTCAAAGGTTATTGCCGTCGGCTCACAGAACGACGCGGACCCCTGGGAGTTCACTACCAAAAAGAAGGTTCCCGAGAAGGCGCTGCCGGTGGGCGTTATCCTCACCCTTGCAGCCACCGGTTCCGAGATGAGCGCTTCGGCGGTCATAACCAACGATGAACTGGGACTTAAGCGCGGATATAATTCCGACTTCCACCGTCCGCTTTTCTCGATACTCAACCCCGAGCTGACCTATACCGTACCGCCCTATCAGACGGCTTGCGGCATAGTGGATATCATGATGCACACCCTTGAGCGCTACATGACCATACCGAGCGAGGCGGAGATTTCCGACCGCATTGCCGAGGGGCTGGTTAAGACGGTCATCACCGCGGGCAGGGCGGCAATGGCGAATCCCAAAGACTACGAGGCGCGGGCGAATCTCATGTGGGCAGGCTCGCTTTCCCACAACGACCTCACCGGCTGCGGGCGCAGCTATATGACCGTCTCGCATCAGATCGAGCATGAGTTGAGCGGCATGTTCCCCGAGGTCGCACACGGCGCGGGTCTGGCGGTTATCTTTCCGGCGTGGATGCGCTATACCTATAAGCACTACCTCTCCCGCTTTACCCAATATGCCGTGCGCGTCTGGAACTGCGAGATGAACTTCGACCATCCCGAGCGCACCGCCCTTGAGGGCATCGAGAAGACCGAGGAGTATTTCCGTTCCATAGGCATGCCTCTGAGGCTCAGTGAGCTGGGCATCGGCGAAGACAGCATCCATGAGATGGCGGTCAAGTGCACCAACTACGGCACCCGTGTTCTGAAAGGCCCCATTGAATACGGCGAGAAGGAAATCGAAGAAATATACCGTCTCTGTCTGTAATCTGTTGGAATATCATATAAATACCGGCTGTCCCTATTTTCGGGACAGCCGGTTTCGTATTCATTGTATGAGTTATTTCTTTTTATTTCCGATTTTTTCAAAGGGTATCTGTTCGAAATCGGGATATACTTTTCGCACTTCACTCAGTCCCCGGTCGGTGAGAGTAAAGTCCTCGCCGTAGCTCTTAAAAAGCGCTCCGCCGACGGGAGTTTCAAGATTATTCTCCACCGTGGCAATACCGCCGCTGAGAGGCTTTGCAACCGAGATAATAATGTTGCCCTCCATAATATTTGAACTGCGGGGGGCGGCGGTATGCGCCAGGGCGTCAAAGTCCGCGTCGGACATCGCCTTGTATTCGGCTATTTTTTCGTCGGATATATAGTCATAGACCTGAGCCCAGATGGTGCCGGCGTAGTGGGAGCGCCAGAGTTCGCTGTCCGCGTTGTTGCCGTTGAATTTAGCGAGAATCTCATGCTGATTTGCCGGGTAGCGGTCATAGAGCCACTGGAACCAGCGCATCTGATAGCCGTCGGCGCCCGAGCCCACCCAGTCGCTGTTTTGGTATGCGGCGGGCATTTCGGCGAAGATGTTGTTGTAGATATGCGAGAACTGGGCACCGTGGGTCTTTATGGCGGCGGAGGTGACCGTGGCGCGGTAGAAGACGTTGCCGTATATCTCGGCTCCGTTGTTGCCGTCGTCGATGAAAATCGCCTGCTGACCGATGCTGTCGTCGTAGGGATTGCCTATGTCGTGGAAATAATTGTAGCGAATGACCGTGCCCATAAGCACGGGATCGCGGCCGAAGTATATCGCGCCCATGTCGGCAGCCTCGGACACGCAGTCGTAAATTTCGTTGTATTCTATGATGATATCGTTGGAGCCCACGGCGATCATCTCATGCACCCCGTTGTAGAGGGTGTTGTTCCGCACGACCATCCCGCAGGCATTTGCGCCGATAGCCGGCTTATAGGTACTCTGATCGCGGTTGATGTCGTGTATGGTGCAGTATTCAACAATATTGCCGCTGTGGGTCAGTGAAGCCCGATCGCCCCCCGACACACTGAAACCGCCGGCGGCCGTGTCGTATATGGTGCAGCCGGTGAGGGTGATGTTGGTGCCCGAAAATGAGCCGCCGTTATGCGAGGTGTGGGCGATGGTACAGTTCCGCAGAGTGAAGTCGTCGGCGTTGGAGACGGTCAGCGCGTTGCCCCGGGTATAGCCGAAGGTTAGTCCCTCGATCACCACATGGCTGCAGCCGTCAAAGGAAAGCAGTGTATCAACGGTAGTCGACACCACCACCTTAGAGGCGTCGAAACCTTCGGGGGGATAGAAATAGACTATGCGGTTCTCACGGTCTATATAGCTCTCGCCGGGCTTGTCAATCTCCTCGGGCAGGTTGAAGAAATAGAAGCGCTTGTTGCCTGTGATGGAGTTGAAGTAACTGTTAAGCCCGCCTTTAAGTGTGATGGTTTTGGCGCCGCGGCTGATCCCCGAAGCATCGTAGGTCTCGTTTGTCCAGTCGTAGGCTAAAAAACCGAAGATGTAGAGATCATCAAGCGACTCCTCCGACCAGGTCTTTGCCCTTGCAAGGGCGTCCTGACCGTAGCTTATGACCTTGCTGTCGCCACTTGCCCTTACTTCATCGGCGGTGCGCAGATAGGGCATGTCCTCGTCGGCGTTCGGCCAGCGGGAACGGGTCAGGGGAGTCTCGCCGCAGTATATGGCAACCGGCTTGTTTGCGTCATTTTCGGTGTGACCGAAGGAGTAGATGTCGGGTATCACCTCCAAATAGGACGACAGGTCTATCTGCATGAGTTGGGCTTTTGCCTCGGGATCGGTCACCCGGGAGAGTATGCTTTCCTCGGTGCAGGGCACGACGTCTTCGGCTGCAACATGCACGCCGCCGATAAAGACGGGTGTTTCACCGGGGTAGGCGGCGAAGGTTATCGGCGCCGCCTTGGTGCCCGAATCGGCTTCGGTAAAGGACACCGCCGAGTCTACCCTGTACTCGCCGCCGCGGAAAAGCACCTTTATCGGCGAGAGTGATGTTGACGCCACCTTTCGCAGGGCGTCGCGGGCTCCGGCAAGGGTGGCAAGCGGGTGTTCCTCGCTGCCGTCGTTCGTGTCGTCGCCGTCACAGCTCACATATATAAAGGTGGGCGGCATGCCGGCGATATCATCCTCGGTGACGCCGACAGTCTCGGATGACACGGTAAGGTCTGCGCTCTGATGAATAGAAAACATCGAAATATCCCCCTGTTCAACAAGCTGTGTGATGAAGAATCTTACGGCCGTCAGCGAATATTCACCGCTTGCGGCTGTGATGTAAATATTCTTGCCGTCGGCGCGGTAGGAGGCAACCTCGCCCCTGCCGAGTCCGCCGGCGCCAATGACAATCTTATGCTCCGATTCGTCCAGCATGGCGAAACCGGTAAGGTCGGCGACAAAGTCCTCCAGCGCCGCCGCAGCCGATTTGTCGCCCGCCTTCAGCTCTATCATGTAGTCCTGTATGGGGCAGCCGTTGATGCTCAGATTGTCAAAGACATAGGGCGCGCTGTAATGATAGCCTTCCACCGGTATCAGCAGCGAATTTGTCTCGGCATCGACGAAATAGTCGGCGAATAACTGCGCCGCTTCGGCGGTGCCGCGTATTGTGCCGCCGCCTATGACTATGCGCTCGCCGATTTTCTTTATTATATAGTCCTTTGCCCGGACATTGCGGCCGTTGGGCGACTCGGGACGGTTGGTCTCGCCAATCAGTATCTCCCGGGTGCCGACGGGAACCTCCTCGCCCCGCTTGACCCAGTCGGTGGTGAGCTTAAGATTTATGCCGGCGTCGTCCACGGCGTGCTTGACCGTCTGCATAGCTTTGATTATCTCTTCGCTCGCCAGATCGGAGCGGACTATGACATAGTCGGAGATGGAGGAGTAGGGATAGCGCTCCACCTCAAAGGATACCGGCTCATCGTTGCAGGGAACGGTGAGTATCAGCTTGCCTCCGCGCTCCTTAAGACCGTATCTGCTCTCCTCATCACCGCATGCAGAGAGGGAAAATAATGAACATATAAGCAGGCAGACAAGCGCCGTCATAATGAATACACGTTTCATGTTATCGCCTTTTCAGTAAGGTTAAGGTTTCGGTATGACTCAAAGCGTCTTCGCCGCCGCGTCGATCATATCGCAGAGGAGGGAGGCGGCAGAAGCCGCGCGTGCATAATATTCACCGGGTGTCATCGGCAGGTAGAGCGGGGTTTTGCCGGCAATGACTTCGAGCATCAGTGTGCCGGTATAGCTCGACTTTGCCAGGTAGCCGGCGATGGCGTCGAAGTCAAGTTTCCCGTCAAAGGGAAGCATGTGAAGATCGGCATTGTGTTCGCCGTTGTTGTCGTGGATATGCAGGGCACAGAGTTTATCGCCGAACAGCGGCATGAACCGAAGTCCGCGGGCAAAGCATGCCTCATGCCCCGTATCCCAGCAGAAGCGGGCGGTGGGGAACACTTCAAATGCGAAGGCAAGGTTAGCCAGCTTGCGCTGATTTTCGTATGCCACCGTGACTCCGAGGGAATCGGCGCGTTTCATAAGGGCGGCGTAGCGGGAGTAGCCCAGATCGTTGATGCGGGGGGCATCGTCGCCCGAAGAAAGATGTACAATTGCCGTGGGAACCTCGAACCTTGCGCAGGTCTCAAGGGCGTTGATCAGCCGCTCCAGCATGCTCTCGCCCGCATCTCCTTCGAACCACATGTCGTTTATGCGGTCGTAGGGAGCGTGCAGCGTCTCGCAGGCGATTCCCGCGTCCCGGCAGAGCGAGATATACCTCTCAAGCGACTCATCCTCACTGTCGGCAAAAGTGGCGGAAAAACCGTTCTCCGCCATAAGGCGTATCGCCTCGGCGTTGGGAATGTTTATGCAGTTTTTGTTGATTCCTATCTTGCGTTCAGACATTGTTTCACCGATTTATTATAAATTTGACATCACTCCCGATATTCCGGAAGCATCTGCTGATATTATAGCCTATTGATACCGATATTGCAAGCGCAACCGAAAAATTCCGAAAAACCCGCTGTTATGTTACAATTGATGTGAGACATACATAAAAGGAGTAGAAAAAGTGATCGAGTCGTGTTAAAATAATGTTGCCCCCAACAAAATTCAACAGAAAGGACTCAATCACCCATGAAGAATTATA
>JAAZAV010000036.1 GCA_012514145.1 Clostridiales bacterium | reverse complement strand
TCGAAGACTGGGTGAATAACTATCCTCGCAAAATTCTTGGATATAAATCCGCTTACCAATTGGCAGCCTTTTTGTAACTGTTAACTTCTTTAAAACCTTGGGCAATTATTCTTGCAATTTACATTTACTGTGCAGTTCGGGGACTTTAGAAAACCAACCGCACCCACCTTGTGTAATACGGCGGGTGCGGTCATTATCTTAAACGATGCTTAATACCGGATTACAGTTTATACATCTCGCGGTAGACCTTCCAGGCGTCATCGGCATAGAAACGGTGACCGCCGTTACCGACCACGAGTGCCAGTTTATCCGAGGCTCCCTGACGATTGTAGAGATCTGAAGCGATACAGAACTGAGTTGCCACGCCTTTGAAGGGGAAAATCGAATCCTCTCTGCCGGCAACTACTATAAACCCGCGGGGAGCGATAAGACCGGCGAGGTCGCCCATGTCAAAATACCTGCGTGCGCCCGGGATATAGTTGCAGGAGCAGTGACGCATTGCGATTATCGAATCGTCATAGCTGCAGAAAGCGCATGACGGCATGGTGCACTTGATGCGCTTATCAAGGCATCCTATGTAGAAAGTGGATGTTCCGCCGCCCGAGTTGCCCATACACACGATGTCGGAGCTGTCAACAATATCGGCAAAGGACTCCTCAAGCACATCGATCGCTCTCATAACATCCCATACACGCTCGCCAATGGTAGTACGTCCGCGAATTATTGAAGTCAGCGAACCCATCAGGCAGTCGGGACCCTTCTCGGTACCGCCGCATTCGCCGAAATTGCGCTGTTCAACAGCCAGGGCGCACCATCCCTCCTTGACCACACGAACGCAGAAATCACGGTCGCCGCCGGAGATAGTCTGTGCGTCGCCGGGATATTTCGGATTGCCGAGCGATATATGCATACCTGTCGAGTGCCCCTGCAGGCAGATAACAACCGGCAGCGGTTTTTCAGCACCGAGAGGGATGCAGAGGTGGCAGGGCACCCTATAATCCTCCTCACTTTTGAAGGTAAATCGGATCTCACGGCGCTCGTCGGTGATTTTGTCGAACTCGATCTCAAGTTCGGGTGAAACCTTTGTGAATGTATCCATGCCGAGCAGTTCGGCAAGCTTTGACTCTGTAGCGCTGCGCCACTCCCCGATATCGCCGCTTACATAGCGCATTGACGGAATGGTTTTGGCAACTGCCGATTTATTAAGTTCCCAGGGTGTCATGTTAAACTCCTTTCGATTATCAAACGATTTTTCGGATATTTCCAGGTTATATGAAAATTATATAGCTTAATGAAGTGTTTGTCAATATCGTATTAAGCAAATTACGGGACAAAGTATGTTGTAATTATTACAGGTTTGTGATATAATAGGCATGTATAGTATTTCACCCCGAGACTTAAAGGATGAAACAACATATGCGTAAAAACGGAAGACTGACTTTCTTCGGATGGTTCGCTAAAATAACCGTTATACTTGTGATAGGTTTCGCCATGACACTTGTATGCTGCGCGGCGGTCCTGACACGTCCCTCCGCATCAGGCGACCGGGGCTATTCCGGAATACTGCGAATACCGGAATATGATCCGCCGCTGTCCGGACTGCCAAACCCCGACAGTGAGGTGCGCGGCGTGTGGATTGCATCGGTACTCAATATAAACTTTCCCTCTGCCGCAGGGTTGTCGGCAAATGAGCTGCGTACCGAGCTTGACACAATCGTTGAAAACTGTGCGGATGTGGGTTTCAACGCCATTTACTTTCAGGTGCGTCCGTCGGCTGATTCGCTCTGTAAAAGCAAATACTTCCCTGTCAGTGAGTTTCTTACCGGCATACAGGGTTCTGAACTGCCTGACGATTTTGATCCGTTCGAGTATATCATTAAAAAAGCTCATAGTCTCGATATCAAGGTTCACGCCTGGGTCAACCCCTATCGTGTGACAACAGGCACGGCAGAAGAGCCGCAGCACGACATAAATGCATTGTCTCTGTCGAGTCCCGCTCGAATGAATCCCGAGTGGGTCGTCGCCTATGACGACGGAAGGCTCTATTTCAACCCCGGCATACCGGAGGTTCGTGAACTTATTGCCGCCGGAGTACGGGAATTGACTGAAAATTACAACTGCGACGGCGTAGTATTCGACGACTATTTCTATCCGTATCCGGTAAAGGATGCGGTATTTGACGATGCGGCTCAGTATGAACAGTATGGCGGCGGCTTTGACAGCCTTGCCGACTGGAGGCGCGATAATGTCAATCAGACCGTCAAAGCCTGCTATGAAGCTGTCAAGGATGTGAGCAGCTATCTTGAATTCGGCATTGCGCCCTTTGGTATATGGCAGAATAATGACGGAACAAACGGCGGTTCCGATACAAACGGACTCAGTTCCTATCGCGACATATACTGCGACACCCTCGCCTGGGTCAGGGGCGGGTATGTGGATTATGTCGCGCCTCAGCTATATTGGGCGTTTTCCACAAGTGTTGCGCGTTTCGATGTGCTGTCCCGCTGGTGGAATGCCCAGCTTGACGGTTATGAAAATGTTAAGCTGCTGATATCACACGGAGCCTACAGGATCAGCGACTGGACGGACAGCAATGAGCTGGCTCAGCAGATTGCCTTCGCGCGTTCGCTTAAAAACTACCGCGGCGGTATCATGTACGGCTACGCATCGATTGCGGCGAACGAGCGGCTTTGCTGGGATCTTCTGATAAACTCCTACAGAGAACCGCTACTCTGCGATCCTGTCGTGTCTAACGGCGCGACATTTGAAGTGGTATCACCGAAAAGCGGCACCTACCTGACGGGTAACGGAACTTATGTCATAGGTAATTCCGATCCCGCCCTTCCGCTGCTGCTTGACGGTCAGCCGATAAGCCGTACCCGTTCCGGGTTATTCTCAGCATACTTTTTGCTCAAAAACGGCGTCAATACGCATGTCTTCACACACAACGGCACCGATTATGAGTATGTTATAAACTGCGGTGTCAAACCGGCATCAACCGAAAATACATATGCACAGCTCTCCGAATTCAAAATAGTTTCCGCTTCGCCTGCACTTGACATTGCGAATGCGGGGGGCACGGTGATAAATCTGTCTGTTACCGCCCCCTCGCGCAGCGCGGTCAGCGCTACACTCAACGGTAAAACCGTAAATCTTACAGCCACGATAAAGCCGCCTAACCAGGGTAATTATATGAGCGAAACTTATACCGGTTCTCTTACCATTCCCGCAGGAAGCAGCGGCAAGGTTACAGATCTCGGTAGTATAGTATTCAAAGCTAAGCGCGGCAAGGAAAGTGATGAGTTTACCGGCGCAAGGGTTCGCGTTATAGGTTCCGGTGCAGCTATCGGCGTCCGCGTTGTAAAGGACGAGACGGAGCTAAAAGTAGCCGAGAACAGCTGGTACTACGATGACTACACCCCCGCGATGGCAGGCATGACCGATAACGCAGTGAGTCTGTCAAACGGCTACTACAGGCTGCGCATGGGCGGCTATCTTACAGCCTCCGGATGCGAGGAGACAGAACCGTTAAACGGCATATCGACTGTCACCGGTTTCGACTGTGATGTCGGAAGCAGGTATACCGCAATGCGTTTTACCGGCGGGATCGGTATTCCGCTGAACGGTTACATTGAGGACGGCAGGTTTATACTTACCCTCTATAATGTGGACACCGACAACATACCGAATATTGAACTCCCGCCAAATCCCTTTTTTACAGCGGTGGAAGGCAGCAAAAGCCGCAAGGCAAACTCCTATTATCTGAAATTTACGCTTAAAGATCTTAAAAACTTCTATGGTTTCGAGTTCGGCTATCATGACACAGGTTTCACTGTCAGTTTCCTGAATCCTTCCGGAAATGCGGCAGGGCTGCGTCCTCTGGACGGCAGGGTGATTATAGTTGACGCCGGACATGGCGGCATAGACCCCGGAGCTCTGGGGCCCGACGGCAGGCGTCATGAGAAGGATATGAACCTTGACATCGCACTTGCAGCCGCAGAATATCTGAGTAAACTCGGCGCAGATGTGATTCTCACGCGAAACGATGACAGCACAATGTCCATCTACCCCAGGCTTGAACTGCTTGAGGCGACAATACCCGATCTTTGTGTATCTATTCATCAGAATTCACTCGAATATACCAGTGACGCTACACGCGTACGCGGAGTGGTGTCCCTATATTTCGCTGATTCGGGTTATATGCTCGCCGATACACTCGGAGAATCGCTGTCACGCGGACTCGACAGATTGGAGCGAAGCGTAGCACGCCAGCGTCTTGCGATGGTGCGGAATGTGCGTTTCCCGTCAGCACTTGTTGAGGTGGGTTTTATCACCTGTGTCGAGGAGTATGAGCAGATGCTCTCGCAAAAGAACATAGAAGCCGCCGGTCGGGCAATTGCCGACGGGATAGTCGAATTCTACAGAGCACAGGAGAAATACATATCGGCTGATGCAGCCGGTAACTGAAAGGCATCATATGGATTGGAACACACTTGAAGAAGCATGCCGCAGCTGTAACCGCTGCGAACTCGGACGCACCCGCACAAACTGTGTATTCGGAACCGGCTCAAAAACAGCCGAGCTTATGTTCATCGGCGAAGCGCCCGGCGAGCAGGAGGATAAGATGGGCATACCCTTTGTCGGGCGTGCAGGGCAGCTGCTTGATAAATATTTCGAGGCGGTCGGAATTGAGCGTTCTGAGGTATATATTGCTAATATTCTCAAATGCCGCCCGCCGCAGAATCGCGATCCGCTTCCGGCTGAGCAGGACACCTGCATCGAATACCTGCGCGGTCAGGTTTCGCTTATACGTCCGAAGCTGATTGTCTGCCTCGGACGCATCGCTGCAATGCGGATAATTCGCCCCGACTATCGCATAACCCTTGAGCACGGACAGTGGATTGAGCGCAGCGGCGTTGCCATGACTGCGGTTTATCATCCTTCACTGCTTCTGCGTGATCCGCGCAAACGCGAGGACATGCTGGTCGATATGAAGGAAATCAAAGCCCGGCTCGACGCGGTAAGAGCCTCTGCGTCGGGTTCGCGCTGACGAAAGCAAAGTTCATTATTTGTTGCAGTAATAAATGACACTCGACTTTAATGTGCTGCTTAATACAGTAGCCACAATGTTTATTATCCTTATCATCGGATTTGCCGCGCGCAAGCTGGGCTACATCGATGATAAGTGCTCAAAATATCTTTCAAACCTGATTATCTGGATCGGTCAGCCGTTCATGATAATCGATGCGATTATGTCGACCGAATACTCGGCAAAGAACCTTCGTACGGCGGTAATTATACTGGCGCTGGGTACCGTTATACATACGGCTACTGCGGTTATCGCCCGCTTGGCAACGTTCAGATTCACGGATCAGGACGAACGCAGAATATCTGAATTCGGTCTCCTGTTCGCTAACTGCGGCTTTCTCGGCTTCCCGATTCTTAAGTCGCTGCTTGGTGACCTGGGACTGTTCTGGGGTTCATTTTACGTGATAGTTCACAACATTGTAACCTGGACTTACGGAATGTATGTACTCGGGAGAGTGCGCAGCGAAATTAAGATAAGTCCGCTTAAGATGGTGCTGAATTACGGCACCACGCCCTGTCTGGTCGGTCTTGCTCTCTTCCTGCTGAGGGTCAGCTTCCCTGCGCCGCTTGCCAGCGCGGTCAAGTATTTAGGCTCGCTCTGTACGCCTCTTTCAATGCTGATTGTCGGAGGTTTGCTGGCAACTATACCTTTCAAAAAGCTGTTCACGAATTTAAAAATCTATTATATCTGTCTGATACGCCTGATTGTCATACCGGCTGCCGTAATAGGGCTGTGCCTCATCGTAAGACTGCCTGCGGACTTTTCGGTGTTTGCGGCAATTATGTCCGCTCTCCCCTCGGCTTCAAACGCCAGTATGTTCGGTGAGCGCTATGACATAAGCCCGGGATTCGCCGCACACTTTGTAAGTATGTCAACACTGCTTTCTTCCATGACCATACCTGTTATGCTGTGGCTTGCCATGAGGCTGTTCGGCGTCTGACAAATATCAATGCATGGCAACGTAAGGTATTAGTTGTTCTGTACAGAATTATTATCCACATACCATATAGCAGGGTATGATATTTGGTTAATATTACCTTTGAAAAATAACCGTTTTTGTGGTATAATATATCTGTTGATTATTATTATTCAGTTTTCTTCACTTGCGGACAAGGAGGTTTACCGTGAAGCATCCCCAGGAAACAACCGAACACAAATTTGTTCCAGCACCGGGCGATTATGTTCTGTATAAAAGCTGTGGTATCTGCCGAATAGATGAGATCCGGCGTGACAGCTTTGGCGGAGACGAGGAACGCGACTATTATGTATTGAGCTCGGTAAATGACTCCCGTTCGTCTGCATATATACCGGTGGGCTCACCGGTTGCGATGTCGATGCAGCGTCTGCTGAAAGCCGACGAAATTCACGAAGCCATCCGTCGTCTTCCGGACGAGACACCTGACTGGATAACCGAGAGCCGTGCCCGCAACGCAGCATATACCGAAATCCTCAACAGCGGAGACCGCTGCGCCATACTCGGTCTGCTGTCGGTCCTTACCGATTATAAACGTGAGCAGCTCGCCAAGAAACGCAAATTCTACAGCGGGGACGAGAAGCTGCTTACCGCTGCCGCCAAACTTATAACCGATGAATTCTCATTTGTTCTCGGTATTCCCAAGAACGAAGTTGTTCCGTATATTAAAAAGGTTGCCGCTCAAGCAACGGCATGAGTGTATCAGAAGCAGGTATACACCTTTTACATGCGTCAATAACAGGCAGTTACAAAACAAGTCAATAATTAAGTACCGGGTCACCATTAACTTGGCGACCCGGTACTATTTTGTGTTTAATACGACTGCATTTATTATGCTATTTCGATCAATGTGATACTTGCCGGAGGAAGTGTATAGACAGTGTCATCATCAATATCAATAACGCTTGTCACCGGATGAACCTTATCCGGCTCATCGAAGGTATTATGCGCGTGGGGATCCTCATGAGTGAGAACCGTGACATTCGCCTTACCGTTGAGTTTCCCACCGAAGAGAGAGAGTTTCAGCTCCTCAGTTTTGTTGTAACTGAGATTGCCTGCCGTGATTGTATACTTACCGTCTTTTTCGGAAGCGGATATGGTAAGCCCATCCTTTTCTCCTGCGCAGAAGATATGACGGGCATCCTGGTGACCCTTAAACATTTTGAACACATGATAGGTCGGGGTCACGGTCATCTTGTCGCCGCCGGCAAGGAAGAGGCAGTGGAGATTGTTGCATAGCTGAGCGACATTCGCCATATCAACGATATCGCAATGATCGTTGAAAATGTTCAGGGTCAAAGCGGTTACCATCGCGTCACGGACGGTGCTCTGCTGTTCAAAGAGATTGTAGCCCTTTGAGGGTCCGGAACCTCCGGGATGCCAGCATCCCCACTCATCCACAATAATTTTGATCCGCCCGTCCGGATCATAGGTGCGCATCGCCGACCGGTGACGCTTTATGAGCGAATCCATAACAGCCGCCTTGTCCAGCATCTGATACCACTCAGCTTCGGTGAATTTCAAGGGGTCACCGGCACTGCCGCAGTAATAGTGGAATGCCAGAGCATATAGCGGAGCGGCGTTTCTGAATTCAGCCATGAAGCGGTTTGTCCATGCAACGTCACCCGCATTGGCTCCGCAGGCTATATACTTCTCGTCATTGAACCTGATATTGCAGACAGTGGCATACTGAATATATCGCCTTGCATACATCTCGGGCGTCATGTTTCCGCCGCCGCCCCAGTTCTCGTTGCCGATACCCCAGTATTTTACGGCAAACGGCTGTGCATCGCCGTTATCACCTCGGGCGGCGGCAAGGCTGGTTAGTTTCTCGGGGGCATTGCAGTATTCCATCCAGTTACGGATTTCAAGAGGCGTGGTGGAGGTTATATTGGCGGCAAAGTAGGGTTCCGCGCCGATGAGCCTGCACAGTCTTACAAACTCATGGGTGCCGACTTGATTGGATTCGGTGCGCTTGTCGTTGTTGTACCACCAGTTGAGAGTAACGGGGCGTTTGTCACGGGGACCGATACCGTCACGCCAGTCATATGTCTCCGCGAAACAGCCGCCGGGCCAACGCAGAACCGGTGGTTTGATCTCGCGCATCGCATCCACTATGCTTTTGCGGAAGCCGCCGTAATTGGGGATTTCGGAATCCTCGCCGACCCAAAGACCGTCGTAAAAGACACCGCCGATATGCTCGGAAAAGTGACCGTAGATATTGCGGTTTATTTTACCCTTTGATTCACTTGGAATCAGCTCTATTCTTTTCATTTAAGTCGCCCTCATTTTTATGTATCGGGGGAGCAGACATATTTATTTTTTCGCCGCAAATATCGCTCCGCTCATTGAATCGATCTTGTATGTGTCGGCAATGTCTGCATTGGACATAAGTTCGGTGTATGTGTGAACCGTCTTTCCGGGGAAGGCGAGTGTATATTCCTTAGATGAAGCATTGACGGCTGTCACGATACTCTCGCGCCGGAAAATAAACAGACCGTCATTTGCATAAAGAACTTCAAATTCGCCGTCGGCAAACTCCCGGTTCATACTTCTGATTTTGCCGAGTTTTCGGTAATGCTCGACAAGCTGCTCCTCCTCCCTTCCCCAGGGATAACACCTGCGGTTGAAGGGGTCACGCCAGCCTTCGAGCCCCGCCTCGTCACCGTAGTAAACGGACGGAACGCCCGGAAGCGTGGCACACAGGAGAGCAGCTAATTTAAGCCTGCCGATACCGCGTTTCCGTTCGGCTGCAGTCAGCTTCGCCGTTGACAGCTTAACATTCGGAAGCTGTCTCGTCATCTCGGGCGAATCGCTGCCAAGTATATTGAGTATACGCTCGGTGTCATGGTTGCCCAGCATATTCATAAGGACATCCGACACGCATTTCGGGTAATGCTCATAAAGACATTCGGCGGTTCTTCTCAGTCTCTCGGCACCGCCGCCCGTTACAAAGGCTATTATAGCTTCACGCAGCGGATAATTCATGACCGAGTCGATCTGACCGCTTGTGAAGTATCTGCGCCGTGCTCCGTATGCTATCTTATTGGACGCATCCTCCCAGACCTCGCCGATAATGACGGCTTCCGGATTCTTGGCTTTTACGGCAACACGCAGTTCGTCGAGGAACTCATCCGGCAGTTCATCCGCCACATCCAGCCGCCAGCCTGCGATTCCCCGCGCGATATACCTGGCGGCTATGCCGTTCTCAGAACAGAAGAAATCGCGAACCGCAACATTATGCTTGTTGAGTGTTGGAAGAATCTTAACACCCCACCAGCACTCATAATCATCCGGATAGTCTCGAAAAGTATACCAGCTGTAATACCGCGAACGCTTCGACGAATAGGCTCCCTTTGTGGGATAACGACCTTCCCGATTGAAATATCTGCTGTCGCTGCCGGTATGACTGAACACACCGTCGAGAATGATTCCGATCCCTCGTTTTTTGCCCTCTGCTATCAGATGATCCAAAGCATCACATCCGCCAAGCAACCCATCGACTTTTGTATAGTCGCCTGTGTCATAGCGGTGATTGGTATGCGCTTCAAATATAGGATTGAAGTAGATATGCGTTACCCCAAGAGACGCGAGATAGTCGAGCTTCTCTGCAATTCCCCACAATGAACCCCCGAAGAAATCGTTGCAGTCGACCTCATCTCCCGGCTTATCCGGGTACTTGGGGATACCGCCATACCAGTCGTCATTGATTACGGCATTATCATGCGGCACGGTGGGATGTTCCGCGGATTTTGCGAAACGGTCGGGGAATATCTGGTAAATGGTTCCGCCTTTCAGCGATGCAGGGGTACTAAAGCCATTCGGGTAAACGGTAAGCTGAAACTCATCTCCTCCATCCCTCAGATTCGGCATATACCGCTTACCTTCGGGAGAATCAAATGAAATCTTTATGAAATACAGCCCTATATCAGGATCGACTTCGCAGCTGTATACATCACAGCCCAACCGCAGACCAATGCATTGCATGTTGTAGAAGGACGGTGAACCGCCGTCGAGCCGCAGTTTAAGCCTAACGCCATATGCAGCATCGTCGCGGGGAATGTACGCCTCAAATATCGCCTTGTCCCCGTACCTGAGAGCGCCGTATGCCCTGCTGCCGTCCTGATTTACCCGCACCAAGCGGTATTGAAACGATCGACAGTTTTCGGGAAGCGCCGTCTCATCTATCGGACAGAGCCTCATCTTTTGCCGGCTCCGCGTGCGGTATCCGGGATTTTGGCTCCCTTTGTAACAGGTTTGAAGTTCCAAATATCCTCCGCATACTCACGCACACTTCGGTCTGCCGCAAAGCGTCCCGCTGATGCGATGTTTATGAGCGACATGTTGAGCCACTTACGGCGGTCGGCAGTATAAATGCCATCCATAATATCATGAACCGCGCAGTAGGAATCAAAGTCGGCAAGACACATAAATGGATCGCATACGCCGTGCTGATTAGCTATCAGATAGCGCATGATATACTCGAATGAACTGCCGTTAAATCCGTGTGCCAGGCGGTCAACTGCCTTCATGAGCACCGTACTTGTGTTGTAGTACGAACGAGCGTCGTATCCGCGGCGCCAGAGGTCTTCCACCTCATCCTTGTCGAGACCGAAAATAAATATATTGGAGTCTCCGACGGCTTCTTTGATCTCCACATTTGCTCCGTCCAGGGTACCGACGGTAATCGCGCCGTTTATCATGAACTTCATGTTGCCCGTACCGCTGGCTTCTTTGCCTGCCAGCGAGAGTTGTTCGCTGATATCCGATGCGGGAATCAGGTGCTCGGCTATGGAGACATTGTAATCCTCCATGAAAACCACGCGGAGTTTTTCGCGAATCTTCGGATTGTTTTCTATTTCACGGCTCAAAGACCAGATCAGACGAATAGTCTCCTTCGCCATATGGTATCCCTGTGCCGCTTTCGCTCCGAAGATAAAGGTGCGCGGCTGAATCTCAAGGTTGGGATTCTCAAGCAGACGATTATACAGACTTATTATTCTTAGAGTATTGAGAAGCTGACGCTTGTATTCATGCAGACGCTTGATCTGAACATCATACAGGGAATCCGGGTCTATAGCGACACCGGTTTTCTGCTTTACATAGTCTGCAAAGGATTTTTTATTGTTATGCTTTATTTCACCGAGACGTTCGAGAATGGCGGTATCGTCATAATATTTGACAAAGTCACCAAGTTTTGACGCATCGGTCCGATACTCTCTGCCGATCGACTCGTCAAGCAGTCCGGCAAGTTCGGGGTTAACGTAACACAACCAACGGCGATGTGTTATGCCGTTTGTGACATTTGTAAACTTTGCCGGATCAAGTTTGTAAAAGTCGCGGAAGACAGTCTTCTTAAGTATTTCGCTGTGCAGTTCAGATACACCATTGACACGGTAGGACCCTATAACAGACAGGTTTGCCATACGCACGTGATTGTTTGCCACCACTGCCATGCGGGAGATGCGATCCCAATCGCCGGGGTATCTTGTCCAGAGATCGGCACAGAAGCGGCGGTTTATCTCCGAGACAATTTGGTGGATACGAGGCAACTTAAGTTTGAAAAGGTCTTCGTTCCACTCCTCCAATGCCTCGGGCATTACAGTATGATTTGTATAGGAAAAAATTCTGCGCACAACCTCCCAGGCTCTTTCCCATGAGTACGAGTATGTATCCATGAGTATACGCATCAGTTCCGGAATGCAGAGCGCCGGGTGAGTATCGTTAAGATGTATCGCAACCTTGTCACACAGGTTGCTTATGGTTCCGTATACTGCCAAATGATCGGTAATAATGCACTGAAGCGATGCGGAGACTAAAAAATACTGCTGAGTAAGACGCAACAGCTTACCCTCAGTGTGGTTGTCGGAGGGATAAAGCACCTTGGATATGATCTCAGCGCTGGTATTATCCTCCACCGCTCTAAGGTACTCACCTTGGGAAAAGAGCTTAATATTGAAGTTCGGCGGGCTTTGTGCTCTCCATAATCTTAAAACGTTAACCGTCTCAGAGGCGCCGGAAATAAACATATCATAAGGAATGGCTTGAACCTCATCGTAGCCTTCATAAGATATGTCTAACTTATCGTCCTTCCACTCTTCGTTGACATGTCCGCCCATTCGAACTGTAACGCTCTTGTCGGTACGCGGAACCAGCCAGACATCGCCGCCCGGCATCCAGATATCGGGCAGCTCGATCTGCATTCCGTCCACAATTTTCTGCTTAAATAGTCCGAACTCATAACATATTGAGAATCCGGTCACCGGATAATTGTTGGAAGTAAGTGCGTCAAGATAACAGACAGCCAGACGTCCCAGACCGCCGTTGCCAAGTCCCGCATCAGGTTCAAGCTCATACAGACTGTCAAGATCGAACCCGAACTCAGACAGGACGGCTTTATAGTCCTCGGCAATGCCGAGGTTCATGAGGTTGTTGCGCAGCGAACGTCCTACAAGGAACTCCATGCACATATAGTATACGCGCTTGGCTCTCTGGCGCCTGACAGCCTCAAAGGTTTCACTCTTTTTCTGGGCAAGGATATCCTTGACCGTCAATACGGTTGCTTTATAGATCTGTTCCGAACTCGCTTCCGCAGGTGTTATTCCGTAGTATCTGGACAACTTAAGGTTTATGGCTTCTTTGATTTGTGAACGGGATACAGTATTGTTCATGCTTTCGTCTTCCTCGATTAATTAGATTCGCTGTGATAATTTTTTGATTAAATGATTTCGCTGTACATATCTATATAACGTTCCGCTGACAGATCCCATGAGAAATCTACATTCATTACATGGCGCACCAACGCTTCCCACTCCTCATGCGACTCTGTCATAAACTTTACCGCGTCTTTGAGCGCAAAGAGCATTTCGTGAGCGTTATAGTTTTTGAAGGTAAAGCCGTTTCCGCTGCGGTCGGAGGGATTGTAGTTCTTTATCGAGTCATATAAGCCTCCGGTTTCGCGTACAAGAGGAATGCTTCCGTAACGAGAGGCAATCATCTGCGACAATCCGCAGGGTTCTGTGCGTGAAGGCATAAGGAAAATATCCGAAGCGGCGTAAACCAACTTTGACAACTCCTTATTATACTCAATAATAGCGCGAGCCTTGTTATTGTAGCGCTCTTCAATCCCGCGGAAGAAACGCTCGTATTGAATTTCGCCTTTGCCCAGAACCACAAACTGAACATCCTGCTGCAGCAGCTCGTCCAATATCCTCTCGACGAGATTCATACCCTTGTGGGATGCAAGCCGGCTTATCATCGCAATCATCGGCTTGTCAGGCTCCACAGGCAGACCGTAGCGGCGCTGAAGTTCAGCCTTGCACGTCGCTTTACCGCTGAAATCATCCGAAGTATAATGCGCCGGAATCGCCGGATCGGTTGCCGGATTATAGTAATCCACATCGATGCCGTTCAGTATGCCTACAATCTTGTAGCTGTTCTCGCCCAGAATGTAGTGTAGACCGCTGGCGAATGTCTCGGTCATAATCTCCTCGGCATAACGAGGGCTTACGGTAGTCAATCGGTCACAGCAGACTATGGCGCCTTTGGTTAGATTCACCAGACCGTTATAGTCGACAATCGAAGCGTTGGATGGCGGCAAATCAAATACATCGTCAAGAATCGAGAAATCGTATACACCCTGATATTCGATATTGTGTATGGTATGTACCGAGCGAATCTCGCTGTATCTCTCAATCTGACCGTATTTGCGTTTGAGATATATTGCCGCAAGGGCGGTATGCCAGTCGTTGGTATGAAGTATGTCCGGGAAAAAGTCGATATATGGCATCATGTCGAGAACCGCCTTGCAGAAGAAGGCAAAACGCTCGCCGTCATCATAGTTGCCGTACATCGATACGCGTTTGAAGTAGAACTCGTTGTCAAGGAAATAATAGGTCACTCCGTCTTTTACAAGACTGAAAACGCCGCAGTATTGATTCCTCCAGGACAATCTGACCCTTATGGCGCATATGAAGTGCATCTCGCGGCGGTATTTTTCGTCAATTGAGCTGTAAAGCGGAATTACCACGCGAGCGTCACAACCCAGCTTGGCAAGCGCCGCCGGAAGTGAGCCGGCGACATCGCCCAATCCGCCGGTAGAGGCAAAGGGCAGTGCTTCGGATGCGGCAAACAGTATGCTTTTCATTGGTTACCTTCCCTTCTATTCAGCTCTGTGTTCACAATATCCAATTACAGATTCATTCCCTTGTCGATGAAGTAGGGCAGCGCGTCACAGCCGGAGAGATGCCTGCCGTCGCGGATAGTTGCGTTCTTGTCTGAAAGCACATAATCCAACTCGGCATACTCGCCGACGGTAGTGTTTCTGAATAATATCGAATTGCGTACTACCGCGTTTTTGCCTATCTTGACATTTCTCGCAAGAATCGAGTTCTCAACAGTTCCCTCAATAATGCACCCGTCAGCAATGAAAGAGTTGCGGACGATGCAGCCGGTCTTATACCTTGTGGGAACCGAGTTGCGTATGCGTGTAAATATCGGACGGTTCTTGTTGCCGAATATCTCTTCACGGATAGATTCGGTTCTGAGTATTTTCATACTCTGATTGAAATACCCGACAAATGAATCAACTGCCGAATAATGTCCGTTAAACTCATGAATACGGAAATTACGGCTGCCCTTGTACCGACCGATAATATCGTAGGTGAAGCTCTTGTAGCTGTGAGCCATGGTATCCGCGAGCATATTTGACATAAACTGACGGGTAATCACCATAATATTCAGGCTTACATGCTTTTCGCCCGAAGTCATCCCGGAATTGGTGAAAGCGTCAGTGATATGACCATCGGCATCGGCTTCGATTATCGTAAATTTTGCCCTTTCCTCATCTGTGACATTCTTCTTCTGAACAACGACAGTGAGGTCTGCCTTTTTTTCCTCATGCTCTTCAAGGATTTCCTTTATATCAATGTTGCAGATGCAGTCGCAGTCACAGAGGACAATAAAATCATCCTTGATATTTGAAATTGAGTGATTGATTGAACACAGCGCCTCGAGGCGTGTGCTGTACAGCGAATTGCTGTTGTTGGCATATGCCGTAATAAAGGGCGGCAGAATCTGGATACCGCCGTTCCGGCGCGCAAGATCCCAGTCCTTACCTGAACCGATATGGTTCATCAGCGAATGATAATTGTAATGGGTAATAACGCTGACATTGGTAATGCCCGAGTTTATCATGTTCGACAGCGGAAAATCCACCAGCCGATATCTTGCCATAAACGGCACTGCCGCCATGGTGCGCACCTTAGTCAGCTCTGTGATGTGAGCCTCATGTAAATTCGAAAAAATAATGCCAGCCGCGGACATAATCGTTCCCCTCTATTCAATTAATTTGCTTTCGGTGCAGCCGGATATCCGCGCACCGTATCTCTTTTATACGGAATTACCGATTTCTCCGCGGTTATCCCACGGTTTTGAACTTTGCCTCAAGCGACGCTTCGTTAATCATCTCGCCGGCGCCTATCTTCATTCCCGGAGGAACGTTAAGATCGCTGCCTATTACAGCGATAGCCGGTCTCTTGCCGTCCGCGCCCTTCTCCTGTCCGATTTCCGCTCCTGCGCCGATAACGGTGTCATGGTCGATAATAGCATAATCCACCTTGGCACCCGCGCGTACGGTGACACCGCTCATAAGGATGGAATTGCGTATCAAAGCTCCCGGCTCCACCGTAACACTGCTGAAAAGAACCGAGTTCTCTATACGGCTCTCAATATGACAGTTTTCGGTGATAATAGAATTGTCAATTACCGCACTCTCGCCTATAAACTGCGGCGGCAGTGTATAGTTGCGGGAGTAGATGGTCCAGTCGCTATCGAGATTGAACTCAGGCACCTCTCCGAGAAGATCCATGTTTGCTTCCCAAAGGCTGTCGATAGTTCCCACATCACGCCAGTATCCGTCGAATTGGTATGCAAACATGCGCTCTCCGGCATTGAGCATGGTGGGTATGATATTTTTGCCGAAGTCCTTTGATGAATTCTCATCCGCCTCGTCGGCGATAAGGTAAGATTTCAGTTTGTCTGTGTTGAAGATGTATATACCCATCGATGCCTTGGTACTCTTGGGATGTTTCGGTTTCTCCTCAAACTCGAGAATACGGTTGTTCTCGTCGGTGTTCATGATTCCGAACCGGCTTGCTTCCTGCAGCGATACATTGATGACAGCTATCGAACATACCGCATCGTTCTTTATGTGTTCCTTGAGCATGGCGGAGTAATCCATCTTGTAAATATGGTCGCCTGATAGGATTACAACATAATCCGGATCGTAACGGTCGATAAAGTGCAGGTTCTGATAAATGGCGTTAGCAGTACCCTTATACCAATCAGCCGTTTTGCCCTGATAAGGCGGCAGAACCATCGCACCGCCGTACATAAGATCCAGACCCCAGGGCTGTCCGTTGCCGATATACTCGTTGAGCTCAAGCGGGCGGTATTGTGTCAGCACGCCCACCACATCGATTCCCGAGTGCACACAGTTCGACAGCGGAAAATCGATTATCCGGTATTTTCCGCCAAACGGTACCGCCGGTTTTGCGGATTTCTCCGTCAGCGTGTAGAGTCTGCTGCCCTGCCCGCCGGCAAGCAGCATAGCTATGCATTCCTTTTTCTTATACATAATCCATCATACCCCTTTGTTTATTTGTCATGATAGAGCTCAGTTTCAAGTCCGGCATTAAGCTTTCCTGCTTTGCGCTTTCCGCGGTTCTTCGATCTTCACCGTATCCTCTGCCGGTTCGGATTCAAGATATACGGCGGAAAGCGGCGGAAGGTCGATATACAGCATGCCTCTCAGCGCATTAAGATGTTCGGGAGGAAGCAAACCGCGTCCGCCCCATTTTTCATCATCACTTGAGAAAACGGTACGCCAATGCCCGGAAACCTTAAGCGGGTAGCCGGTGCGCATTGCTCCCGAGAAATTGAAGACGCAGAGCAGCCGCGAGCCGTCTCCGGCAATTCTCTCGTATGCAATGACATTGTCTTCCGCTGCGTCTGCCGACACCCAGCGGAAGCCGTCCCAGTTTATATCGTTTTCCCACAATGCGGGGGTTCGCAGATAGAAATGGTTCAGCGCCGAAGTGAAACTCCACAATTTCGAATGCATGTCATAGTCGGTCATGAACCACTCAAGCTGGTTTGCATAATCCCATTCTCTGAACTGACCGTATTCGCAGCCCATGAATGTCATTTTTTTGCCGGGATGGGCAATCATGTGGCAAAGGAAGACTCGCATGCCGGCAAACTTGTCATCATATGCACCGAACATTTTATCAAGCAATGACTTCTTGCCATGAACCACCTCATCGTGCGACACAGGCAGAATGTAATTCTCACCGAATGCGTACATTAGTGAAAAATTCAACTTGCTGTGTTGATGCTTACGGAAAATCGGGTCGGTTGCCACATATTCGAACATATCGTTTGCCCAGCCCATATTCCACTTGAAGGTAAAGCCCAGCCCACCATCCTCAACCGGCTTTGTCAGCGCCGCCCATGCGGTCGATTCCTCGGCAATCATCATCGCATCCGGAACCTGTTGCTTTATTATCGAATTTAATTTCTTGAAAAACGCGATCGCTTCGAGATTCTCATGTCCGCCATGGACATTCGGTATCCATTCGCCCGGGCGTCTGTCATAATCAAGGTAAAGCATGGATGCAACCGCATCAACACGCAGACCGTCGATATGGAATTCGTTTAACCAGTACAGAGCGTTCGATATGAGAAAACACTGAACCTCATTGCGTCCGACATCAAAGCACCTTGTCCCCCAGCCCTCATGTTCGATCCGGTCGAAACCCTGATATTCGTAAAGCGGGCTGCCATCGAACTCATAAAGTCCGTGAGCATCCTTAGGGAAATGCGCCGGCACCCAGTCGAGAATCACACCGATTCCCTCACAGTGAAGCCTGTCCACAAAGTATGCAAAATCTTCCGGCGTACCGAAACGCGAGGTAGGCGCGTAATAGCCGCAGATCTGATAACCCCATGAACCGTCGTAGGGATGTTCCATTATCGGCATAAGCTCTACATGTGTGTACCCCATGCGCTTAACATAGGGTATAAGCATATCGGCAATCTCCCGGTAATTGAGATAACCTTCTCCGCTGACGGTTGACATGCCATCCCTGGTACGCCAGGAACCGAGATGTATCTCATAGATATTCATCGGTGATCGGAGAACATCACGGGATGCCCGGCTCTTCATCCAGGCGCCGTCATTCCATTCGGGCGCCAGTTCATGCAAAATCGAGGCGGTGTCAGACAGGGTTTCAGAATATACGGCGTAGGGATCTGCTTTCAGCCTGGTCACACCGCCGCGCACAATCGCGTATTTGTATTTTCTGCCTTTGCCGAACTCGCTTACGGGAATGCTCAGTCCCCATAGTCCCTGGGCGCTGATCCGCGATAACGGATGACTTACCCTGTTCCAATCATTAAAATCTCCGCAGAGAAAGACATTATCGGCATTCGGTGCCCATACACGGAAAATCGCAGTATCACCATCAGGCTCGTGTACAATGTGCGAGCCGAGAAGCTCATATGCCCGATAGTTCGTACCCTGATGAAAGAGATACACCGGCAACTGTTCTCTGTTCCCTGATTTTTCCGTTATGTTTTTACCATCAGGCTCAGCCGATACAGTCTTTTCCGAATCTGTCATCAAATCAACCTCCGTTGCGCAGGCTTTGTTTCAGCGTTATTATCGGTAATTTTCATACCGTCCGTATTCTATCATATTTCTTTCTGCTTTTCAAGTGGTTTGGCTAATTACTCTAAATTATTTCGCTTAAATTTGACTATTGTGATTATTTTCACGAAAAAGTTAATTCGAACATAACAAAAAGGCATATACTATGCGATGCTTTTTTGTATGTTTATACATATGTTATAATAAACCCATATATCAGAATTTTTATATTTGTATTTTTATCTTTTATTAACACAAGACAGTCACCGGCGACATCAACAACATTGAAAATAACAACGGCAAAATCATAATGCTTTGCCGTTGTTCAGTTCTTTTATCTTTCATCTATGTCCTGCAATTATGTCCTGCAATGTTTCCAGCGTTACATTAAAACCGCCGCCGGTAAACTGATGGCAGGAATTCATGCCGTCCGGTATTCAGTTAGCCTGTGTAACTTCCCATTCCATATAACCGGTCGTGAACGGAAGATGCCCGAACTTTTTCACTCCGGTATGAACAAATCCGTTTGCGGCGTACCAGTTTTTTAGTACCGTATTCTCGTCTACAATATCAACAGTGATCTTTCTGCCGCCGAATTCCCTTGCCTTTTCTTTGCAGTAATCCACAAGTTTCTTACCGTAACCGTAATGTCGCCATTCGGGAAGCACAGATAACCTGCTGAGTTCGTAAATCCCGTCGCCCAAATCATTCAATGCAACAAAGCCAAAAATTCTGTCGCCGACGCACAATCCGAATAGATGAAAATTACCCTTGAATCTTTCTTTCATCTGTTCATCGGAGAGATAGCTCACATGTCCTGGGGCATTTTCTCTCGTCCAACCGAAGTCTTTGGCAACGGTAGCAAAACTGCGGCGAATAACATCTGCATACTCCGGCAGTTTGTCGGCGGTCAGCGGCTTTATCTCGGTGAGGTCATGAATCTGCATGCGAAACCATACTTCTCCGTCCGGACAGGGAAACTCAATGTCATGATTGTTCGGAAACCCCAACAACCTCAGGTCACCGTTGGTATAGACCACTTCTTTCAGGCGATATAGATTCATCATGGTTTTGGAACAGAACCCGCCGCAGCCGTTCGTCGGCATAGGGCAGCCGTATTCACATATATAGCTGTCGCCGATTTCATGCCCGTTCCGGCATTGAAGCGGTTTCCCGTCTTTTGCGCGATCTATAACCGTGATTGTAAATGATTTATTCTCGGTAATAAACTTTTTCATCTCCGGCAATCTCCTGCATGTATACAACATACAAATATGAAACAATGTTAAAACACATCTCCGACTGTCATAATTATAAACCAATTTATCTATTGTGTCAACAAAGATATTATAGTTGTATATTATCGGCTAAATCGCCATAAATCTTCGGTGAAAAAACAAAAAACCCGATTGCTCGAGTTTTTTGTCGGTATTCAATTACCGCCATAATGGCGCGCCATGCAGGATTCGAACCTGCGACCTACCGGTTCGTAGCCGGGCACTCTATCCACTGAGCTAATGGCGCATTGCCTTATAAGCAGGCTTCGTGACCGTCAGTAAATACTTCTTTGCGGTCAACATCGGGTATTGTATCACAACGGCATGGATATGTCAACAGATTTTCTGTATTTTAATAATTTAATCTGTCAGCAAATCTGTACTACACAAAATATCACGGCGGCATTTTGCAGCCGCCGTGATGAACTTTATCTTATTGAAACTATATTATTTAAGACCCGCAAGGTACTTAATGGTGCGAACCATCTGGCTGGTGTAGGAATACTCGTTGTCATACCATGCAACGACCTGAACCTGGTAGGTGTTATCGTCAATTTTTGCTACCATAGTCTGGGTCGCATCGAAGAGAGAACCGCAGGACAGACCGATAACGTCGGAAGAAACAATCTCTTCGGTGTTGTAGCCGAAGGACTCGGAAGAAGCAGCCTTCATGGCAGCGTTGATGCTGTCAACGGTGATGTCGGTACCCTTGACAACCGCCACAAGGATGGTGGTTGAACCGGTGCATACGGGAACTCTCTGAGCAGAACCGATGAGCTTACCCTTGAGCTCAGGGATAACAAGACCGATTGCCTTGGCTGCGCCGGTAGAGTTCGGAACGACGTTCTGAGCGCCTGCGCGTGCACGGCGGAGGTCACCCTTTCTGTGGGGACCGTCGAGAATCATCTGATCGCTGGTGTAAGCATGAACGGTGGTCATGATACCCGAGAGAATGGGAGCGTAGTCATTGAGAGCCTTCGCCATGGGGGCGAGGCAGTTTGTGGTGCAGGAAGCGGCAGATATAATCTGGTCGTCAGCGGTGAGGGTCTTCTCGTTAACAGAGTAAACAATGGTCTTCAGATCATTGCCGGCGGGAGCGGAGATAACAACCTTCTTCGCGCCTGCATTGATGTGAGCCATGGATTTATCCTTGGTGGTATAGAAACCGGTGCACTCGAGAACTACATCAACACCCAGCTCACCCCACGGGCAGGCTGCGGCGTCCTTCTCGGAGTAGATCTTGAGGGTCTTGCCGTCTACGGTGATGGTGCCGGCTTCGTCGTCGGCTTCAACGGTGTGACCGTCGTAGCGACCCTGAGCGGTATCATACTTAAGAAGATGAGCAAGCATCTTGGGACTGGTCAGGTCGTTGATAGCAACAATATCGTAACCCTCGGCGCCGAACATCTGACGGAATGCGAGGCGACCGATACGACCGAAACCATTAATTGCAACTTTAACAGACATTTGAATTTCCTCCGTATATCAACAGTAATTAATTTTTGACTATGTTAATTATACCCTATGACAGGCATTATTACAAGAGTTTTTGAGAAAATTCTCATTTTTGTTACAATAATCATTACTATTCACTATATTCACATGATTGCAGGTGTGAATATTCAAAGATTGTAACACTGTTGAAATCACCACGGACACGGGATTGTATACAGCAGTCCGATTCCCAGAGTTTCCGAATATCTGCCGAAGAAGACTGCGGGATCGGCGTCGGTCAGCAAACGGTGATTCACACCTTTATCAGACGAAAATGATACCTTACCGGGTGTATGGGCGAAAATCTCGCAGTCCGCCCTTCCCCGCTGCCATTCAAAGAGTTCCGGCTCGAGCAGCGCCATTGCCGCCAGCGCGTCGTGAAACCATGTGCCACCCTTCCAGCCTGACACTGCTCTTGCCGCCGGCTCAAGAGTAACATGCCCCTTCATTGCACTGACTACAGCCTCGGCAGGCTGCCACATGCGGCAGGATTGCTCAACGCCGATAATGATCATTTCCCTAACACACGAATCAAAAACTATTGCGGCGGCGACCGGATCCATTCTGATATTCCACTCGATCTCGCCCCATTTTTCCGTGCGGCACCAGGGTTTATCGGCAAAACGCCCGCCCATGACGGTCATTGATTTCAGCATCCCAGCCGTCTCCGGATGAGCGATAAAGAGTCTCGCGCTGTTTGTGAGAGCACCTATCGATACCAATTCCACACGACCGGGGTTCTGCTTTATAATCCGGCACATGAAGTCGACAGCAGATTCCTGTATTATATTTTCGGGATTCATATCTTCCGCCAGAACCTCAGCCTCGGAAGCGACAAGATTTTTCTGCAGCGTTTCTCCGATTATCGGACGTTCTGCACCGGCGCAGACCTTCACCGGCTTTCCGACAAGGCAGCATATCGCATCGGCTAACTCCGCCCTTTTTATTGCATTGCCGGTATTGGTGGTGATGCCGAGAATTTCAACATCCTCCCGCGCTAACAAGTACGAAAGGCAATACCAGTCGTCGATGTCGCAGCCTATATCGGTGTCGAGTAAAATCAGGTGTTTATCCATAGTTCTACAGCTCAGCCGGTTCGGCGGTTACAAGATATGTGGAAAACAAATCGAGTTTCAGATACAGTTCGGCGGTCAGGCAGTTGACTGTCTCTTCTCTCACGAGTTCGGCGTCATGGGCGGCATCAAGCAGGTAGAAGGATATCTTTGTCGGCTTATCGCAGGAAAGATTGCCTAGCGTCAATTTGACCGCAGCCGCCTCGGCTTCATCCTCGTCTCGGTAATAGGTCAGCATTACAGCCTTACCTTCCGCACCCGCAGCGGCACAGGACATGATCGACTTATCATCGGACAGGCTTTCAAACGACTCGCCCAGCTTGAACAGTTTGTTGAACATCCAGAAAGGATAATAACCCTTCAGCTTGTCACAGACGAAATCGGTGCAGAACATACCGTTCATGGCGCAGGGACGTGCATCATAATACATCAGAAGGTCGAGAGGCTGATACTGCGAAAGCGCTATGGTGCCGGCAATAAATGACGAACCCTTAAGATTCTTCTCGGTACGAAGAGAGTAAAGCCAGTCGTCGCCTGTCCATCCCTTGACATAGTTCCATTCGTTGAGTATACTTTCGGTTTCGGTGAAGCCGTATGAATCGAGCAATTCTCTTGCCAGCTTTTCGGTTCTCTCAATATCCCGCGGATTTCTTGCATACTGGTGCCAGGAGAAGAAATCAAGCGGGGATTTATGTTCGCGACAATAGTCGAGGAAGAAATTCACCCAGTCTTTTATCGGATAACAGACCGCGGGGCCGCCTATCATTAAATGCGGGAAACAGCTCTTGAGATGCTTTGCGGCGATATCGTAAAGCTCACAGAACTGCAGACGAGTGCCGCCCCAGCACTTTTTGTCCACATAAGGAGCATCATCTGCGGCGCCGTCGGGCTCGTTCCATATTTCCCAATACCTGATATCATATTTGAATCCGTCTGCCCATCCCTCGGTGTAGTGGCGGATAATGTGCTCGCAGATTCTCGCCCACTTGCCGAAATCCGGAGGAACCAATGTTCCGTATTTTTTCGGCCAGTGTTCGATCTTGGAACCGAGCCGGTAAAAAGGCTCAACACCGGCAAAAATCATCACTTTGAGATACTCATCGGTCAGAACAAAGTCATAGGATGCCGGATCGTTCTCATCCTTTGAAAAATCCTTGAAAATCGCGTGAACGTCGATGGTATGTTCGCCGCCGTAATTTGAATAGAATGAAGCATCATGGGTGCGCGCGTAAGGAATGCCCGCGTCACGGAACGCGTCGATATTGGTTATGCGCTGGTCAACCGTGAACTTGTATACCGGCCCGTTATTCACGGCGTGCATCGGCTTCATCGCACCGGTCGGTTTCGCAAAATCCACTTTTACATTAAACATGATAAGCCTCCGATTGTTTCTATGTATTAATATGGTACGTTGCTCAATAAGATAATGATATCATAAGGGAGACATCTAATCAACAGTCAATTAAAATTTCTCAAGGATATAACCATATCTGTTTACCCGTAGCTGCTTTTATGATATAATGACGGCATAACACAACGGAGGGTGCCGCAATGACCAACATGAAAGACAGTCTGAAGCGAATTTCTTATCTGCTGCCGAGTATTTTCATCATTGTCATCCCGACTGTCCTGGTATATTCGGTTTCATCCCACATGGTTCTTTATGCCGACGACTACTACTATGCCACCTTCACACAGAACGGGGCATCGGCATTTCTACGCAAATGTTTTGACCACTATCTTACCTTCAACGGCAGAAATCTAGTGCATCTTGTAACCTGGCTGCTTCTTTCAGCAGGTACTGTGTTATTTCGGTACTTCAATCCGCTGATTCTGCTTGCCGCCTTCGCCGCGGCATCTACGGCTTTCATCACAGGGGAGCGGCGCGCTGTCGACATTACCGCATATATCGCTTTCTCAATGGTATCTGTCACACTCATTCCGATTGAGACGCTTCGCGAGAGTTTGTTCTGGATTTCGGCTTCATCCAACTATGTGTTTCCGGCGGTTTTAATTGCCGGTATGCTTGCCTTACTGACCCGGGACAGCAGGGCGGAATGTAGCAACGGCAGGTTATCGCCCTTCGCAATCATATTCTGCATCATCGCCGGAGCCACAACCGAGCAATACGGCGCAGCGGCTGTGTTTCTCTGTGCCGCATACGCATTTCTTAATCGCGGCAGCCGCGCTTTACGCAGGCGGTTCACTATATATGCTGCCTCCGCGTTTGGCGGCTTGTTAACTGTGATCGCATCACCGGCTACAATAGGACGAATTGCAGGCGAAAACATTGCCTCAATCAGTCCGAATGCCCTTTCGTTCTCTGAGCGGCTCTTTTCTTCTGCGGTCTGTTATGCCGGTGAAGGTTCCGGGTTTGTTATAGTTGTTCTATATATCATATTAACCTCTCTTCTTCCCTTATTTGACGGCAGATTAAGCCGGCATTTCGGTTTCGGATGGGCAATGTCCGCTCTGCTCACGCTGATGTATATTCTCGGCAGGTTTTCTGAAAACAGAATATTCATGTTAATCGCCATGCTGCTCGGACTTGCCTATATATCGGCAGTCGGCATTTTTCACGCGGGAACCGACAGTTATCGAAGCATCGGACTTGCCGCGCAGGCATCGGTATTGACATGGGTCATGATGATGGCAACAAGCAGCCTTTTCCCCAGAACAACCATGCCGCCGCTGCTGCTGCTGATATTCGCTTCTGCCGGGATGTTCACGAGGCTGATGCGGCATTGTCCCGTAATATCTGTTTCAACCCTGGCAGCGATATCACTTGCCGGGTTCGCAGCATTTGTGCCGATCATTGATGGCTACAGTTATAACCACCGGCTGTATGAAACGAACCTCGAATCGCTCACATCCGGAAACCTTGTATATAATATCGACTACGATGACAGCTGCCGGCATTTGATGATGCACGATGACGGATACTTCAACACGACCTACCGTATACTCTTCGGAATCCCGTCAGACGCTAAAATCAATTATATAAGTAACCGTATGCCGGATATTATGATAAACGCTGTCCGATTAAACTATCCCGCACGAAATGTTAAAGGCAAGGTATATTTCCCTATCCGCGAAGTTCTGGAATCTTTCGGCGGCAGCGTTGACCATACCGAAGATCGGACGGTGCTGACACTCGGAAGCATTGTTGTATACTGTAACAACCGCACTTTTGAGCTGTACAATGACACCGGAGTCCTCATTCCCGGGGGTTCCGGCGAAGCGGACAAGGCGTTGTTTCTATGCTTTACACCGGATGTATATCAGAACATTTTCGGAATACAAACACACTTTGACGGCAGTGCATATCATATGACACGCGAAAACCGAACATCGCAGGTTATCCGCTGATAATTGTTATCAAAGAGCAATGTCAGTCAATCGAAATTCTCCCGTATAAATATTAATTTGCTCTGTTGTACACAGATTATTTCTGTGTTATAATTCTATGTGTGCATAATCACGGTTATACATCGTTTCGACGGGTTGTCTGTTCATAAAGTCAAATTCACAAAAAGCATGAAAGGAACTGTTACATAATGAAATACGGAGTCTGGTCAGCCTATTTTGTCGAGCTTCCCTTTGAGGAGATGGTTCGCGAATTTATTGGTCAGGGTTACGATTGTTCGGAGCTTTCCGACGAACACGGATTTGCTCTGCTCGAGCGCGGCGACCCGATTAAGGTGGGCACCGAATGCAGGCGTTATGCGGAGGGTCTCGGATTTTCATTTCCTCAGGGTCACCTCTGGCTGGCGTCGAATATCTGCAATCCAGAACATGTTGATGGGTTAAAGAAATGGCTTGACCTCTTCAACGCCCTGGGTATTACCTCCGCGGTACTGCATACCGGCTATAACAGGGAAGCTCCTCTTGAGGCGGTAAACGAGGCACGAGTTAAAGCTCTTGAAATCCTCACCGATTATATCAAGGGCACCGACCTTGTCATATGTCTCGAGAATCTTACGCATGACCTTTCCCTGTCTCAGCCGATCCTCGACCTCATAAACACGGTTAACAGCCCTAATCTGGCTGTCTGCCTTGACACCGGACATCTGAACATCATGGGCGGAGATCAGTATGAGTTCATCAAGAACTGCGGAAATAAACTCAAAGCGCTCCACATCGCCGACAACGAGGGTAAGACAGATCAGCACATGATGCCCTTCGGACGCGGAAATGTGAACTGGAAAGCTGTCGTCCGGGGTCTTAAAGAAGTGGGCTACGATTATCTCTTCAACCTCGAAATCCCGGGCGAACGCCTGGCACCCATCGAGATTCAACGTCTCAAATTGGCTTATATCAAGGGCATGTGGAAAGAGATTTGTCAAGGGTGTTTTACCTAATATTATTTGGGAATATAAAATCGCTGCTCATAGAACACATTCCTATGAGCAGCGATTTTGTGTAATGCTTTGGATGGAATTGTGTTTGCGCCGC
>JAAZAV010000035.1 GCA_012514145.1 Clostridiales bacterium | reverse complement strand
TCGAAGACTGGGTGAATAACTATCCTCGCAAAATTCTTGGATATAAATCCGCTTACCAATTGGCAGCCTTTTTGTAACTGTTAACTTCTTTAAAACCTTGGGCAATTATTCTTGCAATTTACATTTATATACAAATGCATTTTTTCTCTTGACTTATTTGATATAATGATGTAAAATATTAAAAGTGCCGTGCTTCGTTATCGCGATATTTACGAACCGGCATGAATTCCGGCATAAAGCCAACTAAGGAAAGGAACCCCGTATGAAAAAGTTAATCGCGCTTCTTCTCGTAATCTGCACGCTGCTTTCAGTAACCTCATGCGGCAACAAGCTGTTTTTGGCAACCGGCTCAGAGACCGGCACTTATTATGCATTCGGCATAGCCTTCACTCAGGTGCTCAAGGACAAGTGCGGCCTTGAATTCACCGTACAGTCCACCGGCGCTTCCAAGGCAAATATCCAGCTCATCGACTCAGGCGACGTTGATCTCGCCATTGTTCAAAATGACGTTATGGACTATGCCTACAACGGCACAAACACCTTTGCTGCCGACGGCGCCATAACCTCTTTCGCAGCCATCTGCACCATGTATCCCGAGGTCGTTCAGATCGTAGCTTCCTCCAACATCAAGTCCGTAGCCGACCTGAAGGGCAAGAAGGTCTCTGTCGGCGACGTCGGTTCGGGCACCGAGTTCAACGCGGCTCAGATCTTCGAGGCTTACGGCATGACCTTCGATGATATCCAGAAGCAGAACCTCAGCTTTACCGATTCCGCAGACAAATACAAGGACGGTCAGCTTGACGCTTTCTTTGTAACCGCCGGAGCTCCCACTGTTGCAATCACCGAACTGGCTACGGCTTCCGACTTCACAATCCTCTCAATCGGCGAGAAGGAACTTTCCTACCTCCAGGAGAACTACGGCTTCTACACCCGGTTTGATATGACTGCCGGCACCTATGCCAACGTAAAAAAGGATGTCACCACCGTGGCTGTTTCCGCAACCCTTATCTGCGATGTCAATCTTGACGATCAGACCGTATATGACATCACCAAGGGCATATTCGAGAATATCGATGCCATCACCGCCGCGCACGGCAAGGGCGCTGAGCTCTCCGCCGAGAAGGCTGTTCAGGGCATCTCCACTCCCATGCATCCCGGTGCAACTAAGTATTTCTCCGAGCTTGGCTTAATCGCCGTCGGTTGACAGGCATCTGCATAACGCTAACTGATACTACTTGTTTATTCGTGAACCGCGGGGAGCCGTAAGGCTTCCCTGCGGTATCCGGAGTTATCCTGCATGAAACTGCGGAAACCTTTAAATAAAGCAGTATATACAGTCATGGTCGTGGCGGGGGTCCTGCTTTCGGCTGTGGCTGTTGTGCTTTTATTTCACCCCGATGTGCTTATTGTGCGCAACTCGGAGAATCGATATATCTGCGGCGCATACCTCTGCTCCGAAGGAAGCGAATTTACGGTGGAATTCGTCCATTCGGTCAACCTGTCTCCGGTCATCGACACTTTCAGAGCGCAGGACGGAAAGATACGTGCAGTGTCGGCGAAGTTTTATTCATTCGGCGCCGGCATGCAGACCGAGCTCAATCCCGGCGAGTCCTTTGACTTTACAGATGACGGCGGAATGATAATCTCCGGACTTTCCCGTGAGTACGAGAGCCTGTCATATATCGTCGGGACGGTGTTTGATTACCACCTGACAATCGGCGAAGAGCGCGTAAATCTCTGCGAACTTTGCGGACGGAACGCCCATGTGGAACTGTACATCAGCCGTTCACCCGGGGCGGTTCTCTTAAAGCGCATTAATTCTCATCTGCGTCTGCGGCACACCTCAGGCTGATCCGATTCGGGCGGCATATGCACATAATTACCCGTCGGGGCGTTTCGGCGAATCCCCAAAGAGAGGAATTTTTCACTTAAATGAGCATAAATAAAGACATCAAGAACGACAATAACAACATCGAAGAAACTGTTCCCGCTGCCGCCGAAGACCTGGCGATGCGAGTTGAGGAAGGGGCTGAAATTGATACAGACGCCCTGATGGCCGAACTCGACAGGGAATCCAACACCCGATCATATACAGGCACCGTATCCAAGTGGATTCTGAGATGCGTGCTTGTGGCAATCATCGGTTTTATTTTTTACTGCATTGTAGGTTTTATTGAGGAACGCGCGAGAAAAAGCATATTCACCGGACTTATAGTGCTTGCGGGCTTTCTGCTGTACCCTCGCAAAAAGGGCGAGGTCACTGCACTTAAGAACATTCCGCTGCTCGACGGCATACTGGGAATCACCGCCGCCGCGCCTTTCTTCTACTTTGCCTTGAATGTGAACAGCTTTATTGATAAAGCAACAAGAATAACCACCTTTGATATGATTATCGCGCTGGTGGGTATCACACTGCTCTTTGTACTGTGTAAACGTGTGACCGGAATTCCTATTATGGTTGTCGCCGGCGGTTTCATTGTTTATATGGTATATCACTGTATGGTTGAACGCGGTTTCGGAATATACAAAGTACTGTCCACCACCGTTTATCAGCTCTTCTACTCTAATGTTTCAATAATGGGTACGCCTATCAATGTGTGTGTCAACTTCATAGTTCTGTTCATACTCTTCGGCTCATTCCTTGAGAAAACCGGCGTCGGCACCTTCTTTGTCGATCTTGCCAACTCTATCGCGGGTTTCACTGCCGGCGGTCCCGCAAAAGTGGCGGTTATCTCAAGCGCCCTTGAGGGTATGTACTCCGGTTCCTCGGTCGCCAATACCGTCGGCTCCGGTTCGATAACCATCCCGGTTATGAAGAAGGCGGGTTACAGTCCCGAGTTCGCGGCAGCGGTTGAGGCTGCGGCTTCCACCGGCGGTCAGATAATGCCGCCGATTATGGGCGCTGCCGCTTTCCTGATGTCCGAAATCATAAATGTTCCATACCCTGTCATAGCTGTGGCTGCCATTCTTCCGGCGACACTGTATTTCACCGGAATCTTCCTCATGGTTCATTTTGAGGCAAAGAAAATGGGACTTATTGGTCTGCCAAAGGAAACCATCCCCAACTTCTTCCACCTCATATTCAAAAAGGGGTATCTGCTGCTGCCGATAATAGTGCTGGTTTCTCTCATGTCCATGGGCTTCACCTCTGCATATGCCGCGTGCTTCGCCATTCTCACCTCGATAGTGGTGAGCATCTTCGACAAGGAAACCCGTCCCACCCCCAGGCGTATGCTTGAGATAATCGAGACCGGCGCCAAGAACTCCATCGGTGTATCGGTCGCCTGTGCAATGTCGGGTATCGTAATCGGCATCGTCACCTATACCGGACTTGCAACCACGCTTTTCAATGTCATCGTTCCGATAGCGCGTCAGAATATCTTTATAGCCCTCTTCCTGACGATGATTGCCTGCATAATATGCGGTATGGGCGTACCCACCACCGCAAACTACATTCTGATGGCTACAATTACCGCGCCAATAGTAATAGAGATGGGCATCCCGGCATTGGCGGCGCATATGTTTGTGTTCTACTTCGGCATTGTCGCCGATATAACTCCGCCGGTTGCGCTTGCGGCATATGCCGGCGCGGCGATCGCAAATGCGGACCCGCTTAAGACGGGTATCATCGCCACGCGCCTGGCTATCACCGCATTTATAATCCCTTATGTCTTCGCACTCAGCCCCGAAATTCTCTGGATCAATACCAACGCGCCCGATGTTATCCGGATAATATTTACTTCTATCATCGGCATGGTGGGGCTTTCCGCGGGTTTAGAGGGTTACTTCCTGCGTAAATGTAAAATATGGGAGCGTATTCCGCTTATAATAAGCGGAGTCCTGCTGGTTGTCCCGTCACTTATAACCGATATCATCGGTCTTGCAGTTGTAGCCGTCATCTTCTCGATTCAGTTTATCGAAAAACGCGCGCATAAAAAAGCCGAAAGTGCAAAGGTATGAGATTCTCATGAGATTCTAACATTTTGAAACCGTCCCGAATGAGACGGTTTCTTATATTTATGCGTGTTTATATTCGATATTCACCAATTTTATGGCTTATTATATTGCAATTCGGATTTTAATATAGTATAATGTTTTTTAAAGCGTATTTAATGAGATCATATTGACGCTATTTTATAAGGAGATATACTTAAATGTCATTCAAAACCGATTATCTTAACAGCATTTATGAGAATGTCTGTGCCAAAAACGCAAATGAGCCTGAGTTCCTGCAGACCGTGCAGGAGGTTCTCGAATCTATCGAACCCGTACTTGAAGCGCGTCCCGACCTTGTCCAGGCAGGTGTAATCGAGCGTATGGTCGAGCCCGAGCGTACCATCTCGTTCAGAGTGTCCTGGGTGGACGACAACGGCAAGGTTCAGGTTAACCGCGGCTACCGCGTTCAATTCAACTCGGCTATCGGTCCCTATAAGGGCGGCATCCGTTTCGCTCCCAATGTAAACCTCTCAATCATGAAGTTCCTCGGCTTCGAGCAGACCTTCAAGAACTCCCTTACCGGTCTCCCCATGGGCGGCGGCAAGGGCGGTTCCGATTTTGATCCGAGAGGCAGAAGTGAAAATGAAATCATGCGTTTCTGTCAGTCCTTCATGGTCGAACTCTCAAAGCATATCGGCGCGGACACCGACGTTCCGGCAGGTGACCTTGGCGTAGGAGCACGCGAGATCGGCTACATGTTCGGTCAGTATAAGAGACTCCGCAACGAGTTCACCGGTGTATTCACCGGCAAGGCTATACCCTCCGGCGGATCGCTCATCCGTCCCGAGGCTACCGGCTTCGGCGCGGTTTATTATGTCTGCGAAATGCTTAAGTATTTCGGCGACGACATCAAGGGCAAGACTTTCGCCGTTTCCGGCTTCGGAAATGTTGCTTGGGGTACTGTCAAGAAGATCACAGAGCTGGGCGGCAAGGTTCTTACCATCTCCGGTCCCGACGGCTATATTTATGATAAGGACGGCGTATCCACCGACGAGAAGATCGCTTACATGCTTGAGATGAGGGCTTCCGGCCGTGACAAGGTTCAGGATTATGCCGACAAGTTCGGTGTCGAGTTCTTCAAGGGTCAGAAACCCTGGGGCGTCAAGGCTGACATTATCATGCCCTGCGCTACCCAGAACGAGGTCAACATCGACGACGCGAAAAAGATCGCAGCCAACGGTGTCAAGTATTATGTTGAAGTTTCCAACATGCCTTCCTCAAACGAGGCTATTGCCTTCTTGCAGCAGAACGGAATTGTTGTCGCTCCGTCCAAGGCTGTCAACGCGGGCGGCGTTGCAGTTTCCGGTCTCGAGATGAGCCAGAACTCAATGCGTTATTCCTGGACTGCCGAAGAGGTGGATGCAAAGCTCCGTCAGATCATGGCAAACATATTCAGTGCCTCAGCAAAGGCTGCCAAGGATTACGGCATGGAGGGCAACTTCGTGGCAGGCGCCAACATCGCCGGCTTTATCAAGGTTGCCGAAGCCATGAAGTGGCAGGGTATCGCCTACTAATATCTGTTGTCAACTCACGGGGAGCCGGAATCCGGCTCCCTTTGACTTTAATGTGGCTGTATAGTTGCGCCGTAATATTTACATACACAGATTATCCTGCCGCTCAATCACTGTAAAAAACGCATCATTGTTCTCCGCTTGATTCGGCGTTAAGTAATATCTTTAACATATTTAATTATTCGTGAGATACCATGAAACTTGAAAGAGAATATCCGCGCATTACCGTAACAAAAAAGGCTCAGGCATCGCTTAACGGAGGTCATCCCTGGGTCTATGATACCGAGATAACCGACACCAATGGCGGAACTCCGCCCGACAACGGTGCTTTTGTGGATGTATTGGGCGGCAAGGGCGAATACCTGGGAACCGGAATATACAGCAAACACTCGAAAATCCGCGTCAGGCTTCTGTCACGCTCGGCTAATGACCGCTTCGACGAAAGATTCTTCCGCCGGGGGATTGAATACGCCTGGCGCTACCGCAAGACTGTTATGGGCGATGACATATCTGCATGCCGAGTTATCTTCGGAGAGGCAGACCGTTTTCCCGGTCTTACAGTCGACCGATTCGGCGATATACTGGTAACACAGACGCTTTCCTATGGTATGGAACGGCTTAAGCCGATGATTTTTCCGCTGATATATGATGTACTCACCGCCGACGGATGCAGGATCAACGGTATCTATGAGCGCAATGACGTGCAGCTGCGGGAGCTTGAGGGGCTTGCGGAGGGCAAAGGGTGGTTCGAGCTTGAAGGGCTGACGCGCCCTGACAGCACCGTCACAGAAATGACCGAGAACGGCATACGCTACCGGGTGAACTTTGAAAACGGTCAGAAAACCGGCTTTTTTCTCGACCAGAAATACAACCGCCTCGCTGTGGCTAAAATCGCCCGGGGCAAACGGGTGCTCGACTGCTTCACACACACCGGTTCTTTCGCGCTGAACGCAGCCATGGGAGGAGCCGAACATGTGACCGCAGTTGACATATCGGAAGATGCCCTTGAGACAGCAAGGCGCAATATCGCTCTCAACGGCATGGACGGCAGGATTGACACTCTTGCCGCCGATGTCTTCAATCTGCTGCCTGCCCTTACGCAGCGCGGCTCATCGCCTTATGATCTTATAATACTCGATCCGCCCGCCTTCACCAAATCCCGAAAGACGGTGGACAGCGCATCCCGCGGTTATAAAGAAATCAATTACCGCGCCATGAAGCTGCTGCAACGGGGAGGCTATCTTGCCACATGCTCCTGTTCCCACTTCATGCCGGATGAGCTCTTTCTGAAGCTTATCCGCTCGGCTGCCTCGGATGCCGCGGTAGAGCTGCGGCGTGTCGAATCGCGTCAGCAGGCTCCCGACCATCCGGCTCTGATGAATGTACCCGAGACGGATTATCTGAAGTTTCATATATTCCAGGTTGTGTAATTTAACCATTATTGTTAAGAAACCTGAGCTGTCGATTATATCATTATATTCCAAATATCCCAATCCAGCCGGATATGTGTAGCGATAACAATATCGGCAAAATACAAACGACTGAGGGCGGCATAAACCGCTCTCAGTCGTTTTTGTTGCTTCTAATTTTCGGCTGCTCCGTCATCCGAGGGAATGCTTATCGACATAATGGTTATGTTTACCTTTATATTGCGGCTTTTGACATTCATCTGCTTTCCGGGACCGATATACTGGGTGCCGTTAAGCATGAAGCCGCCGTCCTCCATAAGCCCGCTTACTACAAGCGTACCTGTTGCGTCATAGCGTTCGGGATTTACCGTGGAGCTGATTACCATATCGTCTCTTACAACGTATATACGGGCTGGGGCAGACTGAACCGCTTCTTTCAGGCGGCCGATATACATGTCGTTCTGTACCCAGTAAAACTCATCGCCCTCCACCAGCGCTGCCACCGATGTATCGCGTATACCCTCGATAAGGAAGGTAACTTCAGCCTCAACCTGACGGCTGTCCGCGCTTATTTTTGACGCCAGATCATAGCGCACCGCCACGCCGACGAGAACTCCGATAATCAGAAGGATTATCGTAAAATCGATTATGTTGGGCTTAAGCCTGATCTTTTTCTCATCAGTCATTTTCTGATACCTCCACATTATCACCGGCGGCTCTCGGCGCCGCACCGCTGTCGGAAGCCTCGTAAATCTCGGTACAGTATCCCTGCCCTGTGAAATTCGGAGTTCGCAGGCTGACCAGCGTACCAACCGAAATCTCATAACCTCCTATCATGTAGAAGCCGTTCTTAAGCATGCCGTCGGCGTTAACCGTCACCATGATATCTATATAATCCGGGAACTTCAGGTACTTGATGCTTCCGTCCCGGGGATCTTCTGTAGGTGACATATAATCAGAAGGGACCGCGCTCTTTATCCTGCCGATGGGCATGAGCTTAACGGTGTCGGTGACGCTGTCGCCCGGTTGGATATTGTTGGCAAACTCCTTACGGATACCGGAGATAAGAACCTTATACTCAAGCTTGACACTGCGATCCGACGCTCTGCCGCTGACGGTTCCCGACGCCAGTATGTATACCAGTATGGCAGCAGCAGCCGCGATTATAAGCAAAAGTATGATGTCAACAAAATTCAACCTAAAGCGTTTCTTTGACGAGCTGCGTTCCTTGCCAGACGATGTGTTCATATGTTCATCTCCGATCTCATATCATTGGACATTCCGATTCTCACATACTCTATCTCATAAGCCCGGCGCACCGCCGTTGTAAGCCCGACAATCAGCCAGAACATTAAAAACACACGGTAGTTATACCAGATGTAATCGGTCATTCCCTGTAGCAACACGCCCATTATGCCCGAAAAACCTGCAGCCGAGATAAGCAGACGTTCTCGGTCCGGGGAGCAGCGGTAGAATGTGAAGCTGTTCATCATGAAGATTATCATGGCGCCCAGGAACACTATCAGTCCGATGATTCCCAGTTCAACGGTTATCTGCAGAAAGAGATTATGACTGTGGGGGGCGCTCTCGATACCCGCCAGAGAATACTGCGGGTAAACGGTTGTGAAAGCGTGTGTGCTTATTCCCAGACCACCTAACAGATGATCTGACGCCATATCAATTACGCCTCGCCAGATGTTTACGCGGTAGGAGGTGGAGGTATCGGTTATATTTCCGATACTGAGGAAACGGTTAAGCACCGTTGCCGGCAGCACCATCGGCAGAAAGGGCAGCGCACAGATACCCGCTATTATCAGATACATTGTTTTGCGGGTGTAGAGCAGCATGAATATCAGCATGCCAAAGAGAAAACCGAGCCATGCGCCTCTTGACCAGGTATATATCAGGCATAATCCCAGCGCTCCCACCGCACAAAGCCGCGTAAATCCCTGTGAAGCCTTTCGGGACAGAAGCAGCAGCGTTAATGCGAAGGGCAGCAGCATTATGAGATATTCACCAAGAACATTTGGGTTGCCGAGGGTCGATACAACGCGGCCGGTAATATCCTCGAACATCTCCTTATCCTGCCATATGGTTTCGCTGACGCCGGAAAAGTATTCGTAGATACCGTAAATCGACACTATTACTGCCGAGAACACACCTCCGAATACACAGCGCTTTACCCAATCGGTAGTGCGTATCAGGTTGACTGTCAGGAAGTAGCCCAGCATGAAACATACGAACAGCAGCGATGGCTGACGGCTTCCCGGCGACACCGAAACCAGGCCGCCCAGCAGCATCATCAGCATGAATATCAGAACAGCAGCATCCATAACCTCGAAATGCAGGCTGCGCTTGCCGCGTATAAGCTTGAGAAACCAACAGACACAGGTGTATGCTATCACGGCTGCCAGTGCCATCGTGGGAAGGAAAGGCATAAGCACAAACAACAGCAGTACTCCTGCCTCGGGTATTTTAAGCACTATAAGGAGAATAATGACAGCTGCAAACGCGGCAATCATGTACAGCGGGGAAACCGCGAAGGTCAGAAGCCCGAAAAGCATACCGGCAATAAAGGCGATATTGCTTACCGGCTGTGACGCCTCGCCGATGTCGACCGAACTGCGCCGTATGCCGAGCATTCCGAAGAGCAGAAAGCCGGCAGCCCGCGATTCGGCAAGCGCTTTACCGAGCGGCATGTGGACGGTCAGCAGGGGAATTCCCATTACCACCATCCAGAATCCGCATAGAATATCAAGCGGTTCCAGACCCTCGATATTAAATGCATACCTGGACAACAGCCACGCCGCCACCGAGTACAGTCCGAAAGATATCAGAAACACACCGTAAACATACAGCTGACAGGTCAGCAGCGACTTCAAACTTTTTCGGAGTCTGCCGAGTATGTAGGAGTCCTCGAAACCGCGCATAAAAACCCGCTTTACGGGAACAGTCAGACGTGACACCTCGAGAGAAGCCAGCCATTTCATAACCATACTCTCTCGCACTTTGTCGCATAACCGGTCGTAGCCGGTGAATATCCAGCCGAAAAGCCCGTCGGAGGCACACCTGTAAATCAGATCGGTAAGTGCCGAAATGACTCTCAGTATTATACTTGAACCGACAAGACCGCGCAGCATTCCATATCTGCTCTTGGGCACCACTGCCGCTGTTCCGCTGCCTTGACGGGACGGAGTGGCACTTTCGGCGACAGTTGCGGCTTCGGATGGCGTATTATCGGCTGCGGTTTCTCCGGGAGGCGTTTCGGCTGCGGCAGGCGCTTCCGAAGTCTGATTATCCGGAGGAGCGGCTTCATAAACCTGTACATCCGGAGTCTCGTCCGCTGCCTGAACAACCGGCTCCTCTGATTCTACAGGTATTTGCTTTTCGTTTTCGTTGTTTTTCAACGTTTATTACCTTCTTCCGTTGAATTGTCGCGAGTTTTACTTCTTAGTACAGTAAATCCGGCAAGGCACGGTACCGCATATATGACCGCACCCGCGGCGAACACGGCGCAGATTATAGAAAAATTAACAATCTTTGAAGCACTCCCGGGATCTGAACCAATAAGTCTGCGCACTGTTTCCATAACCGCCCCCGAAAGAGCTGCAGATGCGGCAAGTCCGAGACAGCTAAGGACGAAACGGGGCGTGAACAATCCTTTGATCCGCAGCGCCGAGGCTGTAAGCAGCACAATCGCCGATGCCCATTGTCCGGCGGCTACCGCGGCTCCCACCGCCCCCATTCCAAGCCCGAAACCGAAAATCAGCAGGCAGGAAACCGCAAAATTCGCGGCGATGCCGCATACCGATGCCAGCATCGGAACTGTCGTCTGTCCCCTGGAATAAAAGGTGCGGGAAAGCAGTTCGCAGACCGCAAAAGCCGGCATGCCGATAGATATACCCCGCAGTGCCGAAGCGGTAAGCAGCGTATCGGCGGCTGTGAACTCTCCGCGCATGTAGAGCAGCGCAATGCCTTCGCGGCTGAGCACCCACATTGCAAAGGTGAACGGCAGGATCATGGCAAGCGCCGACAGGAGTCCGGTGCGGGTTGTGCGGTTGAAATCCCCCTCACCGCCCGAACCGGAGGAAGCCGCTAACCGGGACAGACGCGGGAATATGTAGTTGCAGATGCTGTAGGTCAAAATGCCGGCAATAATAACATATGCATTGTTTGCATAATCAAACACCGTTACGTTGCCGCCTTCGGCATACTGGGAAAAGAATAGACCGCTTAACAGCGTTACCGGGGAGAGCCATGAGCCAAGCATAATCGGCGGCGCCATTTTAAGCGCCTTCCGCAATGCTTCGTGAGCCTCTGTATCCACGGGTGAGCCGTCATTGCCGAGACCGAAGCCTACGCGGAAACCGGATATATAAAGGGGTATCGCCAAAGTCGCAAGCTGCAGCAGCCAGGACAGCAGGTACGCCGCCGCCAGTCCGTATACCCTGCCCTCTCCCAGCAGACCGTCGATAAACAGCAGGTAAATTATTATCCCGCCGTTTGATATGGCGCTTACCAGTGCGGGCAGAAGGAAGCGACCCTTTGACTGCATCACGCCCACCAGCGTATAGGTGGCACCGGTAAAGATTATCATCGGGAACAGCATCCGCAGCAGGCGCACAGCCAGACGCTGTGCCTCCGGAGCAAGACCGCCGCCCATCAGCATCATAATGGGCTTTGCCAGAAAAATTCCCGCAAATGCCATGATGCCGGTGGCAAGCAGCACCAGATTCAGAAAGAGCCCGGCAAAGCGATCGGAAGTTTTCTCGTCTTTCAGACTGTTGTAAACCGGAATAAAACAGCCGAGAATCGCTGCCGAAAGCAGCAGGTCAAAAAAGGTCAGCGGTATATGCGATGCCTCCGAGAAGGCGTTGGCCTCGATGCCGGTGCCGTAACGTCCCGCCAGCAGTACGCCTCGCAGCATCCCCAGCAGCTTTGCCAGCACCGTAGCTCCCATCATAAGCGCGACGGTACGAACCGACCGCGCGCCGCTTTTTTCATTTTTCATCTTCAAGCAGATATTCTATACCCAGAAGCTCGGGGCGCATACTCTTTGTCAGCGAAAATGCCGCCTCACTCCGCCAGCGGGCTATGTCTCTGTGATTGCCGTTTTTGAGCACCTCCGGCACCTCAAGTCCTCTGTATTCCGCGGGACGGGTGTATTGTGGATACTCCACCATACCTGAGGCTATGCTTTCGTTCTCGTGACATTCATCCGCAGACAGTACCCCCGGGCAGAGCCGGCTGACGCAGTCGGTTAGAATACAGGCGGGCAGCTCGCCGCCGGTAAGCACATAGTCGCCTATGGAAATTTCCTCGGCTCCCGTCAGCTTCAGCGCACGAGAATCCACCCCTTCGTAGTGGCCGCAAATGATAATGAGCCTGTCATATCCCGACAGCCGAACCGCAGTATCGTGATTAAGTACCCGTCCTCCGGGAGACATATACACAACATGCGTATTTAACTCCGGAGCGGCGGCGAGAAGTTTATCACAGGCTTCGGTCACCACAGGCGCGGCAATCAGCATGCCCATGCCGCCGCCGTAGGTGGTATCGTCAACACGGCGGTGTTTGTCGCGGGACCAGTCGCGGAGATTCAGAACATTGACCTCGATGGCGCCGCTTTTGCACGCCCGCCCGATGACGCTCTCGCCAAGAACCCTCTCCACCATATCGGGGAAAAGGGTCAATATATCAAAGCGCATCAGAGCTCTCCGTCAATGAGGCCGGGAATCGGACGAATGTATACCCCCGACTCCGGGTCAACTTTAATAACAAACTCGTCTACCGCCGGGACAAGGGCGCTCCCGCCATCGGTGAGTTCAATTTCGTAAATGTCGCCGGCGCCGTGATTGTTTACATCTTTCAGCTTGCCGTAAATCCTGCCGTCATCCGCATCGATAACCGGAAGCCCCAGTATGTCCGCCACAAACACCGCGCCCTCAGACAAAGGAATATCGTCGCGGTCGGCATATACCTTGCGGTTCTTGTAGCGCAAAGCGTCATCCAGCGAGTCGATGCCCTCCAACTTCATCAACACAAACTGCTTCATAACCGAGGTACGCTCCACTTTGTACTCGCGGTAACCGTCCTTTGTTTTCAGATATATGCGCTCCAATGCCGCGGCAACCTCGGGGCTGTCGCACCATGGGTCGAGTTTTATTACACCGTTGACGCCGTGGGTATTTATTATCTGACCGGCTTCAAGATACTTTTCCATAAGTTTTCCTTAACAAAACAATGATGTTAACAATAATATCGATGTATTTTACCACTGTTTGTCTCTCTATCTGTGAAGGATGTGTAAAATCTTGTCCGGTAAATAAAGATGAGGTGCCGTTTTATGCAGCACCTCTCTGAACATAGATATATTATACCTTAAAGAAGACTTCGATACCCTTTGCAGTCATATAGACGTCTGCCTTGGCAATCAGCTCATAGGGAGCGTGCATCGACAGCACCGCGACGCCCAGGTCGACGGTGTCGATGTTCTTATCCGCTATGTATGCGGCAACCGTTCCGCCGCCGCCTCTGTCGACTTTGCCCAACTCGCCGGTCTGCCAGACAACACCGGCGGCGTCAAAGGCGCGGCGAATAAAGCCCATATACTCCGCTGAAGCATCGGAAGATCCGGATTTGCCGCCGGAACCGGTATATTTTGTCACAACCACGCCGTTGTTGATGAAGCAGGAGTTGCGGCGCTCGTAGGCATCCGAATAGTTGGGGTCATATGCAGCGTTGACGTCTGCCGAAAGGCACTTTGACGCGCAGCGAACCTCTGCGCTTGTAACCGAGCCGTAAGCCGCTATTGCGTCAATAATATCGGTAAAGAAGGCACACTTCATCCCGGTCACGCCGTTGCTGCCTGTCTCTTCCTTGTCGGCAAGTATGGTCATCAGGGTATGAACCGGCTTCTCCACTTCGAGTATAGCGGTCAGCGCCGGGTATGCGCAGACCCGATCGTCATGTCCGTATGCTGCGATAAGTGTGCGGTCAAGTCCCACATCCCTCGCCTTGAAGGCAGGTACAGCGGTCAGCTCGGCGGACATGAAGTCGGCTTCGATCATACCGTACTTCTCATGGAGCAGCTGCAGCAGTCTGAGCTTGACCTTCTCGTCGGTGCTCTCTTCGATGTATGGCTCGGTGCCTATGACGATATTGAGGGTCTCACCCTGGATATTGCCGCCGGTGCGGTCGGTGGAAAGATGGGGCAGAAGGTCTGTAATGTAGAATACCGGGTCGCTCTCATCCTCACCAATGCAGACATCGACAATACTGCCGTCAGCCAGGTTGATTACTCCGTGCAGCGCCAGAGGGATTGCAGTCCACTGATATTTCTTTATGCCGCCGTAGTAGTGGGTCTTAAAGAAGCAGATGCTGCTGTCTTCGTACATCGGATTGGGCTTGAGATCAAGACGCGGAGAGTCGATATGCGCCACCGCTATACGAACGCCGCCGGTCACCGGCTCGCTGCCGATTACAAACAAGGCAACCGTCTTTCCCCGGTTGTTAAGGTAGTATTTGCCGCCGGCTTCAATAGCATCGCCCGGAACCCAGGATTTGAAACCCTTAGCCTCCGCCATTTCTATTGCCTTTTTGACAGCCTCGCGCTCGGTCTTTGCAGCGTCAAGGAATGCCTTATAACCCACCGCATAGCTGTCGATCTCGCCACGCAGCTCGGGATGTTTCTCAAGCACATTTACCGACTTAAGGAGCAGCTTATCCTTCAGCTGCTGAACCTTGGTTTTTTCTTCACTCATGTGTTTTCTCCTGTATAGTTGAATATTTTTCTTGTTTCAAACCCAGCGTATCATCTGCCAGATAAGGTCAGCCTGCAGATCGGCGCGTTCGGTACCGTTGTTGTATATTATATAGTCGCAGCGTTTTATGTAGAACTTCTCAGGCGGCTGACAGTCGATGCGGTTAGCCGCCGACTCCCGACTGATACCGTCACGCGCCATAATGCGCCCTATGCGAACCTCACGGTCGGCAATAACCGCCACCGTCCAGTCACACCAGACATTGAAACCGCTCTCGAAAAGCAAAGGCGCGTCGATAATGGCTGCGGCGTCCCCTGCGGCGGCGCGCTCGCCCAGCCATCTGCGGCATTCGGCAAGTATATGCTTGTGGGTAATTGAGTTGAGCAGCAGCCGCTTCTCCTCGTCGGCAAACACTATCGCCCCAAGTCCGCGGCGGTCGAGTGTACCGTCCGGCAGTATTACCGAGCCGCCGAAGCTGTCGGCAATCTCACGGAGGCAGGGCATTCCCGGCAGGCATACCGCACGCGAAACCTTGTCGGTGTCAAGCGAGTGTATGCCCAGTGTCTCAAAACTCTGCGATACATAGCCCTTCCCGGCTCCGCTGCCGCCGGTCAGTCCGATTACCGTCAATCCGCCGCCCTCCTCCCGGATAATTCGTTCTGTCATTATACAACAACAGCCGCAAAAATGCAACACCGCAGCATAAAAAAGCGGTCGGCGACAGCAGTAACTGTCACCGACCGAATGTGTATCGGTTACTTGATGGCTTCCATCATCTTTGCAATCTTTGCCTCGATAGCCGGAACCTTGCTTTCAAGTGTGGACGCTAAAGAGCGGTCATTGTTTTTGTACATGCTCGCTATAAATCCGTCACGGATGTCGGCACAGAATAGAGTATCACCCAGATCGATCACGCGGTGTGAGAAAATAAGGTCGAGCATTGCGATACTTTCCTCATCCCGGGCATATTTGCCCTTAAGGGTAATTTCGTAGTAAGCGGGGGTGACCTCAAGCATTGCGTAGTAGTTGCAGAGCTCGAGTACAGCGCCAAGCAGTTCGGTATCTACACAGGTACTCGGAATTACCGGAGGCATGAAGTAACTGACGCGCGAACAGTAATCATCCTGCTCCTCGTTGTACTTCGGATAGGGGATGATACCGAAATCGGTATCCATATCGCGAAGCGCGGCAATCCAGAAGAAGGAGCAGTCACAGAAGAGTGTGTGACCGCCTATGAACATATTGCGGCACTCGGACGGAACATCGCTGTCCTCCGCAGTGGCGAATCTTGCCTCATTGTCATATGTGATGGCGAATATTTTTTCGAATACAGATACAAACCGCGAATCTGACATGGCAAATTCCGGCACTCCGTCGGCGTTCAGCTCAAGCGTGCGCTCTCCGGCGCCGATGAGGAAGTTGGGAGTTACCATCTTGCCGGCGGCAAGATAACCGAAGATATCTTCAGCATCACGTTCACCGTTGCCGTTGGCGTCGCTTAGCACTGCAAGCATCATCTCGTTCATCTTGTCCATGATCCAGCTGCCGTTGTTAACAAGGTCATAGGGCTTGTCAAGCTGATTGGCGGCAACAAGACCTTGAGAGAAGAGGAGCGCATATGAAAGATCATGAGTGGTTATGCTCAGGTCGCCGATTGCCGCATAGCGGAAGCCGCCGAGAGTGAGCGACTCGTTGACGCCCTGATCCCACCATGACTTTTCAAGGTCAATGTAGGGCATATCGGCATAATCCTGCAGGTAACCGTTTGTCATCATGTTCGGTGCGTCGACACAGTAGACATTCATTATCTGCGCCACATCGTCACCGGCCAGTATAAGCTTGCTTGCCGGCTGGAAGGCAGGATAACCGGTGGTCATTACCAGCTGTTCGATGTTTATATCGAGACGGTCGGATGCCATGCTGACAACCGTATACTGCGCATCGTTGAGAACTTCGCCGTTCAGATCCTCCATTACAATCGAATTGCGTGCGTTGGGGTTGTCCACGACTCCGAAGGTAAATGTTTTTCCGTCGAATTTCAGATCAGCCGGGAGATCTATGGTCTCCTCGGTCACGGTTTCAGTCGTTTCGGTTTCACTGCCTGCGGTGGTGACTGCCGGGTCTTCCCCCGAACCGCCGCAGGATGCAAGCAGCACCGATACAGCCATAAGAACCGCAAGCAATATAGAAATGTTTTTCTTCATTGAAACTACTCCTTCTGATTATTCCGATAAACACCGGTACGATTCGTTTTTATTATACGTTTCCGCCGAACAGATGTCAAGCACAAATGTATAAACTGTGTATAATCGCTGTTATGTTACAATTGATGTGAGACTTACACAAAAGGAGTAGAAAAAGTGATCGAGTCGTGTTGAAATAATGCTGCCCCCAACAAAATTCAACAGAAAGGACTCAATCACCCATGAAAAATTATAACACAAAATAGCGCTATTGTCCACATGAAGTTAAAACAAGATTACATTCTGTGGAAACTTATCGTCAGACAGGCGACATATCTTATGTATGCAGAAAATACAAGATGTAAAAAGCGTCTCTGATAAGATGGAATAAACGGTACGACGGGACGAAAGAATCGCTGATGACAAAGAGTCATCGCCCTCATAAACCGCACCCGAACGCCCACACAGAGGAGGAAATCAATTGGATTAAGAATTATCTCAGAAGAAATCCCAATACATCCATTTGATGAGTTCTGTGCTCTCCGGAATATCGAACATAAGCTGATTCGTTCGAGAACCCAGTGGCACAACGGAAAGGTTGAGAGAAGCCACAGAAACGATCGGGAGCGTTTTTACAATTACCTGAGTTTCTA
>JAAZAV010000034.1 GCA_012514145.1 Clostridiales bacterium | reverse complement strand
GGTGAATAACTATCCTCGCAAAATTCTTGGATATAAATCCGCTTACCAATTGGCAGCCTTTTTGTAACTGTTAACTTCTTTAAAACCTTGGGCAATTATTCTTGCAATTTACAGGAAACACAATAATTGTAAATATCGTATTGACAAGCCAGCTTTCATATTATATAATTATATCGGAGCGGCAGAGAGCCGTTCATTAATATGTGTTACAATATATCGAAGGGAGATTATCATGAAGAAGATTCTCGCGTTTACTCTTGCCCTCGTTTGCGTATTGGCGCTTGCCTCCTGCGGCGGCGGCAGCAAGCCCGATACCGAAAAGTCAGAGGGCGTAATGTACCATGCCGACTATATAGCCGCAGAGCTCGAGTCCGAGGTTGCCATTGAAGCTTATATCCAGGCAAAGGCGTTTAGCGCCGAGTACGGAAACATCAACATGTTCCTGCAGGATGCTGACGGCGGTTATTATGTTTACAGAATGCCCTGCACCGCAGACGATGACGCCAAGCTGAAGATCGGCGCGAAGGTTAAGATCACCGGTTTTAAGACCGAGTGGGCGGGCGAAATTGAGATTGCCGAGGGTTCCGCCGAATACACTCTCCTTGACGGCGAGTACATTGCCGAGGCGGAGGACATCACCGCTATGCTCGGCACCGACGATCTCATCAAGAAGATGAACATGAAAGTCGCCTTCAAGGGTCTGACCGTTGCTCCTTCCACCGCTGCTGACGGCAGCGAAGCCGCTTTCCTCTACAACTGGGACGGCTCGGGTGCCGCCGGCAGTAACAGCGACCTCTACTTCAATGTCGATTATAACGGCAATGTTTACACCTTCACCGTTGAGTCCGACGAATGCGCTGAGGGCAGCGAGGTCTACACCGCCGTCACCGCTCTGAAGGTCGGAGACAAGATCGACTGCGAGGGTTTCCTCTACTGGTATGAGGGCGCTCAGCTGCATGTTCACGGCGTATCGGCCGCGAAGTAATAACGGATCGGCAGATAAAGGATAATAGTCCGCTTTACCGGCATCTGTACATTCGGGTGCCGGTATTTTTACGCCGCGGGTAAAATCTGCCGAATTCTGCTCACAATATATATCCGCTGTTTTCAAATCTGAGTTCTTGCAGCGGAGCGTTTAAAGTACGGCAGTTATGCCGTTCCGGGTAGAAAAAATCAAGAAAGGTTTTGTATGAAACGTATTTTCGCTATTATTATAGCAGCGGTTATTCTGCTGTCGTCGGCTCTGCCCGTGTGTGCGGCAAATATCGGAGATCCGCTGGGCTGGGTGCTGAACACCGATATAGTCTGCCGCATCGACGGACAGCCTATCCGCTCCTACAACATCGACGGCAACACCTATATCGTAGTTGAGGATCTGATGGAGTACGGCTTTTCGGTGTCCTGGGACGGCGCGGCAAAGAAGCTGACCGTCAACGGCAAGACCGGCGGAATCACCTCCGAATATACACCGAAAGCCAACACCGCCGAGGTAGGCTCCCGGGCGATGCAGTATCTGTATACCGACATAACAACATGGCTGGGCAGCAATCAGGTCACCGGTTATAATATCGGCGGTTACACCTGCATCTGCATGGACGATCTGGCGGCTAAGTACTCCTCGGGCTATGTCTGGGACGACGCCGCCCGTGAGTTAAGCATGACAACGGCTTCATCTGCGCCCGCTCCGACGCCCGCTCCCGCACCCAAGCCTGATGAAAAACCGGCGGAAAATCCACCGAAGGATGACGACAAAAAGCCTGCAAAGAAGGACAGCTATACCTACCGTGAAGCGCTTACAATTATAAATGAGATAATCACAGATAATTATAACAATAGTTATGAAGGACGCAGCTTCTGGTATATTGATCTCAGCGATTTAATTGATGAAGATTTCGGGGTTGACGTCCTTTATTATGTGGTAGGATCGGCAGATAACGGATATCCCGTGATTCTTGTCAGCTATACCTACGAACTTGATGATACCGAGATGCTTCAGGAAATCGGGTTGACATTCTCACCTTCGAAGGATATGGTGTCAATATATATGGACTTATCCGTGTATGATCAGGTTGTTTTTGAGATGAGCGGCAGTTCATCCTCTGACGACTTCGATAATCTGGAGTTTAACATTGATTATTCTGTGGCTGATGAATTGGAGGACTACTTTATAGAACTGATACCCCGTATACCCGGCCTTTATAAAGCGGTTCTCAGCTATATAGCTCTGGAAATGTACGATGACACGAATGATGAAGAAATGATCTACGCCGTCATGGACGCACTTGGAGCCTTAGATTACGACTTCCTGGAACCGTAAAAGATTTCGGCCATAAAATTACTCCCCGCTGCAAAACTGATATAATCCCCAAAGAGCAGACAGATGAAATAACAAAAAATCAAGTCTACACAATGGGGGTTATATCAGAACAAATGCAGCGGGGAGGTTTTTATTCATCGGGCAGAGTATATGCTTTGCGGTTTCGCCGGTCGATGACATGGATATGCCCGCGGTCGAATGCGAAGCGGTGCGCCTCGCAGGAGTGACGATGGGCATCGGGGGCGATTTCTTCCAGTTTAGCGAAGATGCGCCGCAGTGAACTCCGGTCGGTTATCTGTTCGGGGCAAAGGAAGTCGGGGCAGTAAGCGGTCTCGCTTAACAGCCAGTCCAACCTCATATAGGAGAGAAATTCCGCATGCATATCCGTATCAAGAAATTCGCTCCCAACCCGCGCCAGCAGCCTATACGCTTCGGGCTGGGAGAACCGCATTTCGCCGCCTTGCTGTGCCAGCCTTTCAAACAGCGCGAAGGGGGAAGGAATGCGGCTGGTGATATATCCGAGCGAACGTGTAAATCCGCCGCTGCCCGAGCGTCCGAAGCTCCCGAAGCGCTCACACGCATCGGACACGCCGTGAAGCCGGCGCAGTTCCTCATAGCTGAGGTCGGGGGTTGAGAGAACCTCATATGGGGGATTGGGCGAGAAGACACAGGGAAAACTGCCGTTCTCCGCGTCTGTTCGCAGGGGCGTGCCGGGCAGCAGTTTGAGAAAGCCGACCTGAATCACATCACAAAGCGGATAAACCGTATCGAAGGATTCGGCGAACCGTTCATAGCCCTCGTGGGGCAGTCCGGCGATAAGGTCGGCGTGAACCGATATCCCGGAGGCTCGTCGGAGATCGGCAAGGGCGGCGGTCAGCTTCGGCATCTCGGTCGGGCGATCCACCGCCTCGAGAGTTTTGGGATTGGTGCTCTGCACCCCGATTTCAAATCGGAAACGCCCCTCGGGAACCGACGCCAGAAAATCCAGCGTTTTATCGTCAAGCAGCTCGGCACAGACCTCGAAATGGTAGCTAAGCCGCCGATCACCCTCCGCAAGCCGACGCCATATCTCAAGCGCCCGGCGCGGGTCAAAGTTGAATGTGCGGTCGAGAAACTTCACGGTTCTCTGTCTATCGGAATTGGCGAAAATCCGCTCCAGATCATCGCATTCGGCAATCACCTGTTCAGCCGGCTTCGCAAATACCCGCCTGTCAAGGGAGGAAACGCAGTATCGGCAGCGATAGGGACATCCGCGGGAGGATTCGTAGCCGATAAGTTTAGGCTCCGCCGCGTCGCTTTCGGTATAGCCGTGACCCGCCGTCAGAAACACAGCAGATGCGTCTTCACCACGCAGGATTTTCGGCGGAGTGACGCCGGCTTCGAACATGCGGCAGACCCGGGGCAGGGTAATCTCGCCCTCGCCGTCGATAATGCAGTCGGCGAAGGAATATTTTGCGGCGGTCTCCCCGTCCGCGCCGGTCATCTCGGGACCGCCGATGATGATAGATTTTCCGGTCAGAAGTTTCAGCTCGGTTCCCAGTTCCGACAGTTCGCGTATATTCCATATAGCCGCCGAGAAGCCGTAGACATCGGCGTTCTCCGAAACCAGCGCATACAATACATCGCGGCGCCTATCCTGCAGAGTGCGCTCAACTGCGCTGACCTCAAATCCCGCACGAATAAGAGGAGGCGTCAGACAGCGCAGGGCGGCGGACGAATGGACATAGGAAGCGTTTATTGTAAAAAGTGTGATTTTCATATATATATCAGTTAAGCATAGCGGCGATGCCCGACTTGTCAAATCGTTTCAGTGCCTCGCGCAGACCGCGGTGCTCCTCTTTTTCGAGCGACGGATCACAACTGAGCAGTTCATCTGCATGGGCAAATGCGGCTTTAAGCTGCGACATATCACTGCCCAGTGAAGCGAGTCGGAAGCCCGCGTCTCCGTGCTGACGGGCACGGCCGGTACCGAGAGGGAGAAAGTCGCCGGGCCCCCTGAGTTCAAGATCGCGCTCGGCTATGACGTTTCCGTCGTTTGTCTCCTTCATGACTGCGAGCCGTTTCTTCGCGTTTTCCGAGCGGGTGTCGCTGACCAGTATACACCAGGATTTGGCGCCGCCCCGTCCAACCCGCCCGCGGAGCTGATGAAGCTGCGACAGCCCGAAGCGTTCGGCGTTCTCGATAACCATGAGAGTGGCGTTGGGCACATTGACCCCAACCTCAATTACAGTGGTGGAGACCAGCACATGAATACGGTTGGCGGCGAAGTCCGACATGACGCTCTCCTTCTCGGAGGATTTCATTCTGCCGTGTACAAGCCCGACGCAGAGTTTAGGATAGCGTTCTCCCAGGTCGGCGGCGTATTCGACAGCCGATTTGAGAACCGTGTCGGGAAGTTCAAAGCGGCGATCGGCAAAGTACAGCTCGCCGTCTTCCTCGTCGCGCTCCGGCTCGTTCTCCACAGCCGGGCAGACGATGTAGACCTGATGCCCCTCGGAAACCTGCTTAAGGATAAAGCCCTCCAGGCGCTGGCGGTAGCTCTCGTTCACCACAAAGGTGTCCACCTTCTGACGGCCGGGGGGCATCTCGTCAAGCACCGAATGTGACATGTCGCCGTAGAGCACAAGCGCCAGAGTGCGGGGAATGGGCGTCGCCGACATGACAAGTACATGCGGGTGTTCGTTCTCTCCGGGACTTCCGGTGAGCGCCGCCCGCTGGCGGACTCCGAAACGGTGCTGCTCGTCGGTGACTGCCAGCCCGAGACGGCTGAATATCACGTCCGGCGTTATGAGGGCGTGAGTTCCGATTAACACATGCAGGGTACCCATAGCCAGCGAGTCGAGTATTGAAGTCCGCTCTGAAGCCTTTGTGGCGCCGCAGAGAAGGGCGCAGGAGATTCCGAAAGGCGAGAGAAGCTGCGACAGCTCCTCATAATGCTGTCGGGCGAGAATCTCGGTGGGCGCCATAACGGCGGCCTGAAAACCGCCGCAGACCGCCAGATATGCCGCCGCCGCCGCGCAGAGGGTCTTGCCGCTGCCCACATCGCCCGTGAGTATCCTTGACATGGGCTGTCCGGAACTGCCGGTCATGTCTGCGGCGATTTCGGCTATCGAGCGCCGCTGCGCCCCGGTGGGAGCGAAGGGAAGGGAGGCGTAGAAACGTTCGAGCGCTCCTTCGGGCGGTATTATTTTCGGTGCGTCAAGAGCAATATCCCCCCGCCGTCTCGCCAGCTTCATGCTGCAGGCGAAGGTGAACAGCTCCTCGCAGATAAAGTATTCCCGGGCAGCCGCCAGCGCCTCGTAGGTGTCGGGAAAGTGTATCCACCTGAGCGCCTCGTCAAATGTACACAGGCCTGCAGCCTGCCGAACCGATTCGGGCAGTGCCGTCGGCATGTCGATGCCCAGTTCAAGCAGGTCGGCGATTAGCGAGGTAATGAGCTTGCGGGTGATCCCGGCGGTTAGAGGATAGACAGGTGTCAGCGGGCGCAGAGGCTGCCGTCCGTGCAGCGGCTCAAAATCGGGTGCGCCCAGAGTCTTTACTCCGTTGTGCAGGGTAAGGCGTCCGAAAAAGCGCCCCTCGGTGCCCTTCTGAAAGCTGTCTTTCAGGTAGTCCTGATTGAAATACACAACCGAAACCCTGCCTGTCTCATCGACTGCCGAGAACTTCAGCATAGTGCGTCGGGAAGCGCCGGGCAGTCGGACAACATTGGGCGTCGAGGCGACGGTCAGTTCGAGCGAGACCACCTCGCCGTCCTTTGCCTCTGCAATAGTTTTAACGTTCCCCCGGTTCTGGTAGGCGGAAGGAAAGTGCATCAGCAACCCGCCGGCGGTGAAAATACCGAGCCTGGCGAGAGCCGCCTGCCGCCGCGTGCCGATACCGGGCAGGGAAGATACGGGAGTATTATAGCGTGTCATAGATAATATATTTATATGGGATGTGTAGCCGTTCTGTTCGGCTGTCTGCCGGATTCGTGTCGGAAATCGCCTGATATACCGGTGATTCCCGCTGTTTAATACTATAATTATACCCCATCGGCTGCCCGCGGTCAAGAGCCAATTGCCTGCTGAATGTCGACAGCACAAATTCTTTCATACCATGTTGAAACGCATGAAAATACATGTTATAATATGCTGACGCCGCGGACATATAAATATAAACGCGGAATTACTATGACCGTGAGGAGGCTTTGCTTTATGTCAGGAAAACCGGTAATCGCGGTGACCGCCCTGGGTCACTACATATACTTCGATCAGTTCGAGGGACTGCGTGCCGAACTGGAGGGCAAGGCGGCAGACTTCCTGAGACGGCTGGCGGATTTTGACTGCAGCATATATTATACGGGCTATGCCGACACCCCAGAAAAGGCGTTCAATGCCGTGCGCGAGTGCAAAAAGCAGGATCCGGATCTGCTCTTCGTTCTGATGACCACATATCTGCCCTCGTCGGTCATAGCGCCCTTCGTCTATTACCTCGATGTGCCCCAGGTTCTGGTGGGCATACAGCCGCTGGCTGCCCTTGACTACGGTCATACAACCACATATATGCAGTTATGCAACGACGATATCTGCGCCATGCCCGAGGCGGCGGGCGTCTATGAGCGGCTGGGGAAAGACATGCCCTTCTGCTTCGTGACCTCCTCCGACCGCGAGGAGTATATAAATTCGGAGCTGCGAAAATACATCGCCGCCGCCTCGGCAAAAGCTGCTTTCAAGTATGCAACTATCGGCTACCTCGGCCACACCTACGAGGGCATGTACGACATGCACACCGACCCCACCGCCTTCACCCGTGCCTTCGGCGCTCATGTGAAGATGCTGGAAATGTGCGAGCTTGCCGAATACGTGAACGCCGTGACCGATGACGAGGTCAGCCGCAAGATTGACGAAATTACGGGCATATTCGAGATATGCGACCCCTCGGTTGACCCGCTGACCGACTATGTTCAGCGCGGCGACCTGGAATGGTCGGCGAAGAACGCCTGCGCCCTCGATCGGCTGGTTTCGAACAACAGGCTGTCGGCGCTGGCATACTACTACAAGGGCGAGAACAACAACCTTTACGAGCGCATCGCGGCGAATCTCATAATCGGCAACACGCTGCTCACCAGCTCGGGCATACCACTGGCGGGTGAGGCTGACCTGAAAACCGCGGCTGCAATGCTTATAATGAGCAAACTGGGGGGCGGCGGCTCCTTCGCCGAGATCCACCCCTTTGACACGGTGGACGATGTGGTACTGCTCGGGCACGACGGCCCCCACAATATTTCGATATGCGAGGGTCGTCCGCGTCTGCGCAAGCTGAAGAAATACCACGGAAAGTCGGGCAGCGGCATAGGCGTTGAATTCTCAATCAAATCCGGCGATATTACCATACTGAGCATCGGCGTGAAGCGAAACGGCGAGTTCAAGCTGGTGGCGGCTGCCGGACAGTCGATCCCCGGCGAGATTCCCCAGACCGGCAACACCAACACACGCTGCACCTTCGGAAGCGGTATCACCGGCTTCCTTGCCCGCTGGTGCGAAGCGGGACCTACCCATCATTTCGCACTGGGCACCGGCAACCGTCTTGACGAGCTGCGCCGTTTCTCCCGCATGACCGGTATCGAACTGATCGTTGTCGAATAACCGGATAAACGGAGATTGTAAACAAATACAGACAAACGGAGATTCATAATGAAAAGAACCGTTAAAATCGATCCCTTTTTCGACCGTCAGCCGCCTCTTCGCTTCATCGATGAACTGAAATCCCCGGTTCATACCGAAAAGCCCGACTTCTGGAACCGTAAGGAAGCGCGCAAGGGTGAAGTTGAAGCCAAAGGCATCTATATCCGTACTCCTTTCCCGGATGAGGGCGGACTGCTGGATACTGTATACGCCGACTTCGCGAATTTCTCCGAAATTTACGGCATCGCCGGCAGCGAATATCCTGTTGACATTGTCAGAGGCGAGACCGAATGTTTCGAGGCTTACACAATCGATATAAACGCCGGCGGCGTTACAATAACCGCCGCCGACACCGAGGGCGCGAGAAGGGCGGTTATCGAACTTGAAGACGAACTGCGCCGCCGCGAAGGACCCTTCCTGCCACAGGGCGGAATTAACCGCCGCCCCTATGTAGAGTCGCGCATCACCCGCTGTTTCTTCAGCCCGATAAATCGCCCTCCGAAGTACGGCGACGAGCTGTCGGATGATATAGACTACTACCCCGAGGAATATCTGAACCGTCTCATGCATGACGGCACAAACGGCGTGTGGATATACACCCGCTTCTCGGACCTTGTGCCCTCATCGGTGTTTGAGGAGTACGGCAAGGGATATGAGGCGCGGATAGAAAAGCTGAACCGCGTCATCGATAAATGCGCCCGTTACGGCATAGGCGTCTATGTTTTCGCCATCGAGCCGGTGGCGCTTAACGAAGATATGGCAAAGAAATACCCCGAACTCTGCAGTCAGAAGCAGTGGGGCGGCACTACTCTCTGCGTCAACACAGAGGGCGGCTACGAATACTGCCGCGAGTCGGGGCGCAGACTGGCTGAACTATGTCCGGGGCTGGCAGGTTTTATCAGCATAACCTACGGTGAGCGCACCACATCCTGTTCATCGGCTTATCCGAATATTCAGTGCCCCCGCTGCTCGAAGATGACCCCCGGCGAGGTATTGGCAAAAGCCTGCGAAGCCCTTCGCTCCGGCTTCCGTGAGGTCAATCCTGCCGTTAAGGTGGTCAGCTGGACCTACGGTCACCGCACCTGGGAACATACCGACATACTCGATTATGTCCGTCACGCCCCCGATGACGTGATGCTGATGCAAAACTTCGAGGACATGGGGTATGCCGAACAGCTTGGCAGGCTCCGTCAGGCGGAGGACTACTGGCTGTCCTATGCAGGCCCCTCCGAGCTTTTCCGTATCACGGCGGAACAGGCAAAAGAGTCGGACAAGCATATCTGGGCAAAGATGCAGGTCTGCTGCTCCCATGAGCTGGCGTCTGTACCCTATATACCTGTGCCGGGGATACTCTGGGAGAAGTATTCGGCTGCCCGTGCGCTGGGCGTAACCGGCGTGATGCAGTGCTGGTATTTCGGCAACTATCCCTCCATGATGAGCAAGGCTGCCGGCATGCTCTCCTTTATCGGCGAGTTTAACGACAGAGCGGCTTTCCTGCACTCGCTTGCCGGCATATACTTTGGAAATTCCCGCGCCGCCGCTGTGTCTGAGGCATGGGAGTGTTTCGCCGGGGCGTATGAGAATTATCCGCTGAACGTCATGTTCAGCTACTACGGACCCGCCCACGACTCGGTGGTCTGGAAGCTGGCGCTTCTGCCGGTGAACCGTCCGCTGCCCCGCACATGGCAGTCGCTTGACCCCATCGACGGCGACCGTATCGGCGAATGCCTGCTTGACGGTCATACGCTTGAAGAGGCGCTGGAACTTTTAAGCATTATCTGCGCCGGATGGGAAAAGGGTACTGCCCTGTTAGAAAAGACCATAGAAGCCCTTGACTGCGAAGCGTCGAGGGAACATCTGTCGCTGGTGAGAGCGCTGAGGCTGCTCTTCTCAGGCGCGCGGGACATACTGCATTTCTACCTGCTGCGCGACAGGCTGGGACGCGGTGAGGGCGATGCTTCCGCGCTGCTCAGTGAGCTGCGCGGGCTTGTCAAAACCCAGATAAGCTATTCCGAGGCGATGATACCCCTCTGCGAGGCCGACGGGCGGCTTGGCTATCACTCGGAGGCTGAAGGTTTCAAGTTCTTCCCCGAGAAGCTAACCGACCGCATAGAACACCTTAAGCAGCTGCTTGACACCGAATTCCCCGAGGTCGAGCGGCGCATCGCCGACGGACTTGCTCCCCTTGCCTACTATCATGGCGAGGACGGCGGATTTGCAAAACGCTGTGAAGCGCCGGAAAATATTGAGGACGCACAGTGGCAGACGGTGGGAAGCAGCTCCCGATTCAGAGCGGCGGTTAAGGATACGGAACTAACCCTTGAACTGGTGTCCGACACCCGCACCGTCTTTACCCTCTGCCCCGAATGGAACCTGATGTGGCCTGCCGCCAATGTCAGCATAGCGGCGGACGGGAAGAAATCTCTGGGAGGCGAATCCCGCATGTACTATTCGCTGTTCGGCGACCGATACGATGAGCAGCTTTCGAGATATGATGTCAAGGTGCTTTCCGAAACCGGTACACATCTCACAGTGAAAGTGAACCTGGCAAAATTCGGTCTGACTGCACCGCGCGTCATGAAACTGAAGCTGCGAGCCGGCGGCGAACTCTGGCAGAGTACCGACGACCCGGTGCGCCTGCTTGGCAAAGGCGAGGTCAGCCCCGGCGAATACGGCTGGATAATCCCGATAATGAACGAAAACAGGTAATACGATGACATATACGGACGAAACGAAAACAAAACTTGCTATATTTACACGCGACCCTACTTTCTACGCCCGGTTCTTCCGGATGATGGTTTTCCTGGCACTGCAGAATCTTATCGTATTCTCGGTAAACCTTGCCGACAACGTGATGCTCGGCAGCTACAGCGAGAACGCGCTGGCGGGCGCGGCACTAGTGAACCAGATTTTCTTCCTGCTGCAGATGATAACCGGCGGCTGCGGCGAGGGTATGGTGCTCCTAAGCTCACAATACTGGGGACGCCGTGAGATAGAGCCGGTAAAGCGCATCATGGGCATAGCCCTGCGCATCTCCATGAGCGGCGCCCTGCTGCTTACCGTCATAGCGATGGTATTCCCCCGCCAATGTCTTATGATTATGACGAAAGAGCCGGAAGTCATCGCCGAGGGCATAGAGTATATGCGCGTGCTGGCGCTGTCCTTCCTGATATTTGCCGTGTCAAACATGCTGTTCAACGTGCTCCGGGTGGTGGAGAATGTGCGTTTGGGAACATTTGTATCCCTGTGCACGCTGGTCATAAACATATCACTGAACTACTGCCTTATATTCGGCAACTTCGGGTTTCCGCGTCTTGGAAGCCGCGGCGCGGCTGTCGCCACGGTGGCGGCACGTGTGGCGGAGCTTATAATAGTGCTGTCCTACGTACTCTTTAAAGAAAAGGTGCTGAAGTTAAGATTCCGTGACATACTCCCGTTCGACCGGCAGCTGTTCGGTGACTTTTTACGGGTGTCAACCCCTGCTATGGTCACCAGCGGAATATGGGGACTGGCGATGATTATCCAGTCGGCTATTCTCGGCCATCTCGGCGTTTCCGCGACAGCGGCAAGCTCGGTGGCAACTACGGTTTTCCAGGTGCTGACGGTTATTATTTACGGCTCTTCCAGCTCCAGCTCGGTTATTATCGGGCAGGCGGTTGGCATCGGCAACCGGGATGTGATTAAGCAGTACGCCCGGACTTTACAGGTTATTTTTATATGTTTCGGCATACTCACAGGCATAGCCCTGTTCGCGAGCCGGGAGTTTGTTCTGACGCTCTACCCAAACCTGTCGGACGAAACCCGTGAGCTTGCATTGAAGTTTATGACGGTGCTGTCGGTTACTGTGGTGGGTACCGGTTATCAGGTCTGCGTGCTGGGCGGAATAGTCAAAGCCGGCGGCTCACCCAAAATACAGATGATTAACGACATGGTATCCATGTGGTGCATAGTGCTCCCTATAGCGATATTAGCGGCATTTGTGTGGAAACTGCCGCCTGTGGTGGTCTTTTTCATACTCAAGTGCGATCAGATATTCAAGTGCGGCGTCGCCGCCATAGTCTGCAACCGCTACCGCTGGATAAAAAACTGGGTGCGCGACCCGGTAACCGGCAAGCTGGTCGACCCAAGCAAGACGAAAGCATAGAAACAATAAAGTATTATTTGATTGGAGGAAGAAAATGTATAACATCAAGCTGACCGACTACATTCCCGAACCGAAGCCCGCAACCCCGAAGATGGACGTAGCGGTACACTACTATGCAGCATGGAAAAAGGGCGCGGCGCGGATTCACAACGCCTTCAACGACCTTGCGGTTGACTTCCCGTATAACACTCCGCTCATGGGCTACTATGACGAGGAGAACCCGGAGGTCTGCGACTGGGAGATCAAGTGGGCACTGGAGCACGGCATCAACTGCTTTATCTACTGCTGGTACCGCAACCTCGATAACATGGGCAAGCCGGTCACCGAGAACGACCTTCGCTGCGGACACGGTATTCACGAGGCGCTCTTTAACGCAAAGTACGGGAACATGATGAAGTTTGCCATCATGTATGAGGCATCCCAGCGATGGGGCGGCGCCGACGAGGAGGACATGCTGAACAACCTCATGCCCTTCTGGACCGAGACATACTTCAAGCGCGGAAACTACCTTAAGTTTGACAACAAGCCGGTGCTCTTCGTTTATAACAACGCAAGACTGGTGAGGGACTTTTTCCCGACCCCCGCCGACCAGAAGCGTGCGTTTGACAGATGCCGCGAATATGCGGTGAAGGCAGGCTTTGCCGGGCTGATTATCGCAGCCTGTGATACCCGCATCAACGCCGACCACCACGCCGATCTGATGGCGCGGGGGTTTGATTTCCGTTTCGGCTATAACGCCGGCTACAGCCCCGCCGCCAGCTATCCGGCGGAGAACGAGGTTATCGAAGCTCAGCTGAACCTGCTAAAGCAGCGCTTTGAGATAGACCCGCTGCGCCATACCGCCACAGCCTCCTGCTTCAGCGACCCCACGCCGCGCACCACTCAGCACTGGGTCGATATGGGCTACGGCTTCCGCAACAGCAAGATCTGGTACACCACTCCCGAGGGCTATCGCGAGGTCATCCGCCGCATGCTGGCCGAAATCGACAAGCTGCCGAAGGACGCCTGGGCGAGACGGCTGTTCATGATCGACAACTGGAATGAGTGGGACGAGGGACATTTCGTCGCTCCCAGCCATCGGTTCGGTTTCGGATTCCTGCAGGCAATCCGCGAGGAGCTGACTCTGCGCGATAATCTGCCCGACTACCGCATGCCTCAGGACACCGGCTTCGGCGGCTATAACAAATCCTGGATAGTGCCCGACTTCACCGAGAAGTGCGCCCGCATACTGGCCGAAAAGCGTGCGGCAGAGAAATAAAAACTAACATAACAGGGGAAAAGGGGTACAAAAATTGAAAAAATCGCTTGCTTTAATACTGTCGGCAATGCTGCTTGCCGGCTTGCTTCTGTCCTGCGGAGGGGTAGGCGATACTGCGGTTGATGCCGCCGTTACCACCACCGCGGCAGAGGTGGCCACCGAGGCAGCCGAGACCGAATTCGACCCGATTGCGACACTTACAAAACTCGACGGAAACGGCTATGAATTCAGCGTACTGGGTTACGGCGGTTCCACCGCATCCTATCGCGAAGCGGAATACTTCCGCGCCATCGAGCTGAACGGCGAAGTAATAAACGACGCGCTCTACTACCGCAACTCCGATGTGGAGGAGCTGTATAATGTAAAAATTACCTATAACCTGGAATTCAAAGACACCGATTCGCGCAAAACCTTCGAGAGCCTGATGCTCGCCGGCGATGACACCTACGACCTCTTCGGAAACAAGGAGGGATATGTCTTTGCTTTCTGTGTGGCGAAGGGGCTTGCCGCCGACTTCGCCAAGGTGCCGCATATCGACATATCGCAGCCCTGGTACGCACAGGACGCGATACGCGAGCATACCATCAAAAAGACGATGTACGGTCTTTTCGGCGACATGCTTTCCACAAATACCACCTGCTGCTGGTCCTTCCTCTTCAATAAGAAGCTTATCACCGACTACAAACTGGAGAATCCTTATGATGTGGTGCGCAGCGACAGATGGACTATCGAATATCTTTCGGACACCACAAAGGAGATTGCCTCCGACCTGGACGGCGACGGCGTATGGACAGAGGCGGATTTCTACGGACTTGGCGCCGACAAGTGGGCGACTCTGGACGCCTGGCAAGTTTCACTTGATATCTACGGACTGACGATAAACAATGACGGCATTCCCGAACTGTCCTTCTTCTCCGAACGCACGGTCAAAGCGGTCGATGCGGTTTTCAACCTATACTACAACAATGTGGGCACGCTGGTCAACAAGATCACACCCTACGACTGCGTGAATACCTTTGCCGAGGATCGCTGCATCTACTTCCCGATCTTCATCGACTACATGCTGGGCGACACCCTCCGCGCCATGGAAACCGACTACGGTGTCATCCCCTATCCGAAACTGGACGAGGCTCAGGAGAGCTACTCCACCTATGTCCATCCGCGCTACGGTGTAATCATGCTGCCGGTCACGGTGACCGAGGACAGGTATGAAATAGTCGGAGCAGTCACCGAAGCGCTGGGCGCCACCTCCTACAAGTATGTTCGTCCGGCAATCTACGACACCGCGCTGAAGGTCAAGACCGTCCGTGACGAGGATTCCGCCGAGATGCTGGATCTGCTCATCGAGACCCGTCATTACGACCTTAGCACCGCCTTTGAGCAGTATTCGGCATTCCCCTTCACTCCGGCGAAGTGCTTCAGAAACAATCTGAACAGCGGCGTTGAGTTCAAGGTTGCGTCCTGGTATGAAAGCCAGGAGTCGGCGGCGCAGGCGGCGCTTGATGAATTCCTTGATTCCATTCCCGATTGACGACAATAAACTAAAACGAGAGGCTTAAAGTATGTTCAACTTTGAATATCCGAAACACATGCCGGTTGGGCGTGTGGGTCTTGAAATGTCGCTCAAGCCCTTCAAACAGCTTGACGACGAGTATATCGATAAAGTTATTTATGAGCTATTCGATCAGTGGCGCGACCTGCTGCGCTTCGCCACTTCTGCGGCGGTCATGTTCTGGACGAGCGACGGAAGCGAGATTCTTCAGTATACCGGCGACATCAACGAGGAGTTCGAATGGGGGCGCTATATCGGTCTCGGCAATCCCCCTCCGGGCGTAGAGCCACGGCCCCTTGCCGAGCGTAAATTCGACAGAACGCTTCACCAGGTGCCCTACATCTACACCGACGACCCGCCTAAGATGCGCTGGTCGGATGTGAAGCGGATAATCGCCGCGGTGAGACGCATCGGCGGCGAGATGTACGGAATTCCGATAACCATCGTCGAGACCTTCGACCCTGGGCCCGAGTTCGCATATTCAGACTTCAAGTTCCACCGCCATCCCGAGCTTAACCGCGGCTCAGGCATGAGCAGCATGTGGATACACTGCGCGACCCGGCTCCACGCCGACAACTACAAGTACGCCGCATATCCGAACGGCATCCCCGAGGGTACCCATTTCGGCAGATTCTTAGGTGAACAGTTCATGGCGCTGGTGCGGGATGTGGGTTTTGATACCATATGGCTCTCCAACGGCTTCGGCTACTCACTGGAATCCTGGAACTGGCGTGGCGAGCTCTTCGACGGCAAAGCCTTCAATCACGAACAGGCAGCCGAGATAATCGCCGCAATTGATGAATTCTGGCAGGAATTTACGGCGGTTACCGGCGACATGATGATTGAATGCCGCGGCTCCAACCTGTCTGCGGGCATGGACATCTCGGCGCACGGCACCCCCTATGACATTATCTACGGCAAATACCCCACAATAGCTCCCCCCAACTCCCCCTGGGCGGCGCTGAACTACCGCTTCGGTCTGGAGCTGGTGGGCTACATGTCCCGTATGGCCGAGGTGCCGGCAGGCGGCTTTATGTTCCGTTACTACCCCCACGACCCGTGGTGGCACAACAGCCCCTGGTTCGACCGCTACGGCAGTATACCGAATGATATATACCTCCCCTTAGTCACCGCGCGCCTCAACGCCGAGGGCAGGACAGAGGCGCCGATGGGCATCAACTTCCTGACAGCCGATGACTCCTACGGCCGTATGCCGCGCCGCGCTCCGATTGAGATAATCCCACATCTGCTCAATGCCTACTCTCACTATCCCGACGAGGCGGGTCTTGTGACCTGGCTCTATCCATTCGACTATTACTGCGAGCTGGGACTCAGGGCAGGACACATGGAACGCATGTTCATGGACGACTGGCTTATCGAGTCGGCGCTGGTGGAAGGACTGCCGCTCAACACGGTGATTTCCGATCGCTCCTTCCTCAAGGCTCCCAAGGAAACCTTTGACGAAACCGTTCTGCTTATGCCGGTGCCCGAGGCGGGAAGCAGCCTGGAGAAAGTATTGCTCAAGGCGGTGTCCGACGGTCAGAAACTGCTGCTCTACGGCAATCCGGAATACGCCTCCGACCGGGTGCGGGCGCTTATCGGCGTAAAGTGCTGCGATACAGGCATCGAAGGAGAACTTGCCCTTACCACCACTCTGTACAAGGACACATCCCGCGACGAGATGTCCCGCACACTGCTGCATGTGCCGCTGATTTCATCAGGTGCCGTGACCACTCTTGCGGGCGAAGCGCAGGTAACCTCCACCGTGTCCGACGGTAAAAACGAACGGGTATATTCTACCTTCAATCCGGCAACGAATATCGCCTGGGTGCGCGGCTCCTTCCCCCATGCGGCAAGCAACAGCAGCCTGCCCGAAAACCTTGATCCCCTCAAGTATTTCAGAGTCGCAGGGCTCCTTCGCGGCGCACTCGAACATTTCGGCATAACGGTTCGTTTTGACTGCGAAACGGTTACCACCAAGAAGCCTATCATACTTAATTCGATAAAGCGCAACGGCATGTTCATAACCGGAAGCGCCGACGACACCTTCACCCGCGCCAAACTCAACTACCCCGACGGTGCCCCCATGATGGTCAACACCGAGGCAATTGTGGACGAGGAGGGCGCCGAGTACCCGCTGAGCAAGTGGTGGCACAACGAATGCCGTCTCTTCGTGCGTCAGAAGGAGCGCAGTACGGTAGTATGCCGCCGGGTCACCGCCGAGCATGTCTGTGTAGATCATCGTTTCGCACTGCGCGGTCTAAAGGACGCAACGGTAACCTTCCGCCCGCCTAAGGGCTCACGCGTGTATATCAGTTCCGGTTCCGTTCACTATATTTTAGGCGAAGAATATCCCTCAACCGTTTCCGAGGACGGCAGGCGCGTGGTTGTCGAGCATGTCACCGGTTCAATGAGCTTCGCATGGCAGTCTGATGACAACTGATGACCGTTGAAGGAGTATACACTCTGCGTCCGATAGCACGCCTTCGCTGCGACCTGCCAACAAAATTCGGCGTGCCGCGCCAGAGCGGGCTGGTGAAGGGACTTGAAGGCGAGATAATCTTCGAACCGCCATATCGTGACCGCAACGCCCTGCGGGGGATCGAGGAATATACCCATCTCTGGCTTATCTGGCAGTTTTCGCAGGTGGTGCGGGAAGGAAAGGACGGAGAAAACTGGAGCCCCACCGTCCGGCCGCCCCGGCTCGGAGGAAACACCCGTGTCGGAGTGTTTGCCACACGTTCGCCCTACCGTCCGAACGCCCTGGGACTGAGCTGCGTGTCGCTGCTCGGACTGCGGGAGGATGAGGTTTTGGGTACTGTCCTGCGTGTCGGCGGCGCCGACCTGCTGGACGGCACGCCGATATACGATATCAAACCCTATCTTCCATATGTGGAGTCACACCCGGAAGCTTTTGGTTCCTTCTCGGACACCGCCGCCGGCTACTCGCTGGAGGTAGTGATACCGCCGGAGCTTGAAGCGCTCATACCGCCGGAAAAGCGGGAGGCGCTGATGGGAATCCTGTCCGGCGATCCGAGACCCGCCTACCATGACGACCCCGAGCGGGAATACGGTTTTCCCTTCGCCGGCTGTGAGGTGAGCTTTAAGGTCAAAGGCAAAGTGCTGACGATTACCGATATAAAAAGGTTATAAAAAAGTAAAATCAGCCCGTTAAGAAGCCTGGAAAGGTCTTAGCGGGCTGATTATCCGTGAATTCCCAATGTAAGCGCAATCGCAAACGCTGCTGTTGCAGTTACTTTGAGAATTTACTAGGAAATTCGAGCGACGAATTCATGCTTTTGCTATTGACAATCGGCTCTGTCTGATGTATAATACTCCCGTTGCAATATGCACCGAGAATTTTGTATTCTCTTTGCGTTGAAGCGAAGGGAGGGATATCAGAATGGCAGAGGTCAGAGTTAAGGAAAACGAGTCGCTGGACAGCGCTCTTCGCAGATTCAAGAGACAGTGCGCCAGATCGGGCGTGCTTTCCGAACTTCGCAAGAGAGAGCACTACGAAAAGCCCAGCGTTAAGCGCAAGAAGAAGTCCGAGGCTGCAAGAAAGCGCAAGTACAAGTAATCCTGCATCGTTTTTTTTTCATAATCAACAGGGATACGTTTTGGCGTATCCCTGTGATTTTTTCCTGTTATTACCGCGCCCCATGAAAAACGGGATTTTGGTATTATATGGGCATTTTGGGTATTATTTGTAAAAAACACACTTTACATCGGTGGCTGGGTATGATATAATCGGGACATGAGTGCGGTAGACATATATTTACCGCAGACTCTTTGCCTTTATACAGACATGCCAAAATTAAACCGTTAACTAATACCGAAAGGAAGTAATATCATGAATCTCAAACAGAAAATTCTTGACTACGCCGCGAAAAACGACATTGAGCTGGTCGGCTTCGGCTCCAAGGAGCGTTGGGACGGCGTCGACGCTCAGCATAATCCCTTCGCCATTTTCCCGGAGGGCAAAACTGTGGTTCTCGTAGGCAAGCGCATCTGCCGCGGCTCGCTCCGCGGTGTCGAAGAGGGCACAAACTTCGGCGATTACGGCACCTACGGTATAAGCTGGCTTGAGGATGCCTTCCTCTCCACCGCCTGCTACGACCTGACCCGCGTCATCGAGAACGAGGGCTGGGAGGCATGCCCTATCTTCAACAACCCCACCGAGATCAAGCCCCAGGGTGTCGCTGTCGCCGAAGGGCGTCCCGCACCCAATGTCTACCCGGATTTCCGCTATGCCGCCATCGCCTGCGGTCTTGCCGAGATTTCCTACAATGACATGGTGTTTACCAAGAAGTACGGCTCCCGCCAGCGCTTCCAGATGATCATCACCGACGCCGAGATCGAACCCGATCCCATTCTCACCGAGTCTATCTGCGACATGTGCGGCAAGTGCGCCGACGTCTGCCCGCTGAACGCCATCTCCAAGACCGAATATGAGACTCTTACAGTCTGCGGCAAGGAAATGAAGATTGCCAAGATCAACTATGCCGCCTGCAAGTCCTGCCCCAACGGCGCCCGCGGCAACCGTCTCAGCGCGGCTGCCCGCCCCGACCGCATCGCGGCTCTCTGCAACCGCACCTGCATGTGCCATCTTGAGGAGAATGAGCTCATCGAGAACGTGTTCGAGAACAAGTTCCGCAACCGCAAGACCTGGGCGAAGGACGGCTCCGGCAGGAATGTTGAGGTTAAAGACTGAAGATATCGTCAATTCTGCAGGCACTTTCAGTGCTGACCAACAAATCATGAAAGGATAAGATTATCGCACGGCGATGCATAATCGGATAAAGATAATATGAAATTGACTTCCGAAATGATTAAGCAGAAAGCCAAAGAGCTGGGCATTGACGATATCGGCATAGGTAACGCCGAGCGCTTCAAGGACGCTCCCGCACTGCTTAACGTACTTAACTACTTTCCCGACTGCAAGTCGGTCATTGCGGTGGTTATGCGCATTCCCCGCGGTTCCTACCGCGGTATAGAGGAAGGCACCCACTGGCACAACTATACATTCTATTCCTACAATCGTCTGAATACCCTCTTCCGTCCTCAGCTTTCCAACAAGCTGGCATGTTTCATAGAGGATCACGGCTGGGAGGCGGTGCTTCACTATCCCGCCGTTGCCGAACGTCAGCAGCATGAACCGCCGGTTGAGCCCGGACGCTACCCTCCCAACATCAGCGCCAGCGTGCGTATTCTGGCTGCCGGCTGCGGCGTGGGTGAAATCGGCTATTCCAAGGTCTTTCTGAATAAAAAATTCGGTCCGCGCCTCCGTATCGGCATCATACTCACCGACGCCGTTCTTGAGCCCGATCCTATTCTTGACACCGGCACAATATGCATGCACTGCGGCGCCTGTGTCCGCGAGTGCCCGGGCAACGCCGTTCCGCCCCTCAAGGATAAGAACGCGCGGCTCTACATCAAATTCCCCGAGAAAACCGTTTGGTACGGCGACGTTCAGATGGGCCGCTGTACGCTGACCCACCACGGCATGAACAACCGTATCTCGCCCTTCCTCAAGAAGGAATTCCCCAACATGGCATTCGATGTCGAGAGTTCCGACATGACCGAGGAGGAGGCATACCGTTTATCCTATACCGTCGCGCAGGGCAGCTGGGGCAGCAAATACTCGGACAACTGGGGCAACAGCGACCTGGTTGAGTACTACCGTTATGTCCTGAGGCACACCGGTTACTACGCCGTCTGCGGCGCCCGGGGCTGTATACGCGCCTGTATGGATTCGCTTGAGAAGGGCAGACGCATAGAAAACACCTTCAAAAACCCATTCTACAAGAAAAAGTCCTGGCTGCTTTCCAACAAACCCGAGAAGGTTGTCAAGGGCGTCAACCCGTGGCGTGAAAAGTATCTTGATGAGAAGTACCCCGGAATCCGCACCAACGAATACAACGGCTATGTTTCTCCCGCCGAGGCTGCGTCGGCTGCCGATAACAACTCGGTGAAAAACGACTGATTCTTACGGCTTTGACAAGACGGGGGGCAAATTCTGCCCCCCGTCGCTGTTATCTGATTCTTATAACTCGAATTTAACATAATAACCTGAATATTCACTGATATGAGCGATATTATTACAGACACCACTATATACAACGGCGCTCCTGCGGAATGCCAGAGTGCCGGTCGGCTGCCGAAGGAGCTTGAGACCTACGCTCTGCTTGACAGGCTGGGCATAGACTACAAGCGGGTCGATCACCTGCCTGCATACACAATTGAGGACTGTCACGCGGTGGATGCCCTGCTGGGAGGGGAGATGTGTAAAAACCTCTTTCTCTGCAACCGGCAGTGTACCGACTTCTACCTGCTTATGATGCCGGGCGGCAAGCCCTTCAAAACCAAGGACATCACCGCACAGCTGGGCTGTGCGCGGCTTTCCTTCGCCGACGGCGAACATATGGAGAAATACCTCAACATAACTCCGGGTGCGTTGAGCGTGCTGGGGCTGGGGTTCGACACGGATCACAATGTCCGACTGGTTATCGACCGGGAACTGCTCTCAAGCAGCCATATCGGGATTCACCCCTGCGTCAACACCTCGAGCCTGCTGCTTGCGATGGATGACATTTTGAAGGTCTTTCTGCCGCATACCGGGCACGAGCCGACATTTGTTGATTTATAAATAATTTGGGCTGTATCAGAAACCGAAATTTCCATACAGCCCAGTTTTATTTATGCTTACATTATACAGTACTTTTCGGCGTAGGCTTCCATGCGTGAGATAAGGTCGGCATCCGCCGAAGTCTCGCGCAGGTACTCGATTATCTCCGCGGTGTTCACGATGGAGTGAACGTTAAGTCCGAACTCTTCCTTCACAGCCGCAACGGCGGTGGTGCGGTTCTCCTCGGAACGGATCTCCATACGGTCAACGGTTATGAATTCGTGCTCGATTATAAGGTCTGAAGCGGCGGCACGAAGAAGCGGAATTGTCTCGCTTATCGAGGTTCCGGCGGTGATAACATCCTCGATATATACGACGCGCATGCCGGGCTTGAGTTTGCATCCGACGAAACTGCCTCCCTCGCCGTGGTCCTTGACTTCCTTGCGGTTGAAGAAATAGGGGCGGTCGATGGCATATTCGGAATAGAGGGCGGCGGCGGTCAGGGCTGCAAGAGGTATACCCTTATACGCCGGCCCGAAGAGCACGTCAAAGGCATCGCCGATTGTCTCCTTGATGCAGCGGGCGTAGTATATACCCAGTCTGTGAAGCTGTTCGCCGGTGCAGTAGTTGCCCGTGTTGACAAAATAGGGAGTTCTGCGTCCGCTCTTGGTCACGAAATCCCCAAAGGTCAGCACGCCGCTGTCCTGCATGAATTTTATAAATTCTTTCTTATTTGCATCCATATAGCTGATCCCCTGTTATTTCTTAATTTCGACCGCCGAATCGGTGATGAAGTTGATCATCTTATCCCAAAGTATGCTGTTGTATATAACAAACCTGCTGTAATGAGCCTCGAAATCCATCTCCGAATCGAATTCTCCGCCGCTGTCTGCGAAGTATGCCGCGCGGCCATCGCTGTACTCGGCATCGGTCAGGTCAAGCCCCTGTTCCGCCACTATGGAGTAGAACACCAGGTCATTTTTAACCGACTCTTTGGCGTCGCTCTCATTGGTAGCGTTGAATTCGTCCATGGTTATGCCGAAATACTCGGTGACAAAATCCTCAAGGGACAATCCCGTCTCGTCGGCGTAACTCTGTACCGAAGCGATATTCATCATCCTGTAATAGTTCAGCGCATCCTCGGGGTACTCGTTAACCACACTTTCATCATATACCTTGTACCAGACATCGTTCTGCTTCTGGCTCAGTATCTGTTCTCTTTTTGTTTTTTCGACCTCTATGGCAATCGACTTTCTGAATGCGGTTATGTCATTGAAGCCGAATGTTTCGGTCACAAACTCATCGGTGAGTTCGGGTGTCTCCAGCCGGCTGACGCCCTTAATGGTTATAGTCATCTCGACGGGAGATGAGGCGAACTGACCGTAGGTGTCCTCATCAGCGGGAAGTATGCCCGTGAATTCAATCACATCGCCTTTTATATGCCCGATGAGTGCGTCAGCGAAGCCCTCAATTTTGCCGAAGATACTGTATTCCGAAGCGGCGCAGGTGAAGTTGTAGTCGGCGACATTCAGCATCTCAATGTCCACAAAACCCTTTTTTGCCGTGATATCGATAGTAACGATGTCGTTTTCCTCAACGGCGCCGTCTTTCTCCACCGATGTGGTATAGAAGTAAAGCAGGTAGTTAATCTTAGCCTGGATATCTTCCTCGGTCACCTCGGGTTCACTTACTTCTACTTCCACACCCATATACTTGCCAAGGGTGATGTATGGAGTGAGATCGTCGGGGTATTTCAGTTCGCCGGATTGAAGTTCAGGCTCGGCTTTGCATACTGACAGTGTAATGAGAACTGCGGCGATAACAATGACAAGCGCCGCTACTGCAATCAGCTTACGGGTTAATGAATTCATGTGGAGTGCATTTCCTTTCGGTTGTATTGCTTTAATGTGACAGGTGTTTATATCGTTTGCGGTTTGCATATCTGCAAATGGCAGACGATGATGCCGCCGACAGGACGGAAATACCGACGGCAACGATACCGGAATCTCCGGTCGCCGCGGCGGGAATATTGCCTTCACCTCTTGCGGCGGCGTCGGCAGCCGCCACATCTGCCTCGACGCCCTCCCATCCATATGCGGGGGTGTTGTCGAATATGAGTTTATTGGAACCTGAAATATAATCGGCGGGCTGCGGCGCCAGTCCGGAACCCCAGCTGAGAAATCCGGTATGAGTGCTGTCGGCAGAACCCGAACTCCGGCGCAGTATGGTTATTCCAACCGAATCGCCCGGCAGAAACCACGGGTAACTGACATTTCTTTCAGGTTCATCTGTCATGAGGAACAGCTCGCTGAATGGTATCATTATCTCGTATACCGTAGTCTTGTCGGCGTGACTGACCGCATAGCTGATCTGCCCGGCGTCGTCCGACGCGCCATTCGGTCCGTACCAGCGGCTGAAGGTTTTGGCAGCCGGCGTTCGGGCGTTGTAAAGCCCGAATCCTAGACAGCTTGAATCCTCTCCGAAGCAGTGCCGCGGGTCGCGGGTTGAGTTGGCGCCATCTGGGTCGATGCCTATCTGCAAGCTGTCGCCGTTCCAGAGGTCGCCGCCCGTATATTTAAGGCTGTGATCCAGTTCGGGGGTGCGCACGGCTACATAGAGCGCCCCGGGATCCCAGCGCAGCCATATTTCCATACTTAACCGCCGGCGTTCAAGTTCGTTTTTTTCGACGGCATATGAGACTGACTGACCTGAATCGGAGAAAACGGTAGGTTCGCCCCATTCATAGGCGGAAATTACCCCGTCGATTAACGGCTGCCTGTACATACGAAGCGCACGCACCGTCTCGTTCGGACGCGCGGCGTAAGATGTAAAAATGTCAGACGGCACAGACATAAGCGTTAAAACGAGAACAAAAACAAACACGGCGGCTGCAAGCCGAACGATGCCGTTTTTCACGCTCACGCCAACATGCCTCCCCCACAAATTACCTTTTCGGAGTATATCACACCCGTACATTTTATGCAAGTGAAATTAGTGAATATAATGCGAAAATCTGTCCGTAGTAAATTCAGTGAATTTCCACATATAAAAAGGCGGCTCACATCGAACCGCCTTTTAATATTCATTTGGATATTTACTTCGTCACGGTCATGACCAGTGCGTCATGAGGGGTGATTTTCATGTTCCCGCCGGCGTAGCCGCCGCGTGCGATGTCACAGGGTGCCCAGCCCTCGCGGAGGGCAAGGGGAGCGTCGATTGTCTCGCCCGAGTAATTGACAGCCGTGATTATGCGTTTCCCGTCGGAAAGCGGATGCTCGGTTGTCAGCACGCAGGGATGGGATGAGCGGGCGGCGCGGTCGTCGACAGCCTTGGCAAAGACCTCATAGAAACGATAATACGGAGGTTTGTCGGCGTCACGGAAAATGCCGGCTTTGTCGGCGAGCTGAAGCTCCATGGGGAAAGTCAGGAAGTATATACTGCCCTTGCCGTATCGGTTGCGGACGAATACGGGACGTCCGTCGGGAGCCGCGGCAAGAACCTCGCAGGTGTCGGCGATGGCTTCGATATTGTAGCGCATACCGCCGCCGAGGGTGAACTTGTCAGACCCTAGAGTAATCTCCTCCGGACCTCCCGCCTCCCGCGATTCGACGGTCAACCCGGTCAGTTCGGGCAGGCGGCGGAAGAGGGTGGAACCCAGCGAGAAGTAGAGTGCCGCGCCCTCTCTGACCTTTTCAAGCAGCTCGTTGAGACGGTGCAGGAAGATAGGCTTGGAGGTTACGACGCTGGGCATTATGTAGAGCTGTGAGTCGGGCAGTTTCTCGTCGGCATGGGCGAAGCGCACGTCGATATTTGCCTGCTTGGCAAGGATAAAGGAGGTGGCGGCTATTTTGCTGAAATTGTTCTTCAATTCCCGTGTGATAATGCAGATCGCTTCGGTGGTGTGAGGCGGCAGCTCGCCATACTCGTAATTCTCAATAAAGTCGGTGAACTCTTTAGCGGTATGAGCCAGAGGCTTGGGCGAACCGTCCTTACGGAAGAAGCCGTAGTCGCTCCCATAGTTGTTCCAGTCGTAGGGGGCGTAATCAAGATGCCCCTGGTCGCTGGAGCACCACCAGAAGAAGCCCCGGTTTCCCTGAGCCCAGGTGGACCAGAGACCGGTGCGCAGAAATTCCGCCTCCGACTTCTCACTGTTGTTGGTGTATCCTATCGAGCCGACCTCCTCGACAAATGCCGGCTTGCCGCCGATATCCTCGAAAAGCGAGGCGCGGACGGCGGGATCTATCTCGCCGCGCATGGAATTGACCGGGTCGATCTGGGTGTATGAGAAAATCTGATAGGGATGTGTAGTCAGCACATCCACCGTCTCCGCATGCTCGCGGCAGTTGAACTGTTCGTCCAGATCCAGCGGCACTCCCGCGAAGCCGGACACTACCGGCCGGGTGGGGTCGCTTTCGCGAATCGCAGCCGAAATACAGGTCGACCATACGAAGCCCTGATCCTGAGGTATGCCGCCGGCGAGACAGTTGCATTCGTTGCCCAAATCCCAGGCGATTATCGAGGGCTGATCCCTGAAGCGCTTGACGAAATAGCGGACAAAACGCACCTCCCACTTGATAAGGGTGGGATCGGATAGGAAATTGCGTCCCTGAAAGGCGTCCGGCCAGTAGAAGCGGAAGCTCATGTGTCCGGTGAGCAGGCCGACTATCAGTTTAAGATTGTATTTATCCGCAAGAGCGCAGAATTCGGCGAAATGCCCGCAGGCTTCCTCGCTGACGCCGGCGCGCCCCGCCTCGGTGTCGGGCAGCGGTTCCTCACCCATGCGGTATTCGTAGATTTTCATATTAGCCCAGATAGCCTTGAGAGGCTGGAATACCGGCCATACTAAGAACATGCGCAGGGCGCGCACGCCGTGTGAGGAGAGCCGCTTGAAATCCTCCTCAACCGCCTCGGCGCTCCAGTCCTCCCACATGTTTATTGAGTTGCGCGAACACCAGTAGTTTACGCCCACCCAGAATTTGTTGTCACGCATAAAGTTATTCATCTGTTTTCTCTCCCTATGTGATATGATTAAATCGTATCCTTGCCGAAGTCGGCTCTTATCGCTTCCTTCAATCTATCAATGTCTATGCTTCGAACGCTGCGCTTCTTGCTTGTCATGGACGCGGCTATTCCGGCGGCGGTGCCGGTGATGTAGCAGCCCGGCATCGGGCGTATGGACGCCTGCATCTGTCTGTCGGTGCCTATGCAGCGGCCGGCGACAAGCACGTTCTCCAGCTTTTTCGGCAGCAGCGAGCGGTAGGGTATGCCGTATGACTCGCCGACGCCGTAGCGCATTTCACGTTCGTATTCCTTCCGGAACTCCTCAAACGCTTCTTTAGTAGGCTTCATGGCGTGGATATCCACCGGATAGGCGTAACGCCCGATTTCGTCGTCAAATGATGCCCGGGCTTTGAAGTCGGCTCCACAGAGCATGTAGTCGGTGATTATACGACGCGATTCACGCACGCCCAGCATATCCGCCGTCCAGCAGAGGTGCATATTTTCATACTGACCGCCGATATATTCGCTGTAGAAACGCTTGAACTCCGCCATATAGGCGCGTCCTTCCATCATGGCGCGGGTCAGGGAGCGCTCGTCTCTTCCGTCCACCTCGTAGCAGTGACCTATGTTGGCGTTGCGCACACTGTGTCCGGGCGCGGGGTTGAAGAAGCCCGAGATGTGCCGATCCTCTTTGGAAAATACGCCGTCTGCGAATGCCTGTTCGAGAGCCTGACTGAAATTGACGCTGCTCCTTTTGCTCGAGTCGATATCCGCCCAGATGCTGCAGAGGGTGACGGGCATGGCATTGCCCTCCTCGTCGCCGAACTCGCTGTCGGCTCCCGCAAAATCGCAGAGATCGCCGTCGCCGGTGCAATCGATGAAAATGTCCGCCTCAACCGCGAAGATTCCGCTCTTGGCTGCGAGAATGGCTGCGGTTACATTGCCGTCGCTGACCGCAACATCGATTAGCCGGGTGAAGAACGAAAAGGTTATATTAGGCTCATCGGTCACCAACTTGTCGTAGACCAGTTTCAGCCGTTCGGGATTGACGGCTTCAAAGCGGGCGGTGTAATCGACTGCCGGACCCAGTGTCAGATCGCGGATTTCGCGTCCGACGCCGCCCACAAGGAAGCGCTCACCGTCGGTGAATTGGCAGAAAGCCGGCACAAGTCCGGCGGTTCCCAGACCTCCGAAACAGCCGTTGTTCTCGGCGAGAAAGACGGTTTTGCCGTGACGCGCCGCCGTTATTGCCGCCGCGATGCCGGCAGGCCCGGCGCCTGCCACAAACACGTCGACCTTATGACGGGTCTCTATCTTTTTCGTATATTGCATTTTGCTTACACACCTTTCTTTTCTGAATATAGGGTTATGGTATCACACCGTGCGGTCAAAGTCAACCGGGCGTTTCGCGAATTGCGATATACCGGCTTGACTTGGAGGTATGGCACTGTTATAATGGCATAAAACCAACTCGGAAGGTTAACAATGCTATACTTTGCTCTCTCAATGATTTCCTACACAATACAGAACCTGTCGAACAAGGAATACGGCAGGCGCTGTCCGGGCGGCTCCTTCATCCAGAACGGAGTCTGTGTGTTTCTGTCGGCGCTTCTGCTGCTTTTTGCCGGCGGAGCGGGCTTTATGTCGGTGGAGCTGATGCTGCTGGCGGGGCTGTTCGGCGTGCTCTATCTGACCACTATCTTTTTATTGGTGCGCTCCTTCTCCCTCGGTTCCCTGGGTGCCACTATGATGATATGCAATATCGGTATGTTCATCTCTTCCATATACGGAGTTTTGGCGTTCGGCGACGAGCTGCGGCTCGGTACGGCGCTGGGTGCGCTGTTCATGCTGGCGGCGGTCATTCTGTGCACGCCACGGGGCGACAACAAAAAAGCTGGCATGAAGTGGTTTATCTGCGCTCTCGGCGCCGGTGTCGCAAACGGCGCGGTATCCTCGGTGAAGGGAAGCGCGGTACGGCTATTCCCCGACTGCAGCGCCAACGTTTTTCTCATGTGGGGATTCGCATTCTCGGCTCTGATATTCGCGGTGATTGCCGTCTTCCGCAAACCCGTGCGCGAGGGAATAAAGGAGAATATCGAAAAGGCTCTGATTCCGGCGATAATCTGCGGCATAGGCGGTGCCGTGGGCACAATAGGCGGAAACCTCTTCCAGATGAAGGCGCTTGAACAGCTGTCCTCGGTGATAGTTTATCCCTTCACCGCCGGTATTACAGTTATCATGTCCTGGCTGATATCGCTGATTGTCTACCGTGAGGTGAAGCTGAAACTCTCAAACATCGCGGCGCTGCTCTGCTGTCTCACCGCTATAGCTCTGATAAATTTTCTGTAAATCCGCAAGATGCTTCGATAAATTCGATATAGATCAATGTTTTTTCACGGAATCAACATGAACCAATGTAACCTGCAAACAGGAGGTAGCATGTGAACGTATACCACACTTTTTGCATCGACCGGCGTACTGACGGAACCGAGACCATCCTTGACGGCAAGTGGCGTTTCGGATGGTTTGACGAAAGCACCGATGACCCGATGTCTCTCACACTCGAGTGCGAGGCGACACTGCCCGGGTCGGTATACAGCAATCTTTGCGAAGCGGGAGTGCTGCCCGATCCATATATCGGCGTAAACTCCAGGCTCTACCACTGGATCGACAAGAAAATCTGGTACTTCGCCCGTGAGTTTGAACTTACCGGTTACGAAGGAAAAGATGTATATCTTTGCTTTGACGGCTGCGGCTATCGCTCCCGGGTCTGGCTCAACGGCGAGCTGCTATGTGCCCATGAAGGCATGTTCGGCGGGCCTATAGTCAATATAGCCGGGCAGGTGCGGGAGCACAACGAACTGATAGTTGAGCTGACGCCGCCCTGCGCCCGGGACAACCCGGGACATGCCGCCGAGATAGTTCCCTGGAATATAGTTCGCGACAAGGGCTGTTCCAACGGCGACTTCATCCAGTTCGGCATATGGCGCAGCGTGCGGATAGAGACGGTTCCGACCACCCACATAAGCCGTCCTTATTTATACACGATATCGGCGGACGCCGAAAAGGCTTGTCTCAGACTTGAGGTTGAACTTGCCGACGAACAGGTGAAGGAGCTCGAGGTGCCGTCCTGCGACATCACGAAGAATTACGGCTACTGCTGGGCTTATGACGCCGGAGTCGAGGCCGTACCCACCGACCGCCGGCTGAATCTTGCCGTTTCGCTGGCAGAAAAGGACACCGGGAAAACCGTATATCATAGCCGCGAGATTGTGGAGATACTCGATAAATCGAGGGTAACCCGCCGCGACAGATACCGCGAGTGTCAGTTTATCGAATGCGGAATAGAACTTGAAAACCCCCGGCTCTGGTGGCCGAACGGTCTTGGCGATCCGAATCTGTATACCGCCACCCTGGCACTATTTGAGGAGGAAGGGAATAACCCTCTCGACATTCTCAGTTTCGATACCGGCATACGCACGGTGGAGCGCAAACGCACCGCCGGTCCGAGACTGCGCACACGCTGGGACAAGTTCCTCTTCTCGGTGAACGGGCGTGATATGTTCATCCGGGGTATGAACTGGATGCCGATAGACTTTATGTTCGACTCGTCCGACGAGGATTACCGCTGGGCGCTGGAGCTGGCAAAGCATGCCGGAATACAGATGCTCCGTGTCTGGAGCGGCGGCGGCATGCCGGAGGACGACCGCTTCTATTCGCTTTGCGACGAGTTGGGTATAATGGTGATGCAGGACAACTTCATCGCAAACCAGTCAACGCCCGAATGGAACCGAGAGGTGCTGTCGGCGCAGGTCTGCCGGAATCTCTACCGTATACGCAATCATCCTTCGTTGGTAATTCACAACGGCGGCAATGAATTCAACCCCTACGAGCTGGGCAACGACGCCTCTATGTGGGTGATAGCCCGGGAGACAGCCGACCTTGACCACTCCCGCGAGTTCATGCGCACATCGCCCGACAAGGGTTCTACCCATGTCTACCGGGATATGGAGCCGGTTTGGTACCGCAAAATCTATTCGGCGCTGCCCCTGCTTGCCGAGTCGGGAATACACGCCTTCCCCAACTTCAAAAGCCTGCGTCAGCAGATAAGCGAGAAAGAATGCCGCGGACAACTGACAACCATATTCTCCGAGGAATTCAAGATCTCGAATCCCGAGCTGCACAATCACTTCACCGAATTCATCCCCTCCCGCATACCGCGCATGATGTCACGGGCTTCTATTATCGACAATGTGAGGGAAATGGATCTTGAGCGCATGTGCGAGGCGACCCAGATCTCGGCATACGAATTCTATCAGATCATGCTGCAGAGCCTGCGTGAGAATTACCCGGTCGCCGGAGGCATCCTGCCCTGGGTGTTCAAGCGCCAGTGGACGACCGTGGCTATCCAGCTAATCGACGGTCTCGGCGACACAACCGCCATGTACTATGCGACTAAGAACTCCTATTCGCCGCTAGTGGCGGAAATCGCGCTTCGCGAGGTGACATTCGCTCCCGGCGAGAGCTTTACCCCCGACCTGCGGCTGCTTTGCTCCATAGGAGAGCCGAAGAAGATAAGGGCGGGTTACGAGCTTTGGTCGCCGTCGTTGGAGCTGCTGCGCAGAGAAACCTTTGACACCGAAGTTACTGCCGGAGAGGGCTCTATAAGCTTTGACGCCGCGCCTGTTGACATACCAGAGGAGTGGAGCGATCGTTTCTTCTTCCTGCGAGCCTTCGCTGCGGACGAGAGCGGCGAACTGCAGCAGAGCTTCTACTGGTGCAAGGCGCTTGAATGTATGCGCGACACCGAATTTGCCGCGAAACGCCGCGCCGACGCCTGCGAAAACATCGATTTCGTCAACGGTCCCTGGCTCAAGCCCCAGGTAACCGCAATCGGCGGCGCCGGACTGCGGCTTAGAACATTTAGTTCCCGGACATACAGGAGCGGCACCGAAAGACGCGCCCGCATCGCCTTTGAGATTGAAAATACCGGCAGCAAACCCGCATTCCCGGTGACGCTTGGCATAGAGGAGTTCAAAACGCTGTCGATGTTCGACGACAATTTCTTCTTCCTCGGCGCAGGAAAATCCCGCAGACTTGAAGCGGAGGTACGGATAAAGGACGACTCGCTGACCGCGCTCACCCTGACGGCATACTGCTGGAACTGCGGAGAAACCATAAAGACCGAAATCACACTCTGAACATAAATAATTGGAGGATATACAATGAAAATACGCATTACAGCACTTGTTCTGCTTATGTCTATGCTCCTGACGCTTGCCGCCTGTTCTTCCGATACGGGGGATGATGCGGCGGTAACCACCGTAACCGAAGCCGCCGAAACCGAGACCGAAACAGAAGAGACAACCGCCGACGCCTTCGAGGCGGACGGACTGCCCGACCTTGATTTCGGAGGCAAAAGGGTGTCAATCTATGTCCGCGGGGACACCATTGACACCGAGTTCACGGCGGACAATGACGGCGACATCGTCAACGACGCGCTCTACACCCGAAACATGAAGGTCGAGGAGCGGCTTAATGTCGACCTGAACATCTTTGCCAACACCACAACCGATTTCTGGGGGCAGCGGGAAATTTACATGAATACCGTCATCGCGGCGGTGATGGCAGGGGATAAATCCATCGACATCGCAGGCGGCCTTTCGGTGCTGCATCCCATAATGATTCAGAACGACATCTTTTTCGATATGCTGGGCGACGGTATGGAACACCTCGAATTCACCCGTCCCTGGTGGTCGACCTCGCTTATCGACAAGCTGGCGGTGGGCGGACGGCTTTACCTTGCCTCGGGCGAGGCGTCTTTAGGCGTTATCAAGGGCATGATGTGCTTCCTCTTCAACAAGAAGCAGATAAGCGATTTCGGACTTGACGATCCCTATAAACTTGTGACCGACGGCAAATGGACGCTTGACGCGCTCCGCGAGATGTCGGCGGTTGCATATCAGGATTTAAACGGCGACGGCGCCGTTGACGTGGGCGACAATTTCGGGCTCGTTATCGACAACGAGAATCACGCGGTGAACTTCACAACCGCCTGCGGTCTGACGCCCATGAGCTACGACTCGGAGGGAGTTCCTCACTTCGACATGGCGTCCGAAAAGTTTGTCGATGTCATGGATCGCTGCAAGGAAATGGTGGAGTGGGACAGCTCGGCCGTTAACTTTGACAACAAGCGCGAATATGCGGAAGCCTTCCCGAGCGGCAGGGCGATGTTCATCACTGCGGAGTTCGCCTCCGTGGTTATCTTCCGCGACAGCGACACCGATTTCGGAGTCATCCCCTTCCCGAAATATGATGAAGCTCAGGACCGCTACATAACCACCCCGCGCTCCACCTTCTCGGCCTTCTCGATTCCGATAACCGCCGACAAGGAGATAACCTCGGCTGTTCTCGAAGCCTTTGCCTCCGAGAGCTACCGTACCGTCTCGCCGGCATACTTTGAGAGCGCCCTTAAGGTCAAGTATTCCCGGGACGAAATAAGCGCCCAGATGTTCGACATAATCAAGGGCGGCGTGGAGTATGATTTCGGTCTCACCAGCGCCCAGATGCTCAAAGCCTTCAACGTGACCCTGCGCGGGGTTATCTGCGGAAGCAATAAATCAAACTGGACGACGGTGCTTGCCGCCAACCAGTCATCATACGACGCGGCGCTGGAAGCCTACCTCGAAACGCTGATGTCGCTCAAAAACTGACAATGCGTTAATATATGAATAAACTGAGAGTGGTACAGGTCGGCACGGGCACATGGGTGCATTCGGCGCATATTGCCGAGGCGCTGAAAGGTCTGACCGATATCTATGAGGTCATCGGCATAGTGGAGGAGGACGAATCCCGCATCCCGGACATGATGACCCGACCCGCCTACGCAGGTTATGAGTTCATCACCTGGGAGGGGGCGCTGGCGGCGAAGCCCGACGCCTTCATTATCGAGACCGACGAACACAAACTGGTTGAAAACGCTATACGCGCTCTTGAATACGGCTATCCCGTATACATGGACAAACCGGGAAGCGAGGACGCGGGGCAGTTCAGACGCATGTGCGAGTTGGCCGCCTCGAAAAATCTGCCGCTTGAACTCGGTTACATGTACCGCGAGAACGCCGCGATCCGCTATGCCCGTGAACTGGTGAAAAACGGCACCTTCGGGCATATATTCTCGGTGGAGGGTCAGATGGGCGTCGGCGACAGCAAAAGCTATCGTGAGATGCTGAAGCGCTTCAAAGGCGGTATGCTCTACTACTTAGGCTGCCACCTGATTGACCTGGTAGTGACCTTCTGCGGCGTGCCGAAGGAGATCATCCCCTTGAATGTAAGCACCGGGCTTGACAATGTGGGCAGCATAGACCTGGGCATGGCGGCATTCCGCTATGACAACGGCGTGTCCTATGTCCGCGCCTGCGCATCGGAGCCGGGCGCCGCTCTCCGCCGTTCGGTCATAATCTCGGGCTATGACGCCACGCTGCATATCTCCCGCATGGAGGTGCCCCGGCCCGGGGTGAATACCAACATCCCCGAGGCGAAGATAACCATCGGCAGACAGGACCCATGGCGCGACCGATCGCAGAAGTTAGATTTCGCGCCCGAGCGCCGCTACGACCGGCTGCTTAAAAACTTCGCCTCCTATGTCCGCGGCGAGGCGGTCAACCCCTATACTCCGGAATATGAAGCGGAGCTGCACGACATCATCATGACCGCCTGCGGTTATGATGTGCGCCGACAGTCCCGGGAGGACAAACGAAATGGAAAAATTCCCACTTGCCATTAACGCAAACTACGCCTGCCACAAATACGGCACCACCGAAAAGCGCACACTTTCGGAGGCGGTGAAACTATGCCGTGACGCGGGTTTCCGTTACCTCGACATCAATCCCGTCACCGGTACCGCCGGCTGGGAGGACGACTGCAGACGGCTGCGCGAGGAGCTTGACAGCCTTGGCATGACGGCGGAGCAGACTCACGCCCCCTTCGGACGCTACGGCAATGCCGATCCCGCCGAGTTTGCGGTGCTGATAAAGAACATGATAACCGCCACTGCGCTGGTGGGCGCGAAATACTGCGTTATACACGCCGACGAATACAAATGCGGCGACAAACCCTACACCTCCGAGGACGCCGTTGCCTATACAAAAGAGTATATGACCCCGCTGGTGGACTACGCCTCCTCGCTTGGCGTGACAACGGCGTTCGAAAATCTTTTCGAGGACGGCTATAAAACCCGCCCGGGCGAGCGCTCCCGCTGCTGTTCCACGGTTGACGAGCTGCTTGCCACCCTTGAGCTGTTTAACGGCTACAAGGTAGGCGTATGTTGGGATTTCGGACACGCCCATGTGGCATTCGGCGCAAACGATTTCATGGAGCTTGCAAAAGTCGCCGACCGGCTTGTCTGCACTCATGTGCACGACAACGACCGGACAAAAGATCAGCATCTGCTGCCATACTTGGGCAACACCGACTGGACGGCGCAGATGAAGGTGCTGCGCGACGCAGATTACACAGGAAAGCTCTCTCTGGAGCTGGTCTACGGCAGATATCCCGACCCGCTGATGCCGCATTTCCTCGCATATGCCCGCCGCACCGCAGAAACGCTGAACGAAGACAGATAAACCCGAACACAGATAAAACCACGCTGATTGACGGATGCAGAAATAAGAAAATGCCGGAGTGCTGTTAAAGCGCCCCGGCATTTTGTGTCCTGTATTATAAACTCAATAAACGGCAATGCCTTCCTCTGTCAGCTGTCGACAATCACGCAGGTAACACCGTCGCTCTCGAGCGCATCGGGCGCGGCGGCGGTTATGCGGTACATGGTGTAGCCGCCGGCGGTTGGCTTGTAGGAGAAATCGATAAACTCGGTCGCCTGCAGCCCCGAAGCCACCGGGAAATAGTCGGGCGAGCTGTCGGTGGAGGCGTATATATTGTAGGTCACGCCTTCGTCGGGAGAAGGTTCCCATACGAGGTGTGGAACGGTACCGCAAACCGAAGCCTTTGACGGCGCGGCAGTGCGGCGCATGTCAGGTATGTCGGAAATTATATACTCGCAGCCAACATCGGTGTCAAAGACTATCGTGTCTCTGCCGTCAGTGCCGTATGCAATGTCTTTACCGCGGCTCCTGACAGATGCCCCGGCAATTCCCGGATAATAGAGCTTCAGGAGTTCGCCGCCGTTGGAGGTTATACGGATATATTTTGCGCGGCAGCCGCTCCATTTGACGTCAACTGTGAAATTCCCCCGGGCGCAGAGACCGGTAAAGGAGCCGTCAGACCAGTCGGGCGGCAATGCGGGAAGGATATCGATACAGCCGTTATGGCTCTGCAGCAGCATCTCGGTGACGCCCGATGTGCCGCCGAAGTTACCGTCGATCTGGAAGGGCGGATGCGAATCCCAAAGGTTGTCAAAGGTGCGCTCACCGATGAGATTGCACAGCAGGCGGTAGGCGCGTGTTCCGTCGAAGCTTCTCGCCCAGGCGTTGAGGCGGTGCGCCAGCGCCCAGCCGGTGGAGCGGTCGGTGCGGAAGTCAAGGGTTCGCCGCGCCGAGTCGATCCAGGCGGGAGTATCGCGGTTGATTATGGTACCCGGCATAAGGCCTACAAGGTGGGATATGTGGCGGTGGTCGGCTTCGCCGATTTCGCCGTAGTGACTCTCCTCCCGGTACTCCTTTATCTGCCCGTCAAGTCCGATCTCCACGGGATGATAATGCCCCAGCTGACCGGCTATGGTCTCGGTAACATCGTCCTTATAGCCTAACTCCGCGGCGAGACGGATATCATCGGCGCCGTTCTCCTGGATTAACTGCTGGTCGAAGGCGCAGCCCACCGTCTGATAATATTTCCAGGTGCCGTTGTTCCAGACGTTCTCCTCACCGGGTTTTGGCGGACGGACGCTGACCGTCTGTTCGGGAGACGCCGAGAAAACCGACAGATACTCGCCGTCATACTCGGCAACCGAACGCACAAGTGATTTGCTGACGCCGTGCACGGTGGGGTAGACGTATTTTTCAAGTATTTCACGGTCGCGGGTGAACTCCCACCAGTCGGTGAAGAGTTTCGAGGTCATTGCAGCAGTACCCGGACCCGAATGTCCGCCCGGCATGCCGCTGAATCGGTAGGGATATACGGCGGTGCCCACCGTCCAGCCGTAATCGGTCACTCCCTCCTCGGCAAGCCCTAACTTTTCGGCATACTCGGCAGCCGTCTGCTCGGCTTTTGGGCGGAAGGCATGGTTGAAGTCGCTGTATGGTTTGAACAGCTCGGCAAGGTTGGTTGAGAATACCGGCCAGTAGTTCATCTGCACGTTGATGTTGTGCCAGTAGCCGCTGCCCCAGGGCGATATCTTATGACAGTTCCAGATGCCCTGAAGGTTGGGCGGCAGCTCGCCCTCACGGGATGAGCAGATAAGCAGGTAGCGCCCGAACTGGTAATATAACTGTTCGAGGTAGCGGCTGCGGCGGCCGTGACGGTGATTATATAGCAGTTCGTCGGTGGTCTTGCCGCCGATATCCTCCTCCTCACCGCCGATATCCAGTTTGACACGGCTGAAATATTCCGAGAAGTCGGCGATATGGGCGGCTTTCAGCTTTTCATAGCCATCAATGCCAAGCGCCTCGGCTCGGTCGAGTATGGCAGCCACATCGGGAGCCGGGTCATAATCGGGTATCTTTTGGTCGTCGGGCGCGGTGAAGCACTCGGGCGTGAGACGGTAGTTTGTGTCGCAGGAGAAATAAAGTACCGCTGATGACGCGCCCGAGACGGTGAGTTTCCCGTCTTCCGCCGTCACGCTGCCGTCGGTGAGCACCCGCAGACCGCAGGCGAGATTAATCTTGTAACAGCTGAGATGTGACGATGCGACAATGGCGTTCCCCGAGGACGACACATCGCCGGTTCGGGCGGTGTCAGGGTCGCCCGATTCGTCTATGAAAGGGATCTGCAGCTCGGTTGTGAATGACAGGGCGCCCGCTTTCGATGCGGTCAGCTTCGCGCCGAGTATCGCGTCGGGATAGGACGTAAAGTATTCGCGCTCGAAATGAACCCCGCCGATATCGTAGCGGACATGGGCAGCGGCGCTGTCGAGTATGAGATCGCGCTCATAATCGGTGGCTTCAGTCAGCGCGTGGGGGAAGGAGATGCGCAGTTCGGCGGCGTTTGTCAGGTTATTGCGGGTCAGCACCGAATTCTCGGTTATCTGCAGCCGCTCCCGGTCGACAAGTCCGAAAACATTGACTCCGAAGCGTCCGTTGCCGATGGGCAGAGACTGCCGTTCCCAGCCCTCGTCGGTGTCGGGCGCGGGAGCTTTGTAGCGCAGCTTGAGCTCTCTCATGTATGTACCCTCCGTGATGTGTTTTAGTTTCCGGTTAGATTATATCATCGGCGGGAGGGTGATGTCAATCACGAAATCCGGAGTTTGCCTCTTGACCGATAACACTTCTGCTGATATAATAAAAGAAACAAATGCAGCGATAACGCTGCTTCGATTAACCGGGAGGTTTTGTTATGAAAGATAAGCTTTTACGCGCAATCTCTCTGATTTTGGTGCTCGCCATTGTCATCATCGGCGCCGTGTCCTGCGGCGGTTCGGGTGGCGACAGCGGCAGTCCGGATGTTACCGACGCCGATGCCGCGCCGGCGGAGGAAACTACCGCCGAGACGGGCATAAATGACAATCTGCCCGACCTTGACTACAAGGGCAGCACCGTAAAAATCCATACCTTCGGTTATAAGGATGTCGTACGCTACGACGGCAAGGGCGAAGGCGAGACCGGCGACATTCTTGACGATGCGGTATATGCCCGCAATCTTGCCACCGAGGAACGGCTGAAAGTCAAGCTGGAATACACAAACGGAACCGAAGATTGGGGAGGATTTGCAAATGAGGTCCAGAAAATGGTCCTCGCCGGCGACTACACCCATGACTTCGTCATGCTTGAGAGCTCACAGTGCTTCCGTCTGATGCTCAACGGCTATTTCCGCGAGCTGACCGATCTGCCTTATATCGATATTGAGCAGCCCTGGTGGTATAAAACCTTTATGGACGGCGGCGCGATCAGACCTGAGCGCTATTACTTCGTGACCGGCGCCTTCTCGATAACCACGCTCCTCGGCGGCTCCTGCACGATTTTCAACAAGTCGCTTTTCGACAACTACTTCGGCGACCACAACGAACTTTACGACAAGGTGGAGAACAACGAGTGGACCCATGACGCCTTCATCAAATACTGCATGGAAGCCTACACCGACGTAAACGGCGACGGCGCCATGGATAAAGGCGATATCGTAGGTTTCTACAACCGCGGTCAGACCACCGTCAACTACACTTCGATGTCGGTCGGACTGCCCTTCATGAGCCGCGACTCCGAGGGACTTCCGGTTCTTGAGCTGGGCAGCGAACAGGCGCTGGAATGGGTGGAAATCCTCTACCGTATGCTGTATGAGGACAATATATCCTACCCCGGGAATTATGATGAAGGTCTGCCTCACTTCGTATCGGGCAACGCAATTTTCTATCTCGGCATGCTCTCAGATTTCATAGATGCCAAGCTGCGCGCAATGAGCATGCCCTACGGCATTCTTCCGATGCCGGTCATGAACGAGAATCTCGAATACATGTCGGCGGCTGGTACGGTAAACGGCATGTCCGCCATACTGCCGGTTACCACGCCCGATGACCGTCTTGAAATATCCGGCGCGGTGCTGGAATCGCTGTCGATCGAGGCTTACCGCACGGTTATACCTGCTTTCTACGATATAGCGCTCAAGGCAAAGTATGCCGATACCGAGCGCGACTCGGACATGGTTGATATAATCTACAACACCATTGATACCTCCTTCATTATGATTGCCGACAAGCTGCTGGGAACCGGCTCCTTCTTCTTCAACTGCGTTGTTTCGAGTAAGAAGACGCCGGGTGAATACATGTCCTACTACGAAAGCAAATCCCCCGCAATCCTCAAGCAGTGGGACGATATGATCGTCTCCTTCCTGGCGCTGGGCGAGCAATAAAATACATCAGAAAAGAGTGATTGACATTAAAACATACGCTTTTGACGTTATAGTAGCCGGCGCCGGACCCGCGGGAGTGGCGGCAGCACTTGTCAGCGCGCGGCAGGGTATGAAAACCGCCCTTATCGAGCGCTACGGCTGTATAGGCGGCGGACTGACAACCATGTTCGTGCGCCCATTCCTCGGAGGGGTGGGCAACCCCAACATCGGCACGGAAATCCGTCAGCGGATCGGCGAATTCACCGATTTCATGACCTCTCTCGAGAGTGCGAAATGCGTGCTGCCGATTATGCTCCGGGAGGCGGGAGTTCGGGTATTTCTCCAGACCCAGGTAACCGGCGTAAGACGGAAGGGCGCCATTATCGAGGCTGCCATGGCACATTCCCGTCAAGGCGAGATTGAGTTCACTGCCCCCATATTTATCGACGCTACCGGCGACGGCGACCTTGCCGCCTATGCCGGCTGTGAGATAGCCTACGGCCGGGAGAAGGACGGTCTGGTTCAGCCCGCCAGCATCATGTTCACCATAGACGGCATCGACCCGGAGCAGAAGCTGCTCTGTCACCACGAGGAGGACTACAGGGACCTGGGCGACGGCAGGGAATATCTTGACCTCTGCCACAAAGCCTGCGAATCGGGTGAACTGCCTCCCAGCATAAACATCGTCCGTCTCTACGAAACGGGCAGGCAGGGCGAGCGCATGGTCAACGCCACCCAGTTCAACCACATACGCCCGCTCGACCCCGAGCATGTCTTCGAGGCGGAATATCAGCTGAGACAGCAGATTCGTCAGGTGGTGTTCTTCCTGAAAAACAATATCCCCGGCTTTGCCGATATACATGTGAACGGCAGCAGCACCACACTCGGCGCCCGCGAGTCGCGGCGCGTCATCGGCGACTATATCCTCACCGGAGACGACCTCATAGCAGGCCGCAAGTTCGAGGATGCCGTTGTACACAACGCCAGCTTCTGTATAGACATACATAACCCCGACGGCGCTGGTCAGGCGGAGACCGATGGCTGTCCTCATCTGGCACAACCCTATGACATCCCCTACCGTTCGCTGCGTCCGCTTGGTGTGGACAATCTCCTCACCGCCGGGCGCTGCATCTCGGGCGACCACCGTGCCCATGCCTCCTACCGCGTCATGAATATCTGTATGGCTATGGGACAGGCTGCGGGCGCGGCCGCCTCTCTGGCAGTAAAGGGCGGGACGGGCACCCGCGGCGTTGACATAGATGAGCTTAAGCAGCTCACCCATACGGTGTGAGGGGAATGTGAATATGAAAATTTCAGGAATAATATCAATTCTTCTGCTCATATCCCTGCTTCTGACGGCTGTCAGCTGCGGCGGAAATACCGGCGGTGCGGCTGATACAGGCACGGCTGCCATATCCGAAGATACAGCCGCCGCCGAGACCGAGGATCCGCTGAACGACAATCTGCCGGATAAGGATTACGCGGGCTTTGAGTACCGCATACTCGGCGCGGATGTGGATATCCCCATGCTGCTGTCGGAAGAAATAACCGGTTCGCTGGTGAACGACTCGGTGTTCGAAGCCAACGCCGCGGTCGAGGATCGCTTCAATGTGGAGCTGGTGCAGGTGAAGCTTCCGAACTGGAGCGACAGCGGCACCATAAAGAGCAACATCCTCTCGGGCAGCGACGCCTTTGACCTGGGCGTGTGCCACGACTGCACTTCCGGCAACCTTTCGCTTGAAGGGCTGTTCGTCGACCTCTACAAGCTGCCATACCTTGACTTTGACAAGCCCTGGTGGCCGCGGTTCACCGTCGAAGGACTGACGCTGAACAACCGCATGTATGTTTTCTCCAATTACATCGGCTACAACGGTCTGCGCGGCACAAAGAACATGTATGTCAATCTCGACCAGCTCAAAAACTACGATTTAGAATCGCCCTATGAGCTGGTGCGGAGCGGAGACTGGCTGCTTGAAAAGGTCATCTCCATGACAAGCGGCATATATTCCGACCTTGACGGCGATCAGACACGCACCCGTGACGACTTCTACGGCTTTGCCTTTACCGGGCTGTTTTACGGCTGGCTTGAGAACTTCGGAATCGAAGCCTATGCACACAAACCCGATGATAAGGAAGTGCATCTCAACATAAACAATCAGCGTACCGCCGACCTCATCGAGATTATCCGCGACTGGCTGCAGGGCGGCAGGGAGGGAGTTTACTACAAGAAATCCCACACCGGACTGTACAATCCCGATGCCTATTCGGTCATGTTCGCCGACGGCAAATGCCTTTTCACATACGGCTCGCTTTATGTGCTGATTGCCAACCTGGAGAACTCGGATGTCACCTACGGCATACTTCCCATGCCTAAATACGATGAGAATCAGGACGACTACTTCGGTGTCTGCTACGATTCGCCAATGTGGGTACCGGTTTCGCTGACCGATTCCGAGCGCACCGGCATCATCCTCGAAGCCATGTCCGCCGAGGGTTACAAGCGCATTGTGCCCGCCTACAAGGATATAACGCTGAAAGACCGCTATGCCACCGACCTCGACAGCGCCGAGATGCTGGATATCATCTTCAAAAACCGTGTGTTGAGCTTCTCCTACATCTACGGCAAGGGAACCGGCTTCCAGGGCATACTAAACGATGTCGTCCCCTCCGATACCTACGAATTCGCTTCATATTACGCCTCAAAGGAGCCGCAGGAACTGGATCGCATCAGGGAAATCAACGAGTTCTTCTCATCCGCTGAATAATAACGATATTCGGGAGGGTGTTTATCTGCCTGTGTCGGTTTAATAAAACAAACTGTTGACAAAGGCGGCGTCAGGATAGATAATAAGGTCATACAGACAATATACGTCAATGTAAAACTGACAGGAGGACGGTCAGATGAAGCGAATTCTATCGGTTCTGCTTGCGGCGCTCATGCTGCTGCCCCTTGCGGCATGCGGCGGCATGGGAGACGATGATGCGGCTGAGATCACGACAGCCGTCACCGCCGAGGTAACCACGACCGCGGAGGACACATATGTTTACGACGGACTGCCGGAGAACAACTACAACGGCGCAAGGATGCATATCCTCACCACCACATGGTATCAGGCGAAGACCTACATCTACGCCGAGAGTCTTAACGGCGAGGTGATAAACGATGCGCTGTATGAGCAGCGTTCGGTAATCTCGGATCGCTTCAATGTCGCCATAGACCTGACCTCAAACGACGCTCAGAACATAGTGGCGTCAAATGTGGACAAAATGGTGCTTGCCGGGGATGACACCTATGACATGGTATTCAACCACGATCTGCTGACAGTGGGCAATGCGCTTCGCGGTGACTTTATCAACATACTCAACATCAACAACATTGATTTCGGCAAACCCTGGTGGAAAGGCTCCACCGATACATTTACCGTAAACGGCAAGCTGCTCTTTACCGCCAACCATTTCGCGCTGAGCGGCATATACATGAACTACATGCTGGCATACAATAAGGATATCGCGGCTGCGCATAACATCGAAATCCCCTATGACGATGTGCGCGCCGGCGAGTGGTATCTGGAAGATCTTATCGGGCTTACCGCGGACATAGTCAGCGATATTGACGGCGACGGGGTAATGACCGATAAGGATATGTACGGCTTCCTCACCAGCTACTACGGCGATATGGGAATGCAGTCCGACCTGGGCGGCACCGTCATATCCAAGGATGGCGACGGTTATCTGGTGTTTGAGTATGACCTTGACCGCATTGTCGCCATTATGGAAGCGGTTGAACGGCTGTATGAGAACGGCACAAACAAATACGGCGCCTCAAACGAATACGGAGCCGATCTGTTCATGCGCAATCAGGGACTCTTTACTTTCTCGGAAGCCCGCGTGCTCTATGAAAAGGTACGGACTTCGGATGTAGTCTACGGCATCATGCCCTTCCCGAAGTTCGATGAGCTGCAGGAGGAATACCGCTCTTCCGGCTGCGATATTTACTGGGGCATATTGGTGCCGGCTGCCGGGCGCGCCGAGATGATCGCCACACTGGCGGTCGCCATGAGCTGCTACAACTACAACAACGTCGTGCCGAAGGTGTGGGAGCTGGTGCTTGGCAGCAAGCTGTCAGATTCGCCCGACGATACCGATATGTTCGAGATAATCCGTGACGTGCAGTATGTCGACCTGGGTTACGCCTTCAGCGGCGAGTCCTCAAGGCTCACACAGCTTTGCTTCCTGCTGCAGAATGCAAACTCGGGCAATGCTGCGTCCTACATCGAAGCAAGAGCAGCCCTGGCTGACGACCTTGACAAAATCAACAGGAAATTCGACGAGGTTGTCGGCTGAAAAACACTATGTCAATTAACACATATAGAAAGGAACAATAAAATGTCTGACATGAAAATTTCCGTTGCATCTTACTCATTCCACGGTCTGCTGGGAGAGGGTAAAATCGATATTTTCGGCTATCTTAATATGCTGAAATATCGCTACCGCACCAATTGGGCGGATATCTGGACAGGCTTCCTGCCTACCCTTGACGAGGATTTCATACGCAAGGTACGCCGGGAGCTTGATCGTAATGAGCTGGGATTGGCAAACCTCTGCGTAGACGGGCCTCATCTTTGGGAGAACGACCCCGACAAACGGGCAGCACACAAGAAAAAGATGTTCGAATACATCGAGGCGGCAAAGCTGCTTGGCGCCAGGTCGATACGCGTTGACTTCGGCGGCACCGAAGGACACACAATGCCCGAGGAAGCTTTCGAATACATCGTCAATACTTACCGCGAATACTGCGCCGCCTGCGCCGATTCCGGCATCAAGATAGGTCCCGAGAACCACTGGGGCTGGGATCGCGTGCCCGAGTACCTTGAAAAGGTTAAGAAAGCCGTTGACTGCCCGAACTACGGACATCTCTACCACTTCCGCAATTTCTTCGACGAGATTGAGAAGGGCGAGGAGCTCTGCATATCCTACGCCATGCACACCCATGTGCACGCAGGTTCCGTGCCGTACGCCAAGGGCGTGTTCGAGCGTCTGGCGGCAGCCGGATATGACGGCACTTACAGCGTCGAGCACCATTCGGGGCAGCTTGAATACGAGCGCACCGCATGGCAGCTGGCGACCGTCCGGGGCATCATCGCAGAGATTAAGGCGGGCATCGAAGGCGACGACTATTTCGGCAGAATATACTCGATGAAATAAAGAACAGAGAAACAGTAAGACACTCATAAGAAGCCACAATAAATTCATTAAAAAGGAGATAACAGTATGGAAAAGATCAGAGTTGCGATTATCGGCGTCGGCATCATAGGCGAGAGCCACATTCAGACCTACAATAACATCCCCGAGGCTGAGGTCGTCGCCATCTGCGACATCGATGAGGCAAGGCTCAACGAAATCGGCGACCGCTACGGCATAGACCGCCGCTTCACCCACATAGGCAAACTGCTGAAAGAGGACGACATTCAGGCGGTTGACGTCTGTCTGCACAACAACATGCACTCGCCGGCATCCATAGCGGTCATGAGAGCCGGCAAGGACTGCTACTGCGAGAAGCCCATGGCAGGCACCTTCTTCGATGCCCGCGAGATGTATAAGACCATGGAGGAGACAGGCAAAAAGCTGCATATTCAGCTGTCAATGCTCTATTCAAAGGAGACCAAGTGCGCAAAACGCTACATCGATGCCGGCGACCTCGGCAATATCTACCACATGCGCTCCTACGGCTTCCGCCGCCGCGGCAGGCCCTATGTTGACGGATATGCCCGCAAGGAGTTCGTAAACACCACCACCGCGGGAGGCGGCGCGCTCTTTGACATGGGCGTTTATCATATCTCGCAGCTGATTTACCTCACCGGTATTCCGAAGCTTGAGCGCGTCTGCGGCCACACCTACGCCGAGATCGCCATGGACGAGGGACGCCGTGAGATTTCCGGCTTCAACGTCGAGGAACTGGGCGTCGGACTCGCCACCTACGAGAACGGTCTGTCGATGGACATTCTTGAGTCCTGGGCGATTCACGGCAGACCCTTCCCGGGTTCCGCGATATACGGCTCCGAGGCGGGTATCACCCTCAGCCCTCTCACCATCCACTCGCGGCTGCACGACATGGAGATCGACACCACCGTTGATATGAACGTCCGCGACTATCTCGACCACACGGTTTACAGCGATACCGCCCACTACGACAACTCTCAGCAGCACTGGATCCACTCTCTGCTGGGCAAATGCGAGCTGCTGCCCACCGCAAAGATCGGTCTTGAAACTCAGCGCGTCCAGGAAGGCATCTACTTCTCCCAGAAACTGGGACGCGAGGTCACCGCACAGGAGATCGAGGAGCTGTCGGTATCCAAGGCTCTCGTTCTGCCGAACCTCTGATAACGCATCACGAAGCGGACGGTTATGCTGATATAAAAAATGGAGCTGCGGCGAAACATTTGTTTCGCCGCAGCTCTTTCGGTTATATATGGTGTTTTAATATGCTGTTCCGCGCGGTTTACCCCTTAATACATATCCCCATACGCAAGATAATACTCGTAAACCGTTTTGTAGTGTGCATTGGATTTCTTAATACGACTGTTTACGTATGAAGTGAAGTCACTTGTATCCTCTCGCAGGGTAAAGCCAAGAATATAGGACAGGTCGTCATAGTAACCGAGGTTGACACCGAAATCATATACAACAGAGTCAAGGATAAGATATATCATGCCCTCCGACTCGTTGTCGCGGGCGGTCTTTGAGACAAGCAGCTTGTCAACATATTCGGGCAGTACCCTCCGGCGGCTTTCCGCGCAGAGCAGCTCGGAAACAGTACCGCAAAGTTCCAAGTTACCGGCATTCACGGGAACCATCAGGAAGCTGCCCAGTTCAATTGACATATAGTCAGCCTGATTATCATCATATTTCGGGTAGGGAATGACCCCGAAATCGGTCTCCATCGAGCGGTAGCGAATAGCTTCACCAAATCCACCCTGGACTTCAAACAGCGAATGGTTATCTGTAAAGGAGACCCACGTCGCCTGGTCGGAGCCGTACTTCCAGACTTTCGCAGCGGTGGTTCCGTATATGAGATCGTATAGTTTCGAGAAAATATTGTAAGTCTTCTCATTATCGAGAGCAACGGTAGGGAAGTCCTCTTCATCTTTTTCGACGACGAACTGGTTGCAGCCGGCAAGGAAGCCCATGAATTGGTAATCCGCCATGCCCGTCATGCCGTAAAGGTCTTCAACTCCGTACTCGCCGTCGCCGTTCAAATCCGCCGATACCGATTTCGCAATTGAACAGAATTTGTCCAGAGTCCACTTACCGTCCTCAACAAGCGCATACAGGTCTTCAATATTATAGTCATTATGTATCTTCTTATTGAACAATATGCACATCGGCGAGGTTACAAAGTAATTTCCGCTTGCTATGGGCAGAACACCCTTGATTGAAAGGGTCGAGTTCATGCTCTGGTTCCAATACGGCTGGTCGAAATTCACATTGGGAACACGGTTCCAGTCGTGAACGAGCCGTGCTTTTATTATATCCGGCAGCGCATGGATGCTATGGTTGATTGCCAGATCATAAGCACTGTCGCCTGCCATAACAGCCTTGGAAAGTGACGGTTCGATATCGACTATACTGGGTACCATCGTGTATACAATGTCGATATCAAGCCGCTCCTCAACATATCTGCGGGTCAAGGTAACCGCGTCCTCGACAACATCTCCGGTTTCCTCGTCACTTGGCGGCTTGGAACCGGGACTGAGAATCACAAATTCGAGACCGTCAAATTTGTCATCGGGGACGACCGGATCGTCGAAGGTGAGATATTTTGACGCGTAATCGGAAAACTGCGATTCAGTTTCGGCTTCTGTCTGCGGAACACCGCCTGCCGCTGTCGTGACTGCGCTGTTGCCGCCTCTGCCACAGCCGTTTGCAGCAACCGTGCCAAGCATAAAAATAATGAGCAATAAAAGAGAAATTCCTCTTTTCTTCATAAATACACCTCCGGTTGAACTTCGTGGATTCATTGCCGCGCTGTATTAACAGGGCGATTATATCACAGGTGATATAGGATGTCAAGGAATTTACCCAAAGTTGTGTGAAACAAGCAACAGAATAGCGACGGCTTCGTTAAGGAAGCGTCATGAATTGTTTACAAAATCAAGATACAGATAAAAACAGAGCCGCAGTGGACTACAAATTCGTTGCGGCTCTGTTTTTCGGATTGTGTAATTGATGCGCCGATATAGATTATGTTAAATTCATTACCTGTTAATAATACCCAGACTTTATCAGGTGCCGGCGTCAGCCGGATATTCAGAAAATGTCCGTATCAGTCGAACTCGTCCCCCTGCTGCTCCAGCTCCTCCTGAAGCTCATACAGCTCTAAAAGTCGTTCTTCGGCTGCAAGCTGGCTCTCATACAGCTCTGCGACACGCTCGGCGTCGGATGCCGCTTCGCCGTGCATTTCGGCGGAGATGCCGTCAAGTTTAGCTTCAAGCTTGGCGATTTCGTCGGCGTTGCGTCTGAGCCTGCCCTCGTGACGGCGGCGGTCGGACTGGGCTTTCTTCTGCGCCTCATACTGCTCGCGTGATTCTGTGACGGCGCCTTTGGATGAACTGTCGGCCGAATCGGACACAAGATATTTTTCCTTATATTCAAGATACTCTGGATATGTCCCCCTGAAATCGAACAGCTGACCCGGCGGCACACGATCGGGCGAGGCGCCCGAGTTGAAGTCGAGAATGCGGGTCGCCAGCTTGCTTATGAAATAGCGGTCGTGGGAAACGGCAATTATTGTTCCGCCGAAATCCAACAGCGCCTTCTCGAGAACCTCCCGTGAATTGATGTCAAGATGGTTTGTCGGCTCGTCGAGTATGAGCAGATTCATCTTCGAGAGTATCAGCTTACAGAGAGTGAGCCGCGCGCGTTCGCCGCCGCTGAGTACCGATACGGTTTTTTCGATATCATCGCCTCGGAACAGAAACAGCGCCAGCGCGTTGCGGATCTCGGTCTCGGTCAGGTGGGGATAGTCGTTCCACAACTCATCAAGAACAGTGTTTGAATCGCACAGTTCCTGATTTTCCTGGTCATAGTATCCGATGTCGACGTTGTAGCCGTATTCAACCGAACCGCCGTCCGGCTCAAGCTTGCCGGCAATCAGCTTTATGAGAGTGGATTTGCCGCAGCCGTTGTGACCGAGGATGAAGACATGTTCCCGCTTCTTAACAAGCAGATTTTCATTCTTGAAAAGCGGCTTACCCGGATAGCCCTTTGTGAGACGCCGGATGTGCAGTACATCGTCGCCGCTCTCCAGGGATTTCCTGAACCGCAGGCGTATTGACTTTGGCAGGGCATCCGGTCGCTCAACACGCTCCAGCTTGTCAAGCTGCTTCTGGCGGCTCTCGGCGGCGATGATGTTGCGTTCGCGACCCCAGCGCCGCTGTTGCTCTATGTAAGCCTCGATGCGGGCGATTTCTTTCTGCTGATTGCGCCAGTGCCGTTCCTGTATCTCACGGTCGGAAGCCTTCTGCTCCACAAATCGGGTGTAGTTTCCGTTATACATCCGGGCGCTTTTGTTCTCGATTTCCAGCACCTTGGTGACGGTACTGTCGAGAAAATAGCGGTCATGGGAGATGACTATGACAGTCTTACGGTAGTTTTTAAGAAAGCTCTCGAGCCAGAAAAGGGCATCCATATCCAGATGGTTTGTCGGCTCGTCCAGCATCAGAATATCCGGCTCCACCGTGAGCAGACGCGCCAGCGCCAGACGGGTCTTCTGTCCGCCGCTGAGCACAGATATCTTCAGGTCGAAAAAACTCTCGTCAAAACCCAGGCTTTTCAGAGTTCCCCGGCAGCGCCCTTTGTATTCATAGCCGCCCTCACGGGTGAAGCGGTCGTGCAGGGAAGCGTATGCTTCTGCCCGGGAGATGTCACCCGCGTCGAGAGCGGCGTGCAGGCTGTTGAGCCGCTCCTCCATGGCGGTAAGTTCGGGATAGGAGCGCAGCATCTCCTCAAAAAGGGTGGAGTTATCGTCGAAATCCAGATACTGGTCAAGGATGCCGAGACTGTGGCCCTTGGCGATGAATACCGCGCCCGAATCGGGTGAATATTCACCGGTTATAAGCTTGAAAAGGGTGGTTTTGCCCGCGCCGTTCACTCCGACTATGCCGAGACGGTCACCTTCGTTTATAAAAAAGGTGATGTCCTCCAGCACCGTTTCGCCGGCAAAGGACAGCGTGAGACTGTCGCAGTTGAGTACAATCATTTGTTAAATTCCGTAAACTGAAAAGCATATTTATATCGGCGCACAGGTCTGCATTCAGGTCAAAAAGTGAAAATGGCGATTGACAGAACCTGCGCCGCAGGGTACAATGTATATGGTGCCGGTTTGCAATAAGCCTATACCGGCAAATCCTTGACAATATGAAAGGATCGACTGAAATGATATTCTATACAGCAAGCTCGACGCCGCGTCCTGTGCGCCTTTCCGAGGCGACACGAAAATTCGCCGCCGATTCGCAGGCGGGCATATACGGGCTCGAGACTCTTGATACTCCGAATGTGCGCATGGATGAAGTGCCCGGTTACAGCGAAATGTCCGGGCTTGACAAGTACAATGCCTGCATACTCGAGATAGCGAATAAATCGCCTCTGCGGATAGTGCCGGGTGAGTATCTCTCGGGCAGTGCCACCCTTGGCGACGCCATCAGCCATATCGTGCCCGCAAAAGAATACGGGGCGGCTCACGGCTGGTTCGGTTCGGTCAGCCATCTCACCATCCGCTTTGACGAAGTTCTGGCGGTCGGCATGAACGGCATCGAACGCCGGGTGCATGAATCACTTAAAAGGCACACGGAATCCCGCGAGCGGGCATTCCTCGAAAGCTGCCTTATCTGCATCGACGCCATGCGCATCTGGCACGGCAGATATCTCGAGGCGCTGAAGGATATGCCGGGCATGGAGCGTGTGTATTCAAACCTCTGCAGGGTGCCCTTCGAGGGGGCTCGAAACTTTTACGAAGCCGTGCAGAGCATGTGGTTTGTCTTTGCCTTCACCCGTCTCTGCGGCAACTGGCCGGGGATAGGGCGCATAGACTGGCTGCTGGGTGATTATCTTAAGAAAGATTTAGCCGCCGGAGCACTGACCATAGACGAAGCGCGGGAAATATTCTCCCACTTCTTTATCAAGGGCTGTGAGTGGATAAACGGCCGCGCGACCCGCAGCGGCGATGCGCAGCATTATCAGAATCTGGTTCTTGCGGGCATCGATGCGGACGGCGCCGAGGTTGCAAACGAGGTAACTTATCTGGTTCTTGACATTCTTGAGGAACTCGGAATAAGCGATTTCCCCACCACGGTCAGAATAAACACGAAAACCGACCCGTATCTTATCACCCGCTGCGCCGAGGCGATGCGACACGGCGGCGGCAATGTGGCGATATACAATGAGGATCTTATACTGAAAGCCATGACCGACTGGGGCTATGAGCTGTCCGAGGCGCGAAACTTCGCCAACGACGGCTGCTGGGAGGTACAGGTGCCCGGCAAGACCTGGTTCGGCTATGTGCCCTTTGACGGGCTGGCAATTTTACAGCACATAACGCTTGATAACTACAGCGGCAGCCGCGACTTCGGCAGCTTTGAGGAGCTGTACGCGGCATACATTGCCGACCTTGGCGCTCAGGTTGAGCAGATAAAGCGGGGCACCACAGGCGGCAGGTTAAATGAGGACGGCAGCTGGAAACCGAGCAATCCCTGTACAGTGGTGTCGCTCTTTGTGGACGACTGCATAGAGAACGCCCGCTCCTACTACGAGGGCGGAACGCGTTATGTCGTGGTTTCGCCACACATAGGCGGTCTGCCGGATATCGTAAACAGCCTTTACGCGATAAAGCGTCTCGTATATGAGGACAAGCGTGTATCTTTAGCCGAGCTGCAGAAAGCGCTTGCCGCCAACTGGGAGGGCTATGAGGAGCTGCGCCGCCATGCGCTTGACGATTTTGTCTACTTCGGCAACGACAGCGACGAATGCGACTCTCTGGCGGTGCGGCTGGTGGAGGATTTTGCTAAATGCTGCGGAGAGCGTGACGACTCATGCCCGATCTGGTTCCCGGGCGGAATCAGCACCTTCGGGCGTCAGATAGACTGGGCGCCGCAGCGGCTGGCCTCGCCCCACGGTCACAGGAAAGGCGATGTGCTGGCGAGCAACTGGTCGCCGACGCCGGGCAGCATACGCAACGGCGCTACCGCCGTTATACATTCAGCCTGCAAGCCGGACCTGAGCCTGCTTACCACCGGTTCGGCGCTGGACATCGGAATCTCGCCCTCTGCTCTGGAGGGCGAGCCGGGTGTGGCGGCGCTGAGCGGGCTGATCCGCGGCTTCTGCGACCTGGGCGGTTTCTTCATGCAGATAGACACGGTGGACGCCGCTACGCTCCGCGACGCACAGCGCCATCCCGAGAAATACACGACCCTCGCGGTGCGTGTGGCGGGATGGAGCGCGCGCTTTGTCACCATGAGCCGCGAATGGCAGGACATGATTATCGAACGGGTTGAATAGTAAACTGCCTCAGATCAGCGGCTCCTTATCCTTGCCGTCATCGGCGTTACCGTCATCGGCGGTTTCAGCGGTCTCCTCGGCGTCAAATTGTTTCTCCCCGCATTTGGGACATGTGTCGGCGTCAATCGGAAGTTCCGAGCCGCACATATAGCAGTAATGCTGGATCCGTGAAGCAGAGTTCCCGGCTTTTACGTTAGCTAATTTTTCGTTGAGATTGTCGATTTTGGAGCAGACGGCTGCAATTTCTTTACTGTGGTCTGCGCCGGTCCGATGTGCATCGTAGCAGAGTCTGCCGATTTCTCCGTACAGCTTGCCGATGTGGTTTGTGAGAATCTTCTCGTCCAGTTTTTGCCTGGCTGTGTCGGTGAGTTTTCCCGCTTCCTTCAGAGTAATGTCGGCGGCTTTGGTCAGCTCTTGTTGAATTTCTTCCCAAATTGACATGATATATACCTCCATATAATAATATTCCGGCGAAAAGCGCCGGTACGGATTACATAATAAATACTGCCATATCAAAGATAATACAATGTGATTATACAATGATGCCGTTGTTTTGTCAAGTATCGGCGGCATACGGGCAGCGGAAAATATGAAAAAGCAAATGAAAGTGAGAACATAATGAGAAATGATATTCTGTTTCTGAACCGACCCGCAGTTGAGTGGGAGGACACTTCGCCTATCGGCTGCGGATATATGGGCGCTTCTTTATGGGGCGGCGTGGGAACCGACGTAATCCAGCTCAACGAGGAGAAGATATGGGCCGGCGAGAAGTTCGACGCGGTGACTCCCGGCTATATGAAAGAACTGCGCAAGGTTCGTGAGCTGCTGCTTGCCGGGAGGGCGGCAGAAGCCGACAATTACGCCGAGAGCGCTCTCGCCGATTCCTTCAAGCGCGTAAAATCCTACGAGACAGCGGGCGAGCTGCGTGTTGCCCTTCACAGCGGAGACAGCTGCGCCGACTACCGGCGGGCGATTGACATGACAAACGGTCTCGCCGAGATTACCTACACCCGGGGCGGAGTATCGTATAAGCGCGAATATTTCGCATCATATCCCGACAGGCTTATCGCCGTCCGCTATACCTCGGAGGGCGCCAAGCTGAACGCCTCGATCGATTACACCCGGAAATACACGGTGTCGGTGGACTATTCGGAGTGCGGAATTACCTATGTAGGCAGGACCGCCACCGGCGAGCATGAGTTTACCTCGAGAATAGCGGCGGTCACCGACGGTGTCATTGCTCCGGGAGCCGGCTCGCTGAATATCTCCGGCGCAGAATATATTGAATTATACATACAGATACGCTCCGACATCGACGGCGTTCTGCCCAAACTCCCCGATAAGCTCTGCTGGTGTGAGCTTAAAGAACGCCATACCGCCGACTTTACGGCGCTGATGGGACTTTCAGACCTGAAGTTTGACTGCTGTGAATGCAAGACCGCCATGCCGGTGGACGAACGCCTCGCCGCCCTGCGCGAGAAGGGTGAGGAGGATCCCGGACTGGCGGAACTCTACTGGCGCTTCGGCAAGTACCTGCTTATCAGTTCCAGCCGCCCCGGCTCACTGCCTGCCAACCTGCAGGGTGTATGGAACGAGCGCTACGACGCTCCCTGGAACGCCGACTACCATACAAACATCAACCTGCAGATGAACTACTGGCAGGCAGAGACAGCTGCTTTGGGTGAATGCTGCACGGCACTTTTCGACTACATGAACAACTACCTGCTGGAGTCGGGCAAACATACCGCCAGGGTCAACTACGACTGCCGCGGCACAGTGCTGCATCACCTCAGCGACATATACGGCTTCACCGCGCCGGCGGACGGGCTTTGGGGTCTCTGGCCTCTCGGCGGCGCCTGGCTCTGCTTCCACATCTGGGAGCGATATCTCTACTCCCTCGACACAGATTATCTGCGGGAGACCGCATACAGCTATATATCCGAGTCGGTGCGCTTTTTCCTCGACTACATGTTCGAGCATAACGGTATGCTGCTCTCCGGCCCCTCCACTTCTCCCGAGAACCGCTACTTCTGCGACGGCAAGGCGGCTTATCTCTGCCTGTCGCCCACAATGGATGTGGAGATAATCGGCGGTCTGCTGCGTCTATACATCGAGTGCGAGGAACTGCTGGGTATCAATCCCGACATGGCGGGCGAAGCCAAAACCGCCCTTTCCAAGCTGCCGCCGCTGAAAATCGGCAAGCACGGTCAGCTCATGGAGTGGCTTGAGGACTATGACGAGCCCGAACCGGGTCACCGCCACATATCCCATATGTTCGCGGTATATCCCGACAGCGCCATAAACGAAAACACCCCCGAGCTGTTCGAAGGCGTGCGCCGCACACTCGAGCGCAGACTTGCTCATGGCGGCGGACACACCGGTTGGAGCCGCGCCTGGCTCACCTGTCTCTTCGCCCGTCTCGGCGACGGCAGACAGGCGGGAGAGAGCCTTACATTGCTCTTTACCAAGTCCACGAAAGACAATCTCTTCGATTCACACCCGCCGTTCCAGATCGACGGCAACTTCGGCGGCGCGGCGGCAATCAGTGAGATGCTTCTCCAGAGCCAGAACGGCGAGCTGAAGGTGCTTCCCGCTCTGCCTTCGTACCTCTCAGGCGGTTCCTTCCGTGGCTTCCGCGCCCGCGGCGGCTACTCGGTTGACTGCGACTGGAAGAACGGCGAGGTTACAGCCCTCAGTGTGACGGCGGACAAGAGCGGCGAGCTTACCTTCGTGACAAAGACCGGATTCCGGCTGCTCACCTTCGCCGCCGGCGAGACAAAGAAGCTCATCTGACCGTAACACAGCTACGCATTGTGTTATATTAGCCCGCATCATCCAGTGTGGTTCTGCATCATGGCGGACAATATGACAATATTTGTAAATTAAAAGTTAATCTTTGTTTCATCATGATTATATAACGTGTTATTACAATATAATGCAAGATGTTACAGCGATTTTTTGGAAAAGGAGTATAAGCATGCTGACAAGCGCAATGATAAAGCAGGCGGCACTGGATGCCGGTGCGGATCTCTGCGGTATCGGACCCATGTCACGCTTCTCGGGCGCGCCGAAGGAGATGAACCCACAGTTCCTCTTCCCCGAAGCCAAGAGCGTGATCGGTTTAGCCTTCCGCATACCCCGCGGAGTACAGCGCGGAATCGAGGAGGGGACGCAGTTCTACCAGTACCCGTCTATGGCATACGGCGGGATCAACGAGATTTTCGCACCGGCGGTTCTCTACCGTGTAGGCAAGGTGATCGAGGACGAGGGATACGAGGCCTTTGTATACCGCAACACCGGCGCCAGGGGAGTTGTCTCGGACATGGACGGCAGCCCGGGCAACACACTTTCCCCCGAAGAGCAGATCGAGGTGAGCGAGCATGCCCGCAAGGCTACGGCTCACCACCGCACCGTACAGTTCACCCGTCCCGCCCGTGAGGGCGGCGTGGCGCCCGATCTGCAGTTCCAGTTCAGAATTGCCGCCGTTATCTGCGGTTTGGGCGAGATAGGCTGGAGCAAGATGCTGCTCACCCCCCAGTTCGGACCGCTTCAGCGTCTGGCGTTCATCTTCACCGACGCCAAACTTGAATACGACGAGATGTATTCGGGCGAGCCGCTGTGCCGCCATTGTATGGCGTGCGTGCGCGAGTGCCCCGGCGGCTGCATACCCACAGACAAGAGCAAAAAGGTAACGGTCAAGATTGAGGATAAGGTTATGGAGTGGGCTGACATCGATATGTGGAAGTGCTACGCCTTCTACACCCACGCGGGCCGCTACTACAATCCGTTTGTACCAAAGGAAGTGTTCGACGCCAACGAAAACGGCGATCTCGACCTGCTTGAGCACCCCGAGGAACACCGCGGCAATGAGCAGGATATTTTGAAGGTCTACTCGGCGCTGCAGAAGTACTTCCCCAGCTGGGTCGGCTACAACATGGCAAAATGCGGCGGATGTATCCGCGCCTGTGTCAGCATGCTTGAAAAGAAGGGCGGATGTCTCGAGAACCGCTTCAATGAGCCGCTCCGTACAAAGAAGGCATGGAGGCTTGACAGATGAGCGTGAATCTTAGTGAGAGAAAGACGATAACGGCTGCCGAGATAAAGGCGGCGGCGCTGCGTTTCGGCGCGTCCGTCTGCGGCATCGGTGACATCGCCGGCTTTGAGGGAGAGCATCCTCAGCGCGACCCGAAGCAGATTCTCCCCAAGGCGAAGTGTATAATCGGTCTCGGCATAGCGGTTCCCTCCGCATTTTACGACGCCATGAGCGAGGGGCGGCAGAGCTACAACTACTCCACCGTGGGCGTCAAACATATCGATGAGGAGTTAGCCGAGATACTGCTCTTCAAGCTGGCGGCGATTATCGAGAATAACGGCTGGGACGCCTGTACCCAGCGCATGATTTCCAACCTGAAAATCAAGGGCGACAAGTCCACCAATCCCGAGGTTATCGACACCTACGAGCTGATTCACGCCGTGCCGGTGGCGGAGGGCAAGCCCGTTCCCGATGTTATCATCGATTTCGGTCGCGCCGTAAAGGTCTGCGGTCTGGGCGAGGTGGGCAAGTCGGGGCGTATCCTTTCTCCAAAATACGGACCATATATACGCTGGGCGTTTATAATAACCGACTGCCCGCTGGAGTGCGATCCGGAATTTGAGGGCGGACTCTGCGACAACTGCGGCAAGTGCATAACGGCATGCCCGGGAAACGCCATATCCGACGAAGGGCTTGACACCTGGCAGTGTTCGGTGTACTACAAGGGCGCGCACCGCTCCAATCCTTTCATGAAGGACGACTTCCTCAAGGACAATCCCAACCGTGAAGCGATTCTCAACGGCGAATACCGTTTCAACGCCGAAAGTGCCCGGGCTATTTATCCGGAGCTTAAGTTCCTGCCAAAGATAAACTATGGCTATTCCCCCTGCCTCTGCGGAAAGGCCTGTGATGTCGCATGCAGAAAACATCTGAAGGAGAGTGGACGCATATGACGCATATGACAATGAAAGAACTGAAAAACGCTGTCATAAAAACCGCCGTTGACTGCGCCGCCGATCTCGTCGGTTTCGCCCCGGCATCCCGCTTTGACAAACAGGATCCGCTGTTCGCAATATTCCCGCAGGCAAAGACGGTTATCTGTCTCGCCTTCCGCATACTGCGCGGCTATCTGCGCGGGATTGAGGAGGGAACTACCTACTATCAGTATACTACAATGTCGGTGGAGAATCTCGAAGAGGTCATGATGCCTTCAGGGGCACTCCGTGTGGCGCAGCTTCTGGAGGAGGAGGGCTTCAAGGCTCTGCCCCAGAAGAGACAGCGCCTTATTATCAACGAGAATTCGGATATAACCAACCCCGAGATGCAGCCCGGCGACATCGTCCGTGGCCTCGACAAGGAACCGCAGCTCGACTTCATCGATTCGGCCGTCAAGTGCGGAATCGGCGAGAAGTCCTTCCACGGTCAGCTGCTCACCGACGATTTCGGCCCGCTGCAGCGCATTATATTCGTTATAACCGACGCGGAATTGGAGCCCGACCCCGTTTCCGAGCCTCACCTCTGTGACAACTGCGGCGAGTGCGTGAAAGCCTGCCCGGGTCACTGCATCGACGAAAAGGGCATGACCGACAGCTGGCGCTGTGCCGTATACTACAAAGGCGGTGCGGGCGTGAAGAATCCCTTCATGCGTCCCGACGACTTCTTCAGCGAGAAAGATCGCCTGGAACTCATCGCCGGCGAGGCGGAGATAACCCCCGAGAGGGCGCGCGATCTTCTGAGGAAGATTTATTTCTACCCGCCGATACGGCACAGCTATGTCACATCCATTTGCGGAAGAGCCTGCGACACGGCATGCTATGTGCACCTTGAGGAGCAGGGCAAGCTGAAACGCAGCTTCAAGCAGAAATTCAGACGCAGACCGGTATGGAAGTTCGACATTTCGGACTTCGATGTTATCGGCGATGAGAGGAAGTAGTATGGCACACGAATGCGCATACGCATACGGTATACGCCCCGACGGAAGCAGAGCCGAGCTTGAAGTAAAGCTGACAGCGGATGGCAATGTGACGACCGCGGTCATAGCCGCCTCATCGGTCACCGAGAAATTCAAATATGTCGACCTTATGCCGGACTACTTCACCGCATCCGAGGGTGAAGCCGGCTACATCGTCAGCTCCCGCAACACTCTGACATACTTCAAAGGACACGAGGACTGCGAGACGGGACTGGGCTTCATCATGCCCATGTTCGGCGCAAAGACACCGAGAGTCTGCTTCTGCGCCTACGCGGTGAGCATGAAATACGACATGCAGGGCGTCATCCGCGTGAAGGATGGCAAATACACGGTTTTTGCCCGATTTATGACCGACTGCGTAATACCCGACGAGGACATGGCGGTTAAATACCATCTGCTGGAGGGCGCGGACGCCGATTATTCGGGCATAGCCCGTGAGTACCGCAAATATCGCCTGTCTGACGGCTGTGTGCCTATCGCCGAGAGGGCGGGAGAGATACTTAAATACACCGCCGAGTCGGTTTATGTCCGTATCCGCTGCGGCTGGAAGCCGGTTCCCACACCGGTCGAGGAACAGACCGTTGAGAACGAGCCTCCCATGCATGTGGCGGTGGACTTCAAGCGCGTGGGCGAAATAATGGACGCCTTCAAGGCGCGTGGCATCGAGAAAGCCGAGTTCTGTCTTGTGGGCTGGAACATCCGCGGTCATGACGGGCGCTGGCCTCAGGCGCTGCCGGTTGAGCCGGCACTGGGCGGCGAGGAGGGACTTCGCGCCCTTATCGCCAAAGCCAAATCAATGGACTACGCTCTGGTCTGCCATACCAATGCCACCGATGCCTACCGGATAGCCGACTGTTTCAGCGAGGACTACACTATAAAGAACTCCGACGGTTCGCCCCAGCGCGGCGGCTCCTGGAGCGGCGGCATGATGTACAACACCTGCCCGCTGGCAGCCAAGCCGATATACTTAAAGACCCACGACGACCTGCGTGACCTGGGATTCCGCGGCACTCATTATATCGACGTGATAAGCACCGTTCCCGCCCGCCGCTGCTTCGACCCGGAGCATCCGCTTACAAGAACCGAATGGGTGAAGCATACCCGTGAGATCATGCGCGATGCGGCGGAGAAGATAGGCGGAATATCCTCCGAGGGCTGCTTCGACCATATGAGCGGCGACCTGGACTACGGTCTTTACACGGTCTTTGCGGGTACCAAAAAGAGCCCGCTGACCGACGAATATGTGCCTATATGGCAGCTGGTTTACAACGGTATCATCACCTCAAACCCCTCTTCCGACACCGTTAACGCCTCTCTCAAAGAGCCGGAAGTTTATCTCGAGGTGGCGGAGTTCAACGGCAGACCCTCATTCTACTACTACTCGCGCTTCGTGGACGACCCCACCGGCAAGCGGGGCAACTGGATGGGCGAGGCAGATTTAACCTGCGCCGATTTTGCCGAACTGGCTCACGGTGTGGACTGCGTGGGACGGGTATACGACGAGTATAAGGAGCGTTGCCGTCTGCAGTACTGCTTCATGGAGCGCCACGACATCGTGGCAAAGGGCGTTGTCAGAGTTACCTATTCGGACGGCACAAGGATTTACGTAAACCGCACCGCCACCGGCTTTGAAGCCGACGGCAAAACCATTCCGGCAGGAAGCTGGAAAACAGTAAATCCGTAAAACAGGTCATCAGCAGACGTCAACGATAACAAATGACAACCGTGTACTTCCGATTATTTCGGGCTTTTCGAGCAAGATTACGATAAACAGAAGTGTCTTATGGGGGATATTATGAAAAAAGCTGTCGCAATTCTGCTTGCTCTGTCAATACTCAGCTTCCCGCTTATATTAGCCTCCTGCGGTGGTGACGGTGGTGATACCGGGGTGTCGGACACCGCCGCCGAAACCTCCGCAGTTGAGACTATTGAGACCGAACCCGCCGAAACCGCCCGTGAGGACACCAAGGACAGCCTGCCCGAACTTGACTTCGACGGCGCGAAGCTGAAGGTGACCTATACCGACAGTCACGGCGGCGACGCGGACGCCATAAACTGGACAACCGAGGATACCGGCGATATAGTCGTCACGGCTCAGTATGAGCGCATCCGTTCGGTTGAGGAACGGCTTAACATCTCATTCGAGATTAAAAAAGATGTATTCAATAAAATGGCGGCATCGATACGCGAAAACGTGCTTGCAGGCAACGATGCCTATGATATTATCGACTCCACGCAGTCGGCACTGGCTCCGCTGGTGACCGAGTCGCTGTTTGTAGATCTTATCGACGCGAAATATCTCGACTGGGAGCAGCCCTGGTGGGCGAACGCCTACATGGACGAGATGATGATCGGCAACCACCGTTTCTTCCTGCTGGGCGACATTTCACTGTCGATGCTCTCATACATGAGCTGCATGTATTTCAACAAGGATCAGTTTGAGAAGATATCCGGCAGCGAGACCGATGAAGTGCTATACGGCAAGGTGCTTGACGGTGCATGGACTATTGATGAACTGTCGGGCTATGTCAAGAAGTGCTACGCCGACCTCAACGGCGACGGCACCCGCGACGAGGGCGATCAATACGGCGTGGGCGTGGTGACCGCCAGTACTACCGACCACATGGTGTTCGACTCGGGCATACGCCTGACCTCCCGGGATAAGGACGGCATACCCTACATCTCGGCAAACAACGAAAAGACGGTGAGTTTCAGCGAAAAGCTCTACTCGCTATTCTATGAGAACGAAGGCGCCTTTCTCTATCCCGCCACTCAGGATTCGCTGCGTATAAAGATACCCGCCAAGTTCATACCCGGCGAGATGACCTTTATGTTCGGCTACTTCTATTCGGCGGTGTTCTTCCGGGATATGGAGACAGATTACGGCATAATACCCTATCCCAAGCTGGACGAGACAATCGAAAACTACGGCGCGCTGGTGCACAACAGTGTCTGTATGCTGATGGTTCCTGTGACCTGCGGTCAATTGGATACAGTGTGCGCCGCGCTTGAGGCATCCTGTGCCGAGAACTACCGCACCGTGACCCCGGTATATTACGAGGTCGCCCTCAAGACAAAATACATCCGCGACGACATCTCGGGCCAGATAGTCGACATGATCCATGCGTCTCCCACCACCGACCTGGCTTATGTCTACTCATCGAGCCTGAACAATTTCGGTACGGTGATGCGCACCCTGATGGAAAAGAAAACAAAGGATTTCGCGTCATTGTACGCCTCCGCAAGTCCGGCTGCAGAGGAAAAGCTGGCATTGTTCATCGAAGCCTTCAAAGCGATGGGCTAAATCATGTTATAACAGGTCCGCGCCTTTAACGGGTGCGGACTTTCATATTTCAGTGTAAAGTCGGGGAAACAGTTCTTGACAAGCTCGGTGCAAAGTGAGATAATATCAGCAGCCATGACAGACTCAAATAAGAAATTATATAAAATATACGGAGGAACAATATGGCAGACAGAAAGGTATTTCTGCTTGACAAGGAATGGAAATTCAACCTCGGCGAGCTGGACAGCGGCATACGCAACACCCATTCCAGCTCCTACATGATATCCAAGGCGGGTTACGCACCCGGCGCGGCGGCGCCGTCCTATGACGATGACAGCTGGCGCGTCTTGGATCTGCCCCACGACTACTACGCCGAGAGCGATTTCGCAAAGGAGAATCTGCACTCCCACGGCTACCGCACCCGCAGCAACAGCTGGTACCGCAAGACCTTCCGCCTTGACGAGGAGCTGAAGGGCAGGCAGATACTTGTCAATTTCGAGGGCATTTCGGTCTTTTCGGAGATTTTCGTCAACGGTTCGCTTATGGCACGTTCTTTCAGCGCCTACAACGAGATTCCTATTGACATAACCGACCGGGTTTACTTCGGCGATCGCCCCAATGTCATTTCGGTACACATAGACGGTTTCGCCACCGAGGGCTGGTGGTATGAAGGTGCAGGCATATACCGTCACGTCCGTCTCTTCGCCAAATCGACCGTACACATCGCCCATGACGGTCTGTGGATCAAGCCCGTAAAGGGTGAGAACGGCTGGAGTGTCGAGTGCGAGGTCAGATGCGGCAACATCTCATACGAGCCGAAAACCGTCCGTTTCAGTGCGGCGCTCTTTGCCCCGGACGGCAGCGTGGCTGCAACCGGAATCTCCGGCGACTTCACGATACCTGCGGACAGCAAGACCGAGGGCAGGCTCACTTTGACCGTGGAGAATCCGGAAATCTGGGATATCGACGATCCGAAGCTCTACACGGCGAAGATACGGCTCTTTGACGAGAAGGGCAGTCAGCTTGACAGCGACAGCACCCGCATCGGCTTCCGCGAGTTTTATTTTGACGCCGACAAGGGCTTCTTCCTCAACGGCCGTTCGCTGAAAATCAAGGGCGTCTGCTGTCACCAGGATCATGCGGGCGTCGGCGTGGCGGTTCCCGATTCGATCCAATATTACCGTATCAAGCTGCTCAAGGAGATGGGAGTAAACGGTTACCGCTGTTCCCACAATCTGCCGGCGCGGGAGATACTTGACGCCTGCGACGAATACGGCATTCTTGTCATGGACGAGAACCGCCGCTTCGAGAGCCGTCCCGAGGTGCTGGACGCGGTGGAGCAGATGGTTCGCCGCGACCGCAATCACCCGTCGGTCATCATGTATTCGCTCTTTAACGAGGAGCCGCTGCAGGGCACCGCAGAGGGACGCTGTATTTACATGCGCATGCTCAGCCGCGCCAAATCGCTGGACGATACAAGGTACTATACCGGTGCCATGAACGGCGGTCTTTCTTCAGAGGGAGCCGGTATGGAGATGAGTGTTGTCGGCATCAACTACGGTCTGAACGGCATCGAGCCCTTCCACGAGAAATTCCCGGAGCTGGCGATTGTCGGTTCGGAGAATAACAGCGCGGTAACTACCCGCGGCTGCTACAAGACCGATATGGACGCCCACCTGCTGTCGGGCTACGACGAGGAGCGGGTGCCATGGGGACAGCTTATCCGCGAGACCTGGAAATTCGTGCTTGACCACGAATATATGTCGGGTATCTTCATCTGGACAGGATTTGACTACCGGGGCGAGCCGACACCCTTCGAGTGGCCTTTGGTATCCTCTCAGTTCGGCATCATGGACACCTGCGGTTTTCCCAAGGACTCCTACTACTTTAACAAGGCGTGCTTCGTCGACGAGCCGATGATGTATATACTCCCTCACTGGAACCACGGCGCCGGTGAAACTATACGCGTCATGACGGTCACCAACTGCGACGAAGCGGAGCTCTTCCTCAACGGCGTATCCCTGGGGCGCAGAGCCTCCAATGTCTGCGAGCAATTAGAGTGGCAGGTTAAATATGAGCCGGGTGTGCTGTCTGCCAAGGGCTACCGAAACGGCGAGGAGGTCTCTTATTACGAAGTCAAGACCACCGGAAAGGCTGTTCGCCTCGGTGTGATTCCGGCAAGACGCCAGATCGCTAATGACGGCATGGACACGGTGGCGGTGAACATCTGCGCTCTGGACGCCGAGGGCAATGTTGTTCCCACCGCAGACAATCTTGTGAAGTTCACACTTAACGGCTATGGCGCGGTTATCGGTGTTGGCAACGGCGACCCCAATTCCCATGAACCGGATAACGCATATGAGCGCAAACTGTACTGCGGCTGGTGTCAGGCGCTTGTTCAGACAAAGTCGGGCGGCGACGGCATAGTTCTCACCGCATCATCCGAGGGACTGGTGGGCGGCGGCGTGGTGTTCGAAGTCAAAAAGGTGGCTCAGCCCGCATACATCTACTCGGCACTCGACCGCAGAGTTACCGGCTGGCGTATGTCTCCGGCAAACTGTGCCGAGGCTCCCGACCCGCTGATGATTATAACCGACGACGATATGAACTCACTTGAACCCACCGACCTGGGCAAATATCCCGAAGCCTTCATCGAGGGCTGGCGGCTCTACCGTGCGTTTGTGACCGTGCCCGCAATAAAGGCCGCCGCCGAGAGAAAGCCTGTATTGCGCTTCGACGGTGTGCTTGGCTCCGAAGTCGGCGTATGGTGCGGCGGCAGACAGGCGTTCTCCGGCTCCTGCGACGGCGGCAGGCTTGAGATTGAGCTTGACGCCGAGGCGGGAAGCACCGTTGAACTGAGAGTGCTGGTAAAGGCTCCCGAGGGCAAAGCCGGCGGTCTCAAGGGGCATGTAAAACTTGTCTGATGTGAACAAAGAAATAATATACGATTCCGCCAAAGAGCGGCTCAGAGCCTTGGATAAATGACAAAACGGAGATGATGATATGTATACAGCCGACAGCAGCAAAGTAATGCGCCCGTGGACTCCCGTTAAGGCATCCGAATCTGACGGCGCCTTTAAAATTGACGTATGGGGCAGGGAATTCGCCTTCGACGGCAGCCTTTTCCCATCCTCGCTCACCTCTCAGGGGCGTGAGCTGCTTGCAGGAGCAATCCGGGTCACAGTATGTGAAAACGGCGAGGAAAAGACGGTGACGGCGGCGCGTTCCTTCCTCATGGACGATGTGACCGAAGAGACTGCCACCGTCGTCTGCTCGGCAGACACGCTAAATTTCATCTTTAACACCTCATTCCGCGTCGAATACGACGGCTGCGTCTTCGCGTCGCTGGCAGTAATGTCCCGCGGTCAGTCGATACTGGATTCTCTCGGCTATACCAAGGACCCGGAGTTGCATTTTAATCTCACCGGGCTGACACTCGAGATACCTTTGAAACCCGAGGCGGTCAGATATTATTCCGTATGGCCTTTCGTCAGTTATCTGGCGGACGGCGCGGAGAAGAAGGGCGTACTGGAATCGGCGGGTTTCCTGCCCGATAAGCTGGAGCTGCCCTTCTGCAACCAGCTTTACCTCGGAAATGACGAGACGGGCTTCGCCTTTTTCGCGGAGGATTCGGCTAATTGGGAGTATGAAGGCAGACCTGTAGAGGTGGTGCGGCGGGAGAACGAGGTTGTCCTCAGACTGCGTCTGTTGGACCGGGAGCCGTCCTCCTGGGCGGGCTATGCCGAATCACTGGGAAGAAGCCTTGACCCCATAACTTTTACGTTCGGCTTTATCACCACGCCGGTAAAGCCGCTTCCCGAGCAGCCATACCGTGAGCGGGCACTGCATATAGACTGCGCAAAGAAGGTTCTTGTCGACTATGACAAGTTCCTGTTCAGCGAATTCGAAGACACGGGTGAAATGACCTTCGATCGAATAGAGCGCCTGGGTATAAATACCCTCTATATCCATGAACTTTGGAACGACATTCAGAACAGCCAGTATCTCACCCGCAATACCGCTCGGCGCCTTGAGAAGATAGTTACCGAGGCGCATCGCCGCGGCATCAAGGTTATACCATATTTCGGTTACGAAATCTCGACCCTTTCACCCTTGTGGTCGGAGATCGGTGAGGAGGTGAGATTCAAAGCAACATCGCCCCACGCCTGGAAGTGGTATCGCCTGCCGGCACAGCGCGCGCCGCGCCTTTGCTATAATGCCGAGGAGGCACGGGATATTTTCGTCGACGGCATACGCCGCCTTATCGAGAGATTTCACTTCGACGGTGTCTATCTCGACTCCACCCTCACACCCAAGTTCTGCGCTAACGAGGCGCACGGCTGCGGCACACGAGACGCAAAGGGCGAACTTCATCCCACCTGCGGCATGCTTGCCATACGCGATATGATGAAGCGGCTGTATGCGGTCATCGATCCCATGGGCGGAATCATAAACTGCCACACCAACATGTGCATCAACTTCAGCGCCATGTCCTTCTATCACAGCATTTGGGACGGCGAAATTTTCCAGATGCCGCTTTGGAGAGGCGAGATAACCAAACTGCCCGAGGGCTACTACCGCGCCATGCTGACCGGTCGTGCCTGGGGTATGCCTGTTCAGATGCTCTGCTATGCAAAACCGCCTCTCTGGACTATGGAGGAGGGAATATCTCTCTGCATCCTGTTCGGCACGCTGCCCAAGTCCAACGACACCGGTAAACCATTGGAGCTCATGTCCGAAATATGGACAGCGCTGGACTGTGTGCCCTGGGATAAGGCGAAATTCAGACCCTTCTGGCAGCTTGAGGAAGGCGCGGTAAAAAGCTCCTGCGATACCGTTAAGGTGAGTATGTGGGAATACACCGATATTATGGGGCGCAGCTGTAAACTCTGCTTCTGCGCAAATACGGTTCGCAGCCCCGCTGAAGCTGCGCTTGAATTAGCCGGCGGTATTACAGGCTTCTCATCTCTTTGCGGAGTTCCGGCAGAGCTTGACCGCGGCAAAGTGCGCCTGAGTTTTGAAGGTTTCGGCTACTCGGTGTTCTATACAGAGAGCGAAAAATAAACCGGAATTGTCATTATAACCCGACAAACACAAAAATCGACCGGATTGTCTTTTCGGACAGTCCGGTCGCGCCATTTCATGGAAGTGTTACGGTATAATTCTACAGTTTTTGATTGTCAGGAATCCTTCTTAAAGCGGTGTATATATAGATACTCTCCGCCGCGGTGAACGCCTAAACGCTCAAAGCCGCACTTCTCGTAAAGCCCCTGACCCTTATAGTTGTTCTGAGCGGTGGTGAGCAGCAGCCCGCCGCAGCCCCGCTCACGAAGGATTTCCAGAACGTTTGTCAGCATGGCGGTGCCAACGTGTTTACCGTGCCATTCGTCTCGAACGGCGATGCCGAACCAGGGAATCATCGAGCCGATATCCCATATGAAGGAAAGACCGACGATTAGATCACCCTCGGTCATAACCCAGAATTCGTGATTGGGCTTGCCCTCCTCGCTGAAGAAATCCATTGTGCGTTTTTCGTTATAGCCGCTGAGGTTGAAGAAGGTCTTGCTCGCCAACCCCATATCGTCATAAAAGCTCTGCATGGCGTCGCGGTCGCCGGGTTCCATATTGCGGAATGTCATAATAATCTGCCTCCGGTAATCTCAGTTATATATATCGCAGGAGGAGCGCACATGCTCCACAAGGTACTTGACAGCGTAGTGGCTGTTTTCATAGTAGTTGCGGGCGATTCCCTTCCAGAAGGGTGACGGGAAACTGCCGGCGTTAAGATATTCCTTCAAAAAGGCGTTCTTCTCATCGGCAGTCCTGCCGCGGTATTTCTGAAGCAGCAGCCATTCGGTGGATCGAAGCCGCTCAAGCCGTCCGTGAGCTGCCAGCCATCCGGCAGCTTTGGGGGACATGTCGAGGCACACGCTGCCGTCCAATACACCGGATGCGGTGGGAAGTACGATATCAAAGCCCTGGGCTGCGAGGAAAAGCCGCGCCATTGCCGAGTGGCCGCAGGTATGCAGCGGATGCACCCGGTCGGGACCTATCAGTGAGAGTTTCGGGTCGGTTCTTTGCAGCTCACGGTTGATTGCGGTCATCTGACCGTTGAAGTCGATGACCTCACCGCCGAAGCGTTCGGCAAGCTCCGAGGCGAAACGCCCGCATTCCTCCAGCGCGCCCGCGCAGCCGTTATAGCAGGTCTCATCTGTCTCCATTCCCTCGTCATAGGGCGTGGGAGTCAGGAAGGTAAGTTGAATGCCCAGTGACGACAGCCGTTCTGCCAATGCTGTCATACCCTCCTTGTGAGCCGCCATGGAAGCCTTCTGAGCCTGCAGCTGAGCCTCCGTGGGGGCGGCGCAGTAGCTGCCCCGTCCGATATCGTTCATGCCGAGCATTATAACCGCGTGTGTCGGCTCATATATGAGCGTGTCGCTGTCCATGAACAACATAGCCGATCGCGCAGAGCCGCCCGAGATTCCGGCGCCGTACATGTAAACCCGGCTTCGGGGCAGTTCTGTAACATATCTGTCGAGGATATGGGCTATCCAGGTCGCGCCGGCGGTTATGCTGTCGCCTATGAAAACCACGCGGGAATTATCGGGAAATCTCTTCATGTTACCGCTCCGTTGTTGATTGTGTATGAAGATTTCAGTTTTCTTCATACAATATTTACAAATAAACGTGCTATTCCTATTTCATTTTGACGAAGGTTGTGGTATTATATGACCCGTAACCCCCAAACCCCTTTTATAGTGATCGGAGCGAGCTTTCCCCCAGGCTCGTTCCTTTCATTTATAAGGGAAGTCAAAACACAGGACAATTCATCCCGACATCCTGCTGCTATTGGCAGTGATGCCGGGATGCTTATCTTTTTGTTTATTTCGTCAGGGCGAGAGTGCTGCGTACCGTCTCGGCGTGGTCGATAGAGGGATGATACTCCATACCGACATATCGCTTGTAGCCGGCAGCGTCGATAGCCTTGAAGATGTTGCGGTAGTTTAGCTCACCCGTGCCCGGCTCATGTCTGCCGGGAACGTCGGCGATATGGAAGTGCCCGATAAGATCGATGTGCTTCGTGATGTTGTCTATAACATTGCCGTCGGAAATCTGCTGATGGTATACATCATAAAGAAGCTTCACGTTGGGGCAGCCGACTTCTTCGATTATGGAGAATGCCTCATAGCCCGAAGCGAGATAGTAGCCACGGTGATTAACCAGGGTGTTCAGCGGCTCTACCACCATAGTAACGCCCGAGTCACGCAGCAACGGCGCCACGGCGCGGAGAGCGAGCACAATATTGGTGTGCTGCTCAAAGCGGGTTATGTCATTGCGCTCCTGACCCACGGTAACGATGAGAGTCTGGCAGTCGAGGAACTTCGCCTTCTCGATTGACTCCTCGGTGACCTTCTTGAAAGCGTCGATGCCGGTTCTGTCAAGCAGGCGCTTGGCGTTGAACTCGTCGGCATGGGCGGAACCGGCGCCGCTCACGCAGAATGCGGCGATGGCAAGACCGTTCTTCTCGGCGGTCTCTTTTATGGCAGGCAGATCCTTGCCCGTCCAGCCCCAGAACTCAACAGCATTCAGTCCGGCTGCCTTCGCGGCGGTCATGCGCTCGCAGAAGGGAAGATTGTTGAAGATCATCTCAATGCATGCGGAAAGTTTTACCATGTAATCTGTATCCTTTCTTTTAAATTCGTTAAAATACACACAAAGCGGTCACGAGGACCGCTTGTGCGCTTAATTGACAATTTTAGACTTAATGACTGTCCGTCTTTAGACTTAATGACTGTCCGTCCGATTACAGCATGATGACTTCGCCGGTCTCGATGGATTTCTGAGCAGCGAAGCAGAGCTTGAGCGACTTGAGAGCATCGCTGTAGGGGCTGCGGATCTTGGAGGTGTCGCCGGATTTGATGGCGTCGATAAAGACACGGTCAAGAATGTAGGTCTGCTCAATGTTGCCGTCGACTACATGGTTGAAGGTCTCAACATTGCCCTGATTATCTCTGAAGGTCAGCTTGCTGCGGAGCGCGTAGTCAACTACACAGTCCTCGCAGTAGAAGGTGAGCCCGTTCTGTTTTGAGGGACCCTTTACATAGCAGCCGGTGAAAAGGTTGACAACAACTCCGCTTTCCATCTTTATAACGGCAGAGGAGTAGTCATGAACGTTGTAGCCGGGCATATTGCGCTCTGCGGGGCGAACGATGCCCTTGCCGCCCGCCGCGTATACGCTTACAGGCTCGCCGAGCATGTAGCGGACCTGGTCGAACAGGTGAATGTTCTGCTCAATGATCTGACCGCCTGAGGTCTCCTGCTTTCTCCACCACCATACACCGGGGATGCCGCCTACCCATGCGCCCTCTACAAGACCTATGCGGCGGCCTGCGAGCAGCTCAACCGCCTTGTCGGTGATGTCCTGATATCTGTCCTGGAAACCTACGCTGGTTATGATGCGCTTCTGAGCCACGAGGTTGCTGATGTTCTCTGCAGCGCAGATGTCGAGATCCATCGGCTTCTCAATTATGAAGTGGATGTTGCGCTCAACAACGGCAAGCTCGATCGCACCGTGTGCGCAGGGTTCAACGGCGATAACGACAGCGTCCGGCTTGGTCTCGTCGAGCATCTGCTTGTAGCAGGTGTAAGCCTTGCCCTCGCCGGCTTTGTTGCGGAAATTCTCCGCTCTGGCAAGAATAACATCGGCGTAACCTACAAGTTCAACGTCCTCCTTGAAGGTTACAAGCTTCTGGAAATGCGCACCGGCTCTTCCGCCGCAGCCAATAAAGCCAACTTTTACTTTAGCCATGATACTCCGTTTCTCCGGCTCTCTGAATGTTATTTTTACGTCTACCCGGCAGCCGGTACCGGATAAAGCGTTATTTGCCATGTGACATTATAATTGTAACATACTTGACAGCCGCTGTCAAGCAATAAAAATTCTTTATCGCAACATGAATACCCGCAAAGAAGAATATGGCTGCATGAGCCTTAGGCGGCGATTCCGCCGCAGGTTCGGACGCATTGTCCTTCCGGAACGCAGATTTGTAAATTTACGCACACGGGCTTTACACATATGAATTAGTGTGGTATAATGCAGAATACGCCGAGTATCAATACACAGACTGGTATAATAATGGTTCAGTGAGTTCGGCGTTCACCCCAAAGGTATTATAATGGAGATTAATCATAATAATATAAGTACGCCCCATGAGCTGAGGCAGCTGTTTTCTTCACCGCCTGCAGGGTACCGACCGGTGCCCGCATGGCTGCTTGACGGCGATATATCGGATGAAGAAAAGATTGCCTCGCAGCTTGGCGCACTGAAAAAAGCGGGCTTCGGCGGCGCTGCCATACATCCGATGCCAGAGACACTGCCCGAGTGCGGAAGCGAAGAATATCTTGCATCCTACGGGCGTATACTAGAATGCTGCCGTGAGCTGGGACTTAAGGTCATTTACTGCGACGACATGGACCAATGCACAGGCCATGCCTGCGGCGAGTTCGCGGAGAAGTACCCGGATGAGGTGACCGAAGAGCTTGTAATGCGCGAATACACCTGTACAGCGGGCGAGGCAGTGAGCAGAAAGCTGGACACCGACGGTGTGACGCTGGCTTTAACAGCCTATGAGGTGGACACCCGTCAGGTCATAGATATCCGGGAATATTTCAAGGACGGAACGGTAAACTGGGAGCCGCCACACGGCAACTGGGATATTATACAGTTTATATGCCGGCCTGCCGAGGGCGCCAAATATGTCAATATGCTCAACTACGATGCCTGTCTGCATTTCATTGAGCTGACATACGAGCGTTTTGCCGGTCAGTTTGAGGAATACATCGGATCGGTGGTGGGCATGACCTTTTACGATGACATTCAGTTCATCGCACCGAATCGGCGTTCCTGGGATTCATCCTTTAATACAGTATTCATGGAAACCTACGGCTTTGACTGCGCACCGTACTACCTGGCGCTTTTCAGGGATATCGGTGAGGAGGGGCGGCATGTCAGGACAATGATGTTCGACTGCCGTGCCGATATGCTCTGCCGGGGTTATATCAAAGCCGTATCCGACTTCACCCGTTCCCGCGGACTTGTGTCGTCGGGTCATGTGGCTGAGCCTAAAACCACACTGGCAAGCTGGATGTTCGGTGACGGTATGCTTTATCAGAAGTACGCGGGCGCCGCTGGTGTAGAGATGTCTCACGATTACCTTTACGGCATCAACGGCTGCAAGCTGGCGTCGGGGGCGGCCAATAACTATGACAAGAGCATCGTAGCTTGTGAAATATACGGCGAATACCCGGAACTTGACGCCGACATACTCTACCGCGAGGCGATGAATGTATTCGCCCGCGGAATCAACTTCATCATACCGCACAGCGTCTCTCTCAGCGGAGGCAGGGACAAGCCCTTTGACCTTTCGGAAACCGGCGGTCTCGGCAGTGTAATGCCCGACTTCAACCGATTTGCAGCCCGTTGTCAGGCGATGCTGCGCGGCGGACGACACGTCTGCGACATAGCGGTGCTATATCCAATATACTCTCTGCATTCTCAGTCATACCTGTATTCATCCGCTTCCCAGGGCTTTGAGTTTCCGCAGGTGCCGGACAGAGTGGATTATACCAATGTTATCAATTCACTGATGAATTATTCCTGCCTCGATCTGACGCTTCTGCATCCCAAGACAGTCACGAAGCAGTGCCATGTGGTGGACGGCTGTCTCTGCCTTGCAAACGACATCAATCACGAGCGGTTCAAGGTTATAATCCTGCCTTTCGTGGAGATCGTAAGTCTTAAGAACATGCGTATGCTTGCGAAGTTCTTCGATGAGGGCGGCAGGATAATCGCCACCGGCACACTGCCCGACAGGGCTTTTGAGTACATGCCGCCTGCCGACAGCATGAGTATGCAGGAAAGCACCGCCGACGAAGAGGTGAGGATGCTTTCAGATCACATTTTCGGCGTCTCGGGCGAGGAAACCAATTACTGGATGGAGCACCATTATACCAATACCAATGATAACGGAGGCATTGCGATCTTCGTTCCGGTAAACGAGACTGCTGTTGACGGTTCATCAATGGTTCGCTCTGCCGACCTTGACGAACTGCTGGGCGAGCTTAATATGGGATTTGACATCGAGTTCGATAACCCGCCGAGAGTAGCTAATTCCGGACTGCTGAACATGACCCGCGACGAGTTCCGTTCACTGCGCGCAGGGAAATTTGGCATAAAGTCGGGCGGTCTCTTCAACCATATCCACCGCAGATACGCCGGCTGTGACATCTTCTTCATATCCAATTCCACAAACCACGATTACGATGGCAGGGTAAGCATACGCGGCTCCTTCCATGTGGAGGAGTGGAACCCGTATACGGGCGAGATCAGACATATAACATCCGAAACCGGCGAATACAAGGGTGAGACATATACTTTCGTGGAAATCGAACTGGCAGCAGCCAGATCCACCTTCCTCGTCTGCACCGAGCGGGTAAGCTGACATTCTCTAATATATTGTCGGCTTGTTCGGCTGTAAGAAATCCCGAAGGATTATTCACGGCATCTGATACAAACGGAGATAAATATGAACATTTTTGATAACTGCCGGGCATTGATTCTGGCTGCCGGCAAGGGAACACGTCTCGCAACCAAAGATGATCCCTCCCCAAAGGTGCTACGCCGCGCCAACGGACGGCCATTGCTCGCATATGTATTGGACTCTACCGATGGTATGCCCCGTGAGAACATTACAATCATTGTAGGCTACATGGCCGATATGGTAAAGGAAGCCTTTGCCGACAGCGGCTGCAATTTCGCGCTTCAGGGAACTGCCGCATACGGCACCGGCTACGCTGTCATGTGCGGTGCCGAAGCTGCCGGGCTTGCGGATTTTGACGGTGATGTTATCATACTCCAGGGCGATGTGCCGCTGGTGAAGGCCGAGACGGTGAGAGCACTGCTTAAGACCCACCGCGAGAAGGGAAGCGTATGTACATTGCTCAGCTGCCGTACCCCTCTGAAGCTGCCTTTCGGGCGCATAGTCCGCGATGGCAGCGGCAAGGTTACCGCTATCGTGGAGGATAAGGACTGCACTCCCGAGCAGAAGAAGATCGACGAGCTGAATGTGGGACTTTATGTCTACAAGAGCCGCGAAATGTGCGAGTATCTGGGGAGACTGAAAAACGACAACAAAGCCGGCGAGTATTATTTCACCGACATACCCGGTATGCTTATCGCCGACGGCAAACCGGTGGAGGCGCATATCACCCCCGACCAGACCGAACTCTGGGGTGTCAATACCTTTGAGGATCTGCGCGAGGTGGAGCGGATTTTAGCCTCGAGAAAGTAAGCGGCACAAAAAAACGAGCCGCCGTTCTCAGGCGGCAGCCCGTTATTATTTGTTTTCCCGCGTGTCAGCCGTCATTATCTTTGTTGTTTCCGTCAGCCTCATCTTCCGGAGTTTTGTCAGCGGCTTCATCTTCCGTATATGTCCACTTCATGGGCGGATATGTTTCGAGAGTTTTTTCGTCGATATAGGCTTCAAGGCGGTTTATCTTGAAACCTTTTTGCGAGAAAAGCGTCTCATACTCGGTGACGATGTTTTCGGCGGCGAAATCCGAGGCGTGAAGGTCATTAGTCACATTTTCAAGCCGATAACCGCATGCCCTGAACTCCGATAAGCTGTAATCAAAAAGTATACGGTTGTCGGTTTTGAAGAACACACATCCGCCGACCGGCAGCAGACGCTTGTAGATTTCAAGAAAGCTGCGGTTAGTCAGGCGGCGCTTGATGTAGCGCGTCTTGGCCCAGGGATCGGGGAAATTGGTATACAGGTTGATAAGGTCTCCGGGTGCGAAGAGTGTTTCAAGCTCTCCCGCATCCGCCACCATAACGCGGACATTTGTCAGCCCCTCCCTGTCAAGGCGTTCGGCGGCTTCAAGCGCAATGTCATCTTTCTTTTCAAAAGCGATATAATTCCGTTCGGGATGACGCTTTGCCATTTCTATTATAAAATCGCCCTTGCCGCAGCCGATTTCGATTTCGGCGGGCAGGAAGCCGACGGGCAGTTCGTTTTTTGAATCGATTACAATTCCCTTTTCACGGCATGCGTCAAGCCGTTGGGCGCCGTGTTTTTTTCTGCGTGCTCGCATTATAAGGCATCTCCTTGTGGTGCAGTGGGTTTTGCGGCGTATTATACCACGGTTTTTACGCAATTACAATATCAAATCGGAGGATCACCATGGACAGACATACCTTTTTGCGTCTGATAGCAGCCAGGCTGGGTCAGCTTGGCGCTGATGATGCTGAGATAGAGAAGAATCTCAATCTGTTCGACCGGTACCTCAGCTCCCTTCCTCAGAATGAGCGAGCCGAAATCATAGGCAGCGGCGAGAGCATAGACACTCTTGCCAACAACATGTATGCTCTGATTCTGCGCCAGAAACAGAAGGCGGCCGCAGCTGCGGCAGAGAATGAGGGTCTTCAGCCCGGCGGCAATCGGCAGATGTATGACATAAATGCCGGTATCACGCAGCAGATTCCCGCAGTGCAGGAACAGACTCTGCCGGCGCAGAATGCGCCCACATACCATCCCAGCTCGTCCGTCGGACGCGCCTATTATGAGCAGCACCGGACGGATACGGCACAGAATAACGCACTTCCGGCTCCGGACGACGCGCCTACCACAACCATGATGCCGTTACAGCCGACCGCGCAGCTGTCAGATGCCGCTGCATCGGAATTGAAGTCACAGCTGCACCCGGCCGATGATTATGATGAGCATTACTATGACCGTGAGGAACCCCGCGGCTCTCTGACATTCTGGATAGTTTTTCTCTGCACGCTGCCGATTACCATACCGCTTGTCATCCTTGTTATATTGATTTTCTGCTGTGTGTTCGCCGCACTGGCAGCGCTGATATTTGTTTTTGTGGCTGCACTGGTGGCAGTGGCAGCCGCAGGTACGGTGGTGTCGCTTGTGGGCATCATATACGGCGTGACTCAGCTGGTCACGGTATTGCCGGTAGGTCTATACGAAATAGGTCTCGGTCTTACCGCTCTCGGCGTTTCCATGTTCTTGGGCATATTGCTTTACAACCTGGCGGTGCGGCTGATTCCATATCTCATGCGCAGAACCGGTTCGCTTATGAGTTTTACTCTGTCGTCAATTGCAGACCTTTTCAGATATCTCAAGCGCCGCAGCGCTCAGACCGTCTGAGTTAACCGAAGGATCGCCGGAGTGTACCGACCGATATAAAACTGCCGCGGATGTGCGAATTTGCACGGATGCGCAAGACGCATAAATAAAGGGTGTGACAACAAATGAAGCCGACTTCAATAATCTTCCTAGTATTGTCGGTGCTGCTGGCAGCCGGCGGAGTAGCGCTCTGCTATACGGCAGGCAATATGGCTGAGAAGCAGGAAATACCGCTGTACGAGCAGACGCTTGATGAGGACGGAAACCGTATTGTCTCCCGCGATTTCACGGACGATGACATCAACCGTTTCAGGCTGGATCTGCGCGATACGGATGTGAACATAATAGGCGGAGCTGACGAGTGCCGCGTGGAACTGATAAACTTCCCGAGCAACGGCTACAACCTGTCCTCAGCGACGAAAACCGTCACGGTTGAAAATTCAATGGGAATACTGTCGGGGCTTAAGGTCACCGAAAGCGGATTTCGTTTCTCGGGGCTGCGGCACTATCTGAATGCGGATACCTGGTCGGACGACCTGCCGCGCACGGTGAATATCTATGTCTCCTCTGCCCAGAGCCTCAAGAAACTTGATATAAACCTTGAGCGGGGCAGCATCAGCGTCAAAGATATTACCGGTTCTGCCGACTTCAGTTTTACGCTTAAAAGCGGCGACATTGTGGCGGAGAATCTGCGTACCGAATCGGTGTTCAGATTCACCGGTACGGGTGATACAAACGTCACACTCGACAATGTGCAGGCGGGAGATATGTCGGTTGAAGCCGAGAAAGGCGACATTGCATTTAATCTCACCGGTTACGACTATCATTCATTTAAAATCGTCTCATCTGACGGTGTGACCTTCAGCGACATGTATAAAGGCATGACCTACGAACACAACGGATACATTCAGGACACAGTAATCTTTCTGCATACTAAAGACGGTTCGGTGGTCGTAGGCGGTTGATTTGGGAAGATAATCGCATAGAACACGGGGGCTCCGAAAATGTCCGGAGCTCCCGTGTTCTATTCTTGTGTTATTGTATGCGTTTATCACCCCAGGCAGTCGGTGAATACATAGGACACCCGGGCGCTCGGCTCGTCACATTTTACAGACACTCCGCGCCGCTGACCGTGGACGCGCACCAGCCAGCGCCGAACTTCGGGTTTGCCGCGGTAATCGCCGACACGCTCACCTATATGAACCTCAAGACTGCCGTCATCGGCGGTGGTACAGGTGATTTCGGTGCGGCATGACGGGATGGTCTCGTAGTCGCAGGTGATGCCGTCGTCCTCGCGGAAGGTGTAGGAAGCTGTAAAGCCAGATTCATCGGAGGGGAAGAGATCAATGAATATTTCGGTTTCGTCGCTGCCTGTTATCGACTGCCGCTCCCGCCACATGGGAATTATAGCGCCAGAGCGGATAAACATGCCTCCTCCGCGATTTTCGGGGGGAGTATAATCGATAACCCGACCGCCGTCATATCTCTCACCGGTGAAATAGTCTATCCATTCGCCCTCGGGCAGGGCGACACTGTCGGTGAAGGCGGATATCATTACCCAGGGACCGAGCATATACTGATATATGCACTCGTAACCCTCGGCAAAATCGGGGAAGGCAAGCGGAAGCGGGCGGATCATGGGAACGCCGGTTTCATGACCCTCAATTGCGGTGGAGTAGATATAGGGGATCATGGCGTAACGCATGCGCGCATAGTCACCGAACATGGCGTGCAGCCGTTCGTTTGTGTACCAGGGCTGACGGATGCCCGACCAGGCGTTGAGATGAGCCCAGGGCACGAACATGCCGAAATGGATACTGGCGGGCTCGAAGATATGCATATCAACAGTGGTGTTCATATGTCCCGACATAGCCAGGGTTAGCAGCCAGACCATTGCGCCCAACTGCCCGCCGTTGTCGCCGGTTGTGGAAGCCGACCATTTCTGAATGCCCATGTAGCCGCCGCAGTAGTGATGCATGGGGCGCAGCCCGAGCTGCTCCGAGAAGCCCTTGTACATCTGCTTTGGAAGCAGAGTCTGATTGATATTGTGCATTCGCGGCTGTGAGATGCCGTTTGCGCAGATCATGTCGGGGCGCATGGTGTCAACCATGCAGGCGGGATCCAGCTTAAAACCGTCAACACCGTATTTGACAAACTCGCCGAGATGGGTATACCATGCTTCAAAGGTGCCATTTTCGGCCCCTGCAATTCTGCGTTCCTCCTCATCGGTAAGGTCGTAGTCGGTACAGACCCATAGACTGAGGTGCATGCCCATTCGGCGCAGCGCACCCAACAGATGCTGCGGGTTATCACGGCTCTTCTGCCATGAGGGAACGTGGAACTTATCGAGGTTCCACTCCTTTTTCGTTGAGAAATCGTAAAATTTCTTCATCCATCCGGGTTCGAGTGAGATATGATCGCAGGGGATGCGCTCATTTCTGAACCGTTCCGCCTCAGCGATGACCTCGAACTGGTCGGCTGCAATCGGGGCGATGTAGGTCAGCCCGTATGCCCACTTTGGCAGCAGCATCGGCCGCCCGGTTAAGGAGAGGTACATAGAGATGACATCCTGCATCGAATCACCGTCAAAGACGAAGACATCAAGCTCATCCTGCTCGCCGCTGATTATCAGCCGGTCGGAGAACTGTTCGCCGATATCGACAAAGTGGCGGTAGGCGGCGTTTATCAGCAGTCCCCAGCCCTCGGAGCTTACAAGGAATGGTATAGGTATCTCATCATACTGATATACCGTCCAGTTCTGATATGCCGAACCGCGCAGCTCCAGCCGTGTTTTACTGGCTTCACCGAGACCGTAAAAACGCTCGGTTTCACTTAACCGGAAGTCGATGCCGAAATGTCCCACGCCACCGGAAGCCTGGGGAGCAGGTTCGGAGCGGACATTGTTCGGATTGCCCTGAATGGTTTTGTAACTGGCTGCATGGGCTTTGAAACGTTCTTCAAAGTACGCCGCGATGCCTGCCCAGCGCTCATTGTCCTCGTCGGGGCGCAGCTCAAAACAGAGGAACCTGTCGGATTTCAGCCGTATCGCGCGCTGAACGGCGGGAAGTTCGCATACAGGCTCCGGTGGATTAATCAGCCCGTAGCGCTCGGTCAGCGTCTCGCCGAAGGAGACCGAACGTCGGATGCGGTATATGCTGTCGGTCAGCTGTTCTATTCTGACCGTAGTTTTTGCCGCAGTCGGTGAATTACTGATTTCGTTCATTTTTTCTCTCCGTTCTCGGTATAAAATATGAAGTCTGTACCGTCACTGACAGCGTGTATGGTGCCGTCCCGGTCGGTGCGGAAAATTCTTGAGTATTTCAGTCTTTGCAGAACAGATGGCGCCGGATGACCATACTCGTTGTCTGCGCCCGCCGAAATTACTGCATACCCCGGCGAAACGGCGGTTATGAAGTCCTCGCTTGAAGAACCCGCCGAGCCGTGATGCCCTACCTTAAGCAGGTCGCATTTGAGGATAACAGGGTCATACAGAGCAAGCAGATCACGCTCTGCCGCTTCGGTGATGTCGCCGGTGAAAAGCAGGGAAATGTCGCCGTATTCGATACGCACCACCACGCTCAAGTCGTTCTCATCCTCGTATTCGACGGAACAGGGCGCGAGCAGTATGAGTTTCAGACTGCCGAGAGTCAACATCCTGCCGGGCAAGGCTTCGATCACCTCTGCGCCGCAGTCTGCTATCTCGACATTCATTCGCATCTGCGATGCCGAGGGGGTGAAGACACCGGGCGACAGTATCACGGTTTTAGCCCCGAAGGCTTGCAGCAGGTCGTCGGCACCTCCGATGTGGTCTTCATGGGGGTGTGTAAATATGGCGCAGTCAAACGCGCTTATACCAAGCGCGTGAAGCGATACCCTCAGCCGCGCTGCCGAAAGCCCGGGCCCCGCGTCAATCAGTATTGTCTCGCCCTCCGGTCCCATTACAAGCGCGGCGTCGCCCTGTCCAACATCAAAAAACCAGACGTTGAGCGCCGCCGGCTCGACATTCAGAACGCTGCTGTCGTCCGGTTTATAAGGCAGACGGCCGGTGACAATAAGGCAAACCAGCACCAACACAGCAGCGGCGGCAAGTGACAGCAGCCACTTGGGAAAACGCCACCGATGCTTTTTTGTTGTATTTGATTTTGTTTCAGCCTTCGCCTTCAAATTTGAGGCGGAACGACTATACCGACTTTCTGCCACAATTTCCTCCGCTGTTTCAGTATGGCTGCATTATACCACATCGCGCGGTAAATCGCAACCGCAAGCTTTCGTTGTTTGGTCTGCTGCCAAATATGAACACACCGTAAATTTGCGCACACATACACTCATGAAATGCAGACTTGTGATATAATACTTCTATCAATGTTTACAAAGAATTACGGAGATTTTTATGACAATCGACAAATACGGCAGGAAGTGGTTCAAGGGCAACCTGCACACACATACCACCCGTTCGGACGGCGGCAAATCCCCGGAGGAGTCGGCGGCGATCTACCGCGCGGCGGGATATGATTTCATGTCATTTACCGACCACTGGATATACGGCGAGGGCGGTTACACCGACGACGGAATGCTGATTCTCTCGGGCTGCGAATACCATCTCGGTACCCGTCCCACACCGGAGGACGGTATATACCATATTATTGCCAACGGTACGGCGAATGAGCCGGAAATCGACCGCGTATCGGCGGGTGTTCAGGATATAATCGACGGTATTGCAAAAGTTGGTGGTTTCATTGCTCTCGCCCATCCCGCCTGGTCGCTAAACCGCCCCGAATGCTTTGACCGTTTCACCGGTATCGACGCCATCGAGATTTTTAACTCGGTGTCCGATTTACCCCGAAACTGCCGGCCCTATTCGGGAGCCTTTGCCGATACCATTGCCGCGGCAGGGCATTTCCCGCTGTTGATTGCCGTTGACGATACGCATTTCTACAACCGCGACGCCTGCCGAAGTTATATAATGGTTAACGCTGAGGAACTGACCCGCGAGTCGATACTTGAAGCACTGCGTTCCGGTCGTTTCTACTCCACCCAGGGTCCCGAGCTTTTCGTGACAAAACGGGAGGAGGACGGCTGTATAGTTATCGAGACCTCAGATGTGAGCACGATAATAGTATATAGCGACAGCGTCTGGGTAAACGAGCGCATCTGGGAGCGGGGAGACAAACCGCTTACCGGAGCCATATACAAGCCGGTAAAGAGTGACAGTTTTGTACGTGTTGAGGCAGTGGATTCCGAGGGCAGAACCGCCTGGAGCAACTTTATCCGACTCTGATCGAGTGCAAACAAATGTTAAACGATGTTGCAATCGTAATCATTTCGGTGTATAATAATTATGTGGTATACATCGCTCGATGACAACATTGATAACTAATGGGGGATCAATATGTATTCAAGACTGTTCACACGATTTACGGCAGCTCTGTTGGTTTTACTGATGGTCTTTGCGGCTGTGTCCTGCGGCGGCGATGGCAGCAGCGGAACCTCCGACACCACTGCAGCTGATGATCAAGTTCAGACAGACTCCGCAGAAACCGAACCCGCATATAAATATCCGACCGTAAAATACGACGGCTACAAGTTCCGCGTTATCAACCTGGACGAATTCTACAACTGCTATGTCACAATCGACATCACCGAGCAGACCGGCGAGGCGGTTGACGACGAGGTCTACGCTCGCAACGCCAAGATTGAGGACATGCTCGATATTGAGATCAATGAGATCAAAGAGCATTTTGCCGGATGGAATGACGGTGTCAAGCCCATCGACAAGCTGTCCGCCGCTGTGCTGGCGGGGGATGATACCTACGACTGCGGCTATCTGCTTCTTTCATTCAAGCCTGCTGTCATGACCGACGGCCACCTTATCAACCTGAATACTATTCCGGAGCTTCAGCTTAAAGAGGAGTGGTGGGATACCTTTCTCAACGGCACGCTGGAGATAAGCGGCAAACTCTACGCCGCTACAAGCCCGCTGCAGCTGACCTCTCTCGACCTGTCCTGGGTACTGCTGTTCAACAAGCATCTGTTTGACTCTTATAAGGTGGACTACCCATATCAGGACGTTCGCAACGGCAGCTGGACGATTGACAACATGAACGAATATCTTAACAAGCTGGTCAACCTCAACGGAGATGATGACTTCGGCTTCAAGTTCGACGGCAACTCAATTTACGGCGTGGCAGCTCACAGCGCCACCGGTGCATATCTCTTCATGCTTTCCGCAGGCAACACCTTTATCAGCCGCAAGGATGACGGCTCCCTATACTACACCGGCGAATCCGAGCGCCTCTTCAACTCTCTCGAAAAACTTAAAACACTGCTCAACGTAAAGCAGGGACACGCCCTGTACAACGCTCAGGACAAGCTTGATGATACCGGCGGCGGCTACTATTCCCTCTTCATCAACAACCGCGCCGCTTTCCTCACCACCGAGCTCAAGGGTGCGAAGGTCATGAGGGTAATGGATTCAGACTACGGAATTCTGCCGGCGCCCAAATATGACGAGTCTCAGGATAACTATATAACCTATTGCTCCGAGAATGTCGGACGCATGAGCATACCGGTGACAAACTCCGATCTGGCAAGAACGGGAATTATCCTGGATGTGCTTTCATATGAGAGCTATGCCAACGTGCTCCCGCTATACTACGACAGTACACTTTCCCAGAAGGGACTGCGCGACGAGGATTCAATCGAAATGCTCAACATAATAAATGTCGGGCGTATGACCGAGGTGGGTAAGATTTACGGTACCACTTCCGCCCTCGTGAATGCTCTCTCCGACATGGTTAAGAACAACGCGGATACGGCAGCATCCATTATGGCGTCCAATGCCGCTACTGTCGAGAGTAATCTCCAAAAACTGGTCGAGGCAATCGACAAGCTGCCGTGATTACATGATTTATTATGCAACAGGATACTTTTACCGTCGCTAAAGATATGACTGAACAATACAAACGACAAGGAGAAAAACAATGACAAAAAGACTTCTCGCTCTTATCATGGCGCTTCTGATGCTCGGTGCATTACTTGTATCCTGCTCATCCGAGGAGCCACCGGCGGAAACCACCGCCGCCGTCGAGACAGAGCCCGAAACCGAACCCGAGACTACAACAAAGGTTACCACCGTCAGAGAGACCAAGCCGCCGAAAGTATATACCTATGAGACGGTTTTTAAGATCGATTTCTCCAAGATGGAGGACGGCGCAACCGTTCCCTTCAGCGGCAGCAACTGGGTCAAAGACCTCAGGATAGAGGGCGGCAGAGTGAAGGGTACCTCCACCGGCAACGATCCGTTCATAACATACAAAGGCGGTGACTGTAATCTTGAGGCTGACAAGGTTCAGGAGATCCGCATCAAGATGAAGAACAATTCCCAGAATACCTCTTTCCAGTTCTTCTTCACCACCGAAACCGTCAGCTGGTCCGAACCCGCGTCAATGAAGGCGTCGCTCCTCTGGTCGGCTGCCGACGGCGACAAGAACAAGGATAACGATGTTGTTGTCTACACTTTCGACAGCACCGAGTGGAAGGGCACTATCACAAACTTCCGTATTGACCCCTTCACTGGCGAGGGAGACTTTGAGATAGAGTCGATCGAATTCGTTTCAAAGACCGAGGTAAAGCAGTAACAATTTATCAATACGGAAAACCGGCTCAATATAGCTGTTCAATACTCAATATAACATAATAAATGCAAAACCGGGTTGTCCAAAAAGGATAACCCGGTTGGTCTATTAAAGGAATTTTGATAATTCAATAAAAAGAAAGAAGCCGATCATCGCATCAGCTTCTTTACTGGCGGAGAAGGAGAGATTTGAACTCTCGCACCGGTCACCCGGCCTACGCCCTTAGCAGGGGCGCCTCTTCGGCCACTTGAGTACTTCTCCGTACATCAAACGGTTGCGGATTATGCTGTCGAAAGATGCAGAAGGATTTACAAACTGTATCTCGTCAACATGAGCAGTATAGCACAACCGTTTGAACTTGTCAATACCTTAGGTTAAATCTAATCAGCGCTTGTAAATTGCAAGAATAATTGCCCAAGGTTTTAAAGAAGTTAACAGTTACAAAAAGGCTGCCAATTGGTAAGCGGATTTATATCCAAGAATTTTGCGAGGATAGTTATTCACCCAGTCTTCGATT
>JAAZAV010000033.1 GCA_012514145.1 Clostridiales bacterium | reverse complement strand
ATTGTTTCACCGTATCGGTCGTTTATGGCATACGGGGGCGATTGACGCACAACTGCCCGTGTATCATTATAACCAAATCAGTGCTAAAAGTCAACAGAAAAGGGCGGAGGTTTTTCGCTCCGCCCTTAACTGTATTGACCGTTTGGATTTTCATGCTTAATTCACTATACCGTATTATACACCGGAACTTTCACAAAGTAAAGCGCTTTTCTGAAATTATTAATAAGTCCGGTTCAAAGCGTGAACGCCCGCTTTACCAGTTTAACAAACGGTGAATATTTATTATGTGAGTATTTGCCGCTATTGACTATGAGCGAAATTAAGAGTATAATGAAACCGATGACACTTCAAAATCATCGACATAACCCGTGTATGGAGATATATAATAATGAAGGTTCTCATTCTTACAATAACAGCCGGTCAGGGACATAACTCCACCGCCAAAGCCATAGCTTCCCGGCTGGAGGAGATGGGCGCCGAATGCAAGGTGCTGGATACGCTCTACTATGTGAACAGGGTGCTGGGCGACACGGTATCAAAGGGCTATCTGCTTGGCATAAAAGCCGAGTCAGCCTACCGCAAAACCTACAGAACTCTGGAGAATCGAAACGCCAATTCCTACAAGCCCTCGATGGCGCGGCTGTCCAACCTTGCGGTCAAGCGCAAGCTGCGCAAATTCACCGACAATTACGACCCGGATGTCATCGTTATAACCCATATTTTCGCCGGCATAAGCATAGATATGATGAAGCAGCTGCGCCAGACCCGGGCGCGCACGGTGGGCATACTCACCGACTTCACCTTCCACCCCTACTGGGAGGAGGTGCTGCGCTTCGACTATGTGGTCACCGCAAACGAGCTGCTGAACTACCGCGCCGAACAGAAGGGTTTCCGGCAGGATCAGATTCTCCCCTTCGGCATCCCCATTGACAGCAAATACGAACGGGAGTATACCCGTGAGGAGGCTGCCGCCATTATCGGCATCGACCCTTCTGTGCGCACACTGCTTCTCATGGGCGGCAGCATGGGTCACGGGCATCTGGACGAAATGGTACGGGAGCTTGACAATTATCCCGGCGATATGCAGATATTATGCGTCTGCGGCAGCAACAAAGCCGGCTTCGAGCGGGTCGAAGCTATGAAGAACTCGCATACCAACAAGCTTAAAAAGAAACTGGTGAACTTCGGCTTCACCGACAAAGTGGAGATTCTCATGTCGGCGTCCGACTGCATCATTTCGAAGCCCGGCGGTCTTTCCACCTCGGAGGCGCTGGCAAAGCGTCTGCCCATGATTATAGTCGACCCCATCCCCGGCGTCGAGGACCGGAACACCGAGTTTCTTCTTAACTGCGGCGCCGCAATAGCGGTGACCGAGACCGCCCCGCTGGCCGAAGCGCTGTACCTCATGTTCGGCTTCCCGGAACGCAGGGAACTGATAAAACGCTCCATAGAGCTTCTGCGCAGACCCGACTCCACGACCCGCCTCTGCCGCTTCATTATGGACATGGAACCCCTGCCGAAGCAGCAGTGATTTGGTTATTGCATACAATAATTCAAAAATCGTGATTTTTTTCGCGGAAAAGCGGAACAAATCCGGATTGCCCGCGTCTTAAGGACAGCGGAGAATAGAAAGGCATGCCTGCGCCGTGCCGGGTTTTTCTCCGTTATCGGAAAGAATCTTATCAATAATAATAAACGGAGGTAAACCAATGAAACGCTTATTAAGTCTATTTCTTGCGATGCTGATGATAGCGTCCTGTCTGTCAATCAGCTCATTCGCTGCTCCGAAGCCGGGCGACGCCATCGGCTCGGTTCTCTATACCGACATAGTGGCATACATCGACGGCTTCCCCATCCGCTCCTACAATATTAACGGCAACACCTACATTGTCGCCGAGGATCTGATGGAATACGGATTCAATGTAACCTACAACAACTCATTGCGCAGACTGACAATCCACACCAACCGCTCCGCCTCACCCGAGTTCTACACAACAAACTACAAGCCTGTAGCCTCGGGACGCCGCAACGGCGAGGTGGCAATGCCCTATCTTTTCACCGACATCACCACCTGGATCGAAAACATACAGATAACCGGCTACAACATCGGCGGCTACACCTGTGTTTTCATGGATGACATCGCCAATGTTTTCGCCGAGACATATGTATACGACGACGCTGCGAGAACCCTGCGCATGACTACCGTCAGCGTTCCGCAGATATCCGAACTTAAGATCACCTCCCAGCCCAGGTCTCAGAGCGTAAAGGCCGGCAGCCGTGTCAGCCTGGGCGTGACAGTCACGGGCGGCGTCGCTCCCTATACCTACACCTGGTTTGTGGACGGCAGCCTGTATAAGACACAGAGCACCGCGACCCTTACAATAACCCCGGATAAGTCGTTCACGGCTTACTGCAGCGTGACCGATTCCAATGGCACCGTGATTTACTCTCAGCCCGCGGAGGTCACCGTGACCGGCGTCTCCGCGCTGACAATCACCACTCAGCCCGTCTCCCAGACCGTGGCTGTGGGCAAGAAGGTCAGCTTCTCGGTCACCGCGTCGGGCGGCGTTACCCCCTACTCCTACACATGGTATGTTAACGGCGAGAAGGCCGGCACTTCCCGCACTCTCACCCTCACAGCCACCAACAACGCGATATGTCACTGCGTCGTAACCGACAATACGGGCGCGGCCACCACCTCGGCAGGCGCAACCCTGACTGTCACCGGCGCCAGCGTGCTCAAGATAACCACCCAGCCCAAGAATCAGGAAATTGCCTACGGAAAGAAGGCTAACCTGTCGGTCACCGCGTCGGGCGGCGTCACCCCCTACACCTACGCCTGGTACAGCGACGGCGAGAAGGTGGGCACCACCCAGAATATCACCCCGACAATCACCGCCACAAAGACCTACTACTGTGTGGTTATGGACAAGGCGGGCAGCACCGCTTACTCACAGACCGCCACCGTGACCCTTGCCATCGGCGAGTCCGGCACCGTTCAGAATATAACCGATACCTCTTATGTGGGTCAGAATTTCAGCCGCAACTATACATACTCAATCGGCGCCACCGATAACCGCTGGATCGAAACCAGCAACCTCAGTGAGTACGGTCTTGAGATGAACCTCTACGGCTACTTCATGACCGTAGCCGGCAAGCCCACCAAGTCGGGCTCCGCCACCGCGCTCATCGGCCTCGTTAAGGGCGGCACGGTCTACATGATATCCCTGAAAATCACTATCAGCGGCGAAGATACGCTGAGCGCCGAGATCAACTTCCCCTACGGCTCCTATACCAACCGCACCTTAATTTTCAGCGATTACGGCTTTGAATCAGCTGTAATCATAAGCGACGGCACCGAAGCCTACGGGCTCAGAGCCTACAACAAAGGAAGCTATCTATATATCTCCGGTCAGGCTATCTCCATAGGCAGCCCCAAGGTGATTCTGCTCACGAATACCAACAAGCAGTTCACCCTGACGGTAAACATCACCGGCACATCCATAGGCCCCGGCTACACTCAGACAATCAACGCCAATGTGGGCAGACCCATCACCAACGGCACCATCACCTTCTCGGGTATGAACATCGGCTATCCCTACTATGCCGCCAGCAGCAATCTTAATGAGTACGGCCTTACCTACAGCTACACCCCCTCATACCTGACAATATCCGGCACCCCCACGAAGGAGGGCACAGCCACCCTGGTAATGGGCATGAACAACTCGGGCAGGACTACCATGCTCACCATAAATGTGGTGATAAGGGCAGCCAGCACGATAAATGATAAGGTCAGGACACTGACCGCCAAGGTCGGCGTCACCATGAACGAGTCCTTCTACATTTCGGATGACGGGATAGCCTCCACCTCAGCGATGACCGAGCAGAGCAGCAATTTTTCCAGCTATGGCATCAGCCTCTCAAGACAGGGCGGCATACTTAAAATCACCGGCACCCCCACAAAGACCGGCACCGCCACCACCGTATTCGGCGTGACCGGTGACACCTTCTCGGGCACCTACACCATAAACGTTATCATATCCGGCTCCAGCGGCTCAGCCTTATCCACCGAAATCAATGTCGTGCGCGGTGTTCCCTGCAACGAGACATTGGAACTATCATCCTTTGGTCTGGGCATTCCCTCCGGCACCTTTGTAAGCAACACCACCCCCAGTTTCGGTCTGTCCGCTTCGATAACCGGCTACCTTCTCAATGTTAAGGGCACTCCCAACGCTGCCGGCACCGCGGTTATAGTAATTTCCTTCTACAAAGCCGGCGTCATCTCCAACCTGACGGTCAACGTTAAGATCTCCACCGGCACCGAAACCCCCGCGCCGATTACCGTCAACGTTCCCCGCGGCTATGCGTTCAACCAGACGATAGACCTGAGCGGCACAGGGCTTGGAAATCCCGTAAGCGTTGATGCCAGCGGCCTTTCCGGCTCCGGTCTGACCATGATCCTCAGCGGCAATAATCTGTCAATCTACGGCACGTCCTACAAGAAAGGCACAGTCGTCTGCCCGGTAAAGTTTGTTGACGCCAACAATATCACCAGATATCTCAATGTAAACGTTGTGATAAGCTGACAGGCAGACCGTATTTAAGCATTAAAAGCGAATACCGTATAAACAGACAGTCCGCCGCGCATCGTGAAGATGCGCGGCGGACGTTTTTTATCGTTTTATCTTATGTTTCGTTTATGCGGTTTTCTCTTCCGGGGGCGGCAAATCGGACTGTGTCCTCGCCTTGATAATATTATACGCCACGATGGCGCCCACGACTATCACTCCGCCCGCAAGAGCGGTAAGGGTGAGTTTCTCGTTATAGAATATCATAGTCCAGACGGGGCTTAGTATCGGCTCGATTGCCGAGACAAGAACCGCCGTCACCGCGTGGGTTATGACTATGCCCTTTGAAAAGAGTATATACGCCAGTCCGAGCTGAAAGACGCCCAGAATCACGATGAAGATAATAGCCCGGAAGCTGAAGTCCGTCTCGAAAAATATAAAGGGTCCGCAGGCCGCCGAGCAGATCACCTGCCCCCAGAATACCGAAGAAAGCGGGTCGGAGCCGTGAAAGGTGCCCGACATAAAGACGAACGCGTAGGTCACGCCCGACAGCAGCGACAGAATATTGCCCAGCATACCGCCCACCGACAGGCTGTCGATGAAAAACAGCAGTATTCCCGACAGGACTATTACGCAGGTCACCGTGTCAAGCCGTGAGGGCTTTTCTTTGAATATCAGCCACATGAAGAGGATAATAAACACCGGCGCCGAGAACTGGAGCACTATGGCGTTCGCCGCGGTGGTGAGTTTGTTTGCGAAGGTGAACAGCGTGGTCGTGGAGGCGTACGCCGCCGCCCCCAGCAGCACCGCCGGGTTCAGCCGCAGCTTATGCCTTGACAGCAGCATATAGAGCCCTACCACGCAGACTCCCACGAGGTTCCGGGCGCCGTTGGTGGACGGCGCGTCCCAGGGAATCAGCTTGATGAACAGTCCTCCCAAAGAGAAGAGCACCGCCGAGGAGAACATGAGCAGCGGCCCCTTTAAGGATGTGGATTTCATTGCCATATACGGTTGTTGTTTTCTACCTTTCCGACTTTAACATGTTGCTTGCCCGGCCGCCGGTCTAATCCGGCTTCTCGGCTTTTTCGGCTGCCCTGGCGGCGGCCTTCGCCGCTTTTGCACCAGCCTTTGCGGCTTTGTCGGGCTTTGCCGGCTTTGCCGCTCCGTAGCCGATGCGGGCGAGAGCGGTGCGTGCGTAGACTATATTGGCAAACGCTGTGGCACAGGCTCTCACCGCCAGTATGGCTCGTGTGCCGGCGTCGTTCACATCCCCCAGCTGAGGGATGTATTCCTCCCGCAGGAAGGTGCGCCGAAGCGCCGCCTCCAGCTCGTCGCAGAAAAGGTTATACATGTCCTCATAGCTCCCGCAGAGGGAGAGACACACCTCAATACCCGCCTTCAGCTCGTCAAGGGTCAGCAGCCGCTTCATGACGCATATTATTATCAGAGAGGCGATATGCTCCCGTCCGTAGCGCTTGTTGTGCGGCGGGGCGATTATCTTCTGCTTGACATAGTTTGCCACCATGGTGGAGGTGATGGCGGGGGGCTCGCCGTTCCCGCCGAATGGTTCAAGCAGCCTGTCTATTACGCTGACCACCTGGTCCATGTAAAGATCGATATCCGGCAGCTCGTTCCAGCGGGGCAGGCGGAATTCGAGCAGCTGTTCTGCTGTATGCATATTTCCTCCGTCTCTGATGCGTGTCATCCTTTGCCGCGCGGTTTTGAGCGATGATTTTCCGCTATTATAAAGCCGCCGCGGCGTTTTCATAAGGATTTTTCATAATTGTATCACGGATTTCAGAATCGGTCAACATATTAATATGAATTTCAAGAATGTTAACACAAAACCGTATAAATCATAGAGGTCAACCTGTAAAATAGTTTCGAAAACCCGATAAACGGGATAAATAAACACAATATACGCGGTTATCGAAAACCGCGCGACACGACACGCGAGGTGCCGACAATGAAAAAACAGAAGAACTATCCGTTTGATAAGGTTGCCCCTCTCGCCGACCTGCACGATCTGCTTGACAGAGCAGCTTCCGAGGCCGGCGACAGGATTGCTTACAAATATTTCGAGGGCAAGGATGTTCATGAACGCACCTTCGCGCAGTTCAGGCTTGAGACGATATGGCTTGGCACCGCGCTGGCGTCCATCGGATATACCGGCGGCCATGCCGCCTGCATAGGCGAGAACAGCTACCGCTGGATAGTGGCGTATCTCACAATCCTCAACTCGGACGGGGTATTTGTGCCGGTCGACCGGGAGCTGACCGAGAGCGACATGCTCAATGTACTCAATTCCAGCGATTCCGACCTGCTTTTCGTGGGGGGATCCTATGAGAAGCTGATTCCGGTCATCCGCGAAAAGACGGGCATCAGGCGCTTCATCTCGCTTGACGCCGAGGAGGATTCGGAGGACGGCGTGCTTTCTCTGCGCCGCCTTATGGACAGGGGCAGAGAGCTGTACGAAGCGGGCGACACCGGCTACACCTCCCAGCGCAGCGACCGCCATACCCTGAAGCTGCTGGTCTACACCTCGGGCACCACCGGCGTCGCCAAGGGCGTGATGCTGTCCGAACACAATCTTGTCTCCATGGTCTACTACGGCCTGCAGGTCTCGGGGGTCTATGATGTGGGTCTTTCGGTACTGCCCTATCACCACACCTATGAGTCGGTGGCGGGGCTGCTGGTGGCTATGCACAACCATTCAACCCTCTGCATAAACGACAAGCTGCGCAACATTCAGAAGAACATGCAGCTCTTCAGACCTCATTATATATATGTCGTCCCAGCCATCGCCGAGGCGTTTTACAAGAAGATATGGGCTAATATCGAGGCGAAGGGCAAGACAAAGACGGTAAACAGACTTATAAAACTCAGCCGCGCTCTGCTCGCCTGCGGCATTGATGTGCGGCGCAAGCTGTTCAAGACCATTCACGACAGCTTCGGCGGACGGCTTATCAAGGTGGTCTGCGGCGGCGCGCCGATACGCCCCGAAATCGGAAGGTTCTTCGGTGATCTGGGTATCTACCTCTGCAACGGCTACGGCATCACCGAATGCTCTCCCCTTATCTCGGCAAACCGCGACCGCTTCAACGATTACAGCACGGTAGGCGTGGTCCTGCCCTGCCTGGAGTTCAAGATTGAGCCGGACGGCGACGAGGAATACGGCGAGATCTGCGTAAAGGGCGACACCGTCATGCTGGGCTACTACAAAAACCCGGAGGAGACGGCAAAAGCGATAGTTGACGGCTGGTTCCACACCGGCGACTACGGCATGATAAACGAACACGGTCAGGTGACCATCACCGGCCGCAAGAAGAACATCATCGTCCTCAGCAACGGCAAGAACATATACCCGGAGGAGATCGAATCGCTCATTATGAACATCCCCTATGTGAGCGAAGTGGTGGTCTCCGCCGAGAAAGCCGAGGACGGCAGCGAGGTGGGGCTCTGCGCCGAGGCGTTCCTTGACGCCGAAAAGCTCTCCGAATCGGGCATCGACAAACCCTTCGAGGCGCTGAAGCACGACATCGCCGCCATCTGCCGCCAGCTCCCGGTTTACAAGCAGATAACCAATGTGAAGCTCCGCGACACCGAATTCGAGAAGACCTCTTCCCGCAAGATCAGACGCTTCGCGTCGGCTGCCAAGCCGGCGGCGCAGACGCAGGCATAATCAAAGGCATATAGCAGCATAAATAGATATACATATTCGCGGTCTCACACGCTGACCGCCTGAACTATTATATCATACACAACGGGAGGCGCCGCCATAATGCGGCGTCTCGTTTTTTCCGCACCGCTTTGTTCCCGCCCGCTCCTGCTTCGCCCGGCTATATTCGGTGAATTACAAGTTGACAAAACAGGGTGGAAATGTTATAATAAAAACACATGAAGAACCTGTGATATCAGTTTTGTGATGAAGCGGAGGTTGATTAAATTGAACACGCATGAGAATGTCAGACACCCGTGGCGCAATCAAGATTTCGAGGCACAGCTCGAATCCGGCATCGCAGAATGGAAGACCAAGAGGGCTGACATATACAGGCCGCTCAGAATTGAGGCGGGGCTGGACAATCATCCCCACGCGCCGCTCAGCATAATAGGTCTGAGGGGCGACTGCCTCAACGGCAGCGACGGGCTGCTGCTCCAGGTGGAGGAGCTTATAAAACTCTCCCGGGGCGAGCAGGACACCGACAAGGAATATGTGATATATCCCGACTTCGTCCGCTTCGATTCGGGCGAAGGCAAAGCGGTGCTTGCCAATTCGGTCCGCGGCCACGATATCTACATTTACGCGGACGTTTTCAATCACGGCGTGAAATACCTGATGTACGGCGAGGAACAGCGCTACAGCCCCGACGACCACTACGCCGACCTTAAGCGTGTAATAGGCGCCATTATGGGCAAAGCCAGCCGCGTTTCGATAATTATGCCCATGCTCTACGAAGGCCGTCAGCACCGACGCTCGCTGCGCGAGTCGCTTGACTGCGCGATAATGCTGCAGGAACTGCGGGATATGGGCATCTCCAACTTCCTTACCTTTGACGCCCATGACCCCCGGGTTCAGAACGCCATCCCCCTTCTGGGTTTCGACGATGTTCACACCACCCACCAGATGATAAAAGCGCTGGTAAACAAGTACGGCAGCGAACTTTCGCTCGACCGCGATAAAATAATAGTGGTGTCACCCGACGAGGGCGGCATGTCCCGCAACATATACTTCTCGGAGGCGCTGAAACTCGACCTTTCGATGTTCTGGAAGCGCCGCGACTACACCCGTGTGGTAAACGGCAAGAACCCCATTATTGAGCACAAGTACATAGGCGCCGACAGTCTTGAAGGTCTCGATATAATCATTTCCGACGATATGATAGCCTCCGGCGCTTCGCTCATCGATGTTGCGGATCAGCTCAAGGCGCAGGGCGTAAACCGCATATTCGCCTTCTCGCCCTTCGGTCTTTTCTGCGGAAAAAGCACCGAGAATGACTTCGACAAGGCTTATGAAAAGGGCGTGATAGAACAGGTCTTTACAACCAACCTCATTTACCGACCCGATTGGCTGTGCGGCAAGCCCTGGTACACCGAGGTCGACCTTTCCCGCTATCTTGCAATGTTCATAGACACCTTAAACCGCGACATGACAATAAGCAGCCTGCTGAATACCCGCCCTCGCATAATGAACTTCCTGATTGAGGAGGGGCTTCGCACCGAAGCCGACTATGTGGAGGATTATGTGGACAGCGAACTGCTCAAAACCGACCCCGATGCCGCTCGCGCCAATGCGCTCCGCCGCATCAGGGAAGTGAGATCCAAGGTCAGATAACGTAAAGCCGTCCGGGCAGCCGGACACAAACGATATAAATACCGAAAGGAAACAGAATTATGCTTCGTACCGCACTGATAGGTGTCGGCGGAATGGGCCGCGGGCATCTTGCAAACCTCATCCAGCTCACCAAAGAGGGCGACCGCATAAAGCTGGTTGCCGCCTGCGATGTAGACCCTGAGCGCTTCGAAAACAAGAAGGTTGATTTCAACCTGGACGTGGGCGGAGACGATTACGACTTCTCAAAGTTCAACTGTTACACCGACATGGACGACATGCTGGCAAAAGAGAAGCTCGACCTGGTGGTCATAGCCCTTCCCACCTACCTGCACTGCCCCACCACCGTCAAATGCCTGAAACTCGGCATCAACGTGTTCTGCGAGAAGCCCATGGCTCTCTCGGTCGAGGAGTGCGACCTCATGATAAACACCGCCAAAGAGTGCGGCAAGCACCTCATGATAGGTCAGTGTCTCCGCTTCTGGGGCGAATACGCGGCAGTCAAGCAGATAATCGATTCGGGCAGGCTGGGCAAGCCCCATTACGGCTACTTCTGGCGCGGCGGCGACACGCCCAAGTGGTCGTTCGAGAACTGGCTGCTTCGCCGTGAATGCGGCGGCGGCGCTCTCCACGACCAGCACGTGCACGACGTCGACACGGTAGCCTACCTGTTCGGCATGCCCAAACAGGTCACCACCCTGGGACGCACCGTATATCCCAGCTCCGGCTACGACTCCGTATCCACCCAGTACATATACGACGACGGCAAGGTGGTCAACGCCCAGGACGACTGGACCCTCAACGGCACAGGCTTTGCCATGGAGTTCCGCGTGGGCTTCGAGAAGGGCTGCGCGGTGATGGCAAACGGCAAGTTCAACGTCTATGACGAGAACCAGAAGGACATAACTCCCGAGTTCAACACCGAATCGGCATATGTCACCGAGATGAAGTACTTCGCCGACTGCATACTCAAGGGCACCAAGAACACAATCAATCCGCCCGAGGCATCCCGCGACACCATCCGCATTGTTGCGGCCGAGACAAAGTCCGCCGACAATCGCGGCAAGCTCACCGACGTCTGATGATAAAAAACGTGAACGCCCTGCGGGAAGCTGCCCGCGGGGCGTCCCGTGTATATCCCCCCGATTCCGCCCTGCGAATGTTCGAAATCTTCGGCGAACTGTCGGAGATACCCCGATGCTCGGGCAATGAGGCGGGCGCTGCCGATTATGTCTGCGCCTTTGCCGCCGCCCGCGGGCTTGAATATACACGGGACAAACTGAACAACGTCCATATTCGCCGCCCCGCTGACGACGGAAGCATAACATACCTGCTTCAGGCGCACCTTGACATGGTCTGTGAGAAGCGCCCCGACTCGAACCACGACTTCACCGCCGACCCCATATCGGTGGTGTACGCCGACGGCATGCTGTACGCCGACGGCACCACTCTCGGCGCCGACAACGGTATCGGTGTGGCTGCCGCCCTAACGCTGCTCACGGATGAAGCAATAACCGCCGGTCTGGAGGCTGTCTTTACGGTGGACGAGGAGACCGGAATGTCGGGCGCAGAGGGCTTTGACTGGAGCCGGGTAACCGCCCGCCGGCTGATAAATCTCGACAGCGGGAAGGAAAACTCGCTTATCATAGGCTGTGTCGGCGGACAGCATTTTACCGTGACCGCTCCGACTCACCGCCAGCCCTTCGGCAGTGCATATAAGCCGCTGAAACTCACAATCACCGGGCTGACGGGAGGGCATTCGGGCGCCGATATCCATCTCGGCCGCGCCAATGCCGTGCGTGTCATGGCGAGGATTCTCGCCCGCATCCTTCATGCGCAGAAAACCGCCCCCATGTGTCTTGTGTCGTTTTTGGGCGGCGGACGCACAAATGTCATACCCCGCAGCTGCGAGGCGGTCATAGGGGTGGACGATCCCGACGCCGTCACGGGCACAGCCTATTCGTTCATGCGCTCCCTGCGGCATGAGTTTGTGTCCGATGACTCGAATGTCCGGCTTGCCGTACACAAATGCGCCCGACCGGAAACAATGCTCACCCCCCGCTGCACCTCGAACGCGGTTACCCTGCTTTCCCTGCTGCCCGACGGCGTGACCTCCATGCGGAACGGCGAAGTCGATACCTCATGCAATATCGGTTTCGCTTCCCTCGATGCCGGCGCCGGCGCCGGCGGAGAGGAGTTTGTGCTGAAATCTCTCGCCCGCTCGGCATTCGATTCCCGTATGCGTGAGCTGTGGCTCAACGTCCAGCGCATCGCTCTGCTCTGCGGCGGTAAGGCTCTGCGCGAGGATGGCTACCCCGGCTGGACGCCGAAGCAGGATACCCCCCTGCAGCGCGGGATACTGGCTGCCTTCCGAACCGTAACCGGAGAAGAGCCGGCTGTCCGCGTGGTTCACGCCGGACTCGAATGCGGGCTTATATCGGCGCGCATCCCCGACCTTGACGCCGTTTCGATAGGTCCCGACATGTATGACATACATTCACCCGACGAACGGCTATCGGTGGCATCTGCCGTCCGGATTTATGAGGTACTGCGCTGCCTGCTTGAGAAAGCGCGATAACTATATTATATAGAAAACGGGTACGGCATCAAAACAAATGATACCGTACCCCTTTTTTATTTTTTCTGTTTCAGTTTTTCTGCATATTTCCTCTTGTAATAATCCCTGCCGTAAATAATATAGAGCAACAACGCAGCCGCCCAGCTTATGATATTCACCGCAAGCATCAGCTTCGCAGACAATCCGCGCTTTTTCATAATATCACCATATCACCACGATATCACCATATCACCACGACGCCCGCGTCTCGGGCACTGCATACTCGGGAGAGTCCTCGGGGAGCGAGCCGCTTATGCCGAAGTAGCCCCGCAGCCAGGCGTCGCGCCGTCTCAGCCAGTCACGCAGATACTCCACATTCTCCCCGAAGGTGGGGAAAGGGCGCTCCAGCTCGTAGGGGCAGTAGGTCGTTGTGAGCGACCATCCGCATTCGGCATAGTTGCGCTTAAAGGAGGCGCCGAACTCCTGCAGATATTGATCGATAAGCCCGCCCTCCCGGTAGATGTTCTCGATATCGTCCAAAAGCGAGACATACTTCTCGTGCACCAGCACCCGGAAGAAGGAGCACTGCATCAGCGGTCTGTACCAGTCAAGCTGTGCCCAAAGCCCGGCGGCGCTGTCGTCATTGCCGAGACCGAGAGAACGCCCCCGGTAGTCCGACATATTGTTGTATATACGATATTTCTCCTGGTCGTACCAATGGGAAACGTTGCCCATCGAAAGATCCATGTCCCATATGGGTCCGGCATAAATCTTCCCGTCTTTGATATAGTGGTAGGTGGAGCCGTGGCAGATATCGCAGTCCTTGAACAGTTCCTCCGTCACATACATGGCGACGAAGGAATTTATGTCCATTACTTTCCGTATAGCCGCCTCGTCCTGCGCTTCAAGCGCCTCATCGACGGCGGTGAGCAGGGACTTTATCTCCATCCGCTGCTCGTCGGTGAGCAGCGATTCGTCGGGGTTGTCGTATGAGAAGGGGATTCCGTATACGGGCGAGACCCGGCGGGAGGTTGAGCCGTAGTCCCAACGGTCACCGCCGCGTTCAATGATATAGTCACCGTTCCCGATGTCAAGCCCGATGTAGCCGTCGGATGCGGGCGTGGTTAGCGTGTAGTTGCCCTGCAACCTCCCGTCAACATAGACGTCGACGAAGCGGGTCTGCATGGGACAGGAACAGCCGGCAGTGGCGGTGAAATCGTAGGAAATCTTGTTGCGCATCAGCGACTTGTCATACATGTTGGCGAGCAGACACCATTTGCGCCCCCTGGTCATGCCCAGCAGCGGAACCTTGTCGGTAAACTTGATGTTGTAGGGCTTTTTCGGCGCGCCTGCGGTGGAGTTGCCCCGCACTCTGACCATGCCGGTGCCGTCTGCCACGGCGGTATGTCCGCCCCCCTTTTTATCCACCACCACCAGCAGACACTGCGAGTATTCCGCGGTGATGCCGGCGGCGTGTGAGTGTGAAGGAGAGGCGTTTTCACCCGTCTCCGATACCGTCTCAATATAGATTCTGGGGATGTCGCCCGCGGGATATTTGGCAAGGCTGAAGCCTTCGGGGGTGTTTATCGCGTTGATGTCGCCGATTTGTGACGCGCTTGCGGGAAGTGTTGCGGGAGGGTATGATACAGTGATTTCGGAGGCTTCATCCGCGCAAATGTCCGCGCCGACTTCAACACTCCCTCCGCCACAGCCTGTGAAAGGCAGCAGCATGCAGAGAGCGAGACATATGAGCAGCGCACGGAGCGTCATTGTATATCGTTCAGTATAGTTCCTCATGTAATTGCTTTCAGGTAAGGTGCGGCGTTTAACTTGATGAATATTGTACAGTGCTTTCGGCTAAAAGTCAAGCAATTTCATGAGATGCCGCAATTATTCACATACAGGCTGAAATGCGGGTTTCAGTTTTTCCTGCCCTCAAGTATATCCATAAACTCCTGACCGCTTATGGTTTCCTTATCGATAAGATATTCGGCAAGCTCGTCCATCTTGCTTCTGTTTTCCGACAGGATTCCTTTCGCTCCCTCATATGCTTTTGCGATGATATCGCGAACCTCCTCGTCTACCAGCCGGGCTGTCTCGGGCGAGCAGTTATAATGACCCGCTTCGCCCAGATAGGCGTTCCCCCCGGTTTCGAGAGCCATCATTCCGAACGTTTCGGACATGCCGTAGCGGGTCACCATGTTTTTCGCGAGTTCGGTGGCTTTCTCTATATCGTTTGAAGCGCCCGTGGTAATCATGTCAAATACAATCTCTTCAGCCGCCCGTCCTCCGCAGAGTACTTCCAGCCTTTGGTAAGCGTCCTTTTTGCTGTACAGCACCTTTTCACTCTCGTCAACCTGCATGGTATAGCCCAATGCCCCCGATGTTCTCGGTACGATAGTTATCTTCTGCACCGGCGCGGCTCCGGTCTGCTTTGCCGCGACGAGGGCGTGTCCGATCTCGTGATAGGCTACTATGCGCTTTTCTTCCTTTGAAAGGATCGCGTTTTTCTTCTCCGCTCCGGCGATGATCACTTCGACCGATTCGGCAAGGTCCGACGTGGTTACCCGGTCTTTTCCGCTGCGGACGGCTCTCAGCGCGGCTTCGTTGACTATATTTGCCAGCTGCGCTCCCGAAGCTCCGGCGGTCATTCGGGCAATGAGATTGACGTCTATGTCCGCCTTTCTCTTTATCTTTTTCAGATGCACTTCGAGGATTGCCTCTCTGCCCATAAGGTCGGGCAGTTCAAGCCTTACCTGCCTGTCAAAACGGCCCGGGCGAAGCAGAGCGGGGTCAAGGACATTGGGTCTGTTGGTGGCTGCCAGAATAACAACACCCTTGTTGCCCTCAAAGCCGTCCATCTCGGTCAGAAGCTGATTGAGGGTCTGTTCTCTTTCGTCATGGCTGCCGAATCCGGAATCTCTCTTCTTACCTATGGTGTCTATCTCATCTATAAAGACAATACAGGGAGCTTTCTTGTTTGCCTGTTCGAAGAGCTCTCTGACTCTTGCCGCTCCTCTGCCTACAAACATCTCTACAAATTCGGAACCGGAAATCGAGAAAAAGGGCACATTAGCCTCACCTGCCACGGCTTTTGCCATAAGAGTTTTACCCGTGCCGGGAGGACCCACCAAAAGCACGCCCTTCGGACATTTTGCACCTATCTCTTCGTATTTTTTCGGATTGTTGAGATAGTCGATAATCTCTACAAGCGATTCCTTCGCTTCATCCTGACCAGCCACATCTTCAAAGCTCTTTTTATCGCTGTCGGGGGTATATACCTTTGCCGATCCCCCTCCGTAGATATTAAGTCCGGCGGCACCCATCCTGTTTGCCATCGTTTTATTTATTTTTCTTCCTATCAGGAAGAAAATAAGAACGGGTACGCCGTATGTCAGAAGAATTGACAGCAGCATGTTCGGCTTTTCGGGGATCTCCGCTCCGTAGTCTATCCCCTTTTCCTGCAGCATCTGAGGAAGCGACGGATTGTCCACTATGCCTGTTTTACAAACACAGGTCTTTCCGTTTTCTTTCCTGACATAATTGATTTCGGTGTCGGTAATATGTACCTTCGTCACTTCGCCCGCTTCTATGGAATTGATAAACTCAAAATATGTGGTCGTTTGTACCTGCATTGAAAAAAACCAGGGTACGATAAGCCAGTTGAAAAGAATAATGATCAAAATCGCAATGCCGTAGTAATAGAGCATCGGGCGCGGTATCTTTCTTCTGTTGTCTGAGTTGTTCTGATTGTCGGTGCCGTTCATAGTAACCTCCTGCTGAATCAGCTTTGACCGTAATTACTGTCTGCGATTTTAACACATATTTTTATAAACTTCAATAATATGATTTTGAAAAAACATAGCTGAATATAATAACAATATGCTATTTTTAGCCATATTCATGTCATATTATATAACACAAAAGAGATAGCAGGCAGCATCCTTGTGTGATGCTGCCTGCTGCTTTTATTATTATATTCGTCAAGAATGTGAAATAACTTTAACTCTTTGATTTAGCGTTCCGAGAACTTTTGTATCTTATTTATTATCTTATTATCTCACTTCCCCGCGGATTATCCTTGCCATTTCCCGGGAGACGATTATGCGGCGGTCATCGTCCACAAGCGAGAAGCGGTTGCCGTCATAGGGTGTGGAGAGATAGTTCCAGCAGGTGTAGGGAATCTGATGGTCGAGACAGAAGGTTATCATATCGCGCATCCAGTTCTCGCGCCACTCTATCGGGCAATGGCGGATGGTGCCGAATTCGCCGCAGGTGACTATCTTGTCGGGATTGGCGGCGATGAAATCGGCGGCGGGCTTCAGCACGTCCCAAAGGTACTGTCTTCCCATCTCGGGGTAGCGGGCGAAGTGATTCGGGTCTCCTCCGCAGGAATGGCAGTAGTCGATATAGTGTCCGATGTCGCCGGGATAGGGCATGTCGCGGTTATAGTAGTGCTGCATGCCCTGGAGCAGGCCGCGCTGATGGGTGAACTGATGGGGGGCGTAGTTGTGGAAGGTGTAGACCACATTCTCATCGTCATACAGGCGCAGATTCTTCAGCTGGGAGCAGGAATTCCACTGTGAGCTGCCCACCATTATGATTCGTGTGGGGTTGAGCTTGCGGAGAGCCGAGATGGTCTCGGCGGCAAGTGTGTTCCAGTTTTCGTTGTCGCTGCCGGTGACCTCGTTCATCAGCTCGAATACGGCGGGATGCTCATGGAAGCGGTTCTCTATCTCGCACCAGAGGCAGACGAAACGCTCCCGCAGTTCCGGCTCGGTCATGAGTGAGCGGGAGTCGTTGAAGTCGCAGATACAGCCGATGGCTTTGTGGAGATTCAATATGACGTTTACCCCCTCGGCGTCGCACCATTTCAGGAAACGCTCGATGTGGCCGAAGCACTCGTCCCGGTAGGCGCAGGGATTGTCATACTCTTCAAGCACATACTGGTCGAAGGCGAGGCGGATGTGATCCATGCCCAGGGAGGCGATGTACTTTACGTCCTCATGGGTGATGTACTTTTCAAAATGCTCGAAGTCGCCGGTGGACAGCTTCATCTTGTAGCCCTCCGGGAGAACGGGCAGACGCTTGAAGTTGGTGAGCCAGCCGCCGATGCCCATGCCGTGCATGTAACCGGTAAATTCTTTCATTTGCGTGTACCTCTTTTGTATTATTCTTTTTATTCTTAATCCTGATTCAGGTGCCTGAGCCGCCTGAGCTGCTCTAAAACCGGCTCAAACATCCTGCCGTCATAGCCGACGGGCAGTTCCCAGGTCATGGCGCCGCCCATATTGAGTATATAGGCTGTGTAGCCGTACACCAGCTCGGCAGGGAATCGGCATATATCGATGCCGGCGTCGGTTTTCACCAGATGTCCCCAGTCGCGCCCAAGGGAGCAGAGGAGATGATACTGCGGTCTGTCCCCAAGTTCGGCAAGTGGCACAAATCCTGCAGGTGATTTCACCCCTATGGGAAAACGGTCGAAGGCGGTGGGAAGGGAGGTTGCCAGCTCCCCGGCGGTGTAGTCGTCTTCATCTGTAAGGCTCTCCGCCGGTATGCGGATGCCGGGATTGAAGGCAAGCAGCGCATCGGGATTGCCGGCTCTCAGCGCCGCCGCGAATGATGCGAAATTTGGCGGGTCGGGAAAACGGTACATGGCGTCGGCAAAGTAGCAGGAGTCAACCCACCACGCCGAAACCGTTTTCCCGTAGCGCAGCGACCATTCGCGGATTACAGCTTCCCATTTCTGCTGAAATTCCGCCAGCCGGTCGCCGATTATGCTGCCGTCGGGGCGGCGGTTGAAGCGCCAGCCGAAGTTCGGACAGTTGGGCGCTTCACTCGGCATGTAGAGACATAATCTTATGCCCCGCTTCAGAAGCGCTTTTCCCAGCTCCGACGGCAGGTCCCGGGTTGAGCACTTCGAGACATAATCGGGGTCAGCCCCGCCCGCCACCGAATCGAAGTAAGCGTTCGGCGCGGCGTAATGCCCCGATGCCTGCCCCATGGTGAAGAACAGCCAGCGAGCTCCCGCGTCGGCAAGCTGAGCGGCAAGTCCTTCGGCGTCAAAAGCGGCGGTTCGTGCGTTCCACTCGGCGGCGGTCATATCGCGCTTCCCGAGGAAATGTATAAACGCGCCCCATCGTGAGCGGAGAAAGTTTTCGGACATGGCTGTTGCCTTCGATGTTTTGTCGGTTATGGCGAATGGATCATTCGCTGAATTTCTTTAACTTTGCGAGGACTGCCGATTCCATGGTAGCGAGGGTGGAGGCGAGATCCCGGTCATCGGCGGCATACTTCTCACGGAAGGGTCCGTCGCGCATTTCGGAAGTGAGAATTGTGTCGCCCAGGTCATAGACCCGGTTGCCGAATATGATATTCAGCATCTCCACCGACGTTTCGTCCCGGGTATATTTGCCCTTCAGGGCGACCTCATAATAGGCGGGAACAACCGTAGTGTAGGAAGTAGATGACATAGCCTCGAGAATGGCACCCGTGCGGTCGAGATTTCCAACGGCAAGGGGGATAATGGGCATCTCACAGCCCTCTATGCGGGTATAGTATCTGTCCTGAGCCTCGGTATATTTGGGGAAAGGCAGTATACCGAAGTCGGTGTCCATTGAGCGGAGGGAGGGAACCCGGTTGCAGTCCACATCGTGGAAGAGCGACTGACCGGCGACAAACAGTTTCGAAATCTCGTTTACGTCGTCGAGGGAGATGCTCATCTCGTAGAAGATATTGTCGCCCCGGGTGACTTCAAATATCCGCTGATAGACCTCGGCGAACTTTGGGTTTTCCTTGGCCGCGAAGGTAAGTGTGCCGTCGGCATCGCGGTCGATTGAGAGCACGTTTGCGGCGATCCAGAAGCAGGGCAGCACCTGCTTGGGCTGGGAGACAAGACCATATTGATCGGCATCGGTGAACCTGCCGTCGCCGTCAAGGTCTGTCACCGCCTGCAAAGCCAGAGAGTGGAATTTGTCGAAGGTCCAGCTGCCGTCATTGACAATGGCATAGAGGTCGCCGAGATTCAGGTTTTCCGCAAGGTTCTTGTTGAAGAGCAGCATGTGGGTGAACTCATAGGATGACAGATTGTAAGCGCCCACGGCGAAGTAGAGCTTGTTCTTGATGTAAAGCGCATCGGTGATTGACATATCCCACCAGGGCTTGTCAAGGTCGATGTAGTCAAGCTCCTTCCATTCGCGGAGCAGACCCTCGGCGGCATAGTTGAAGGCGTTCAGACCCTTGGCCTGCATCATGTCATAGGTGTCGTCGGCGGCAAGCAGCAGAGTGCGGGGCTGGTCGTTGTTGGTGTAGGTGAGCTCGGTAAAGACAATATTCAGCCGTTCCTCAACGGTGCGGTTGCGGCGGAAGATGGCATCGTTAACCACCTCGCCGTTCTCAGCCTCCACATCCAGCGGTCCCAGGAAGTACAGGGGAGCGTAGCGGCTGTAGACCAGAAACTCATGACCCTCGAAATCAAGGGGCGGGAGATCGTCGGTCAGCTCGGTTGTGACATCGGCTTCGGTTATGGCGGTATCGGTACCGGAGGCGGTCGCCTCGTCTGAACCGGTGGGCGGCGTTCCGCCGCAGGATACTAACAGCGCTGCAGATGCGGCGGCAAGGATCAGTGAAATCAGACGAACATACATCTTCATATTCATTAATACCCTTCATTTATTACAATACATAAAACCTCACATCTCGGAAGCGACAATAACCAGGTCGGTGATATACTGGTTGATTTTCGGTTTATACTTTTCGATAGTCGATACAATGGCGCCCGAGTCCCTGCTGTGCCAGATATCGGTGAGGAAGGTAGGCGCAAGCACCGCGTCGTAACAGATGTTCGTACCGAAGTCGAAGTATATGGAGCCGAAGATGATGTCGAGCATAGCCTCGGACTCGTTGTCGCGGGCGGTCTTGGTCTTGAGGGCTATCTCCTTGTAGACGGGTATCACATCCCGCCAGCCGGCGAAGGACATCGCCTCCAGGGTCATGCCCAGGTTTTCGGCGAAGTCCATGTCGAATGTGCGCGCCAGCGTCCAGACGGCGCCGCCCCAGGCTGCCGAGTAGAAGTTTTCCTGAGACTCGTCGTGCTTGGGCATGGGAAGCAGGCCGATATCGTCCTCCATATCCCGGAGCTTGTAGATATCGTTCGGCACGCCCTGGGTAAAGAGGGCGTGGCTGTTCTTGAAGTGGTCGGAGGGGGCGAAGGAGTGAACAGACGCGTCCTCGTTGTAGCAGTAACCCTCAACGGCAAGGGCGTCCACCAGCTTGGCAAGGAGGGTCAGAGCCTTCTCATTTGAATCGAGGGCAAAGACATAGGAGCCGTCACCGGCGGGCTCGGTATAGTTCATGCCCGAACCGGCAAGGAAGGAGGCGGTGTAGCCCTTGAAACCGCGTCCCATATTAAGCGCCCAGAGGTCGTTCTTGTCCATGACGCCGTCGCCGTTGAGGTCGCGGCCGATCTCTTTTGTGACCTCCAGATACTTGTCAACCGTCCATTTGTTGGAGTCGACAAGCGAATAGAGGTTCTCGCCGGTACCGGCGTCCTCCCAGATTACCTTGTTGAACACCATGCATACGGCGCGGGAGACCACCGTAAGCGAACAGTTTCCGGCGAGGGCAACCTGATGCCCCGAGAGCTTGTAGACCGAGGTGGCATCGGGATTCCACCAGGGCGAATCAAGCGACAGACAGGGAATCTCCTGCCAGTCCAGAGCATAAGGGATATGACCTGCGATGCCTTGATTGCCGCCGTATGCCTCGTTTGAGAGGTATATTGTGTAAACATCGTCGCCGGCGGTCACGTTTCGTGCCATCTCCGACTGAACACTCTTTGAGTCGTCGGCGCGGATTGTGATGTTGAAGCGCTCGCAGAGGTCGGCGTTGCGCTGATAGATGGCGTCGTTCAGGGTGTCGCCGTCAAGAGCTTCGGGGGTGATAACCACGTTTGCCCAGGTGAGCGTTCCGCCGTCCCAGTTGAGAATTGACAGCTCCCAGCCGTTCATGTCCCTGTCCTCAAGTCCGTCGGTCATGTCGGCAAGGGCTATTGATCCGGCAGTCTCAACCGTATCGTGTGAGGCGTCCGCGGCGGCGGTATCAGCGGAGGAAGTTCCGCCCTCCCCGGAACAGGCGGCAAGGACCGGCAGAACGAGCATGGCAAGGGTTAAAATCAGTGATATTGAACGTTTCATACTATACCTCATATATATCCGTATGGTTTTGAATCGCCGATAAAACCTATACACAGTATACACCATGACGAGAATGTATTCAATGGTGAAAACGCCGATTTTACGCACCGGGTAAACAGGGGGCGTATGTATGACGTATGACATATGACACATGATATGGATACCGAAACCGGAAGCGCAGGCGGGAGAAATAAACCTCGGTTACGGCTAAATATGCAGCCTGTCCTTATCTTTCGATAATATTATATATAATCGGGCTCTTTTTCCCGAAAATCAAAACTTATTGAAAGTATTATGTTGAATTTGTTACAATTTCGTGCTACAATGGCGGTAATTGCCCGAGCCGGCGGCGGATGTGATGCGCCGGGCGGACGGAAATGCGCCTCCGGAGGTAACTTTTTCGATGAGAATAAAGCACATTGCGGCATATCTTCTGCTGCTGATGATAATTTTGACTTTGATGCCCCGCGCGCCGGGTATGGGACTGTCGGCGGCGGTATACAACAACTTCTCATACAACAGCATAAACAACGAGATAACCATCACAAAATACAACGGCAGCGACATAAGCATCGAAGTGCCGGGCGAGATCAACGGTATACAGGTGACGAAGATAGCGCCAAACGCCTTCCTCTACGCCGACACGGTGAAGTCAATACTCATACCGGCGTCGGTGACCGACATCGGCATCACCTTTGACGGCAGCGTGCCGCCTGTGAGCTGGTGTCCCACCGCTGAAGCGGTGCTCTTTGAGGCCGGCAGCCACTTCTACAGCATGGACGGCATCGTGTTCACTTCCTCCGGGCAGCTGCTCTACATCCCCGAGGGGCTGAGCGGCGGTCTGGCGCTGAACGCCGCCGAGATTCCCTCCTGGACATTCTACAACAATAAAAAGATCACGGCGCTGACCCTTATCGGCACCACCTCCATACGCGGCTCCGCCTTTGAGGGCTGCTCGTCGCTGAAGCGCATCGGCCTGCCAAGCAGCCTGACTGAGATCCACAGCCGCGCCTTCTCAGGCTGCTCGTCGCTGACCACCGTCACCATACCCGCCTCCTGCTATGTGGGCGCCGAAGCCTTCTACGGCTGCGAATCGCTGAGCGAGCTTATTGTGGGCTTCACCTACGCCGATACGGGCAAGGCAAACATGCTTACAGCGGCGCTGGCAGGTGTCAACAAGTCGGGTCAGCCGGTGAGCATTCACATGTCTGACGGGGCTGTCTACCGGTACGCCGAGGACGGAACTCTGGCGCTTGTATCGCCTGCGCCCGATACGCCGGGCGAAGGCGGCGATACTCCCGACACCACGGCGGCACCCGAAACACCGGTCACCACCGGACAGCAGGCTGAGCCGCCGGTGACCGCGCCGGTAACCACGACAGCCGTTACCACTCCCAAGGCAACCACAACGGCGCGCACTACTCCTCCCGCCGCCACTACCGCGCGAACCGAGCCGCCCGCGACAACGGCTAAAACCACCGCGGCTCCCGAAACTCCCGGCACTACAACAAAGCCCGTGCCCGAAACCACCGCCAAACCGCCCGCCGGGGTGACAACCAGGCCCGGCGAACCGACTCTCAAAACCACGCCCGGACCCACTGAACCCGCCGAGCCGACTGACGCCGCGGCGGCAGAACCGTCGGAGACTCCCGGCGCGGACATTACGGAGAATGAAATTTCAACCCCCTCCGACGCCGAAAAAGGCGACATGATTTTTGGCAAACCCGCAGGAAGCGTGGTATACTTTGTCATGTGCGCCATACTCTGTTCAGCCGGCGCGCTGGTAATTTTGTCGGTGCTGAAAAAGCTGTTCTGACAATCATATAAATAATAAAATATAAGGAAGTGAGATAATGGAAGCGATTATTGATATTTTTGAATCGGTAATGGTTATCTGCTTCGGCATATCCTGGCCTCTGTCTATTATGAAATCCTGGAAAGCCCGCACCGCGAAGGGCAAATCACTGCTCTTTCTCTGCTTCATCGAGACAGGCTACCTCTTCGGTATCGCCGCCAAGCTGATAGGGCATTTCACCGATGTCAAGCCCCTGACCTATGTGGTTGTATTCTACATACTCAACTTCATCATGGTAGGCACCGACATAATACTTTATTTCCGCAACCGCGCCCTCGACCGCGAGGCCGCCCAAAACGAAACGGGGGCGGAGTAGCCTTGAAAAAACTGATTTATATGTTCCTCCTCGCCTGCGTGCTCGGCTCAACGATTCTTTCCTGCGGCGGCAACGGGGGCGGCTCTGCCGATACGACTGCCGCGGCGGATCCGGCCGTCACCGAAACCGCGGCGGATGAGACAACTCTCCCCTCATATGATTATCCCGATGTCGACCTTAACGGCTATACCGCCCGATACCTCAACTCGGCGGCGGTATGGGAGATGTATATATACCTCGACTTTGAGGAGATGACCGGCGACGCGCTGGACGACACGGTGTATACCCGCAACCGCGCCGTCGAGCAGAAGCTGAACTTCAACATAAAGGTGACCGAGGAAAAATTCGACGACCTTGACACCCGGATTCAGACCTCGGTGCTTGCCGGCTCTGACGACTTCGACGCCTGCTACGTGCCCGACCGGGACTCCGCGCCGCTGGTGACCGGCGGTCTGTTCTACAATCTGCACGGCATTCCCGAGCTGCGGCTTGACGAGGAATGGTGGGATCAGCCGGTTATCGACGGCATGACCGTTTATGACAAGCTGTTCTACGCCACGGGAGATCTGAATCTCATGGCGTTCGACGGCACCTGGTGCCTTTTCTTCAACAAGGCGATGATGGCTGACCTTGGGTTGGACGAGCCTTACGATCTGGTGGAGAAGGGCAGGTGGACGCTTGACGCCCTTTACTCCTATATGAAACCGGCAGCCAACCTGAACGGCGACGACGACTTCACCCTTACGGTGAACAGCAATCAGATATACGGTCTGTCCGCCTTCTACAACTCGGTGACCAAGATGCTCTTCGGCTGCGGAATCAAGTATGTTGACAAAAACGACAAGGGCGAGTTGACCTTCATGCCCGAAATGGAGCGTTTCTTCAAGGTCTGCGACAAGATAGCCCCCATGCTGGGCGGAAATGACGGAGCCTATGCCAACGCCACAACCGGCGCCGTGGAGAAAAACAGCTATCTCTACCTCTTTATGAACGAACGCGCCCTTTTCCTCGCCGGCGAGATCAAGGCGGGGCTTCAGATGCGCGCCAACGAGGTGGACTTCGGTCTGGTTCCCTACCCCAAATTCGACGAGCAGCAGGAGGGGCACCACAGCAACATGGTCGACCGGGTGCTGGTGTTCTGCATACCCACCACAAATCCCGACCCCTCAAAGATAGGCGTCATCACCGACGCCCTGTCGGGCGAGAGCGTCTACACCACCCTGCCCGTCTACTTCGACACCCACGTCTCCACAAAGGGTCTGCGCGACGAGCGTTCGATCGACATGCTTGCCATCATCCGCGCCACCCGTGACGTGGACATGAGCGTGCCCTACAACTGGTGCGCCTCGCTCAACACTGGCATTCAGAACCTGCTGCTCGCCGGCAACAGCTCTGTGGCGTCCACCGTCGAATCGGCGCGCAGCGCCGTAGAGCAGAAGATAGCCGACACAATGGAGATCTTTGCCGAACTGAACTGATCCCGGCACCGCATATTGCAATATGCGGCATGAGGATAACGCCATGACCATAGTAATCGACCCCGGCCACAGTGCCTGCCCCGACCCGCAGCAGGAGCCAATCGGTCCCGGGGCGTCCGAGACCAAAGCCCGCAGCGCCCCCGGAACGATGGGGGTGAAAACCGGCATACACGAGCATGAATTCAATCTCGCTCTTGCCTTTATGCTGCGCGATATTCTCACGGAGAGGGGCTGCAATGTCATTCTCACCCGCGAAAGCGCGGATGAGTGTCCAAGCAATTCGGAGCGCGCCGAAATCGCCAATGCCGCCGGCGCCGACGCGATGATCTCCCTGCACGCCAACGCCCACAAAAACCCTAAGATAAAGGGCGCCCAGACGCTCTGCCGCAGTCCGGCAAATCCCTATAATCCGGAGCTATACCCGGAATGCCGGCGCCTCGCCGAATGGGTGCATTGGGGGGTTGTCAAAAGAACCGGCTGCCGCGACGCCGGCGTGCACGAAAACGACGGCTTGACCGTCCAGAATCACTGCCGCGTCCCCATGGCCATACTTGAGGCGGGCTTCATAACCTGTCCCGGTGAGGATGTGAAGCTGTCGCGCGGCTCCTACCGCCGCAAAATCGTCGAGGGTGCCGCCGACGGCATTATGAAATTTATCGGCACTTGCGACAATGGAGTTGGCGCAAGTGCACGCCCGCCGCGGCTCATGTCGGTTAGCTCCATACTAAGACGACTGAAAAACAGGTTATGGCGCGCTCCTCACCGGCGGATATTCTGAAGGTCATGCCTGCCTGTTTTTGTGGATATTGTATTAACAAATGCATGGTGTTATAGTAAAATACAACAAATTCAAGATACCCAACCCACACCATCCCCGCCCCGCACGGCGGAGCAGAACTCAAATCAGGAAGGACACTGCGATATGAAGTACGCACTTATCGGCTGCGGGCGCGTGTCGACGAACCACGTCCGCTCGGCGCTTGAAAACGGGCTTGATATCATAGCCCTCTGCGACGTTATCCCCGAGCACATGGAGGCTATTGCCGCCCGCCACAATCTGCCCGGCGCAGATAAAATCCGCCGCTACACAAGCCACCGCGACCTGCTGGCAAACGAGTCGCCGGAACTTGTGGGCATAGCAACCGAGAGCGGCTGCCACGCCGAGATTGCCGTAGACTGCATCAACGCCGGCTGCAATGTGATAATCGAGAAGCCCATAGCCATGTCGCTGGGCGACGCCGATCGGATTATCGCCGCCATGGAGGCTAAGGGCGTGAAGGTCAGCGCCTGCCATCAGAACCGCTTCAACGACGCCATACAGGAGCTGCAGGCTGCGCTCGACGCCGGGCGCTTCGGGAAACTCTCCCACGGCTCGGTGAACATCCGCTGGATGCGCGACCGCGCCTATTACGATCAGGCTACCTGGCGGGGAACCTGGGCGCTGGACGGCGGCACCCTTATGAACCAGTGCATACACGGCATCGACCTGCTGCGCTGGGTCATGGGCAATGATATTGACACCGTATACGGCTTCACCGCCAACCGCCACCACGACTATATCGAGGGTGAGGATATCGGCGTTGCGGTGGTGCGCTTCAAAAACGGCGCCGTTGCGACAATCGAGGGAACGGTAAATGTCTATCCGAAGGACATGGAGGAGACACTCTGTGTATTCGGCGAAACCGGAACGGTCAAGATAGGCGGCACCAACGTCAACAAGGTTGAAAACTGGGATTTCGCCGACGAACATTCCGGCGACGAAGCCGCCCGGGAACTGCACGAGGCTTCAGCCAATGTCTACGGCAACGGCCATCACGCCATATACGCCGACACCATCGACGCCATAAAGAACGACCGCCAGCCCTATGTTTCGGCATACGACGGCCGCCGCGCCCTTGAACTGGTGCTCGCCATCTACCGCAGTCAGAAAACCGGCATGCCGGTAAAGCTGCCCATGGACGACTTCGCCACCATCGAAATGGCAGGCGTATTCGGCAGCTGACGGCTTTTGCGCATAATTATTGAAGATAATATGAAAAGACCTTTATTTCAATCACACATTGCCGCGGCGATCCTTGCCGTTCTTACAGCCGGTTCGGTGCTGCTCACCGCCTGCTCGGGCGGCGGAAACTCGGCCGATACGACCGCTTCACCCTCCGGCGGCACGGCAGAGACTGCCGAGACCGGCATCACCCTGCCCGCTTCCCATCTGCCGACCGACGTAAAGTTCGACGGCTCCGACTTCACCTTTCTAATAACCGGCAACACCGAGAACAACTGGCGCAAGAACGACTTTCTCGCCGAGGAGCAGAACGGCGAAATTCTCAACGACGCCCGTTTTCTGCGCAATCAGGCGGTTGAGGAGCGCTTCGGCGTGAATATCAAAACCATCGAGCAATACGGCTCGGCGAAGGGCGCCGGCTCGGGCTTTCAGCTTATCACGAAATCGGTGCTTGCCGCCGATTCGGCATACGATGCCGGCATGGTGGCGGGCTACGACGTCTGCAACCTGGCATGCGCCGGTTATCTCTACGACTTCAACTCGCTGCCCTATCTAGATCTTGAGAACGAATGGTGGGATCAGAAGGCGAACGCCGACATGACCATTAAGGGCAGGATGTTCTTCACCACCGGCGACATATCCACCGCCGACAACGACGCCACCTGCTGCATAATATTCAACAAAAAGCTGGTGGGCGATTTCAAACTTGACAATCCCTATGAGCTGGTTGACTCGGGAGCCTGGACTTTCGACGCCATGACCGCCATGGGCAAGCCGGTTTCCGCCGACCTTGACGGCAACGGCACATTTGACAAAAACGACCGCTTCGGCTCCATCGTCTGGGATGACAGCATCATGGCGGCGGTGAACGGCTCGCTCATCAAGTGCGGCACCGTCAATGCCGACGGCGAGATAGAGCTGACCCTTTACAGCGAGCGGCTGATAAACATCATCGACAAATACACCGCCTATGTTTATGACAAATCGCTCTCCTACACCTATCAGCGGGTCAGCTACGATATCACCGACCCGGTGAACATGTTCTCGAACGATCAGGCGCTCTTCTTCATGCAGATGCTCGACCTGACCTCCTACTTCCGCGACATGCAGACCGACTTCGGCATCCTGCCCTACCCGAAGTACGACGAGAAGCAGACTTCCTACGGCCACACCATTGGCTCCTGGCACTCCACCTTCCTCTGCGTGCCGGCAGTGATAGAATCTGCCGACATGACGGGGATAGTGCTGGAAGCCCTCGCCGCCGAGTCGCTTGACAAGGTCACCCCCGCATACTACGACAAGACCCTCATCGGCAAGTACTTCCGGGACGAGGAGAGCGTCGCCATGCTTGACATCATCCTCTCCACCCGTGTCTACGACCTGGGCTGGTACTATCAGTTAGGTCTGTATAACGACGAGATACTCTATCTTGTCTACGAATTCGACACCGACTTCGCCTCCCGCTACGCCAAGCATGAGACCAAGGCTCTTGAGGATGTGAAGCGCATAAACACCACCTTCGCCGAGAATGTGGGATAATCTCAGACCTTCTGACAAAAACGCGCCCCGCGGGCTTACAAGTCAAAAACCGGCTTGTTCGCCCGCGGGGTGTTTTGTTATGTGTATATGTGTTTTTCGCTTATTTTACCGGACTTAGCCTGAACACCGCCGACTCATGTGGTGAGAGGATATAGCTCAGCCTGTCGGAAACTCCGATATCCTCTTTCTCCCAGACCCGGCGAAGGGCATATTCGCCGCCGAGTTCAAGACTGCCCTCGGCTTCCTTTTCCGAGAGGTTGAACACGGCATAGGCTTTTCCGCCGTCCTCGAGGGATCGGGAGTAGATTTTCACATCCCCTTCGTCGAACACAAGCTTCGGGTAGTCGCCGAGAGCGTCCTGATTTATGGCGATAAGCTCCTCATTGCAGATGAGGTCGAACTCGTAATCGGTGAGCCGGTCGAGCTGCATGCTCAGCTGTACCGGCGACGGGAAGAAGGCGTGGAGGGTATAGGCGGTCAGCTCCTCCTCGGGGGTGTAGCGGCAGCTCAGATTGTTCATTATCATGGCGCCGATGGCAAGCATGTCCAGGTCATAGAAGTGACCCGGCGCGGTGCGTCCCTCGAAGCGGTTCAGATACGAGAAGCGCTTGTACAGGTTATCCCAGGTGTCGTAGGTGTCGTCGTTTGAGCGCCAGGAACAGCAGTTCTTCACCCAGTACCGCCAGCAGGCGGGATCGGCGTGCACCGTGACGCAGAAGGCTATCTCCCGGCCGGCTTTCAACAGCTCCCGCTTCATCAGGTCGGCGTTAACCGCATCGGTGGGCATCCAGTCATATTTGAGATAGTCAACGCCCCATTCGGTCCACTGCGCCACATTCTCTGCCTCACGGCGGTCGACACCGATGCCGGTGTTTCTGTCGGGGAAGCGGATATCCGGCTCGCCCACCGTGCAGCCGGGCAGCGACTCTCGGTCGGGCGGACAGCCCCAGGGCGCAAGAAAGGGTGAGGAGTATATGCCCCCCTTAAGCCCCAGTTCGTGCAGCCGGGCATACATCGCTCCCATGTCGGGGAAGCGCTCGCAGGGCATTATGGCGTTGTACCGCCCGCCGTACTCCCCCTGCCAGGAGGAGTCGAGATTGACATAGCTGTAGCCGTATTCGGCAATGCCCTTCTCAACAAGAAGCTCGCCGGTGCGTATAACATCCTCCTGGGTCACGCCGGTCTGAAAGGCGTTCCAGGTGGTAAATCCCAGCAGGGGAGTCCGCAGCATTCCGTCGGGCTCCAGCCGCAGGGTGACAGTCTTTTCGCCGCTTCCCTTTGCGTTGACGGCGCGCAATGTCACGGGAAATTCGCCCCGGCGGCTGGTGAAGCCCCGAACCGCATTCCCCTCAAGGCGCAGCCCCTCGGGCAGACCTTCGGCTTCAATGCTTACCGGCCGCTCTCCCAGCACCGGAACGCGCCAGAGGAAGGGCTTGTTCGGAGATGCTCCGAATACCGACGGAGCGGTGATTCGCGGCGCGCCCTCAAAGGGGGCGGCCTTAGCGGGATGTACATGCATATCCTTTATCCTTTCGTTATATGCGGCGTGCGGAAAAGCCGAAATCAGGCGATGCCGCAAGACGTGTTTTCGGGTCAAAAATCCTTGTGCGCCATGAGCCAGAAGTTGCGCACCCGGTAGCCCGAATAGCCGTACATGCGGTCAAGCCCTGTGTAGGTGTAGCCGAGAAACCCGAGAGTCATCCCAGCCTCCGCAAGAATTCCGGTGCCCACCCGCACCATGTTGACCCCTATGTGGCGTTTTCTGTATTTGCGGGCAACCGCGGTGCAGCCCACGCTGCCGATGCCCTCGCCTCCCGCGTTGAGGCTGATTATCAGCGTGCCTGCGATCTCCCCGTCGGCTTCGGCGACAAGGGCAAAGCTGACCTCGCCGCCCTTCACGTGCTTTCCGGGATGGTGATTGTATTCATACAGCGACTCGCTCCGGTAGTATTTGGTGAAATCGGGATGAGCGTCGTCGGTGCAGCGGCAGGCGCCCTCGATGTCGCCCTTTACGGCGATACGGTAGGTGATGCCGTCTATTGTCTCGCCCTCCGCGGGGAATGACAGCCCCGGTTCGGTGAGCGACATTTGCATGTCGAAGCAGTTGTCCTCGCCCCAGCCGTGGCGGTAACCCCGACGGATGAAGAATCCGGCGGCACTCCTGTCTATGCCCGGCACTATATCGGGCGGCAGGAAAAATTTTACATCGCCTACCGGTTCGGCCATCGGCACACCGGGAGTGAGGTAATCCCTTCCCGCGCCGATTCTGATATATTTGTGACCCGCCGCCTTCACCAGTTCCTCGGCTTCCGACAGTAGTTCGCCTGCGATGCCCCGGCGGCGGAAATTCTCGCGCACTCCCAAAAACAGCACCGTGTCGGTTTCGAGGACCAGGGCGGCGATGAGTTCGCCCTTCTCGTTCCGGCGGAAGAGCAGCGTGTTCTCCGGTTTTCCAATAACATATCGGGCGGCTCCGTCGCTTATCACCGCAAAGGGCATCGTCTCGCGGAAAAGGGCGTAAACTTCTTCTGTCGCGGGGGTTTTTACTTCCGTATTTTCGGTCATACTTGCTTTTCTTGCCTTTCTGTATTGTATTTATCGCGTTTTACTCGTTGGATTTGAAGCTGTTCACGGCAACTTCAAGCTTCTGAATTATCGTGGGCTCATTCTTTGCGAACCATGAGGCGAAATCCTTGCTCTTGGCGCACATGAGATTGCGCATTACAAACCAGGGATAGCCTATGCTCTCGTTGTAGATGCTGGCAAAGTTGAGATATGCGCCGCCGCGTATGATGTCCAGCATCTGTGAGGATACCTCGTCCCTCGAATACTTGACCTTCATAGCCACTTCAAAGAAACTGGCGGTCACGTTCCGGTAGCTCTCGGCTGCCATCGCCTCAAGCACCGCGCCGACCGCATCCAGCTTATCGGTTGGCTGGGAAATCGGCACGCACATGAGCGCCGCGGCGTCCTGGATTCGGGTAAGGTATTCCTCCTGCTTCTCGTCATACTTCGGGTAGGGGATGATGCCGTAGTCGCTCTCCATTTCCTTGAGGCTGCCCTCGCAGTAGGACAGCACCGCCGGACGCAAGAGTACCCTGTCTTCGATGAACATGATGGACTGATTTTCTCCTGCGGTGCCGCCTGCGGTATTGTAGCCGAGAACACCGTCATTTTCAAACATCAGCCCGTATACCTTCTCTACAAGCACGGCAATCTTATCATATTCGAAATCCCATACCGGGTAGCCGTCGCTGTCCTTGGTTATCATCTTGATGCCGGAGCTCTGCAGGAAGGAATCGACGTCATTCATTGCCGTCCAAACGGAACCATACTGATCTTTCTCGTCCATAACGCCGTCGCCGTTCAGGTCGCTTGAAATGCCTTTAACAACTTCGGACATATCGTCAATAGTCCACTTGTCGTCAAGCACCGTCTGATAAAGATCGCCCACCTGATACTTCTCCGCCATGGATTTGTTGAACACAATTGCATACGCGGCGCGGAGTATTGTAAGCGTGATATCGCCGGTTAGGAAGTAGAGATTGTCTGCGATGGTCAGCTCCTCGATAAGCGACTGCACCCACCAGGGCTGATCAAAATCGATGTGGGGCAGGTCATACATATTCATGAAGCAGCCCTCCACCGCAAGGACGGGGATCCGCGCCGACCATCCGGATACTATGTCGAAGGCGTTGTCGGCCGACAGGATGCTGTTGCGTATCTTGTTGATCTCATCGTTGTACTTTTCCCAGCCATGGCCTATGACCACCGAAAGCTCGACATTCAGCCGTTCCTCAACCGACGAATTGCGGCGGTATATGGCGTCGTCGATAACGTCGCCGGTCTGCTCGATCTCGAATTCTTCAATGGAACCGGTGTCGCCGCGAACGTGTATCCGGACGTCCATGCCGTTGTAATTGAGCCCTGCCGGCAGTGTGTCGGGAGTGTTCTCGCGGAGCAGTTCGGTCTCCTCGGTTACCGCGCCCGCATCGGCCGCAGTGGTGGTGACGGCCGTGTCTCCCCCGTCTCCTCCGCCGCAGGCGGTGAGCGAAGCGAATACGCCCAGAAGCAGTGCGATGACAAGTGTTAGCGCCGTGAGTTTCTTCATGGTGTCAGTCCTCCTAGATTATGAATTTTATTGGTGTCTTAAACGGCAGTGTCTGTTATCCTCTCACAGGAGTTTTATATCCCCTGCGGCGTCCTCCATATCGGCGAAGGAGAGAAGGGGCAGGGATGAGGCGTTGTGTACGCGGCTTATGGTTACATCGGACAATGCGGCGCGGCTGAAGGAGAAGAGCGCCTCGGCGCCGAAATCCCCCGCCTCGTAGAATACGTCCTCGATAACCACGTTCTCTGCGGTGGTGGTGAGCGACTTATATGCAATGCAGCGTTCGGTTTTATGCTGCTCATAGTCGTCGGGATGGAATATCCGCGGGCTCTTGTTCACCGTATAGTGGCCGCATGCCCAGACATAGCCGCCGACGCCCCTGACGTGAATGTTCTTTGCCGTGAAGTTCCGCACGCCCACCGCCGTCACTATTGCCGCCATGGCGCTTGTATAGAGATTCTCCGCCGAAATGTTGCATATATCGCCCGGCTTCGCGCGAAGGCTCTCGTCGCCCCGGTAGTAACCCTCGTCGCCGATGCGCAGCAGCATCTGCGCCCGCGATTCCTTCCCCGGACGCGCCACATCGTATATGTCGCGCATGGTGATATTGTAAATCTTATTTCCGTACTGGCACAGCAGGCGGATTATGGCGCACATGTTGGTGACGCCCCGGACGTCGCGGATAATAACGTCGTGAATGTCGGTGTCCGCTCCCTCCACCCTCTCTTTTTCTTCAAAATGTATGCCGTTCAGGGCGGTAAGGGCTATCATGTCGTCCCCCACCTCGCCGCTTATCGAGTATATCTCGATATCCGAGCAGCCTACCCGCAGGTCTATGCCGTCCTGGTTTCGCCACTGGGTTTTCGAGTCTATGGCATGCCGGGTGAGCCGGAAATTGAGGTTCCCCACTCTGCCCGAACGGGCGTACATGAATGCCATCGCCCACCAGCGCTGGTCTACAACCGTAAATCCTTCTATTATGAAGCGGGTCACGTTGTGCAGATATATGGTGAGATTTTGTGAGATGTGGGGGCGCCCGTCCTTCATGGAGGTGAATTCCGACAGGCCGTTCGGCTCACCGCCGTCAAGCACAGCCTGCCCCCGCCCGATTATCGCTATGTCGTGCTGCTCGCCCCCTGGGGTGTTGCCGATCTCGGTTCGGGCGTTGGAGTTGGCGAACATATTGCAGACCGCTCCGTCCGCCATGCGCATATGGCATCCCTCAAGGATTATCGTCATGCAGGAGGGCAGAAGTATGGTCTCGTCGATTATCCAGATGTTTTTTCCGGTGCGCAGATTGTAACGCGGAATCACCACCGTGTCAAGTCCGCTCTCGCTCGCCTTGTCCACGGCTCTCTGTATCGATACGCTGTCGGTACGGCCTATGCACTCGGTGTTGTTGGGGGTGTAGAATTGCTTTATCATCGGTTTATCCTCCTATATCCGTGTTACCCTCACATCCTCCCCGCCGTCGGTGAGCACCGGCAGACGAGCCGATTCGGCGTTGTCGATTATAGTCACATCGGCTCTACCCGAGGCATAGAGCAGAGGACGGGAGCCGAGATTCGAAGCGAAGACGTTTGAGATGACAACGTTCTCCGAGCGGTTGCTGCCGCACAGCGCCGGGGTGTCCTCGTGATGCTCGAAGTTGAAAACCGCCTCGTGTGAGCCGCAGCGGTCGGCTGCGCAGGCGGTGTTCTCCATCCTGTCGGCTGTATAGAATACGCCGTCGATAAGCAGGTTTTTAATCTGCGCGCCGGTGTTGGTGGAGACGGCACATACGGCGCTCCCCGAAGAGTAAATGTTCCGCAGCGAGCTGTTTAACAGCGTGGAACAGAGCAGCACCGCGGTGTTGCGCGAAGAGTGGATATTCTGAGCGTTGATATTGAACGTCTCCCCAAGAGCCGAAGGGCGGGTATGCACATAGTGGTTCTGACCGATGCGCAGGGCGGCGTATGGGCGGTTGTCCGGCTCCCCCGCCGCGCTGTCCACTATGCCGTCGATAAGTATATCGTGGAGGCGGACGCCGTCGTGGTTGCGCAGCGCCACAATCGCCTTTGTCACCGAGGTGCCGCGTATCGAGCGGATGACCACCGAATGAATGTCGATGCAGCGCCCCGCCACCGCGTGCTTTGTCTCGGTGCCCTGAAAGCCGGTGAGCGCTATGAGGTCATCTCCGCCCTGTCCCGTGATGTCCTCGACAACGATATTGTGACAGCCGCAGCGCAGGTCTATCCCGTCCTGGTTCGGCACGTTGTCACGGGCGAAAACCTTAATATCCCCCACCCTGCCGTAGCTGCAGTATATCAGGTTGACGCACCACCAGCGCGGTTCGGTCATTGTCATGCCCGAAATCTCAAAGTCGCGGACATTGTGCAGCAGAATGAAGCTGTTGTGGTAGATGTGGGGATAGCCCTCTTTCATTGAGGTGCGTTCGGTCAGGCCGTTGTGATTGCCGCCGTCAAGCAGAGCGTTCCCCCGGCCGAGGATGCGGATATCGTGCTGTTCGCCCTCCGCGGAGAGCCCCGCTTCATTATACATATTTTCGTTTCGGAACATGTTGCAGAAAACGCCGTCGGCAAGACGCAGATGGGCGTTGTCGATGATTATTGTGATCCCCGAGGGCAGAAGTATCGTCTCGGAGATGTTCCAGAGCATCTCTCCGGTGCGCTCGTTGCGCCGGGGGATCACCACCGTGTCAAGCCCGTTTGACTTCGCGGCGGCTATCGCGTTTTGTATCGATTCGCTGTCGCTCCGCCCTACGCACCCGGGGCGGTTGGGGGTGATATAATGTTCGGTCATTGTGTTTTCTCCGCGTTAAAACTCTCTGGCGAGGATGATTTCAATGGTTTTATCCATCTCGCTCTCGGCTTTTTCTTTTATGGATTCCCATTTTGAGACATAGTCGAAGGTCTTGGCGGGACTGCCGCCCATCGACAGGATCTGCGATATGACCGTCGAATACATGCCGCCCCAGTCGAAGATGGTGCCAAGGTCGAAAACTATGCCGCTGAAGGTGATGTCAAGCATATCGGCGCTGGTCTCGTCGTAGACATGCTTTATCTTGCAGGACGTCTCGTAATATGCCTTAAGGGTGGTATCGGTGGACATGCCGGACAGGATTTCAAGCATAAAGCCGGTGAAGGAGGTGTCGGGATTGGTGACCGGCGCGCCGAAGAGGGCGCATCCCCACAGGTCGGCATATGTATAGTAGCCGTCCTGGCTCTCGTCATACTTGGGGTAGGTTATGATGCCGTAGTCCAGATCGCTTTCCGCCGAAAAGCTGACAAGCGACTGGGGGAATGAGGTGATGAAAAGCAGACGTCCGGCTTTGAACACGGCACCCGCGTCGGCGGAGCGCATATGTGTTACTTTCCAGGGGTACTGACCGCAGAAGAAGTAATTATACTTGCCGTTGAAACTGTCGTAAATCTTCTGGGCGATGTTTATCATCCGCTCGCTGCCCACATTTATCACCGGCATTCCCGTCTCGTCCTTTGCCGCAAGCGAACCGCCCATGCCGATGAGCAACGAACAGAGACCTTTATCAGAGTCGAATCCCAGTCCCCATTGATCCTCAATGCCCGGAACGCCGTCGCCGTTGATGTCAAAGGAAACCGCGTCGCACAGCTCCGCAATTATGTCAAGCGTCCAGTTGCCGTCGTAGATCATATCTTCTATCTTGTAATCGGAATATTCGGAGCACAGCTCCCGGTTGTACATAAGTGTGTAGGTGCGCTTTTTGTCGATAAGCGAGAAGTCGCTGTTGGTGAGATACACCTTGCCGCCGATGGATATGTCCTCGATGGTCTTCTGATTCCAGTAGGGCTGGCTGAAGTCGATGTATTCGAATTCCGCCATATCCAGCGAATATGCGTTGGCTATAATCTGGTCGGCGTCGCGCAGCATGATGAAGAAGATGTCGAAGGAATCCTCACCCGCCAGCACCGTCGATTCGATGTGCTTGTACAGCTTGGTGTTACTATGTGCCTGATCCGCCTCGGCGAGCTTCTGTTCGATGGTTACGCCGTACTGCTGCTCGATGTCGAGATTGCGGCGGAAGACCGCGTCGTTTACGATATCGCCCGTCTCGCCCTCCGACCAAATCTCGAAGTTGGTGAACTGGGGATAGGAATCGTTATACATTCCAAGCACCCGGAAGGTGCGCCCGCTGTAGTCGCCGCTGAGCGTCTGGTAGTGAGGTTTCGTCTCGGCGGGAGCGGTTGTTTCCTCGCCGACCGTGTTTTCGCCGGGAGCCGGAGCATCGCTCTCCCCTCCGGTGCCGCCGCCGCACGCGCTTAAAGCAAGCAGCGTAATGAGCGTAAGGATTGCCAGGGCAAGCGCTGTCATTCTTTTGGCGGTGTTTGACATATTGTCCCCCTTCTTTCCTCTGTGTTTTGGTGATAATATTGTACAACAGACGGCGTTTTATGTCAACAGCCAAATAAAAAAAGGGAGACCCAAGCAGGGTCTCCGGGGTGATTTATTCGCCGTTACGCGCTGTATTCGGCGATGGCGTCGAAAACGCTCTGATAGTGTGCGGTTATGGCGGCTTCCTTTGCCGCGTAAGCCGAGGCGAAGTCGCTGGAGTTGTTCTTTACCAGCCCTTCCAGCATGAAGCAGGGTCCCTTCCAGTTGTCGTAAATAAAGCCGAAGTCGAAGAAACGGCCGTCAACAATTATGTCAAGCAGTTCTATTGAGGTCTCGTCCCGGGCGCCCTTGTATTTGAGAGCTACGTCATAATAGGCGGGAACCACCAGCTTATAGCTCTCGGCGCATAGAACTTCGGTGATTATGCCCACAAAATCGGCGTCCGATATAGTAAGCGGCACCGCCATGCCCTCATGGGCGCCGTTCACCGAGGTGCGGTAGCGCTCCTGAGCCTCATCCCACTTGGGATAAGGGATAATGCCGTAATCCCTCTCCATGTCGCGGAAGAAGGAGACCGAGTTGCCTATTTCGCCAAGTGAGAACACGCAGTGACCGTTCTTGAAGTAGTTGTATGCATCATCGTATTTGGTTATGGGTATTCCGCCGGGGTTGACGTTGCAGAGAGTGTTTATCTTCTCAAGCAGGGCGGTTATACGCTCCACGCTGATCGAAACGCTGGGCTCGCCGTCGCTGCCGATACTCACCACCGGGTTGTTGAACGCCCACAGGAAGGTGTTGGTATGGGAGCCCACTCTGAAGCCCAGACCGCAGAAGTCCTCCATATCCTTCACCGAGTTGCCGTTTATATCGTTGTAGATATCCTTTGTAAGATCGTTCAGCAGGTCGACCGTCCACTCTCCGTCAAGCACCGTCTCGTAGATGTCGCCCATCTTATAGTCCTCGGCAAATCCCTTGTCGAAGTACATGCAATAAGTGTAGCCCAGCGCCGACATCGCCATATCTCCCACCACTATGAGGGCGGTGTTGTAGAGGGTCAGATCCTCTTTGCAGGAGCGGGACCACCAGGGCTTGTCGAAATCGACGTATTTCAGGTCGTACCAGTTGAGCAGCACATGCTTGAGCGCGTTTGCCGACAGTGACACTATGTGCGAGGACACAAGGTCAAAGGCATCGTCCCCCGCCAGAACGCTTGTAGCCACATAGCTGGCGGCATCCTGATAGACCCTCGAGTTGTCAAAGGTGAAATCGGCGTTGAAACGCTCCTTAACCTTTGAGTTGCGTTCGTAGACCGCGTCCTTCACCACATCACCGCTTGCCTCCTCCTCGGCAAGGAAGCTGTCGAGTATGGGGTTCCCGCTGTTGTGTATCACGCGGTACTTGCGGCCGTTAAAGTCTTTATCGGGCAGTTCGTCCTCCACCAGTTTGCGCTGTTCCAGTGCGTCAAGCGGCTCGGTTTCGGCTGTCTCGGTCTGCGTCTGCGCCGCAGCGGTTGTTGTTTCAGCCGCGGTGCCGCCATCCCCGCCGCAGGAAATGAAGGCGGTGAACAGCATTATAAGTGTCAGTGCCGCAGCGATTATTCGTATAGATTTCATATTTTCTCTCCCTTGTTATATTTCGTCCGTTTCACGGTGGAGTCTGCATTATTATATGCGACTGTCGGGGGAAGTTCAAGGGGAGATTGTAAATTTTGCGGACAGAGAGAGAGGCGCGCCTCTTACTGTCATCAGACGGGGCGCAGAACCGGGCGGTCGATGAGAATCAGGTTGTATCTGCGGCACCACTCCAGCGCTTTCGCATAGCTCTCCGGGTCGGTTACCGTGTCGGCTGAGTGGGCGTCCGAGCCTATGCAGACCGGCGCGCCTAACTTCCCGCAGAGTTCAAAGAACTTCTCGTCGGGATAGAAGCGTTTTTCGCGCAGACCCGTCAGATTTATCTCCAGCGGTACGCCGGCGTCGCGGGCGGCTTCAATCATCTTTGAGTAAATCTCGTCGTATATTTTCTTGTCGCCGATGAAGCGGCAGTAGTCGGGGTGGGCGATGTATGTAAAAAGCCCGGTGTCAATTGCCTCGCAGACCTGATTGACATAGCCTTCAAGCATCTTCGGATCCTCGGTTAATTTGCTCGGGTTGATTCGCGGGTTGACTTCATTCTGCAGGAAGTGCTGCCCGAGTATCATATAGTCGCAGGGGAAGCGGCGTATCATTTTGAGAAAGGCGTCAAAGTATTTGGGGTAGTATTCGGCTTCGTAGCCGATTTTTATGTCTATTTTGCCGCGGTATTCCTCTCTGAGAGCCTCAAGAGTGCGGACATAGCCTTCCTGATCCTCCGGGAACATGCGGTAGTCGGAGTAGTAGCCGTCATCGAAAATATAGGGCGAGTGGTCTGAAAACCCGAGGGTGTCAATATCGCCGGCAATGGCGCTCTCGATATAGGCGCGCTCGTCGGGTTCGGCGTGGAAACAGCGATAGGTGTGGGTGTGGAGATTGCAGACGAATTGCATGATATATTACCTTCTTGTGTGATTATTTGCGATTATATAATATTTATAATATTGTCGACTGTTCCCGGCGGCGGCGGGCAAGCCGAACCTCAAAAACCTTCGGCGCATCTTCGCGTTAAACAAGTCTCCTCCGATCCCTGCGGCGGCGCACAAGACGCATTATTGCGGATGCGCAGACGGGCAGTGCAATTACCGTACAGCCGAAGAGTGTGATTCTGCCCAGCACCGCTCCCTTGCCCATCGTCCGGGGCAGTGTGACCTCCCGGGTATGTGCCGGGTCTCTCGTGCAGACATAGAGCACCCGCGCCTCTCTGAAGGGGGTGGGCTCCCGCAGAAACCTGCCCTCGTCCCAGCTGTGACCGAGAGGAGCTGTCAGTTCCCTCACCTCCTCGCCGCATTCGGAGCAGCGCTCGACATGCAGTCCGGCGGTGGTGCAGGTCGGCTCGCTGTGTTCCGTCACCTTCATGCTGTGGCCCGCGGCGGGAATGAGTTCGGTGACCGTGTCGCCGCAGACGGAACAGACCTCCGTGTGTATGCCGTCGGCGGTGCAGGTGACCGGCCGGTCGGCGGTAACCGTGTAGCTGTGACCCGGGGAAGGACGATTGACCGTAACCGTCTCGCCGCACACCGTGCAGCGCCGCGAATAGCTGCCGTCGGCGGTGCAGGTGGGGAGTGTATCCTCCAGGGTGACAAAACTGTGTCCCTCGGCGGGAGTTATCTCGGTTTTTGTATCGCCGCAGCGGGTGCATACCTGAGTGCGGATCCCGTCTGTGGTGTGAGTGACCTCCCGGTACTCGGTCACCTCATATTTATGACCGAGACGGTAGGCGGTCACCTTGTATTCATGGGAGCCCACATCATAGCCTTTATCGGTCAGATTGGCGGCGTAGCGGCAGGTGTATACAGTATATCCGTTGCGGGTGCAGGTGGGGTAGGTTCTGCTTGAAATATAGTAGTAGTGGTTGTCGTTGGGCGCGGAGGCAAGATAGACGGTGTTTCGCCGCGCCTTGCAGATCGAGCAGTGCTGCGACGCTTTGCCCCGGAAACAGCAGGAGGTGGGATAGTCGGTGCGGCTCGCCTCCCATTTGTGGGTGTGGTTGGTGTAGTACTCGATTATGGCGTTGGCGTCGGCGATGCCCATGAGTCGCAGATTGTTCTCGTCCTCGGCAAGGGCGCGATCGGAGGGATTTGTGAGAAATCCGTGCTCGACTATAACGGCGGGTATGCCGAATTTGGCGCCCCAGCTGATTATGCCGTAATAGTCGGAAAGGGGTCCCGCCTTCTTGTCGTCGGGTATGTCCCACTGATACTTGCGGTTCCAGTAATAAAGATGCTCGCCGTCGCCGGTGTCCGAACGGCTGTAAACGCCGCGTATGCCAATCCCCGTATCCGCGGAAAGGTTCTCAAGAAACATCGATGCCAGGTCGCCGAGACTGAACTCGGGCAGAACGGAAATCATCGCCGAAGCGCCGTTGAGACTTTTGGTTGTGGAGCCGTCGAAGTGGATTGAGAGTATCATATCGGCGTTCACCCTGTCGGCTTCCATAGCGCGCTCAAGCAGCGACGCCGCGGTGTTGTTGTCGGGGTGTGACAGATATACCTTAAAACCGCCGTGAGCTTCAAGGGCGGCTTTGCAGGCAAGGGCTACCTTCATATTGTACCAGCACTCCCGGTGGTCGCCGGCATAGGTGCCGCCGCCGTCCATCTCGCTGTGACCCGGGTCAAGCATGATCACGATGTCACCGCCGGAGTTGACGGCGAAGAGCGGGAGCGGGAGTGGGGTTATTGTCAGAATAAGGAACAAAATCAGAAGTATGGCTGTCCGGATTTTTCGCATTTGTTTGTGTCGTGTCAATCTCTGTGTTTATGTTTGTGTTCGCGGCGGGAAGGCGGGTATAATATTGTGGTGAGTTTCGGAAACCCCATTGCGTTTTCCCGCGGCGCGTTTCAGTATATTATACCGCACAATCCGCGAAAACACAAGAGAAAACGGCCGTTAATTGCGCGGACACGCTGAAATATAAGTCAAATGTGTGTAAAAATAAAAACCCCGCTTCTTTTCAGAAGCGAGGTCAATGCTCTTTCTCTTGATATGGTGGAGATAAGCGGGATCGAACCGCTGGCCTCTTGAATGCCATTCAAGCGCTCTCCCAGCTGAGCTATACCCCCGTATGCGGGAAAGAGCATATATTGTCTTTCGCTATATGCGGGTCGGCAGGGGGTGCGTTCTCCGCAATGCCACGGCAGTATACCATATCACGGCGGAGTTGTCAATAGCTTTTTTCGAAAAAACACAAAAGATTACGCTGTTTTGCGTATTGCCGCGGTTCGTCAGGCCGAATATAAATCGGAAAAGACAATATTCACACGCCGATATTGTAAACAATATGCTAATATAACCGTAAAGTCATTGACAAACATTCCTTTTTATGATAAATATATTAACCATATTAACGGCGAATAACCATTATGCAGCGAGTGTTGTATTACTGACACCCGTCTCGAAGCTGTCCGCGGGCTTTGAGCCGGGTCTTGTTTTTTCCACGGCGCAGCCATTGAGTAAAATTCCTGAGGTGACATTATGTATTTTGACGATATAAAACCCGGCATGACCGTCGATATCGCGCCCGCGGTCATAGAAAAAGAAAAGATGATCGATTTTGCCCGCGAATACGACAATATCCCTCTCCACACCGATGAGGAATACGCGAAAAACACGCCCTTCGGCAGGCTTATCGCGCCGGGTGTGATGTCCTTTATGTCGGTGTGGGCGAAGTATCTCGAGGTCGACCTTTTCGGCGACGAACTGCTCGCCGGCAAGTCCACCAAAATCGAATGGCTGAAACCGGTATTCGCAGGCGATGTTCTCACGGCAAAGGCAGCCGTCACGAAAGCCGTGAAGCGCAGCGCCAAAAACGGACTTGTTGAGCTGACCATTGAGGTGCATAACCAGAACGGCGAATTGGTTCTGACAAACATCACCGAAGCGGTCGTAAAATGCAGACCTCTGCGGGACTCGGGATTAGAGTGAGTGCTTTTGTCGTTTTTATAACGCTGAATGTTAACGCGGGAGTGTATGGTTTAAGATACACTCCCGCGTTAGTTATCTTTTCAGACTGCGGCAGACTTATTCAGCCGGCATCCGAGTCCGGAATGTTTGTCCAGAGTACTTCGCCGTCGATGCCGAATATAACGCTTACCTTATCGGCTTCCCCGAGATAGTAAATATGTTCCTCACGGTCGTAAATCGGCGATACATAGCGATCCCAGAGCGTCTGCCAGAATTCGACAACCAATGTCTTTGAGCCGTATTCGGATTCAATGCTCCACGCTCTCCACCTCAGATCTCCCTCTCCCGAATAACTCATGGCAATCCGCCCGTCGGATTCTCGGAAGTCTACTTCCGACGGATCAACACCGATTTCAACCCTTGAAGGGATAACAATGCAGCCGATTAAAAGCAGCGTTATTGCGGCTGTAACCACAACTGCGATTATAAGCTTCTTATTTATGAGTTTCCTGAACTTCTTAAATGATTTCCGTTCTTCCGCCTGATCCACGGCAGCTGCGGGGATAACAAGCCTGCCGGCGGTTTCCTCGAGATATTTCCTGCATTCGGCGCAGTTTTCCAGGTGTTCCGCAATAAATCTTTCGGAGCTTTCGCTCGCAGCCCGGTCGATATGAAGCGGTATCAGATCCCGCACGATACCGCATTCTCTTGTCCTATTCATTTTCCGTCTCCTTCCAGTATTTGTAAATCATGTTCTTGGCGCGAAAGAAGGTAACCCGCGCCCAGCTGTCGGTCTTCTGAAAAAGCCTTCCGATGCTTTTGAAGTCCAGCTCCCCGAACACGCGCAGGGTGAAGACCTCTTTGTACGGCTCGTCCATCTCATGCAGATACCGATGCAGCCTGAACGCCGATTCTTTATCCGCAAACTCCTCAGCGAAACTGACTCCCGTGTCCTCGACGGTCGAAAAGTCGAAATCCGCGTCCGAAATACGCCTGTTTTTCCGGCGCCTGGAGAACAGGATGTTTTTCGCTATTGTAAAGAGCCAGGCGCGGATATCCTTTGAACCGTCGAAAGAACCGATTGAAGCGAGGGCTTTCAGAAAAGTCTCCTGAGCGATATCTTCCGCCTCGTTCGGGTCGCGGATCATGCCGAGTATCAGTCGGTAAACGTCTTTGAAGTACTTTTCATATACCTGTTCAAATTCCATACTTCCCCTCCTTTCGACATACTAACGCGGAAAACGGGAAAACGTTACAATGTTTATTACAATTATTACAATATTTTTTGTATTTTGATTTCGGTTTGCCGAGAACAAAAATGGGAATCATTCCCAAATCTATTGACAAAACGCCGGAACGGCGTTATAATTGGGAACAGTTCTCATATCGGCGCGAGGAGGTGTTTCCGTTTAATGAATTCATGGCCAAAGTACAAGACAAAGCAGCGGGAATTGCTGCTTTGTTATCTCGAGACCGTCCGGGGCGTTCACATTACCGCCGGCGATGTGTGCGAATATTTCAGGGAGCAGGGAGCGACGATCGGGCAATCCACGGTCTACCGCCGGCTCGAAGGTCTCGTCGACGAAGGTCTCGTAAACAAATACGTCATAGATGTAAACGGCCCCGCCTGTTTTGAATATGTCGGCGCTGACAGCCATGCCGATGCCGAGAGCTGCTTTCACTGCAAATGCGAAAAGTGCGGGAAGCTGATCCACCTGCGCTGCGATGAAATCGAGGAGCTGCAGACTCATATGTATGATGAGCACCGCTTCAAGCTGAATCCCAAGCGCACGGTTTTCTACGGACTGTGCGAAAAATGCGTTTACATAAATTCGTAAGATTCATGATTCGGGGAAGGAGGAAACGGCAAGTGTATAATCCGGATATTTTGAAACTCAATAGAATTACGGCAGGGATAATTGTGCTGACCGTTCTTGCCGTCATTCTGTTTTCTCCTTTTTATTCCGCCGCCGAGGCGTGCCATGATTGTTCGGGTGATGATTGCCCTGTCTGTCTCTGCATTCGGCAGTGTGAAAATACTCTGCATCAAATCGGCAACGGTAAAGCCGCCCTCGTTTCGGCGGTTGTTCCGATAATATTCCTGTTTGTTTCCGCGTGTCTTTTCTCGTCTGATTTTGCGCTAGATACGCTTGTCATAAAAAAAGTCCGTCTGAACAATTAACCGACCTCCGACAAGGGTGAGATATGCCCGCTTACGGGTGTGCACGCATGGGCATACCCGTAAGCACATGCGGGTTATGGCGCATGCGGGATTCAGGGCTGTCGCCGTACCCTTGTGCTTTTGCGCCTGAAATCATGAATGTAATCGGTAATATAAAAATGTAATCAGCAATATAAAGAGGTAATGTTTGTGAGAAAAAATCTTTGCGTTATAATTGTAATTGCCGCCGTTATAGCGGCCGGCTGCCTGTCCGCCTGCGGTCACGGAAACACTAAATCGTCGGCAGACGGCGGCGAAGGCGAAATAGAAATTGTTGCGACAATCTTTCCCGAATACGACTGGGTTATGAATATCATCGGAGAGAATCCGGCGGATGTCCGGGTGACCATGCTCCTTGACAGCGGAGTCGATCTCCACAGCTATCAGCCTACGGCAAATGATATTCTTAAGATATCGACCTGCGACCTGTTTATCTATGTGGGAGGGGAGTCCGACGAATGGGCGGACGCCGCTCTTAAAGGAGCCGCTAATAAGGATATGGTCGTTATCAGCCTGCTGGATGTCCTGGGCGATGCTGTCAAGGAAGAAGAACTGGCGGAGGGCATGCAGGGGCATGATCATGATCATGGCGACGAAAAAGACGAGGATCACGGCGGCGGCGAACATGAGCACGAACATGAACATGAAGATGATGACGAACACGGCGGGAGCGGAACCGAATATGACGAACATGTCTGGCTCTCTCTGCGCAACGCGGCGGCTTCGGTTGAGATAATCTCCGAAGCAATTCAGACCATTGATCCCGACAACAGGGATATCTATAAAGCCAACTCCTCGGCTTATATCGAAAAGCTGAACGCCCTTGACGCCATGTATCGGTCCGCGGTCGACGGCGCCGCCTTCAATACGCTTCTCTTCGGAGACCGTTTCCCCTTCCGGTACCTGACCGATGATTACGGACTGGACTATTACGCCGCTTTCGCAGGCTGCTCTGCCGAAACGGAGGCTGACTTTGAGACAATAGCCTTCCTTTCAAAGAAGCTGGATGAGCTTTCACTTCCGGCGGTGATCGCCCTCGAAGGGAGCGATCATCGTATCGCCGAGACCATCGTTCAGAACACAAAGTCGAAGAATCAGCGTATCCTTGTTCTGGACTCAATGCAGTCGGTAGCCGCCAAAGACGTAACTAACGGCGCCACATATCTTTCAATCGCCGAGAAAAATCTGTCCGTTCTGAAAGACGCATTGAATTAGGAGGCCGTTATATGGCGCTGCTCACCGTTCGGAATCTGTCGCTCGGTTATGATTCACATATCATAGCGGAGAACCTCAATTTCTCTGTCAATAAGGGCGATTATCTGTGCATAGTCGGAGAAAACGGTTCCGGTAAAACCACACTGATGAAAACGCTGCTCAATCTTCGGGAGCCGGTCAGAGGTCAGATTCTGTTTGGCGACGGGCTGAAGAAAAACGAAATCGGCTATCTGCCCCAGCAGACGGCTGTGCAGAAAGACTTTCCCGCGTCTGTGCGAGAAATAGTTCTCTCGGGATGCCAGGGACGCTGCGGGCTGAGACCGTTTTATAACAGGGAAGAAAAGCGGCTCTCCGAAGAAAACATGGCGCGCATGGGAATATCGGAGTTCGCGAATCGATGTTACAGGGAGCTGTCCGGCGGTCAGCAGCAGAGAGTTCTGCTCGCAAGGGCGCTGTGCGCGACAAGGAAAGCTCTGCTGCTTGACGAACCGGCGTCGGGGCTTGACCCGAAAGTCACCGCCGAAATGTACGGCTTGATTGCCGGTCTGAACCGGGAAGGCATCACCATCATAATGATCACACATGACATCGCCGCCGCCGTTCGTTATACTACTCATATCCTGCATATAGGAGCCGCCGTATTCTGCGGCACAAGGGACGAGTATCTTGAGAGCGATATCGGAAAACTCTTTATGATGCAGAAAAAGGGCGGTGAGCAATGATGTTTGAAAAACTCGCGATGTATTTCCAATACCCGTTCGTAAGGTATGCGCTGATTGTGGGGGTGCTTATAGCCCTCTGTTCCTCGCTGCTTGGCGTAACGCTTGTGCTGAAGCGCTTTTCCTTCATAGGCGACGGGCTGTCTCATGTGGCGTTCGGCGCGATGTCTGTCGCGGCTGTACTGAATCTGACAAATGAAATGCTGCTGGTGCTGCCGGTCACGGTAATCAGCGCGGTCCTTCTGCTGAGAACCGGCCAGAACGCAAAGGTCAAGGGAGACGCCGCCATCGCCATGATATCGGTGGGAGCATTGGCGTTCGGATATCTGATAATGAACATCTTCGCGGCATCCTCCAACCTGTCCGGCGATGTTTGCACCACTCTGTTCGGCTCCACATCGATACTGACACTGACGCCGAAAGAGGTGTGGCTCTGCATAGTTCTGTCGGCCGCCGTGGTTTTCGTTTTTGTTATGTTTTACAACAAGATATTCGCCGTGACTTTTGACGAGGATTTCTCGAAGGCCGTCGGGACGAACGCGGACGGCTACAATCTTCTTATAGCCATAGTCATTGCGGTCATCATCGTTCTCGCCATGAACCTTGTGGGGTCGCTGCTCATATCGGCGCTGGTGATATTTCCGGCGCTGTCGGCTATGCGGCTCTTCCGCAGTTTTTTGACGGTCACTATATGCTCGGCGGTGCTGTCGGTGGTATGTGCTTTTTCAGGGATAATAATCTCTATTCTGGCGGGGACGCCGGTTGGTTCCACAATTGTCGCTGTTGACGTTGCCGCATATGCGGTCTGCTATGCGGCGGGCATGATAACGGGAGGCATGCGTAAATGAAAAGCAGTAGGTATGCGCAAATGAAAAACATAAGGTATGCGCAAATGAATAAACCGATGTTATTTCTCCTCTGCCTTGCGCTGTTGTTCGCGTTAGCGGGATGCGGCGGCGATTCCGAACCGAAAACGGCAAACGATCCCGCAGGCGCTGCCGGCGGCGCCGATACAATTGATGTGGACCTGACCGTGCTTTCCAGCACAATGGTTTACTCTCAGGTCTACAGCATGATAGTATCGCCCGGGGATTACATCGGAAAAACCGTGAAAATGGAGGGGATGTTCGCTTCATATCACGACGAGTCCACCGGAAACACCTACTTTGCCTGTATAGTCACGGACGCCGCCGCCTGCTGTTCACAGGGAATCGAATTCATCCTGACCGAAGATTATTCCTACCCGGAGGATTATCCGGAGGAGGGAGGCAAAATCTGCGTGACAGGCGTGTTCGACACATATCAGGAGGGTAATTATACCTACTGCACCCTGAGGGACGCGAAGCTCATGTGATTCCGGTTTGCGGATATTGCCATAATATCGCTGATTTCGCCGTTGACATCATATGAATTGTATGATATTCTACACTTAATATCGCGGCATGTAAAGGGGGAATTATTATGATAAATAATGAAAACAAGGTTACTGTTGAAAGCAAGGGTTTCAATGTGGGAAGCGCGGTAAAGAGCGGCATTTCCTTTGGAACATGCTTAGCCATGGTTATTTCCTTTGTAACATGGAAATCTGTGGGATGGGCAATTCTGCATGGTATTTTCAGTTGGGGATATGTTTTATACTATTTGATCCGATATGTGTGGATGTGATATAAAACTTATTCGTCAGATATGTGAAGTGTTCGAAATGTAAGAGATTACGGTGAGCGGAGTGCCCGCCGCTTCAGACAGTATGCCCGGTTCCCGCATACAAACTATAATACAGTTATATATTAAGGTGTAATAATGTTAAACAAAGCGATTGAATTTGCGGTTAAAGCGCACAAAGACGGATATAGAAAGGGGACGAACATCCCGTATATATTGCACCCGTTGGAAGCGGCGGTTATCGTCGGCGCGATGACCCATGACACGGATTTGATTGTTGCCGCCGTTCTTCACGATACCGTGGAAGACGGGAAGAACATAACAATTGAAGATATCAGAAGAGAATTCGGCGAAAGGGTTGCTTCTTTGGTAGGAGCCGAAACGGAAGACAAATCCAAAACATGGGATGAGCGAAAACAGCATACTCTGGACCATCTAAAGAATCAGGCTTCCCGTGAAGTGAAGATAGTAACATTGGGTGATAAATTGAGCAATATGAGAGCCATTTATCGCGACTATAAATCGGCCGGAGATGAACTTTGGCAAAGATTTAATGTAAAGGATCCCAAAAAACACGGATGGTATTACAAGGGGATAGCGGATTCTTTATCAGAATTAAATGACTACCCGGAATATAAAGAGTATCTGGAACTGGTTCAAAAAGTCTTCGGCTGAATAACATTATAATTCGGCGATGAGATATAAGTTGTATAATGATAACCGGAACAGGAAACATAAATAACATCGGCAACAGGAGAACGGTATGAACAAAAAGCATCAGCTTCATATTCTCCCGGCGTTTACTGCGCTTATAATCACCGTCGCAATCATAGTATGCGGATGCGGGAGCGGCGGCAGTGCCGCCGACGAGGAAACGGCAGGTTCGGCAGATACCGCCGTTACGGAAGACATCGAGACGACGACCGCGGCGCTGAAAGACACGCTGCCGAAGGGGGATTTCGGCGGAGAGGATTTCAACATACTTCTGTGGGATTACTCGCAGATCGCCGCCGAAGAGGAGACCGGAGACGTAATAAACGATGCGGTGTACAGACGCAACCTGGAAGTTGAGGAGCTGTACAATGTCAACATGGTTTTTGATGTCAGAAAAGGCTCCAGCGAATCGGGACAGTCAGCCGTATGGCTGAACTCGCTCACCTCCGCCATACTCGCGGGAGACGACAGCATACACCTTGCCGGAGGCTACGGCTACCGGCTTGCAAGCCATTCGCTCTACGGCGGCTTCCACAATCTGAACGAGCTTTCCGCCATTGACTTCTCGGAACCCTGGTGGTCCGAAAGAATCATGGAATCCTCGATGTTCGGCAATCAGATATTCATGGCTGTCGGAAGCGCCGATCCCCAGTATTATGACTGCGTATACGCCATGTATTTCAACAAGCGGTTCGCCGAAATGTATAATATCGACGACCTGTACGGGCTTGTGCGCGGCGGGAAGTGGACGCTTGACAAACTGATCGAATATTCGGCGCTGGCATCGGCCGACCTCAACGGCGACAATGTGATGGACGACACAGACCGGTACGGCTATCTCACCGGCTGGAACATGGAGATAGACGCTTTTATCCCTGCCTGCGAGATAAAAATAACCGGCAAGGACAAGGACGGAATGCCGGAGCTGCTGGGGCTTTCGGAGCGATACGTGGATGCGCAGAAAAAGCTCTCTGATTTCACAAAGCAGTCGGGAAATGTCCTGTATAAAGACAGCTGGTCGCTGATAACCCCCTTCATGAACGGACAGGGGCTGTTCCTTGCCGAACGCATACAGGTATCCCATATCATGCGCGAGATGGAGGACGATTTCGGCATACTTCCCTATCCGAAGTGGAACGAACAGCAGGATTCCTACGGAACCTACCTCTGCATAGACAATACCACCGGATTCTCGATCCCCATCACTGCGGACGGCGATAAATCGGGCTGTATACTGAACGCGCTCTCGGCGCTGGGCTACGAAATAATGCGTCCCGAATACTACGAACGGGTGTTAAAGACCAAGGTCGCCCGGGACGAGGATTCGGCGGAGATGCTCGATATCATTTTCGGCAGCGTGACCGATGACTTCTCACACTTCTATTCCTTCTGTTTCGGGGACCAGGGCTCACCCTGGATGCTGATGCGTATGTCGCTCAGGAGAGACGCGGAGATCACCTCGATGTGGGCAAAGAACGAGACAATGTATCAGAGCAAAATGGAGGAACTAATCTCGATTCTCAAGTAAGAACCGGCGTTTTTAGCGGCTTCCCGGAGGCGGAAAAGCCACTGTGACGCACATTGTGCAACTCGACATATTATATAAAACATCGGAACGGCGTGATTGCCGTTCCGATGTTTTATTCTAATCAAAAGTAAATTCCCAGCCGACACCTATAAGGTTATTAAGATCAGCGCCCGGCGCCGCGGCGGCGGAGAGACGGCTCGGGGCGCCGCTGTCGGGACCGCTGAACATTGCGGCAAAACGGCGCCATTTCTCCGGGAACTCCGCGCCGGGCATCCCCTTGACAAAGGTCGGCGTCATTCCCAGTTTGTCAGCATACCAGCCCACCAGCGATTCGGTCGCGGGCAGCGTGGCGACAACCTCCGCCCCTCCGGCAAAGGCGTCGTCGATTAGCCGGCGTCCGATCTTCGCCGCGATCCCCTGTCCCCGATATTCCGGATATGTCGCCATCGCGTAAATGTACGAACATCTGCGGCCTTTGGCGACAACCCCGGGCAGGCAGTATCCCGCCGAGACGATTCCGCCGCCGTCAAGGGCGACGCAGGCTTCCCCCGGCTCGTATAAGGTTTCGAAGAAAGCGTCGATAAACTCATCGGTGTCGCCGAAAACGGTCTTCCACAGCTTTTTAAGCCCGGGTTCGTCTCCGGGCAAAGAGCGCCGCAGCGTGATGCGGTCACTGACGGTTTTCACGGCTATTTCTCCCTCGCCAGATATTTTTTCAGAAGAAATTCGGGGTAGTAATCCATTTTGGCCTTGCGAAGATTCTCATGACCCATATCATCCTCCCGGTTGAGGTAGACAATATCGGGATGGTCGCTCATTATCTGCCTTGCGAATTCGCGGCAGACCATGGGATAGGCGCCGGGATAGGAGTTTAAGGCTTTCTCGAAATGCACGTCATATGTGTCGTCCGAGGCGCGCTCGCCCACCGTGAACCCGACTATCCCGCCCTCGACGCGAAGCACGCCGCCTTCAAGGTCAAGAGCATCCCAGTTTTCAAATCCGGTGTTGATTGCATTGAATTCGTCTTTTACTCCGTCGGCTGACATGTCCATGTCGGAGAGCCATTTGTGATACAGTTCCAGACAGCCGGGTATCAGCTCGGGGGTCAGTCTGACGAAATCCCAGCTGTAGGTCTTTTCGAAGCGGTTGCAGAAATTCCGCTTGGAGTGGAGCTTTTTCCCCGAGAAGGTTGAGAGTTTTTCCGCAAGATAAATGTAGTCGAATGAGTTTCTTTTCTCATGGAATTCAAATCGCCCGGGAAATTCATTTTCAAGAAGCGCGCGCTGCTCGTCGGTGATCCCGCGTATGGAGAAATTACAGCCCTTTTGAACCGAATATTCCTTCATGAAGTCGATTGCCGGACGCAGAGCGCCGGAACCAACCGGAAAAACGAAATACGGGCATTCAAGTTTCGGACACCTTGCTTTTCTGATGTCGATTATCAGCCTGTCTTCAAAAACGGCGATGTGCTTCTGAAACCGGGAATCCCACATGATGAGATTCCCGAAATTGTAGTCTGAACTTCGGGAGTTCTCGGCGCGCAGGCGGGGTATTATTATATCTTTGTCGGAGATCGATATCGGATGGAATTCTGTCAATATTTTCACCATAGTTTGTTTTAATACGGATGTTTTTCTTTTGTTGCCTGTATTGCCTGTGCCTTTATCAGGCTTTGCGCATTATATCACAACGCGGACAGGCTGTCAAGAACCGCGGGCAATACGGGCATGCGGCATCCAGCGGCGGACTGTTTCACCCCAAACATATACGCGGTGGTATGCCCGGCGCAATTTTCTTTTTTGCGTATTGACAATCACCGTTTATTTATGCATAATGAGAAGTAAGATCCATTATCTTTTTTCGGAGGTATGCTTTTATGGAAAAACTCATGTTGTACCTGTCAATACTGATTTCATTGGTAGCGTTTGCCTTCGCCGGATGGCTGTTCTTATGGGTAAAGCGGCAGCCGTCCGACAATCCGATCATAGCAAAGAACGGCGGTCTTATCCGTCAGGGCGCAAGAACCTTCCTGCGGAAAGAATACACGGTCCTCGCCCGTTTCGCGCTTGTCGCAGCAGTTCTGATCCTGATTCTGCTCCCTTCTCCGATATGGAAAGGGAATATTATTAACAACGTGCTGATGGCGGTATCTTACCTTATGGGAACCGCGTTCTCGGCAATAGCCGGCTTGATAGGTATCGAGGTCGCCACCATAGCCAATGTAAAAGCGGCGGAAGCGGCTAAATCGGGCATCAAGCCGTCGTTCATGGCGGGCTTCCGCGGCGGCGCCGTCATGGGAATGGCGGTCGTCGGAGCCAGCCTGCTCGGCGTGACCATCGTCTACCTTCTGACGGGCGACGCCACCACCGTGCTCGGTTTCAGCTTCGGCGCAAGCTCCCTCGCCATGTTCGCCAAGGCGGGCGGCGGCATCTTCACCAAGACAGCCGACATAAGCGCCGACCTGGTCGGCAAGGTTGAACTCGGCATACCCGAGGACGACCCGCGCAACCCCGCCGTTATCGCCGATAACGTTGGCGACAACGTGGGCGACGTCGCCGGAATGGGCGCCGACCTCTTTGACTCCAACGTGGCGTCCATGGCGGCGGCGCTGGTGCTCGCCGGTTCGATTGACAAGGAGAAGTTCGGAACGAATATTTCCATGGTGTTCTGCTTCGCGGCTCTCGGTCTGCTGGCTTCGGTGATCGGCGTCATGACCGCGCGTATCGGCAAAAAGGGCAGCCCCACCAGGGCGCTCAACTCCAGTACTTATGTGACAACCGGCGTCTATATCGTTCTCACCGCCGCCGCGACGGCAATTTTCAAATTTAACTGGCGCATCTGGCTCGCCTGCATCGTCGGTCTTTTAGTCGGAGTCGTCATCGGCATAACCACCGACTATTTCACCGACGACAAGAAAAAGCCGGTCAAAATGGTCGCGAAAGCCAGCGGTATCGGTCCGGCGTTCACCATACTGTCGGGTATTTCCTACGGTCTGCTCAGTGTGCTCCCGGCTATGTTAGGCATCGGCGTCTCCGCCCTTGCCGCGTATAAGCTCTGCGAATCTATCGATCCCGCTCTCGCCCTTGAATACTCCATGTTCGGCATCTCGATGGCGGCGGTGGGCATGCTCTCGATAGTCGGCATGATAGTCAGCAACGACGCCTACGGACCAATAGTAGACAACGCCCGCGGACTTGCCGAGATGGGCAACCTGGGCGAGGATGTCATAGAAATAACCGACGAGCTGGACTCCGCTGGCAACACGGTCAAGGCGGTTACCAAGGGCTTCGCCATATCGGCAGCCGGTCTGACAGTCATTTCCCTTCTGGGAGCCTTCATGAGCGAAGTCAACATCGCCGCCGCGGAACTCGGAATCAAAGGCATCGAGAATTTCGACATAATGAACCCGCTGGTGTTCTTCGGGCTGCTCATCGGCGCGGCTATCCCCGCCGTCTTCTCGGCAATGCTGATTCTCGGCGTCGACCGCAACGCGCAGCGTCTTGTCGCCGAGATACACCGCCAGTTCCGTGAGATCGTCGGCCTTAAGGAGGGCAAAGAAGGCGTAGAGCCCGAGTATGACAAGTGTATCACCATTGCCACCACGGGCGCGATGAAGGAACTTATCCCCGCCGGACTCACCGCCATTATCGCCACCCTTGTGGTGGGCTTTGTGGGCGGCGTGCAGGCTATCGGCGGCTTCCTCTGCGGCAATATCATCAGCGGACTGCTGCTGGCGCTGTTCATGAGCAACTCCGGCGGACTCTGGGACAACTCAAAGAAATATGTCGAGGCGGGCAACGAGGGCGGCAAGGGCTCTCCGGCTCACAAAGCGGCGGTCGTGGGCGACACGGTGGGCGACCCCTTCAAGGACACCGCGGGACCGTCCATCAACACCCAGATAACCGTCGTATCTCTTGTAGCCTCCCTTATGTCAACCCTGTTCCTCACCCTCTCGCTGTTCGGTTGATTTAATATGGCCTGATTAACCGGGAGGGCTGTATCAAAACTCCGCGCAAACCGGTAAACCGCAAAAAACAGTAATAAATATCGCTGTTAAAACACCGTTTCGGGTGTTTTAACAGCGATATTTTATGTGCAATTGTATTATCAGGGAGTTTTGATACCGCCCCCATAAATAATTCCGCTATTTAAGAAACCGTGAAATCAATAAACGATTTAACGATTTTTAATATATTAACAAATGAGCATATTGTGCCTAAAAAGGGGTTTCACGTCTTTTTCGGCAGACCCGTTATTTTCGAAAAGGTTCGAGAAATTTGGAAAGGTTTGCAACCGCTTTAGCTTCATTTGCCGCCCAATCGGATGCGAAAGTGTTTTCTTTTGAAGCAGCTATCTTATTTATTATTGTGTTAAGACCGCTGATATTCGCGTAATCGTCCAAACTGTAATATTTTGTCGAAAATATCATATCAAGCATTGCTTTTGACTTCTCGTCTCTTGCCAGCTTCTCACTTATAAACAATTCATAAAACACCGGATTCAATGTGAAGTGCGACTCCCAGCCCATATTCTCAAGCACGGTGCCGACCAAATCGGTGTTTTCGACAGTCGCCGGAATTACAAGCTGTACACCTGTCCAGGACACGCTGTGGTAAAATTTTTCCTGCGACTCGTTGAACTTCGGGAGCGGTACGATTCCGTAATCGGCGTCATAAGAGCGCATACGCGTCAAATCGTCGAATGTGCCGCTGTGGAACAGCGCCAAATCCTGCGCGAAAAGCGCTTCCATGTGATAATACACATCGCCGTATGTTGAAGCCGTTATTATACCGTCACCTGCCATCGTTACGATATTCTTTTCGGTGGCAAGGCGTATCACGCTGTCGATTATGGAACGGACGAGGCTGTCGTTGACATTCAGGCTGAATTCGCCTTCGCTGTCTCTCAAAATCGAGCGCGCGCCGAATGAATCGCACATCCAGCTCATCATCGCCGATTCGGTGGTGAACCCCCAACGGTCGAACTCTCCCATCACGCCGTCGCCGTCAATATCCGCCGCGACATCACGGCACATATCCAAGAAGCGGTCAAGCGTCCAGCTCCCATCCTCAACCATCGAATATGGTGAATCAAAACCGAAATCTTCGAAAAGGTTACAGCTGTAAATCAAACAGACAGTGTGGAATTCATCGGTGGTTGTTATGTCCCCGACAAGTGAAAAAAGCTTGCCGTATATATCAAGCTCGCTCACCTGGTTCTGATCCCACCACGGGTTTGAGGTGTCAAGAGTGTCGATAGTATTTACATCAATCAAAATTCCGCTTCCGATGCTTGAATAAAAGTTATACGGATCGGCGAGTGCGACGTCGCAAAAATCATCCCCCGCGAGCACAGAATTTTTCAGCGCCGAATATGACTCCATGGCGACCGATTTAATTATTGTGTTCGTGCGTTCGGCGGCGTTGTTGTTGCGATTGTAAATAGCGTCGTTGACGAGATCTCCGTCAAGCTCCTCAACCACAACAAGCTTCTCGCGAATGCTGTGGCTGGGGTCGCCCTGTCCGACGCGGAACACATAACCGTTATAGTCGCCTTTCGGAGGTTTCGGAATCGCGGCCGCTTCCGTCGCGGTACCGCCGATCGGCACTTCATCGCTGTTTTCCGTCGCGGCATTGCTTCCCGCTTCAGACAGGTTCTCACCGCATGAAAAAGTGAACACGCATAATAAAACAAGTGCGAGGATCGTAACGCAGGATTTTATCGGATAATGTCGCATCTTCATAATCGCACCCCCATATGTATAATAATGGAAACGTGTTGTATGGTTTTATTGTACCATTCGAGTAAGGTAATGTCAATTGAATTATCAATAAATGCGCAGTCGGAAAATCCCTGAATCCGACAAACGCCGACAATTGGGCGCCGGGCTTTTAGCTTTTATACAGCACCTTCTGTTTTATTTTGATTTTGCCGATTGCCATTGCAGCGGAGATGAGCGTCGGCGGGGCTGTATTACAGGCAGGCTGACGGTTTGCTTTTTGCGGGGCGGATGTTGTCGGGTGCAGGCGCAGTTAATAAACATGAGCTGTATCGAACTCAATTCCGATACGCTCCGTTTGGTGACTGCCCCTGACCTTGTTTTTCCGGCGCGGGGCTGCTCCCTTTGACTCGGGGGGCACTCCCTCCGTCACGGCTTCGCCGTGCCACCTCCCTCGGAGAGGGAGGCTTGGGGATGGGAGGCGCGTTCCACAGGCGGCATCTCCTGACTGGGGAATTCTCAATATCGGAACAAAAACCGTGAGACAGCGCAAATCCGTCTCACGGTTTTTTATTCAGCTATAACTTCTCGCCCTCGCCCGTATCAGCGTATCACGCCCACGGCGCAGAGCTCGAAATTCGCGCCCTTCGCCCCCGGGCAGAACACGGGTTTCAGCACCGCCCTGTGTTTCCCGAAGGGCAGTCCCTTCACCGGCACGTCCTCGCGCACCCAGTCGGTGGCATTCACGCCCCACTCGGGCAGCGGCTTTGCCATATTCACCGACTCGCCGCCGTCGACCGACAGAGTATAGCCGGCGTGCCAGCTGTTCACCATGGTATGCACCACAAGACCCGTGCCCTCGAACTCGAATTCCAGCGATGAACTCATCGAGGTGGTGAACATAATATACCGCACCGAGGGGATCCGGCGCTCGCGCACCATCCGCCAGGCGCCCACCCGCTTGAAGCTGTCAAAGGGCAGCGCCTGAGCATCCTCCCAGCAGTCGGCGTGGAGCGGCTCGGGCAGGGCGAAGGGTTCGACGGCGCGGGGGCAATCCAACTCACAGCCTATCAGCTCGGTGACCGGCTCGGCGTAGAGCCGGCTCCCCGCGTGACCGGGATGCAGCCCGTCGGGAAGCCATTCCTCCCAGCGCACATATCCGCCCAGCATCAGATCAAACGCATAGCGCGACATATAAACCCGCGGCAGGTCGTAATGCTCGACCAGCTCCTCCCAGTCGGTCATGGACTGTGGCATTCTGCCGGCAAGCATGTCCTCATAGAAGCCCGAGCTGTATGTATAGGTGACTATGACGTCGCATCTGTCGTCTTTGAGCAGTTTTCGCAGGATGCCCTCCCGGCAGGCGCCCCAGGCGTCCGGGCCGTCGTTCACCGCCGTCTCCACCAGCACCAGGTCGCAGCCGCAGGCGTTTATGTCCTCCTCGATGCGGAATACCGCCGACAGCGAACCGGTGGCGCCCTTGGCGGCGTTCTCCACATTGACCGAAACCTCGGGATAGTTGAGCACAAACCAGTCTGCTGTCTTGTCGCTCCAGCGCGTGCCGTTTGCCGGCTCGGTTATCGAACCGCCCACGAAGCCTATGGTGATTTTGCCCCGCTTTATCGCCTCAACAGTGTGGCGCAGCGGTCTGCCGGGGCGTATGTATCGCTCGAGATTCTTTTTCATATTCGTCTGTCCTTGATTATGATTTAATTCGCCGATTATTTCGCCGCGCTCATCATTATTGTGTATACGTTTTTTATAAAGTCGGACTTGGGCAACTCGTCTGCGGAGGACAGTTCCAGACTTCGCCCCGAGTTGTCGTACAGTTTCAGCGTTTCGACGGGTATGTCGTCGATTATCGGTTCGCTCCGGGGCAGCTCGCCCCACTCCCAGACCCCGTTCTCGTCGGCAAGCGCTTTTATCATTTCAAGCTCTTTCCTGCCGCCCTTGACCTTTTTTGTCCTCACCTTGGCGGAATCGGTCTGCCGGCTTTCAACGGTTAGGGAACATTTCGTTTCGCCCCGTTCAAGCACCAGCGATGTATAGCCGCCCGCCGGGCCGCCCGAACTGTGATATTCCACCCGCATAAGGGCGTCTTCGGCAAGTACGGTTCCTTCGGCGTCCGCATCGGCGTTCTCGCCCGGTATGCCCATGGTTACAAAAAGGAAAACAAACATGCCCACGACGAAAATAATTATGTAAAGTATCAGTCTGCGAACAGTCATTTGATAACATCCGCCGTCAATCGTGCAGCAGCATGCCGAAGTAGGTCATGGTATTCTCGCCGTTGATATACTTCAGCCCCGCCAAGGCAGCCAGCTCGGACACAACAATGCCGTACCCCTCGACCGAGTGGAAGGCGGTGTCCGGGAAGGCACAGGGAGCGCCGTCGGGATAGCCGCATTTCGCGCAGCGCGTACAGCCGCCGTTTGCAAGTATGCGATAACGGGGCAGCTCCTTCAATCTGTCCTGCAGAACGTAGCAGAGGCGCCTGAAATCGGCGGAACCCGCGGTCATGCCCTCTATGTCGAAGGAGTCCTCAAGCAGATAGATCTTATTGAACACCACCGCGTACTTGTAGGAGTTGCAGCGCTGACGGCATTCCTCCACACTGCCCACCGCCGGCGGACATGCATAGTTGCTTCCGTATTTGCGGCAGCGGTTATCAACACAGATTTTTCTTATCTCATCGTAAAACTTGATATCGGCGGGCGATATCCTGCCGCATCCGGAAAAACCTACCTTACTGAACAGATCCGTCTCGGGAAACATTGAAGCCACAGCCACCTTTCAAAGTTGTTGTCAAAGTTGTTATATTATTTCGGGAGCGGCAGGTTCTGTCTTATAACCCGCTTTACCTTATGCCCCCTTGTCCGGCGCAAATGTGAGTTTTGCGCCCTTTTCACTTGTTCGGGCTCAGTATATCATTTACCGCATAGACCTGTCAAGGACGATTTCGGCAAATTTCAGCGCGAAACGGAGGAACTGCCTAATGCAACGGCATGGAATTGCCGTACACGATGTGTACGGCAATTCCGAAAAATATCAGATAATCAGTTAATCAGTTGCACTCGGCGGTCAGCGGTCCCGCCAGCTCTGACAGGAAGAAGAGCTTGCCTTTAAGCGTGGGGATGAAGGAGGAGGTAACCCAGGGCGACGGACCGTAGCGCAGGGTCATCCAGAAGCTCATACCCTGCCACTGCATGCCTCTGCCCAGAGTGCCGTCCGCTCCGCCTATGGCGTAGTCGGCCTGCAGGAAGATGCCCGGACCTATTGTGTTGGCGCGGCAGGGCACCAGCGTGGTGCGGCTCTTGAAGCTGGTCAGGGCGTTCTGCTCTATGGTCAGCGGATGCAGCATCGCGCCTATCCTGTGGGTCTGTGCCTTCCAGTCGTCCACATTTTTATAGTCGGCAGCGAAGGTCGGCTCCCAGAATGCTATGTGGCACATTCTGCCGATGCCGTAGACCAGCACCATCTTGGCGCCCTCCGCTTTCAGCGCGGCTATCTTACCCGCGTAGGTGGGCAGGTTCTCCTTAGTGGCGAAATTGCGCTGTCCCACCGGCACCGTCAGCTCGCCCAGTGGATTGTAGAGCGCCTGCTCCATGGCGTTCTGGAAGGCGCCCGGATTGTCCGCCGGCAGTGTGTTGCCGTCGCCGTCCGACCACTCGTCCATATTGAAGCACCAGAGGTGATCGCACTTCACATTCCACGCCTTGAGGAAGTAGACCGCCCATTTATACATGCCCATGGGACCCACCGGCAGTATGAAGATGAGCTTCTCGCCCCTGTCACGTGCGTTCTTTATCTGCAGGGCTATCTCGTGCCCCATGTAGGTGTCGAAGTTGTATATGCTGTCGCATATGACCGGCGTGAACTCCTTATGCCACCACGCCTGGCGCTCGCCCCAGGAATCCGGATCGTTGGAGCAGCATTTATCGATCTTCTGAAAGTCCCAGCCCGCCGGATAGAAGTTCTCCAGCGCCGACCCCTTGAGTGTGCTTATGAAATTCATATTGTCCTCCTTTTGCAGACAGATTTCTTGCCGTAAATCGGGATTTTCGCGGTAAAATCGCGTGTTCAGGCCTTTTTAGCGGAAAATAGCGTCAACCGGTGTTATATTCAACCGTGCTTGCAGCGGTTTAGGGCAGCATGCGCTTCGGCACCATTCTCGGCCAGACGTTGCATGCCGTGAACGCCTCGGCATACTGCACGCCGCACTGCAGGCCGCGGAAGCGGGCGCAGGTGCGCACAAACTCCGCGAAGTCGATATTGTCATGGTCGCGCATCCATTTTAGCTGCGACACATGGCACTCCAGCATCTCGATCTTTAACTCTATTGTGTCGGATATGTCCACATATTCGGTGGGCATGAAGCCCACTCCCGCCAGGGTGTCCATATAGTATATGGGCGTTATCGGGGCGGCCGGCAGTCCCTGATTGTAGTGGAGGCAGCTCGCCGCGAAGGATGCGTCGAACACCAGTCTGCTTACCGCCGTATGGTCGGGCATGTAGTCGTTTGGGCTGTGGGTGATTATCACGTCGGGCTGTTCCTGGCGCAGAACCTCAACCACCGCGTCACGCTGCTTGCGGTCGGATGAATAGACCACCAGATCGCCTATGTCCAGCGTCACTACCTTGATGCCCGCCAGCGCACCCGCCTTCTTCGCCTCGGCTATGCGCATCTCCCGCAGTTCCGGCGGCATGATCTCAACGTGTCCCATGTCGCCGTTGGTCACATGGCAGACGGTGACCTCATGTCCCAGCTTCTTGTATTTCGCCAGTGTGCCCGCGCATGCCACCTCTATATCGTCCGGATGGCAGCCGATTCCAAGTACTTTCATCTTATCTTCCCCCTGTTGTGTATTCCGGTGACCCGGTGTTATATTTAGTATATCACCGCCCCCGCCTGCCTGTCAAGCACTGTTTCGGGAAACTTCACCGATGGGGGATGCGCGGCTTTTTCGTGCATCCGGCTTGCCGGGTGCCTGAGCCGCGGCAAAAAGCTTCTATATGCGGCGGACTTTGACTCGCCGGGGATGTATGAACGAGGCAAAAGACGAACAGCAGCCAAACCGGGGCTTTACAGTCATGACGGAGCGTCTCAATACGCAGGATTCGCTGTTGACAAAACGTCCGGTTAATGATAAAATATCGATACCGCACAATAAAATACCGAATATCGAAAGGAAATACCTGTTCTATGGAAAAAAGAATCATTTCCCTGCTTCTCCTGCTGGCTATGCTCGCCCTGCCGGCTGCTTTGGCGGCATGCGGCGGCGATACCGGCTCTGACACCCCCGATATAACCACCGCTGAGACCGCCGACACCGCCGAGACCGAAGAGGAAACCCCCTCCACCCTGCCTCTCTCCATCGAGAAAGAGGACAACGGAGGCCGCAAGTTCGTCACTCTCTGCAACTCCTACTACGAGTATGAGCACGGCACCGGTGAGCAGACCGGCGAAATAGTCGACGATGCCGTCTATGCCGCCAACATGAAGGTTGAGGACCATTTGGGCATTGAACTCGAGTTCGTCTACAAGCCGGGCAACTGGAACGACCGCAACGCCTTCAACGACATCATAGCCTCCACTGTGCTTGCCGGCGACAGCACCTACGACATGGTGTCGGGCACCACCGTCTGCGTCATGCCCTCCTCCTCAGGCGGTCACTTTTACAACATGGCTAATATGAAGTACGTCGACTTCGACAATCCCTGGTGGATCGCCGAAATGTTCGACCGCTTCTCGGTCAACGGCATTCTCTACGGCGTAATCGGAGATATCTCCATGTCGCTCTACACCGACCTGAGCGTTATCTTCTTCAACGTCAACAAACTCAACAGCTACGGTCTTGAAAATCCCTACGAGCTTGTCCGCAGCAACAAATGGGTGCTTGACAAATTCATCGAGATGGGCGTCTCGGTAAAAGCCGACCTCAACGGCGACGGCGTAATGAAGGTTGAAGACGACGAGATCGGTTTCCTCGCCGAGTATGTTCCCAACGGCACCTTCCAGACCGCACTTGAGCTGCCGGTTGTCAACGTCTCCGGCGGCAAGATCGAGTATCTCGGTCTCAGCGAGCGCTATGTCGCCGCATATGAGAAGCTCTACGATTTCAACATGAGCTCGGGCACCGCCTTCGGCGTTTCCTCCATCGACGACCAGTCCTTCAAGAGCATGAAGTACTTCAACGAAGGCCGGGTTCTGCTCATGGCGAACTTTATCTATTCTACCGAGCATCTCCGCGACATGGAAGACGACTACGGCATTATCCCCTATCCCAAATACGATGAGAACCAGGACAGGCATCTGGCTCAGCTGGGCACCTCCACCCAGATGATCTTCATCCCCAAGACCGCCGCCGACTTCGATCTCACCGGCAAGGTTATGGAGAGCCTCAGCTACTACAACTACTACGACGTGAACCCGGTTTACTACGAGGTAGCGCTGAAGGAGAAGTACGCCCGCGACCGGGATATGCATGAGATGCTTGACATCATACGTGAAGGCGCCACCTTCAACTTCACCTTCGTTTACGGCACCTCCCTCACCGGCTCGCCCACCAACTACTTCCGCTTCCAGGGCAACCCCTCCCGCGACATCGCGTCGGCTTTCGCAGCCAATGAGGAGAAATACAAAGCCGCGATAGAAAAGATGGCAGAAGCATACGCAGCCAACGAAGCCGCGGCGTAAATATCGGGATTATCTTCGCGATATCATAAACCTGTACAAACACCAAAGACAAACGGCAGTCCGAGATTCACGGACTGCCGTTTTTGTTTATATGAGTTATTTCTGCCCCGCCGGGGCGTTATTTCCCCGCTCCCCTTCCCCTGTCGCTGCGCTCCACCACAAAGAAAAACGGTGACGCGGGCGAATTCACCAGCCGCACGCAGATTGCCGAATATTCCCGTCGGTTAAGTCCGGCAAAGCGGGCGGTGAGCATTTCTCCCTCAGCGGCTCCCTCGGGATGGCCGGGATAGACAGCCACCAGCAGACAGCCGTCGGGAGCCAGCAGCTCGAGAGCGGCTTCCGCGGCGGCAAGGGTGGATTCACGGAGAGTTGTCACGCTTCGGTCACCCGAGCCGGGCAGCCAGCCCAGATTGAACACGCAGGCGTCAAGCCGGGCATCCTCTCCCAGCCATTCGGCAAGCCGGAGTTGCAGGTTGGCGTGGGAGTCGAGCAGCAGCCGGTAGTTTTGGGGGGCGTTTTCCGACGCGAGGAGAGCCGATGTGTTTTCAACCGCCTTTTCCTGAATGTCGAAGGCAATTACCCTGCCGGTTACGCCCACCGATCGGCTGAGCCAGAGGGTGTCGTGACCGTTGCCCATGGTGCAGTCGGCGGCGACGGCGCCCTCCCGCAGATGGCGGGAGAGAAAGGTTTTGTGAAGTTCGAGTAAATCTGTCATAATTGTTTATTCGTTGCCATAGCGGCAGGCAATAAGCCGCCAAGCCGGAAAATCCAAGGGTTACATACATCTCTCCGGCACGGCAAGCCCGCCGTCAATAGGAGGTCTCGCGTTTCGACGGCTCAAGGTATAAGCCGTCCACGGCTGTGCTGAAGGGGCGGTGGCAGGCGGTGTTTCGTATATTGCGCCCGAGAGAATGGGCATACTTGAGTGTCTCAAAAGTGCCGCCGTGCCGTATGGCATAGGCGATGACATAGGCGGCGCGGTCGACCATAAAGCGGTTGCGGATATGGAAAACCGAGTTGTCGGTATAGCGGGGGGAGACGTATATTATTTCGTCCGCCGCATCCCGGTGGCGGCAGGGGCGTACGAAGGGCTCGGCGCATATGACCCGAAGATGAGGCCAGACGGCTTTCAGCTGCTGCACGGTGCGGGCTGCATGGTAGTCAAAGCCCTCGGCGCCCCCCTCATAGAACAGTCTGACACCCCGGGAAGCCAACTCCTCTACGGCGGTGCGGAGGGCGATGAGATTTTCGGCGGTAGGCTCGAAATCCCTGTGACCGGTAAAGCAGCAGGAAAAGCGTATCTCCTCGGCCGAAGGCTCAAATGGCTCGATATAATGGTGCAGTTCCCGCATTATTATCCGCCTCCCGCGCGGTGTTTGAATCGATCTGTATTTATCTGATTTTATCTGATAATATTGTGAAGCGAGAAGAACTGGTTCATCCTGTACAGAATGGTTGCGACCTCGGCGCGGGTGATGCCTGCCAGTGGGTTGAAGTTGGAACCCTCATCGCCCACCATGATGCCCAGACGCGAGATATGCTTTACCGACGACTGCGCCCAGTCGGAGATTTCGGCGGCGTCTTTGAAGGAGCCGCCGTATGTCTCGAGCTTGTTGTTTTCAAGGGCGAACAGCTTGATTATCCGTTCCAGAATCACCGCCATTTCCTCCCGGTTTATGGGATCATTCGGCGAGAAGCGGCCGCCGCCGGTTCCCAGGACTATCTCGTTCCAGAAAGCCCAGGTCACATAGGGGTTGCAGTAGTCCGACTTTTTGACGTCAAGAAAGACCTCATAGAGGCTGTATTTCGCGGTGGTGATTCCCACCAGACGGCCGAGACAGGTGACGAATTCCCCCCGAGTCATGGCGGTGTCGGGACGGAAGCCGTAGGTGAGCATGTTCTCAAACAGCCCGTATTTAAGCAGGCGCTTGACATACATCTCTCCCCAGTGTCCGTCGATATCGGAGGGCATTTCAAGCATTATGGCGGCTACAATGGCGTCCGCCATGGCGCGGTGTCCCGCGGCGGTGGGGTGAACGTCGGTATTGAACCTTCCGGTCGCCGGATCGTAGGCAGCGGGCAGCATGTCCGGGGCGAAAACTCCTGCCATATCCACGGTAATATATTTGGAATCGCTGAGAAACGCCCCGTTCAGCATGTCAATATAGGGCTGTACCGCCGCCCCCAGGTCGAGCAGGATATTTCCGTCCGCGTCTTTGACGACTACGCCTTTATAGGGATTGAATATGCTGTTGAAGCATATCACCGCTCCCGGAGCCTTGATATAAAGCAGTGTGGATAGGGTTCGCATTCTGCCGGCAAGTTCCCCGGCGGCACGGGTCATTTCCCTGTTATCGGCGAGCGCCGCCGCCAGGCCGGCGGCATCACTGCCGTGGGCAGCGAACAGGTCGCGCAGTATCAGATAGATCTCGTTCAGACCTATGTTAATAAGCACGAAATCGGCATTCTGAAGCTGATTGTTGTAAGCGCCGCTGCGGATGGCAAGCAGAAGATCGCCCGCCGTCATGCCGTTCACCGTTTTTGATGTGAGTTCGGCTTTCCAGGCTTCGGCGACAAGGGCGCTGTAGCGTTGGGTGCCGGGCGAGCTCAGCCCGTAGCCGCCGGCGATGCTGTCGCCCAGGGAGAGCACACGGTAGCTGTAGGCGCCCACCGGCAAAGGCGGCAGCGCGAACATCAGCGCGAGACAGGTCAGCAGCGCCGTCAGCCGCACCGCCGCGCGGATTCGTATGTTTTGTCTGATTAACTTTTGCATGACATAGTTTTGCGGACATTTGGTCCGATGTATGAGGGTGTTGTTCGGTTTCCGAGTCGGCATAATCGTCGGCTCCGCCGACTATGGCTAAATCTCTATGGTGGTGTCGTCCTCGCAGATTATCACCCGGTCGCGTATCGCGAGCAGCTTTTCCATAGCCGCGTCCCGCCCACGCAGGATGTCGCGGCCGTTGTGTATATAGCAGAGGGTGCCGATATTCCAGCCCCGCTCTTTCAGAAATTCGGCGACGGTCGAGGAATCGTGGTGCCCGGTCTCGGCGAAGAGGGCGTCACAGCCCTCCTCAAGGAAGGGCGCCAGGTCGTCGTAGCTGCCCACATCGCCCGAGAGAACGGCGGTCTTGCCCCCGCATTTCACCCGGTAGGAATAGGATACGGGGTGTCCGTCGGCATCCGGGGGAAGATGGGTGTTCGGTATCGCCTCCACCTTCACGCCGTATTTATCCCAGACCGTGCCCGTCTCGGTGCGGGTGACATTTAACTGAAAACTGCAGCGAAAATTGCCCTCGGTCTCGCCCAGCAATATGCGCAGTCCCTCCCAGGAGCGCAGAGAAGGCGTAATGAGGTCAACCGCTCCGTCGTAGGGGTCGGCTTTCTTCACCCAGACCATCTTGCGGATGTTCCAGAGGAGGTTGCCCAGCCCTCCCACATGGTCCATGTGGGGATGGGTGATGAATATGGCGCGGACGGCAAGCAGGTCAAGCCCCATAAGGTGTGCCGAGCGGGAACAGCCCTCTCCGGCGTCAAACCAGTATAGCCGCCCTTCGTGCTCCAGTGCCAGGGATACGTGTTTCCTGCCGGGAATGGGCTCGGTGCCTGCGCAGGTTCCGAATATGTGAAATTTCATAATATATTAATGTCCGAATTGTTCCGTTCTTATTTCGCCTTGGTGTCGACTTCCTCTCTGCACCTGGCGATGAAGTCGTCCAGAGACATGGTTTCGGTGTTTGCGGTCTTGCGGTCGCGGACGGCGATAACCCTGTCCGCCTCCTCCTTGTCGCCGATTACCAGCATATAGGGTATCTTCTGCAGCTGAGCCTCGCGGATCTTGTAGCCTATCTTCTCGTTGCGGAGATCGTTCTCCACGCGGAAGCCGGCTGCCGTGAGACGGTCGGCGATGTCGGCGCAGTAGCCCTTGTTGGTCTCGTTTATGCAGAGTATGCGCATCTGTGCGGGAGCCAGCCAGAGGGGCAGAGCGCCGGCGTACTTCTCGAGGATATAGGCGAGCGTGCGCTCATAGCAGCCAAGGGATGTGCGGTGGATGATGTAGGGGTTCTTCAGTGTGTTGTCCGAATCCACATACTCCATGCCGAAGCGCTTGGCGAGCAGCATGTCTATCTGTATGGTGACAAGGGTATCCTCCTTGCCGAAGACGTTCTTATACTGTATATCGAGCTTGGGACCGTAGAAGGCGGCCTCGTCGAAGCCTATTGTGTACTTCACGCCTAAATTGTCGAGAATCTTTGCCATAAGCCCCTGAGCCACTTCCCACTGCTCGGCAGTGCCCTCGTATTTGTTCTTCGGGTTGGCGGGATCCCACTGGGAGAAGCGGAAGGTGCAGTCCTCAAGCAAACCCACCGTCTCAAGGCAGTACTCCGCCAGCTCCAGGCAGTTCTTGAACTCCTCCTCAAGCTGCTCGGGACGTATGATGTAGTGTCCCTCTGAGATGGTGAACTGACGGACGCGGATAAGACCGTGCATCTCGCCCGAATCCTCATTGCGGAAGAGGGTCGATGTCTCGGTCAGGCGCATGGGCAGGTCGCGGTAGGAGCGCTTTTTGTTGAGGAACACCTGATACTGGAAGGGGCAGGTCATGGGACGGAGGGCGAAACATTCCTTTGTCTCATCGTTGGGGTCGCCCATGACGAACATACCGTCAAGATAGTGCTCCCAGTGACCGGAAATCTTGTAAAGCTCCCGCTTTGCGAACATTGGGGTCTTGGTGAGCATGCAGCCCCGTTTCTGTTCCTCGTCCTCCACCCAGCGCTGGAGCAGCTGGATGACCCGGGCGCCCTTGGGCATGATTATCGGCAGACCCTGACCGATATAGTCAACGGTGGTGAAGTATTCAAGCTCCCTGCCTATCTTGTTGTGGTCGCGCTTTGCGGCTTCTTCAAGGGCGGCAAGATGCTCTTTGAGAGCGTCCTTTGAGGGGAAAGCGGTGCCGTAGATTCTCTGCAGCATCTTGTTCTTCGAGTCGCCCTCCCAGTAGGCGCCGGTGCAGGCGGTGAGCTTGAACGCCTTGACTGCTCCCGCCGAGAAGAGGTGAGGGCCTGCGCAGAGGTCGATAAACTCGCCCATTTTATAGAAGGTGATATCCTCGCCCTCGGGAACCCGGGCGATAAGCAGTACCTTATAGGTCTCGCCCGCCTCCTCCATGAGCTTTATCGCCTCATCCCTGGTGAGCGAGAAGCGTTCAAGCAGGGGATTTTCCTTGACTATCTTCTGCATTTCCTTCTCGATATCCTCAAGGTGCTCGGGAGTGAAGGAAACCTCCGAGTCTATGTCGTAGTAGAAGCCGTTTTCGATTGCCGGGCCGATGGCAAGCTTCGCCTCGGGATAGAGGCGCTTGACGGCGGCGGCAAGTATGTGGCTCGCGGTGTGACGGAATACCCGTCTGCCCTCGGCGTCGTCAAATGTCAGCGGCTTCACGTCGTCGGATGCCGATACCTCTCTTGTCAGGTCTGCGGTCTCCCCGTTGATTGCGGCGGCAATAACCGCGCGGTTTATAAGGTCTTTTTCTTTCAGAAAATCATATGCTGTCATGGCTGTGTCCTTTCTATGTGTGAACATTTATGTGTGAGCATTATTGATGCGGTACGCTTATTTCTTTGAAGCCGAGCTTTGCCCGTCGGGGGAATGGATTTGCCGATAAAACAAAAACGCCCCAAACAACAGCATTACTGCTTTGCTTGGGGTACAGGCGTATATTTATATGTTACACATATAAATATGATTTATATGCATAACATATAAATGCATGTCTGCACGGTTCCACCCGGGCGTTTAACTCATTGGTATTCGGTTTTACGGGGGCGGGCGAAGGGCGGTACCGGTTCCCGGGCGTCGTACGGTCTTTCAGCTCACCGCTCTGACGCGGGGACCGCTCTCTGTAACGAAACCCTCAGGAGGGCGTATTCCTTGCCGGAAACAAATTTTGCTTGACTTTTCACGGGATTTATGGTATAATGCACTACCAATTTACAGGTACGGCTTTACCGGCACGGCACAAATCGGCGGTTGTCCGCCAAAAAGACGGCGAAAACATTCTCCCATTATGAAAAGCATAAGGGCATAATATCATATCTGCCGGTTTTTGTCAATATCAAATTTCGGATTTTCGGGAAAAGCTATGGACAATTCACTTACAAACTTTAACCTTACCGGCAGCGGCGGCGCTCTGACCGAGGTTCGGGTACAGCGCGAGCTGGCGGCGGTAAACGATGAAATAGAGGAGACGGGCATCGTCATAACCGAGCCAATGGCGAAGGCTCTCGCCGAGGTCCGCGCTCAGGCGCTGAAGGACACCGGGCGCTTTGAAGCGGGCGCGGGGGCGCTGACAAAGATAATCCGTCTCTTTTCACCCACCGGCTATATCTCCCAGAGCGACGCCGAGGAGACCTTCTCCGAGCTGCTCTCGATGTTCTACTACGCTAAGAGCGAGACGAAGGACGCCGCCACCGACGACCGGCTGCTGGAGGCAATGCTTGACGCCTTCGAAAACCGCTGCTTCGGCGACCTGGAGCTGCTTCGCGGACGCGAGCTGGAGGCAATGATACGCCGCATCAATCGCGGCGACGGCGTGGGTATCGACGACAGCGACAATTACTCCACCGGCTTTGCCGGAAGCGGCAGCGACGGAAGCGATGGAAGCGATGACAGTGACGACGGCAGCAACGACGTTATGTAAGCGGGCGGATCCGCGGGCGCGCCCCATTGAGCCTGATTATGAGGGCATGTCCGAACTATAATAAAAATGTCTAATGAACTTACCCAACTTGACCTGTCAAGGATCAAACGGCACAACTACACACAGACCCTGCTTGACGAAGGACTTCGCACCGGGATGCTTCAGGATTCCGACGCACACCGCATTTCGGTGTGGATGGAAGAGCAGATCGAGGACCTCATCGGTCGGGCGTCGGGGGGCGAGAGCACCTCTGTAATGACCGAGACGGCGGCGGTATATGCCGCCTCGGTGCTTTTCGTGCTGGATACGCAGCTGCTCTCCCTGGAGACCCCCGAGGAGGCAGTGGCGGCGCTGCGCGGGGAGCCGCTCAACCGCCTATATGAGGACGGCTGCCGCAGACTGCGCAACTACCAGCTTGACGCGGCGTCGCTGCTTGTAAAGGCGCGGCGCATTATGGCGCCCGTGCCCAACCGCTCCTACCGCCGGACGCTGAACAAAGATCTCAGCGCCGCCATTGACAATTACAACATGCTCTTCTCGGCTCAGATCGGCGCGAAATTTGAATATCCCTTAGCTCTGCCGGTGCAGAATCTGAGGGGAATTTATCAGATTCTGGCGTATGTCTCCTCGTTACATGACGAGAATCTCTTCTGCCGCGAGTATGACGGCAATCAGATAGCCATTGTCTGCGGCATACGCTGCGAGGCGCGGCGGGTGAAGGTGGAGACCGCCTTCATGAACATCTACTCCGCAATTTTCGTCAACGCCCTGATTTGTGACTATCTTCGCCACGATCACGGCAGTCTGCTGCTCCGGCGCGCCGACTGTGACGTGGCTTACCGGCTGCTGGAGCCCTTTGACGACGAGGAGCGGGAGGGACTGCTGCGCTCGGTGGTGAATCGCTTCACCGGCGGCAATCCCGACTACAATATCCGCTATTTCGAGAGCATACTGCCCGACCTGCTTAACGCCCTGCGCTATAACCGGCTGCACAATCAGGTCATTTTAGTGCCGGACGACGGCATCATAGACGAAGATTTCACCGATATGTAGCATATACGTTTGTATGTAAATATATGTATATGTCTGCGTTTGAGGTTTAATAATTATGAGCGTAATTCGTTTCGCCTGTTCCGAAAGCGAACTGTATCCGCGTCTCGCCGGACTCGCCCGGGACGCGCGCGAAAAGGCATACTGCCCCTATTCGGGTTATGCGGTGGGAGCCGTCCTGCTCTGTTCCGAAAGGGGAGAGGACGGCTCTTATTTTGCCGTCACCGGCTGCAATGTGGAGAACGCCTCCTTTCCGGCGGGCATCTGCGCCGAGCGGACGGCTCTCTTCGCCGCCGTGACGGAGGGTTTTCGGGAATTCTCGGCGCTTCTCCTCTGCGGAGGGAAGGCGGGGGAAGACCCTTCGGACTTCTGCCTGCCCTGCGGCATCTGCCGCCAGGCGCTCTGCGAGTTCTGCCCCGATTCGCTGCCCGTGATTTCTTCAGCCGGCGGCGAGATGCGGCACTACACCCTGGGCGGTCTGCTGCCCGAGGCTTTCAGAAGTTTTTGACGGTGTTTTTCGGACGGCTCAATACAAAACGCCGCAGATATTTTCAGAGACAACACCCGCGACCATCGACCATAAGGAAAGGTATTCGGAAACGATATACCGAAACATACGGGACAGGGATATAAAAATGTTTGGAATGACCGATTTCATCGCTGCCAAGCGTGACGGCAGAGAGCACAGCCGCGAGGAACTGGCGGCATTTATCGGCGGCTACGTGCGGGGCGAGATCCCCGATTATCAGGCGTCGGCATGGCTGATGGCTGTCTATCTTCGGGGCATGACCGACCGCGAGACCACCGATCTGACCCTGATAATGGCAGACTCGGGGGAGCGCTATGATCTTTCCGCCATCGAGCATCTGAAAGCCGACAAGCATTCCACCGGCGGCGTGGGCGACAAGACCACCTTCATAGCCCTGCCCTGCGCCGCTGCCTGCGGGGTTTATTCCGCCAAGCTGTCGGGGCGGGGGCTGGGTCACACCGGCGGCACGATAGACAAACTGGAAGCCATCCCCGGCTATAACACCGAGCCGGATTTTGAGCGTTTCGCCGATACCGTCCGCCGTGCCGGCATGTGCGTGGCATCCGCCACCGCCTCACTTGCGCCGGCGGACAAGCTGCTCTACGCGCTGCGCGACGTCACCGCCACCGTTGGCAGTCTGCCGCTCATCGCGTCAAGCATCATGTCAAAGAAGCTGGCGGGCGGCTCCGACGCGATAGTCCTTGACGTGAAGACCGGCAGCGGCGCGCTGATGAAGACTCTTGACGATTCGCTGGCTCTGGCGCGGGCGATGACGGTCATCGGCAACATGGCGGGCAAGCCCACGGCGGCGCTTATCACCGACATGAACGACCCTCTCGGCAGATTTGCCGGCAACGCCCCCGAGGTGTCCGAGGCGCTGGATATACTGCGGGGCGACAGGGGGGCTCTTGAAGCCGCCCCCGACCTCCGCGAAGTTTCGCTGGCGCTTGCCGCCAAAATGGTGGAGCTGTCTGGAATAGCCGACGGCAATTCCGCTTCCCGTATGGCGCGGGAAGCCCTTGACAGCGGCAGGGCATACGAAGTTTTCGAAAAGATGATAACCCTGCAGGGCGGGCGGCTTGACGAATTCGAAGCCTCCCTTGCGGGCGGGATATCCCGTCGGGTCATATGGAACGGCGCGGAGGGCTATGTGGTTTCGGTGGATACCGAGACGGCGGGGAACGCCTGCGTGGCTCTCGGCGCCGGGCGCCGACGCAAGGGCGATTCGATAGACCCGCTGGCGGGCATCGAATTTCTCCGCAAGACCGGCGAATATGTGAAGCGCGGCGATGTCATCGCGCGGCTCATCTGCTCGGAATACGGCCGGGAGCGGCTGCCATATGCCGAAGAACTATTGATTTCCGCCTATACCGTGGCTGAGGAAAAGCCATCGCCCCGCAAAATGGTATACGGCTGCATCGGCACCGACGGGGAATTCAGAGAAATATGATAACCACATGCGTTCCCGGAACGCGCCACCTGCCGGTCACAGCCGAAGAACTGGTCGAGTTGGGCCGGGGCGCACCCGATTTTGTCTATATCACGGGCGACGCCTATGTTGACCACCCCTCCTTCGGCGCGGCTATTATCACCCGGGTGCTTGAAGCCGACGGCTGGCGGGTGGCGGTGCTTGCGCAGCCCGATGTCTCATCCGTCGAAGACTTTATGCGCTTCGGGCGGCCGCGGCTGGGGTTTCTTGTGAGCGCCGGCAACATCGACTCGATGGTGGCTCACTACACCGCCGCAAAGAAGCCACGCTCCTACGACTACTATTCACCCGGCGGGAAAACCGGACTGCGCCCCGACCGGGCGGTCATCGTCTACTGCAACCGGGTGCGGGAGGCTTACGGCGATATTCCGATTGTCATCGGCGGACTTGAGGCGTCTCTGCGGCGCTTCGCCCACTACGACTACTGGTCGGACAAGGTGCGCCGCAGTATACTGCTGGACTCGGGCGCCGACCTGATATCCTACGGCATGGGCGAGACCTCAAACCTCCGCATAGCCCGGCTGCTCGATCGCGGCGTGCCCGTAAAAAAACTGCGCGACCTTGACGGCACGGTATGCGCCTGCCATCGCGACGAACTGCCCGAAAACTGCGTCATATGCGGCGAATTCGACACCATAGCCGCCGACAGAAAAGCCTATGCCGACGCCTTCGCAATTCAGTACCGGGAGACCGACCATATCCGCGGCAAGCCCGTAGCGGAGCTTTACGGCGACCGGGCGGTGCTGCAGAATCCCCCCTCTCCGCCTCTTGAGCGGGAGGAGCTGGACAGGGTCTATGCCCTGCCCTATACGCGGACCTATCATCCCTCTTACGAGGCGGAGGGAGGCGTGCCGGCTATCGAGGAGGTGCGCTTCTCAATAGCCCATGTGCGGGGCTGCTTCGGCGGCTGCAATTTCTGCGCCCTCGCCTTTCACCAGGGGCGCACCGTCCGCTCACGCAGTGCCGAAAGCGTAATAGCCGAGGCGAAACTGATCGCCGCCCTGCCCGATTTCAAGGGTTACATCCACGATGTGGGCCAACTTCCGCTATCCCGCCTGCAAGCGCCAGCTGACCCACGGGGTCTGCCCGGACAGAAAATGCCTTGTGCCCAAGCCCTGCCCCAATCTCAGTTTTGAGGACGCCCGGGCAGCCCAGCGCGAATACGCCGACATTCTCAGCCGCATAGCCGAGATTGACGGGGTGAAGAAGGTGTTCGTGCGCTCGGGCATACGGTTCGACTATCTGCTGCTCGACAAGAGCGAGACGCTTTTCCGTCAGCTTGTCGGCAATCATGTCAGCGGGCAGCTTAAGGTGGCGCCCGAGCACTGTTCCCCAGATGTGCTGAAAATAATGGGCAAGCCCGACATTTCGGTCTACGACCGCTTCCGCCGCCGCTTTTACGAGCTCAGCGCCGAATGCGGACTGGAGCAGTATCTTGTGCCCTACCTCATCTCGGGGCATCCCGGCTCGACGCTCAACGACGCGATTTCGCTGGCCGAATATCTCAACTCACAGCGTCTCGACCCTCAGCAGGTTCAGGATTTCTATCCCACGCCCGGCACCGCCTCCACTGTTATGTATTACACCGGCATCGACCCGCTGACCGGAAAGAGCGTGTATATCCCCGACGCGAGAGAGAAGCGGCTCCAGCGGGCGCTGCTGCAATACTCCCGGCGCGAGAACGAGCCGCTGGTGCGCGAAGCGCTGCTCCGCTGCGGACGGGAGGACCTTATCGGCAACGCCAAACGCTGTCTTATCCGCGACTCGGCAGCATACACGAACCCCCGCGGCGGCGATTACAAAAGCGGCAGACATCGCGACTATCGCGGCGAAAAGCGCGGTGGCGGTCGCGGCGAAAAGCGCGGTGATAAACCGAGTGAAAAGCGCGGCGATAACCGCGGTAAAACACGAAGCGGCGGTTACAAAGGCGGCAACAGCCGAAGCGTGCCGCAGCGTAATCAAAATCGGAAAAACGTTCAGAAGCAAAACACAAACCAAAAAGGCAGACCCTCCCGGGGCGGGAAACAGCCCCGTTAAAGAAGTCTGCCGACAGACGGTGACTTTATGTCTTCATTCTTTTCACTGCTTTTCAGGCAGAAGCTGATACGGCGCTGGGGGCTGATGCGCTCATCCCAGCCCGAGAATCTGGCGGAGCACGCTTCCGAGGTGGCTGCCATAACCCACGCCCTCGCCCTCATCGGCAATCGGGAGCTTGGAAAAAACTACGACCCGGGCAAAGCGGCGCTGCTCGGGCTATACCACGATGCCCCCGAGGTGTTCACCGGCGATCTGCCCACGCCCGTGAAATATTTCTCCCCCGAGATGCGGGAGAGCTACGCAAAAATCGAGAAGAACGCCGTCTGCCGCCTGCTGAACGCCCTACCCGCCGAATACAGGGATGACTATGCCGGTCTGCTCGACCCCGATGACTGCCCCGAATTGCGTCTGGTGAAGGCGGCGGACAAGCTCAGCGCCCTCATCAAGTGCATCGAGGAGGCAAAGTCGGGCAACCGGGAGTTCGCCTCGGCCGAGAAGTCGCTGCGCGGGATTCTCGCGGAAATGGACTGCCCGGAGGCGGATATCTTCGCCGAACGCTGTCTGCCCGCCTTCTCGCTGACGCTTGACGAGCAGCATTGCTGACGTATGGGAGGAAAAGAAGGGATATCTGCATGACGAAAAATCAAGGCTCGCTTCAGAACAGGATATTCATCGCCGTGTGCGCGGCGTTTCTGCTCTTTGTTTTACTCTGGGCGCCCTGCCACCGTCTGGCGGTGAAACTGGGCTTCGCCGAGTACCGGGAGATGGGCAACATCATCGAGAATGAGACGGCGCACGAGGGCTTCCTTGCCCCCGTCCTTAATCGAATAGAGGACGGCAAGACTCTCCTGCGGGAGACCTATATCAACTACCTGCCCGGCTATGTGGAGGCGGTCACCGCCTGGCGCGACGCCGAATTTAAGTTAAACAGCGGCTCCAACGCCCTGCTTACCCGCTTGGCTGAGAAGAAAACACCCGACGAACCCCCGATAATCGGAGATGGCGGCGAAGCGGCAGAGGCTTTACCCTTCAAACCCGTCGTCATAGCCGACTTCATCACTCAGGACGATACCCACCGCTACTACGACTTCCATTACATCGACGAGAACGGGAACGAGGCAGCCTTTCTCGACCGGGGCGTGAACCGAACAGCCGCCCAGATACAGGCGATGACCGAGCAGAATTTAGGTCACATCAACCGAATCGCCGACGTGTGCGCCGGGTATGACGTAAACTGCTTCCTCTTCCCCTGCCTGCGGGTGTCCGAGTGCGATTTCTGGGCGGATATCGCTCCCACCGAGCCTAACCTGCGAAAGTATGTGGACTATATCTTCGACGGCGTGCGGGAGAATGTCCATTATTCATATTTCGACATGCCCACCCTGCAGCACCGGGTGGACTGGGTCTACGCCACCGACCACCACTGGAACGCGACCGGCGCCCATGAGGGCTATACCCGCGTTATGGATCTTATAAACGGCGTGGACTATATCAGCGAGGTGAAGCAGCCGATAAAGAGCTACAGCCTCACCACCTGCCACTTCTACGGCTCCTGCGCCCGCCGCACCGGCTATATGAAATACTACGACCCCATGACCTTCAACGACTACGGCCTGCCCTACCACCGGACGACGAACGGCGCGCCGCTGTATGATAAGATCGAGCAGTACCTGTGCGGCATGTTCAGCCGCGACAGCGGCGTGGGGCATTACGAAGCCTTCAACGGCGCGGTGACAAAGTTTGTCTTCCCCGAGAATAAGACGGGGCGCAACCTGCTGATCATCACCGACTCCTTCGGCGAGGCGGTGAACGAGGTCATCGCCTCCCACTTCGACACCACCCACTGCCGCTACATCTGGAACAAGGACAGGATGAATCTCAACGATTTCATCGAGGACAACAACATCACCGACCTGCTTATCCTGCAGCTCACGAACCGTCTGCTTGCCGACGTGGCAAACGACTGCCGCTTCGACGCGATCATAACCGAATAGGATATTTTCGGCAGTAAGATAATCAATCGGAAAACTACCGCTCAGACACAATCATAATCAAACAGGAGTATATCGTATGAAGTTGAATTTCGGCGCAAACCGGGTGCGCCCGCAGGCCGATCCCTTCATCTTTGAGGACGGCGGCAGATACTACATCTATGTCACCGGCGGCCGGGGTGTGGAGGCATATTCCTCCGATGCGATTCTCGGCGAGTGGCACTATGAGGGCATCGTGCTCACCATCGGCAGTTATACGGACTACTGGGCGCCCTGCATTGTCAAGGTTGGCGAGTGGTATCATATCTACACTTCCTGCTCGGGCGAGGGCATGTTCGAGTTTCTGCATACCGCCCGGGCGCCAAGTCCCCTCGGTCCGTTCGGCGAGCCGAAACGGCTTTTCGACCGTTTCTCCATTGACGCCCATGTGGTGCAGACTTCTGCCGGGCTGTTTCTCTGGTATGCCGAGGACAACACCGACACCGACCGCATCGGCACCCGGGTGTTTGTCGACAGGCTTATCGATCCCTACACCCCGGAGTATAAGCCCGCGGAGGTCATAGTTCCAACCTTCGACGAGGAAATCTTCATGCGCAACCGCCTTGGCGACGGCAGGGACTGGCACACCATCGAGGGCGCCTTCTGGTTCGAGGAGGAGGGCTGGCAGTATGTGATGTACAGCGGCGCATGCTACCAGAACGACACCTACCACATCGGCTACTGCTCCGCCAAAAGCGGCGAGGGCGACCCGCGGAAGGTGGATTTTATCAAGCATACCGACAACGGCGCTTTTGACCCGCTTATGACAAAGAACGGCTACGAGGAGGGCGTGGGGCACAACAGCGTGATTAAAATCACCGGAAGTTCCGAGCTTGCCGACGGCTACTATGCCGTCTATCACGCCCGCGATATTGTGCCCGAGTGCGATATGCCCGGCGACCGCCGCACCGCCCGAATATGCCGCCTGCATGTCAAGGACGGCGTGATTACAGCCGAAAGGCATGAGGATAGGGTGTAGGGAAACATATGTTTCCGCCGGTGAACGGATGTATGTGTCTGCATTTCGTATATTTTCTGTATATTAAATTCTGTATATTAGATTAAGATATAAAAAGTGCTGTCCGATTTTCTTCGGACAGCACTTTTGCTGTTCATTTATCACTTTCTGTGCGCGCAGCGCACTATCGGCTGAGCCTTCACATCCAGGGGTCCGAAGCAGGCGCAGCAGCCGGTGCAGCCCGAGGGCATGCCCTTCTCAAGGTCTTTGATGACATGCGGATTCTGCAGGAAGGGGCGCGCCATGGACACTGCGCAGGCGGCGGGCTTCCCCACGTCCTCCGCGGGTGCGAGATACGCGGCGATATCCTCCCCGCGTCTGACGCCGCCCACCGCTATGAGGGGCAGAGACGTCTCCCGTGACAGCGCGCCGATGTTGTCTAAGAAATAGGGCTTTTCCGGCACGCCACGACGAGCGGAACTCCAGCCGGATATTTCGGCGGCGTCCATGCCCAGTTCAAAGCAGAGGTTTAACACCTCGACCAGCCCCCGATGATATTCGGCGGTATTTTCCCGGTCGTCGCCGTTTATCTTCATCAGCACCGGGAAATCCTTCCCGCATCGCAGTTTTATCTCCTCAAAAACCTCGCGGGTGATGCGGAAGCGGTTCAGCGGCGAGCCGCCGTAGCCGTCGGTGCGGTGATTGTACTCGGCGTAGAAGCACTGGCTTAACAGATACATATGTGCGCCGTGCAGCTCAACGCCGTCAAAGCCCGCCCGCTTCGCAAGATATGCCGCAGCGCCGAAGGCTCTCACCACTCCGCGGATCTGCTCATGGGTCATATTGTCGGGGGTAAGCACCGGCAGACCGCCGTTGTTGCCCTCGCCCTTCATGCCGCCGTGACCCAGCTGCAGCACAATCGGCACATTTTTATCGCTCTTAGCCGCCTTCACGATGTCCCGGCAGTCGCCGAGAAACTCGTCGCTCCAGGCCGCGTTCTGCCATTTGTTGCTTCGCCCTTCGGGGGACACGCAGGTGTGCGCCGATATGAGCAGCCCCGCCCCCGAGGAAGACAGCTCGCGGTAGGTCTCGACCTCATAGGGATGCACATGTCCGTCGGGGAAGGAGCAGAAAAGTTCGGTCGCCGAGCGCGCTATCCGTCCGGGCAGGGTTATGTTGCGCAGGGTCAAGGGAGAATTTATAAGTTCACTGATTTTCACGGGTCACCTCATTTGAGTTTTACGAAAAGTTCTGATCAATTATCCCTAAGATGTGAATGTTCTGAACGCAGAACACCGATATTCATGAAAGCACTGTAAAGTCTGCAGATTTTGCCGGACGATTGTTCAAGCCTTTATATGTTTTTTATATTCTTCATCTGTAAAGTTAATTAGACAGGATTAAGCGCACACAACTGTCAGAAAAGAGAATGCTGCCACAAACGCGGAAAACGGAAAACAACAGAAGAATCATTCCTGCTATGCAGTTACTCAAAAATCGCTCCTTCTCTCATACGCAAAACACGGCCTGCGTACCTGGTCAGCTCCATGTCATGCGTAACCATTATAATGGTCATACCGGCGTTATGAATGTCCGAAAGCAGATTCATAACAATATCTCTGTTTTCCTCATCCAGATTCCCGGTCGGCTCGTCCGCCAATACGACGCGAGGGGAGGCAGCCAAAGCCCGCGCGATAGCAACTCGCTGCTGTTCTCCGCCGGAAAGCTTTTGTACAGGGCTATGAATCTTCTGTTCAAGACCTACGCGCATCAACAATTCAAACGCGCGTTCGGTTCGGTGCTTTTTGGCAACTCCGGCATAGCCGAGCGGCATTGCCACATTTTCCAATGCGGTCAGGCCGTTAATCAGATTAAAGGATTGGAAGATGTAGCCTGTTTTATTTTGCCTGAATCCCGCCGCCTCTTTTGCAGTTGTTCTGCTGACATCCAATCCGTCAAATTTGTACAGACCGGAAGTCAAAGAATCCATGAAGCCCAATATATTCAGCAGCGTTGTTTTTCCGCAGCCGGAACGCCCGATGATAGCGCAAAACTCTCCATCGTCAATTCTCAGATTTACATCATTCAGCACAGGAATATTTTGCCCGTTTAATCTATAATCCTTCTTTACATTTACCATTTCAATCATGATACCACCTCAAATCCCGTGAATAGTTCGACTCGGTTCAGTTCTGAAAAGCAAGCAGCTCACGGCACTGACCAAAAAAGCAGTCAATGCGCCGCCTGTAATCATAATCAACCAAGTAAAAACATGATTTTTGACAACACAAAACGTATCGCTTAACTGCGGAGTGACGAAAATGGATATTATTATACCCAAGAGTATCCCCGTTTGTATGGTCAGGAACACTTCACAAAAAAACTCCAGAAAAAGCTGCCGCGGTGTTGCACCTACTGCCAGGGAAATGACAAGCGAGCGTTTTCGTTTTAACAGAATAATAAGCGCGTTTCCGATTGTTCCAAGCGCAACGATAATCATAAGAAATACACTAATCCACAGAAAGGAATCATAATTGATCTTCATGTCGTTCATGCGAGACTGAATCTCCGATGTTTGTTCTCCGCTGGCAGCGAACTCAAAATCTCCATGTCTGTCGCTTAAAAACAAGCATATCCGTTCTTTAATCTCCCGGATCCGGGCAATGTCGGTATCATCCGGAATCTTAAAAGTCAGCCCGGTCACCAGCATTTCTTCCGATGTTTCCATTGTATGATTTATAAGATGCGCCGGAATTAAAATGCATCGTTCAATAAGTAATGTGTTACGGGAATACAGGTCTTCCACCACTATTTTTTCTTCTGTTTCGGCGGGAAACGCTTCCCATGAAAAAGCGGCATTGTCGAGGACTATGCTGTCGTTTTCCAATTTGCAAAAGGTTGTCAAAAAGCATGGTTCGTCACCGCAAAACCTTGCTACAGATTCACCAACATAGATACAATCGTTATCGGTTAAGCCAAGCTTCGTGTAGTGGCAGGAATCTGCAAACACAAGATAAAACAATTTCTCAGTCAAGGTCACGCCGTATGCAATGTAGCTCAGATCGGCATCTTCAACCAAGGCACTCAATTCAATATAATCGGAATAGCAAATCGCCGGATAATCATTATCTGCGTTTATGTTTTTTACATAGGCGTCTATGCGGTATTGATTAGGTTCGATATGTGACATCAACTCGATATAACGTTCTCCGGAGGAAATGCTGTAGTTCAGGCAGCACGCTATGACCGCACAGCCCACGATCAGCTGAACGATTACCCAATATGTTTTCTTTAAGTTCTGTGTATAATTGAATAATGCTCTTTCCAACGAATATTTCATGCCGCACCTCTTACAATAGCCGCAATATCGAGCTTCCGTATCCGATTTACCAGTGCTGTTGTGACTGCCAGGCACATCAATAAGCCAAGGCAAAATGTTTCTATTAACACATCAAAACCGAACCGGGTCTCGATGGAGGCGGGAATGACCGATCGAATAATATATGCCATAAGCGTAATCAGCGGAAACGATGTAATGAGCAGAAGCAGATTGGATATCAGTGACGTGACATAAACATCTCGTAACGATGCGCCAACCGAAAGCTCGATCCCGGTTTGCGTCAGGAATAAGTCAAATTTTCCCTTAGTGACAGAAATAATATTGATTGTAGCAAACAGAAAGCAAACAAACGCAATAAGCAAAATCTTGGCTATGTCTGCTGTTCCGCTTTTAACAGCTGACGCAACAATGGAAAGAGCGTTGTCTATGGCAGAAACACTGATTGATGCATCCATCAGGCGTGTTTTCAAATCCATACCGTTTTCATCGGAACGTATATATAGCTCATACTCACCGATTCCTGCATCGTAGGTGTCCTCATCCGACAGAATGAAAACATCAGTATGATACCGCAGGGATTTGAATATCCCGCCCACTTTATATGAAACGCCGTCCAGCTCCAGCGTATCACCAGGAGCAACATTGCCATAAAACGCGAAAAAGCCGTCTGAAACATAGCAAGTGGCTTCTTCTGTCTGGTTCCAGGAACCATTTGTTAAGTCAAAGCTTTCATATTCAAGGATGTTTTTGGTGGCGTAATACACCGGGATCTCAAGAGATTCATCATTGAAAAAACAGGTTTTCACTTCTTTTCTGGCAACCGCATAGGAATAGTCTTTCAGAACATCCCTCAGCGGCTCGCTTTTTTCAGAAATGGCAATATGGGCAAAAATTGTATTATCCGGTTGTTTTATGCTGAATGTGTCGGAATTGTCGAAGTAAACATTTACATGGGCAAGTGCCATGAAAGGCAGTATAAGGGCAAAAGCAAAAGAGAAAATCATGATGAGACTGATCTGCCAATAATGAACGATATACCGCCATGATAAGTGTATTTCAAATAACAGCTTGTGCAATGGGTCCCACTCCTTCCATAACTTTTTTTATGGGTTCAATCTCCTTTCGTATAAGTCGTATTATATTCCTGCTCATTAAAAAAAATATATTCTTGTATAAATAAAGTCCTCTCTTATTGAGCCGCAAAACAATCTGAAATATTGGGGGAGTATTGAAAAAAGTTGTACTAATTTCTATTTTTATATTTGTAATTCACGATAATGATAACACTTACCAAGCTTATAATAAATACTGCAAAAATAATTATGCTGGTGGTCATCTGTCTGCTTGCGCCCAAGAAATATACGAGAAAATACAGAACATT
>JAAZAV010000032.1 GCA_012514145.1 Clostridiales bacterium | reverse complement strand
GTTATAATCTACCTGTTCCATTGAGTTACCTCCAGTTGCTTTTGTTCGCAGCCTAAGTATAACTGGTTTCATTCCTCAATGGAACCCCTTTTTTATTCTCTTGGGCAATTCATTTTACAACTTGCCAGAATCGCAAAATTATACCACATCCCCTTGACAAACCCCGGGTTTCGTGATATACTGTGCGGGTACTCGAAAACCCGACGCGGATTTAGCTCATTTGGTAGAGCGCGACCTTGCCAAGGTCGAGGTGGCGGGTTCGAACCCCGTAATCCGCTCCAGATGAATAGAAAAAGCCTCAGAGCAGCTGCTCCGGGGCTTTTTTCGTTATGTCGTACGGGTCACTCCCTATGTCACGGCTTCGCCGTGCCACCTCACTCTCCGCCTCACACCCCCGTTCCAACGCCCGCGACGGCAGCCAGTATCGCCTGCGCATACAGCCGCGCCTGGAAATCGTTGGGATGGTTGACATTATTGCCGGTGAAGGAATAGAACTCCTTGCGCTTCAGTATATGCGCGTGAAGCGAGGTCATGGGAACGATGCCCACGTTGGGGAGCGGTTCGGCATAGGCGGCAAGCAGCGGCTCGAACTCGGGCTGATGACCGAAGAAGCCCGCCACCCGCCAATGGGGCAGCGTGGTGGAGACAAGGCAGATGTCGCAGCCGGGCAGCTCCGCCCGCACTTTGTCGATCATCTCCCGATTCAGCTCCATATACTCTTCGCCGGGTTTGCCGCCGTCATTCATGCCGAAGGCGTGGATAAGCAGGTCGGGCTTGTGGTCCAGCACCCGGGTCTGCAGTTCGGCCAGTCCCCACCGGGAGTCCCTGCCGCCCACCGCCGTGTTCACATATTTAATCTTTCCGTTGCCTGTGATCTTCCCGAGAGCCGACACCACCATCTCGCACCAGGTGGGCGTATAGGGCGGTACGCCCGTCATGCCGGTGGTGTTGCAGCCGGTGGTTATCGAGTCGCCGTAGAACAGCGCGGTGACCTCCCCGCCGGCGCGGCACTTCGCCATGAAGCGGGCGAACTTGTCCGGCTGATGCTCCGGAACCGGCCCGTCCCATTTTGCCGAGTGGCGGTAGGTGACGGCGGTCTGACGCTCATACAGCCACGCGGACTTGCCGAACCAGATGTACTTATGCCCCTCCACCGCCGAGCCGAAATACTTCTTCTCGTCGTTGCTCTCCGGGAAGTACTCCTCAAGGGTGGTCACCGGGATAGAACCGCCCTCCAGCCGCACAAAACAGCCGTCCTCCAGTTCGTAATCCACACCCTCACGGTACTCAACCGACAGATCAGCCGAGAAAACTCCGAGTATCTCGTCGGCGGGGTACATGAGTTTCACCCTGCGCTCATCGCCTAAGAACATCACCGACTCGTGCAGCACAACATCGCCGTTCCAATAGGGCGCCAGATACGCCGCCTCGTCGTATTTGCGTGTTATCTTCATGTTTTTATCCTGCATTATGTGTTAATGTGTATAATCGTGCCGATTCTTTGAAGGATATCATAATCCCGTCAGTCCCGCCGCATGCGCCGCGCCGTATATGCCGTATGCGGCGGCAAAACCGCCTCCTGAGACAAGTATCAGCGCGGCTGTCATGACCGCCAGCATCCGACCCCTGTTCGCCCGCTCCCCGGAGCCGGCAAACAGTCTCGACCCGACCCACAGCGCCGGCAGAGCAAGCCCCGCATACATGGCGCCCGCCCCGAAATATACGTAAAACGGATACTCTATCCCTGCGATAACCGCGGCGGCATCCTCCTGCACCCGCGCCGTTTGTGCCATAAAAGCCGACACTACCGACACGGCGTTATTCAGGAAGTGAAGGCATACCGGCATAAACAGCGAGCCTGTCCGCAGCGCTATATAACTCAGCCCCGCGCCCAGTATTGCCGTCGGCAGGAATCGAATCGGATCGAGATGAAACAGCCCGAACGCCGCGCCGAGTATAAAGACGATGATATGTCTTTCGCCCACCGGATTGTATCTGCCCTTGGCGGTCATCCTCTCACGCACATAATTCCGCACGCCGCTGAGCAGGATTCCCCGATGCAGCAGCTCCTCACAGAACGAGGGCAGCACCGCCGCGGCTATGAACGCAGTGATTTCGCCACGTTCGGTGATGACCGATATCATCGCCGCCTCAATCTCCGCCGACGACGGGAAGACAGCCGTCGTCGCAATTGAAACCGCCGCCGCAGACATATATGCGCCGAAATATATTGCCAGCGCCCCGAACATCTGCCGCAGTTTGGGCAGCTCAAAGGGGAACACCGTCCGGAACGATACCCCCGACGCTTTCAGCACGGCAAGAGACCAGCCTAATATCATCAGCTCTGTCACCGCCACTCCGATTATGCCGAAAAAATACTGGACAACGCTTCCCGCCGTCAGGATCAGCACCAGAGTTCCGACATATGCGATTATTGAAGCTTTAAGGGTCATTTCTTTCACTGTTTACCGCCTCTGCCGTCATCATACCGATTCAAAAGCACGTCGCAATCTACTGTATGCTCTTGCCGCCGTCCACATAAATCGACTGGCCTGTGATATAGGCTCCCTCGTCCGAGCAGAGCAGCCGCACTATCGGCGCGCACTCCTCCTTCTCGCCGTAGCGGAGCATGGGTATCTGGGAGGTGACCTTCGCCGCGTATTCCGGGTCGGAGAGCGCCTCCGTGTTGCGGTCGGTGTATATGACCCCCGGGCAGACGTTGTTCACCGTTATACCGTCGCCCGCCAGCTGCAGCGCCAGCGACCGCACCATGTTCTCCTGCGCCGCCTTCGACGACGAGTATATCAGCATGTCGGGATGGGGCTTTTTCTCCTGTACCGAGCCGACAGTCACTATCCGACCCCAGCCCTTTTCCCGCATACCCGGCACGAACGCCTGTATCAGCAGCAGAGCCGAGTAGAAGTTGCAGTTCATCTGCGTCAGATACTGCTCCTCGGTTATATTCTCCCACTTCTCTCTGTACTGCATCGACGCGTTCGACACTAATATGTCCACCCCGCCGAATTTCTCCAGCACCCGCCTTGCCAGCGCCCTCGTCTCCTCCGGCTTCGACAGATCGGCTTGCTCTATGTGCGCGCATTCCGCGCCCCGTTCGCCGTTTATCTTTGCCGCCGTTCTCTCCGCCGCTTCCCTGTTCCCGCAATAGCTGATTATCACGTCCGCTCCGCTCCTCGCCAGCTCCTCCGCTATCGCCGAGCCTATGCCTCTTGACGAGCCTGTGATAAGGGCGCGGGGGGGTACGCGGCTTTCTTGAAAGAAAGCCTGGCAAAGAACTTTTATGTGGGGATTATTCATATATTTCACCTGCTTGTCGTGCGTAGTTTATTGATAAATTACCCATCACAGAGCCGATTCATCGGAGGGGGCTGCGCTGTATTCGGGCGTCCAGTCGAGTTCGCGGAAGGGGATGCCCCGATCGTCGTTCTTTATGAAGTTGACAAGCCTGTCCAGCATATCGGCTGTCCATACCGCTTTGTCTATCTGCGCCGTGGTGAATATGCCCTGGCATATCATCTCGAATCCGAATATGTCCTTGACGTGCGACTTTGCCGCGCCGTCCACCACCTCCGCACAGAGGTGAGCGGGAATAAAGAGCACGCCGCCGCCCGCTCCGAATACTATATCGCCGGGCAGGACGATGGCGTTGCCTATCCGTGTGGCGGTATTGAAGCCCTTCATTATATAGTCGCGGAGAGGTGTGGGGTCTATGCCGCGGTAATACGCCTGGAAGCCCTCTATCCGAATCATCTGCTCCACGTCGCGCACCCCGCCCCATATGACCGCGCCGCCCGTTTTAGTGCGGGTGTGTATGGCTGTCGACAGGTTTCCGCCGATAAACGTACCCTTGTATATTTTGTCGTACATGTCTGCGACCAGCACGTCGCCTTCGACCAGCGAGTCGACAACCCACTGGTTGTACTTGCCCACCCGGCCTTCAGACGCGCCCACGGCGTTCATCGTCTCGTCCAGATCGGGGCGGTAGGGGCAGCACTCGCATGTGACCGCCCGTCCTATCAGCTTTCTGCCGTCGTTGTGCAGCGTCTGGAGCCGTCCTTCGAACTGGGACTCATAACCCAGGACGAATATCGGCTTCCATACCTCCTCCAGCGTCATTGAGCGCAGCGCCTCCAGATAGCGCGTCGGAACATAGGGACGGCCGTCGTCCATTCTTTCGCCCTTCCACTGCGGGGTCAGGGCGATGATCTCTTCTCTGTCGTTAAAATGCATATTATCGCCTTTCACATTCTGTCGGTTTTCATAATCTTCCTGCATTAACACAACGGGGACGACATATGTCGCCCCCGATGCATTTGTGATTCCTGTGTAACTGCGCAATTCCCGCGAATTGCGTTTGTGTTTTCTTCTGTTTAGCCGGTAATACCCGAACGCTCGATTCCCTGGATAAGATATCTCTGACAGAAGAGATAGACTATGATAAGCGGGAAGAGGATCATCAGACCGCAGGTATTTCTTATGGCTGCGACGTAGAGGTTCTGCGCGGCGTAGTCGGTGTCGAGTGACTTCGGCACCGCGATAACGTCGGGCATCAGCTTCAGACCCTCGGTGGTGAAGAACACGTTGGTGTAGAAGTCGTCGGTCCACTGCCATGAGAAGGCGAACAGGAAGAGGGTTATCATCATCGGAACGGAAAGCGGGATGATGATGGTAAGGAAGGTTCTGAAAACGTCCGAACCGTCGATGTATGCCGACTCCTCCAGCTCGTCGGGAACGCCCCTGTAGAACTGTCTCATCATGAAGATGTAAAGACCGTTCTTGAACGCCAGACCCGACAGGGAGAGGAGAGCCAGCGGCCAGTAGGAGTTGTTCAGGTTGATTGATGTAAAGCCAAGCACCTTGAACGAAGGTATCACACCGCCGCCTAAGAATTTCAGAATACCCAGAACGTCGAAGTATCTGAACTTCATGAACATCGAGAGCTGGAGCGTGTTGTGGGGAACCACCATGGTGAAGATGACCAGCAGGAATATGATTCCCGATCCGCGGAATCTGAACTTCGCGAAGCCGTAGCCGATAAGCGAGCAGATGAAGGTCTGTACGAGTCCGCAGAATACCGACAGTATTGTGGTGTTGATCAGAGCTTCGATATAGTAGTTGTCCCGTATGATTGCCTTGTAGGTATCAAGGGTCGGATACTTGGGTATCAGCTTTACCGTTACGTCTACGAAGTCCTCACGGCTCATGAAAGAGGATGAGATCTTCGAGAAGAAGGGGTAAAGGATGACATAGGAGATGCCTATGAGCAGTACGGTGCGGAAGATTACGAACACCATGTGTCCTAAGAACGCGGCATTGAAATACTTCAGCTTGAACCTTGTCCACTTGGATGTGCGCTGGAAGTCGACCCTGATGGAGTCCTTGGTCTCCTTCAATACCTTCGGAGAAGATCGTGTTGCATTCATTATATATCCCTCCTAAGCGTCAGTCGCGTCTCTGATAGAAGACGAAGGCGGAGAGCAGACCCGCAACCGCTGCGATTATTATCAGAACCAGCAGGAAGTATACCCAGCTCATTGCCGTGGATACGACGTTGCCGCCGGCCTGATTGTAAACATTGCTGATATAGCTCATAACGCTGTTCGTCGACATCGTCAGCGAGTCGATAACCGTGTAGATCGCGTTTACAAGTATCATCGGGCTGACCATCGGAATTGTTATCTTCCAGAAGGTCTCCCATGCCGACGCGCCGTCTATCGAGCAGGACTCGTAGATGGCGGGCGAGATAGACTGCAGACCGGCGAGGAAGATAAGCATCTGAACGCCGGAGCGGTTGATGACGTTGTAAATGTTGTTGATCATGCTTGTTACATACTCAACCAGCTCGGTACCGACCGCCATGCTGTTGAACAGCCAGCCTATATCGGTCACCGAAATTATCTCCGCCACCGTGTTCTGGTTCGAACCCGTCTCGATTGAGCTGGAGGTGTCCTCCATGTAGTCGAGCATGATGTTGCCCTCGTCGATGGCGGCTATAAGGCCGGTCGAGAGGATAACCGGTACGAAGAATATCGCTCTGAACGCCGCGCGGCCGAACATGTCCTGGTTGAGCAGAACCGCCATGAAGAGCGCGAATATTACTATCGCGGGTATGTCAAGGAGCAGCTGCTGTATACCCGATGTCAGCGTACGAACGAAGCTCGGGTCGACGAACAGCGCTTCCTGGTAGTTTTCCCAGCCGACGAATTCCAGCATATAGCCGCCGCCGGGCAGGATGATAATCTTGTTGAATGAATAGCGGATGGAGTCAAATACTATCGGAAGGTAGATTATGACGAAGCCAAGCAGGAACGGGAGCACGAACAGCCAACCCGCGCGGGCTTTCTTCTTGTCAAGTGAGGCTACTTTCTTGTATTTTTTCACCGGAGCCGCTTTTATCGTTTCGGTCTTATTCATTAATACTTCACCTCACTCTTATTTCGTCTTGATAAAGCTGAGAGCCTCTATGGTCTTGCCCTCGACTTTAATGGCAAATGAGTTGTAGTTGAGAATAAAGGCGGTGCCGTTGGAGTAGGTGACCTTAACCACGGTGCCCAGCGCGCAGGTGTACTTGTTGGCAACGTATTCGGTGTCCTCAAGAACCTCCTCTTCCTCAGCCGCGATAACCTCATCATCCTCATCGACTTCGGGATCGGTCCAGGGCTCGCCTGCCGCAAGGGCTGCCGCCTTCTCCTCCTCAAGCTTGCGCTCTGCGCGCTTCTTGGCTTTCTCTGCCTTCTCGGCGGCCTTGTCGGCTTCCTCGGCGAGGAGTTTTGCTTCCTCGGCGGCGGCGTCCTTATCGGCCTTCACCTCTTCGGCGGAGGGTATGCGCTCCGCTTCTCTGAGGAACTCATGAGCCTTGATCTGGGAGGTCTGGACGTCCTTAAGAGCGTCATTGAGTATGTTGTACTTTTCAATAAGGTCGTCGTGCCAGATATCGAAGGAGATCGAATAGTACTTGGCGGTGTCCATGTAGTTCTTGAGCTCCTCGGTGTTCTGGCTGCAGAGAGTGAAGAATGGCGACGCGCCGTTCTCGATTATCTTCAGAATCTCGTAGTTGATATCGCCGACCATGTTGGTGGGAGTGCCCGCGAACTGCTTGTAGCCGTGGAGTATCGCGCCCATGAAGGGAACCGGCTGGCTGGAGTAGTAGTAGAGCGAGCTGTCGAGAGCCACGTTCATTACGTGCTTGGCAAACTTGAGAGCGTACGCGTTGCCGCAGTCTATCACTATGTTGCCGTGGTCAGCCTGGATCCTCTCCAGCATGTTGATGGTATACTCCTTGGAGTCCTCACGGTTGTAGGGATCCCTCTTGTCGAAGTCGGAGTTGAGGTCTGAGCCGAGAGTGGAGACCGAGATTCCGTTGTCCGAGATTGCGCTGTACTTCTCATTGAAACGCTCGTACAGGGACTCAAAACGGGAGGGAGTGATTGCCAGCATGCCGAATCTCAGGTAGGTCTGCCATACCGGGTCGTACTCTCTCTTGGAGGTGTAGCGGTCGTCGATGGTCTTTACGCAGTCTCTGCGGTAGGAAACGCCGTCAAAAACCTCGGAGTTGCCGATGTAGACGAAGTCGTAGTCGGGGTAAACCTCGATGCCCTTGCCGTTGCAGTAGGAAACGAAGTCCTGATATCCCTCGTTGCCGCCTATCTTGTCCTCAAAGCGCATGGCTGTGGGGTAGGTGTAACGGAGACCTTCGTTGTCGTAGCCCTTAAGACGGAACACGACGTTGTCGATGCCGTTGGACGAAAGGTCGTCATACATGGCCTTCAGGTCGTCGAAGGTGGCAAGCGGTTTCTTTACCATTACCGGAATGGAGAGAATCTGCTCCGAGACCTCGACAACGCCGAGAGACTCGATGTAGAGCGGAATGTTCTCCTTGACTTCCGTGAGCTTGACCAGATCGCCGGTCTTCTCAAGGTAACTACGGTAGGCGGTCGCCATGCCCATCCAGCTTACGTCGTAATCCGAGCTGGTGCTTGCGGCGTCGCCGTTGAGCATAATGTACTGGATTCTGTAGGAACCGGTGTACTTACGCTTGGAAACCACCGTCCAGGTCGCGTTGGACGCCACCGAGATAGCCTCACGCAGGTTGTAGGAGTCCTTGGGTCTCGGGTAGAACTGGGTATACACGGTCGCGTACTTGTGGAGCGCGCCGCCGTGGCTGGTGGTGATGTTTGCAAGGGCGTCGCCCTCGGTGATGATTGCCAGGAAGCCGCGGTCCTCGGTGTCCTCGTTGGCGACCTTCTCGACAACCGTCTCCTCGGGATGGAGATTGCCCTCGTCGTCGGTGTATGCCTCTATGACCTTCTCCACCTCGGTCTCGAAGCTGTGAGTATAGTTCTCAACAACGCCGTAGACCGGCAGGCGCATCACCTGCTGATGCTGGCCGGAGATTTCATGGAAGGCATAGTCCTGACCGTAGAGCTTGCCGGATATGGTCAGGTTCTGTCCCGCGAAGTCCTCGAAGCGCACGATGGTGCCCGAGCCGTCGGGGATGAAGGTGTAGCCCTTGTTCACATAGGAGCCGGCGCCCATGTAGGGGAGAATCTGGATGTAGGTCAGGGAGTAGTTGGTCTCGTCGAAGCGGATGCCGTTCGCCGGAAGTCTTACCTGGAGACCGTCCTCGTTGAGGTAGTACTCAAGGGAGAGCTTGAAGAGAGCGGGAGTCTTGTCGGAGCCTTCATACTCGGTGATTGAATGGTCCTCGTCCATGTCCGCGAAGGTATAGTGGGGGCAGAACTGCTTGATGTAGCCCTCAATAAGGTTGACCTCACGGGCGGAGGCATAGGGGTCGAACACATAAACCGCCATCTTCTTTGTGATGGGGAAGGTTGCCTGCAGCTCCTTAACGCCGCGGACGGTCAGCTTGGGATCCTCCGGGTCCTTAAGGGTGTAGAAGGCGTTCATCTTCTTCAGCGCCTGCTCATCCTCGATATAGCTGAGTATGAGGTCGCGGAAACGGTCGATGCGTATCATTCTCGGAACCAGGGAACGGGTCTCTTCCTTACCCATGGTGTACTCTACACGGATACCGTTCTTAAGGTTCTTCACCTTAATCTGGTCTCTCTTTGCAGCCTCTACGAATGAGTAGTAGTTCTTTTCCTGGTCGTTGTCAAGATACTTTATTATCAGCTGGGAAAGCAGCTGATCCTTGGTATCGTTGGAGGATGTAGCCGACACTATCGGGATGTTGTAAGGATTCGAGAAGAGAACCTTGCCGCTCTTCGTATCCTTGAGAGCTATTTCGCCGGTGTAGTTCTCATAATAGAGCTCATAACCGTGCATGGAGAGCTTCTTCTCCATTGCCGCCAGCTTTTCCTCGGGGGTGTTGTAAACCTGGGTGTAGTAGTCGATGATTTCTACGGCTTCTTCTTCCTCGCCAGCCGCAGCCACCGTGACGGAAAGTCCGCCAAAGCAGCCGAGTACGGCAAGCAATGCGAGCAGAGCGGATAAGAGCCGTATGTAGTCATGAGTTTTGTTCATACTGTATTCTCCTTATCCGTCAGATTCTGTATGAGATCTCGGTGTAGATGCTCGTGATGAAGCCGACTATCTTGGTAATCAGACCGGTAAAGAGGAGAGCAAGGAACATGATGACGCACATGCCGACTATCGTGCCGATAGAGGTCAGAACGTTCTTTGCGAAGGTGTAGTCATGAGTTACCATGGAGCCGACGACCACCAGCATGCCGACCCAAACCCACGCCAGCGAGATGAGAATGTTGATGATTCCGCCCTCGGAAAGCGTCAGGATATTGGTGAGCAGGGTTGCCGGGATCATGAGCAGGGGAAGGGGAGTGAGAGCGTAGCTTGTGGCGATGAATACGTCCTTGAAGCTGCCCTCGCCCTCGAACAGGGTGGTGAGACACCAGTTCGCGGTTACCCACAGCAGAACGGGTACGACTATACCGGTTACCTGGTAGATAATCGATACATAACCGCCGTAGGGGTTGAATACGTAGGATCTGCCTATCGCGTTGTAGGTGAAGGTGAGAATGGTGGCTGCCAGCCAGAAGAACGCGCCTCTGACCGAGCCTCTCTTCTCATGCTTGAGATCCCAGAATCCGTCGAATGGATGGAAGATCAGGTGGAACGCGTAGAGCACTTCCTCCCAGAATGTCCGCTTGCCGCCCTTGGTGGCGACTCTGGAGTTGACCTTGCCGGCGAATCTGAAGAAGAAGTAGATGCCGAGAATCAGCACGACTATTATGATCGGGATTATGGCGATGTACTTTGACACCCAGTCCTTACGCCACATCTTGAAGGCGGCGGAGTAGTTGGTGGTGTCGAATGCGTACTCGTAATAGTCCATGGCGCCTTCCCAGTCGCCCGCGCGGTAGAGAGCCTTGCCTATACCGATGTATGCGGCGTCGAAGTTGCCGTTGCGCTGGAGGATGTCCTTCCAGTCCTCGACTGCCAGGTCATAGCGGCGGTTGTTGCTGTTCGTCAGTGCCTTTATCAGTATGTCGCCGTACTCGGTACGGTTGTAAACGGTGAAGCTGTCTCTGGTCTTGTCGAGAACCAGCATCTTGTCGCCCTGGTACGCAATCGCCTCGATGGAGGAGATATTGCCCAGCTGATAGCCGGTGTCGCCGAAGGTGAACAGCATCTTGCCGTCCTGGTCGTAGGTGAAGATTCTGGAGCGCTTCTCGTCGATTATCGACCAGGTTCCCTCGGGACCCATTGCCACGTCGATTATCTTGGAAGCGCCGGTTGCGGCGTTGGAGTCGAAGCTGAAGTTGCGCACGTCAACCTCACCGCCCGGTCCGAAGAAGCCGTTTCGCTTCATGATATCGTCGCCGGCGGAGTTGAGCTTCTTGACCGGGGCGTAGGTGCCGCTCCTTGAGCGGATGGCGCCCTGCTGGCTCGCCGGAGGGATAGACGAGGTGGTGACGTAGATGAAGCCCTTTTCGTCTATCGTGATGTTATTGAACTCGGTGGAGACGTACTGCACCGACAGAGCTCTCTGCTCGGCGGTCTGGAAGTATCTCCAGATTATGTCCATCATATTATAGGTAACCTTCTGCGCGCCGATGAAGCCCACGAAGGAGCCGTCGCCGTTCAGCGCGATAACGCCCATGTAGGTGGTGGAGGAGATTACGTATATACGTCCGGTCTCGTCAACAGCAAGCGCTACCGGCTTGTAGATGGAGTTCTCGGGGAATACGTCCGACTTGGGCTCGGGAATGAGCTTGCGGAAGGTGCCGTCCAGCTCAAAGGTGCAGATACGGTTGTTCTCGGTGTCGGCTACGAAGATGGTGTCGGAGGTTACGAACACGCCCGAGGGGGTGTTCAGCGTGTCCGGCACGCCGTAGTCGTTGATGAAATCGGTTATTGTGAATTTCACCTTGTAGTATTCGTCGAGAACCACGATTCTGTTGTTGGCAGCGTCGGCGATGTAGACGTTCTTGTTCTTGTCAACGAAGAGGTCGCGGGGGTCGTCTATCGCCTTGCCCGGGTCGGTGGTGGTGTCGTCGGGAGCTACTTCAACCGTCAGACCCATAAGTCTGGAGTTGATCTCTATCTCGGGAGTGTAGGCGTCCGGCGAAGGAGCTGACCAGCCGTCAACCGAATAGGTGTAGGTAGCGTAGGAGTTTGTTGCCGACACCGCTGCGGGCAGTACCGCGACCGCGATAACGAACATCAGACATGCTATCCGAAGCAGGTTATTCGAAAACTTTCTCAATTTCTGTCCCTCCTGCTTAGTCCTTCATACCGGAGGTCGCCATGGTCTCGATGATATTCGACTGAGTGATGATGAATACCGTTATGGGCACTATCATCATGAGTACCGTCGAGGCCGCTGACGCGCCCGCACGGGCGACGCCGCCGGTGATGATCTGGGATATAGCGTAGTTGAAGGTCTTAAGCTGCTCGGACTGGATGTAGATTGAAGCGCCCGAGTTCCAGAGTCCCTGGAAGGAATACACTATCAGGGTGAGCCATGCCGGTTTAACCATAGGCATTGCTATATTTATGAATGTATAGAACTCGGATGCGCCGTCCAGCCGTGCCGATTCAAGCACCGCGTCCGATACCGATGACTCCATAAACTGTTTCATCAGATAGAGACCCAGCGTGGAGCCGAAGGCGGGTATGATAAGCGCGAAGTATGTGTCCACCCAGTGCAGGTAGGACATTATAAGGAAGTTGGTAATACCGGTAACGGTGGAGTGGAACATAAGCGAGAGGACGACTACCTGGAAGATCCAGCCTCTGCCCGGGAACTTGATCTTCGCCAGGGCATATGCCGCCATGGAGGCGAAGATAAGGTTGCCGAAGGTTCCGCAGACCGAAATCAGCACGGTATTGAAGATGTAACGCGAGAAGGGGACCCATGAGTCGCTCATGAGGGTAAACAGGTTCGCGAAGTTCTTAAGCGTTGGCTTAACAACATAGAACCGCGGGGGGTACACGAACATCTCGTCCATGGGTTTCAGGGACTGGATGACAACGTAGTACATCGGCAGGAACATGAACAGTCCGAAGAGGATCAGAATGATTGTAATACCGGCGTCGCCGCCTACCGAACGGTTCAGGACAACGGTATGTTTTCTTGTTCTGAGTTTCTTCATGCTTACTCACCCACCTTCGACAGTATTTTCTTAACCAGCACGTTCGCGCCTATCATCATCGCGAAGAGCAGGGTGGCGATAGCCGAGGCGTAGCCTATCTCAAAACGCTGTCCGCCGTAGTCCTCAAGGTGATGCATTATGGTGTGCGCCGCGTAGTCGACCGACGGGAAGCCGCAGAGCGCGGTTACTATGCCGCCGAAGCCGAAGGAGCCGGTGATTGCCATGACCGCGCCGAACATAAGCTGAGGCTTCATGGACGGCAGGGTGATGTACCAGAGCTCCTGCCAGCGGTTCCTTACGCCGTCAACAGCGCCCGCCTCGTAGAGCGAACGGTCGACGATCTGGAGACCCGCGATGAAGGAGAGGAACGCGGCGCCAAGCGAAGTCCAGAGAGCCACTACAATACACAGGGGCATTATATAGGTGGCGTTCTGGAAGAACTGGATAGGCGTCGATATGATACCCAGATAGATGAGCATACCGTTTACATAACCGTAGGTATCGCCCGAGAAGGCGACCTGCCATATCAGGTAGACGGCGCCCGAAATATTGGGTGCGTAGAATATAAGGGTTACCACCGCTCTTACCCTGGGCTCAAGCTCGTTGATGAACCACGCGAGCATGAAGGACATCAGGTATGAGACGGGACCGGTGATGGCTGCGAAAATCAATGTGTTCTGCAGCGCTATGGTAAAGATGTCATCGTCAAGGAACAGTCTGATATAGTTGTCCATGAAGATGAAATCCGGCATTTCCAGCATGTTGAATGTGGAGAAGCTGAGTATGAAGGAAAGCACGACGGGCACGACGGTGAACATGCAGAAGACAATCATAAATGGCGCGATCATTACATACGCGATCCAGTTGCGCTTCATTTCATGTATCGTCCACTGAGCCCTTGTCATGTCCTTCCTGTTGACCGCTCTCTTTGTTTCCTTTGCAACAGCCGTTTTGTCTGACATTGGATTCACTCCTTGCTTCAGATTTTATGACCGCAGGGTCGTCAGGACTTGGATTCGACAAAGCTTGTGGAGTAGGATATCTCGTAGTATTCGAGGCCGAACTCCTTGCGCTTACGGGAAATTTCCTTGTTGATCTCGGTTATGTTGTCGAGCATCGATTCAACCGCGTCCGCCGCATTGTTGTAAACGTTCATGAATGCGAAGTTGACGTAACGGTCGATAATGTATCCGCCCGGATACTCGGGAATGGCAGCCAGGTTCATCATCTGAGCCTCGAGCGCCTTGTACTCGTTTGCGGTCCAGGGCAGTTCCGCGAGAGCCTCGATGTTTGCCGTGTTGTACTTACCTGCCGGACCGAGAACCGCTACCAGCTCGTTGGCGTAACGCGCCTGAGCCGAAGCCGAGGTGAACCAGCACATAACGTCCCATGCGTTGAGACGGCGCTGCTCCTGCTCCTTGGACTCGGGAGTTCTCGGAAGCACTATGGCGGATACGCCCGCCGGCACGCAGGAGTTGATGGTGCCGTCCTCATGCTCCCAGCCGAACATGGGAACCATTTCCCATACGTCGCGGATTTCCGAAGCGTAGATGACCATGGTGTTGTAGGTGGTGTAGTCGGCGACGCCTATGGGTATCTCACCGGTTCTGAAACGGGTGGAGAAGTCATAGGAAAGCGGGAATTTATACTTCTGGAAGAGGTCGGTCAGCGTCTCGAACGCGGTCAGACCGACGTTGGAGTCCAGATTGATGCGCTTGCCTTCGTCGGCGTAGAGCTCACCGCCCATCTGGTAGAGTGTCAGGATGGTGCCGCCCAGTCTTGACGGGAAGGCTATCTGCATGTGGTTGTTCTGGAGAACGGGGAGAATGGTATACATATCCTCCCAGGTCTCGGGAAGCTCCATGCCCAGCTCAGCGAAGACATCCATGCGGTAGAACATCATCGAGAAGGACTGGGTGGAGGGGAGACCGTAGGTGGAGCCGTACAGCGTCAGCGGAATCATCGCCGCCGGGCTGAAGCGCTTGGTAACCTCCTCAAAGTTGGGGTAGTCGTTGACCGGAACGACCGCCGAACGGATTGCGTAGTTGATGGTATCGGCAGATCCTAAGAAGGAGATGTCGGGACCAACGCCCGCCAGAATGGAGGGGAGCAGCGAGCCGCCGGCGACCAGCTTCAGGGTGACGCCGATTCCGCTTTGGGGAGTATACTCGTTGTCTATCATCTGACGGAGCAGCTGAGCCTGGTCACGGCCGGAGGTATACCACATCGTGACATTGTCTTTTGCTTCGCCTTCGACAGTGGCGCCGATGGTGTTATAGTCGGAGAAGAAGCTGAGCACGAACGCGCTTATCTCAAAACCCGCCGCCTGGAAGAAGTTGGAGGTGGCTTTGGGGAGCTTCTCGTCGGGCGACTGAATCATGAAGTAGTCAAAACGCAGCGACTGGTTCTGGGTGCTGTAGAGCCAGGTACCGAGAGTACCGAGATATGACTTCAGGTTGCCCAGGTTCTTCGCCACCTCGTCCTCGTCGGACGCCATGCGGTCGATGAGGTTCGCGACGGTGTCAAGGGTCGCGACGTGCTGACCCTTCTCGCCGGTTATAGCCGTCAGCTCCTCGGAGATGTCGAAGAGCAGCTCGGCGTTGTCGGCAAGGTTTATGATTGTGTCGGGAATGAGCTTGCCGAAGTTGTAGTCACGGTAGGCGTCGGGAGACGCGCCGGTGATCATCAGTATCTGCAGGTAGTCGGCGTTAAGCTCGTCAAGCGCCTTGGACACCTGGGTGAGGATGGTGCCGATGGAGCCGAGCACGACCTCAAACTCGATGGTATTCTTGCCCTGCTCAAGGTAGAACAGGAACTCGATCTCGCCGTCGTTGAGGGGCTTGGTCTGCCATGCGGTGTTGTAGTTGAACTGGAGGTAGCTCGCTTCCTGGAAGGGAACCTCGCCGTTGATTCTCACCCGGCGGGAGGTGTACATACCGGTCAGCAGCTCCTGACGGAAGCGCGGAACGATGCTGTAAAGTCCTGCCTGGGGAACCTCCACGTCGTAGCGGATCCACTGTCCGCAGGTCTGCCACTTGTTGGAGCCGATGGAGTTGAGCCTTATAAGAGAGGGGCTCTGGGGTTCGGAGATAGCGGAAGAACGGTCGTTAAGCTGATAAATTGTCTGCTCAGACGTCGCTGACGGAATCTCGGCCTGAACCTTTATCGGCTCGATGGAAGGAGTGCCGGCGCTCTGGTGAGCCGCAAGGTACTCCTCATAGGTGGGCTTAACGGTCACGGGAACCAGTCTGATCTCGGCGATAGCCACAGGCTCTCTTACCGCCTCAAGGGTGAGGGTGTGTTCGCCCTTGGTGAAGTAGAACTTGAAGTTATCCACCTCGAAGCCGGTAGAGTCGCAGAGGCTGTAGGTTCTCCACTCGGGAGCCTCGCCCTTGGAGGGACGGAGCTGGTTGCCGTTGATGTCTTCCTTAAATATACCCCACTCGGCGGGGTATTCGTCGACCCATACCTTGGTCATGGTCAGGGAGCGCGCTCTGCTGAAGGGAATCTTGCCGTCGATGTAGAGCGCTCTCTCGATGGAAGTTGCCTTACCCTCTACGGGGTAGTAGTCGATTTCGATTTCGTACATGCCTTCGGAGGGGGCGGTGATATTCCAGGTTACCTTGCCCTCATCCGCGCAGTACAGCGCCTGGACGCCGTCGTAGGTCTCGGACTTAACGGATGCGGTGGTCTCCGCTCCCTTGACATACGAGGTGCCCTTTACCGATGCCTCTTTTGTGCCGCTGGGAACTTCAGCGTAAAGCTTCTTGTACTCGGCGTAGGTCACGGTCGCTATTATCTCCCTGACCTCCTCGAGAGTACGCTTGAAGCCCGCTGTCGAGCTCTTCGCACTGGCTGCCGACGACGTAATCGGCAGACCGGTTACAAGCATGACAAGGACCAGCAGTACAGCAATGAACCTTGTCTGTTTGTGTTTGTTCATGAAACAATTTCCTCCTACCTGAAAGGTTTAGTGCGTCCGTTCCACTCGAAACGGCAGGAATCACTCCGCTTCGGGCGAAACGAACGGCAAAGGGAAGCAGGGAAACGAAGGCATACCGCCCGGAATCCTACGCGCGGCGCCGGCGCCGAACAGCTGTTTTTCCCGGAATCATAACCCGCGGCTCATAAAAATACAAGCGTCATGCGTCACAGGAATGAACTTCACGAAAAAGCCGTCCTACCGGTGCTTTGAGTATGGATCCCGCGGTTTTTGCCGCCCTTTCCCGAGATGACGTCCGGCGTGCAGATGTTTTCGGTGCTTTCCGCTGACACGGCGGCCCCTTATAGAGCCGCCCTCTATGCCTCTATGAATGAATACCCGGAAACAAAGAAAAACACACATCCCGGGAGCCGCCGCCGATGTCCTCCGTCAAAGACACCGGGATACGGCGTCGCGTCGGTATACCCGCAGGCAAACCGCCGCCCCGGGCACACTCTCGGAATCCGCCATAGCCTCCGCCTTTAATTTCGGACCTCTGTCCGCAGCGCGCTTCGCTCTGGATGCGCGTTTGCCAAATGCATTGCTATGTCATGCGTTGCCGCCGTGCCCTCCCCGGTATTCGTCCCGGAGAGGGCACTCGGTCATCTTGTGCAAAATAATACCATATTATGCGTGAAATGTCAAGTGTTTTCCTTCCCGCCACACCGCCGTCACACACCCTTCACACCCCGGGGGAAATGTTAATCCCGTCCGCGAAATCCGTTCATATAATAATAAATCCGCCCCATGAGCCCTGTCAGCCGCCTTTTCCGGCCTGATTTCCGCCGCCCGAAAGCGGCGGAAAATCCCGTTGTTTTCGTTGATTTTACTGTGTTTTTCCCCTCATTCAGACGGTGTTCCGTGTCCCTCCGCCCCCGCTTCCGGCGGCATACCCGTCACAGCCCCGTCATCCGCCGTCCATTGCGGGTTATTATTTCATTGCGCAATATGCACAAATTCCGGCTCAATAATTCTACATTTATACATTGTGCACAAATTTGTAAATATGCGGGCGATTTTCTGTGAAGATTGCCATGTGTTCACACTCCTGCACACTTCGGATTACATTCATTAAATATTCACACACTTGTATGCACTTCACGCTTGACAAGCACACTCGCGATGTGCTATACTTCCCTCACGATGTGCAGGGCGGGATTTGCGGGAGCCCTGCGCGTTTTCGGACACGGCGCCCTCCCGTAAGCCCGCCGTATTCTCCGCGGCGCAGGCACTTGTATCGGAGTTTTATGCCCGATAAAGACCGGACGGACCGTATAAATAACCGGAAGCCCTCTCCACTGCCGGTTATCCCCGCCCCGAAGCCTTCATCCCGCACAAGCCATACGCTCAACCGAAGGATTGCGGCGCCGATGCGCGCCGCAAGGAACCGGAAAGGAGAAACGACGTGTCAACCAATCTTGAAGCCGCGCTCAAATATACGAACACCGGCAGATGTCCGAATACCGGCGCGAACACGAAAACGAACACCGGCAGATTCCCGAGGACGGGCACAATCGCCGGCATAGGCAGACAGCAGTCCGCCGATTCGCCCGCCGCGCTGCTTGAGTCATACACAACCGACGTTCTGACCCTGGAGGCGCTGCGCCGCGAACTTGACGACGCCTGCGACCGGATAGCCTCGGGACAGACCGCCTGCGCCGCCGAACTGAGCGGGCGGGCGTCCCGGCTCACCGCCCAGATCGACCGGCTGTCCTCGCGCATAGCCGCCGCCGAGAATCTGGCGTCGGGCTGGCGGCGGGAGGACACTCTCGCGCCCCACCCGCGGACACGGGCTTCCGCCCGCGCCGAACGTCTTTTCGTCCGCCTGCGCTATATCCAGGGCATGACCATCGAAGACACCTGCGAGAAGATGAACATCAGCCGCGAGACCGCCTACCGCATAAACCGCCGGATACGGGCGAGGAGATGAAGCGGGGAGGACGGCTGATGTTTGATGTTAAATGAAAGAATATTCAGACTGCAAATATATGCGAAAATGACCGGCTGAAACCTTTGTTCGGCGACCGAAACAACTCTCCCTCACATATACGGACATCGGAGCCGGCTTGCGCAGCCGGCTCCGATGTTGTCAGTCGAGATTGCTGAATGCTTCCACAGCTATTTCGATCGAATTGTTCACCTGTTCATCAACCGATTCAAACAAAGACGAAAATTCGGATTTATTCTGTGATGAATAAGTCTGAAGCTTTTCGGGTATTCCGCCCCAGTTGTTGAAATATCCGAAGTCATAAACGCGGCTGTTGAATATAATATCAAGCATTGCGCCGGAATCTTCGTCACGGAAGAACTTTCCCTTCAGCGTCTGCTCATAGAAGGCTGGCGTTACAAGCTCCTGCGATTTGCTGCTCATAACCTCCAGAATGGTGCCGGTCCGCTCAAGGTTACCGGCTGTAACCGGGATGCCTATCAGCGAAAGACCGTATGCATGTTCGCCGCAGTAATATCTGTCCTGCTCCTCGTTCAGCTTCGGAGTCGGCAGGATGCCGTAATCCGTCTCCATATCCCGGTAGAAATTCAGATTTATAAGCGTGCGGAATACGAATAAAACCCTGCCTTCCGTGAAAACTGTATTCGCTACATCGTCACTGGTGAAAAAGTAAGTGCTTTCAGACTGTCTCATGGTGGTAAGCTTCATGAGCATGCTGACGGTATTATCATTGTTGTACTTCGTGGTTATTTCACTTCCGCTAATAACGGCAATGGAGCCGCCGGAGGACAGCAAAAAACCGATGTTGTCACAGTTGTATGTCATAAAACCGAATAAATCCTTTTCGGTAATCACGCCGTCACCATCGATGTCGCTGCTTATCTGAGCAGCTATATTCCCCATGTTGTCAATTGTCCACTCACCTTCGTTGACAAGTGAATAGACATCGGGCAGATTGTATTCGCTTAACAGTTTTTTGTTGAATGCTATAACGTATACCGCATTCTTTGATATTGTGCTTATATCACCGGTTGTGTAGTATACACGATTGTTGATCATAAGGCTTTCGACGGCTCTCTGATCCCACCATGAGTGCGACAAATCAAGGGTGCTGATGGAATTCATGTCGGCAAGCATCCCTTTCATCGCAAGCTTTGCAATGTTTACCGAATTGACCCAGACAAGGTCATAATCATCTGAACCGGACTGAACCGTATTGACTATAGTATTATAAAGCTTGGAGTCATCGGGGATAAGTGTCTGACTGATACTGTATTTCAACGCATCTTCGCAGTAAACATTTCTGTCGTATATGGCATCATTAAGAACCGATCCCGTGAGGTTTTCGGTATACATGTCCTGGCATGCCCATTTTCCGATTCCGCGGGCTATTATACGAAAGTCATAACCGCCGAAGTCGGTTCCCTCCGGGATATACGGTGTTTCTTTTGTCTCTGTTGATTCTTCGGTTTTTATGCTTTCTTCTGCCGAAAGCGTTTGAACGTCTGTAATCGGCGCCGCAGCATCCCTGTCAGCGCATCCGGCAAACAGAATCATCAGCGCCGACATTAAGGCAAATAACTTAATCTTCATAGTTATCCTCCATGTTGAAACATGTTGTTATATATGATTATATAATGAAACTTCATGGCAGACAAATATAATAGAATGTGAACCGGAGTTTTCTATATTAATGTTTATTATTAAAATTTCTTTTCTGACCCTTTTTGCCGCTCCGCCTTCCTCCCGAAAACAACCGCAAGCACAACACAGATCACAGCCCCGGCGGCATAGGGAACCGCCGTCAGAAAAGCAGTGCTTGCAGGGGCGCTGCAGCCGGCGTATTTTATCCCCCACAGCATATCGCAATAGTTGTACGCGGCAGCCGCGCTCATTACATTGGAAAGCAGTACCGCCGGAATCCAAAAGACGGCGGACAGGATTTTCACGATAAATCATCCTTGTTTCGGCAAAACTCCCGTATTATCTTCCATTCATTATATAAGTCATCCAAGGAAAAACCCGCGTTTGCGGGACTGGTGGAGGGGAGTTTGACGGCTTTAAATCCCGTTTCACGCTCCCGGTATTTCCGATAATACCGGTAAGCGGTTCCGCCGTTGCAGAAAACCCGCTTTATATCCGCCGCTTCAAAAACAGGGCTTAAATCCGACGGGATAATATTCCGAATACTTGCGTCGCCCGAACCTATGATATCGCAGCGGTATATGACATCGTAGACGGCAATGCGGCGCCGCAGAAGAAAGGTTCTTCTTTCTTCGATATCGGCACTCAGTTCCACGGCGAAAATCCGCTCCAGCAGATGCCAGAAACGGTTTTGCGGATGTCCGTAAAAGAAACCGTATTCTCTTGTTTTGACCGAGGGAAAGGAGCCTAAGATCAGAATCTTCGAATCAGCCTGAAAAAGAGGCTGAAAGGGGTGGGTAACCGTTTCATGTTTGGTATTTTCTGTCTCTGTCGACACCGCCGCCTGCCATCCTCATTGCTGTATATGTTCTCTCACTCATCCAGTTTCAGCCGCAGGATGCTGAGCACGTTCGACTCGGCGAGCGAATCGAGGTTCATCATGATAAGCGTCTCGGCGGCTCCCGTCTCGGCGACAAGTTCCCGCACCGACTTCTTGTAATAGCGCAGGTCGATAAGCACAAGGTCATACTCCCTTGCAAGGAAGGGCGCCAGGGCGTGGGCGAAACTGTCCTTTATGACGATCATCGTCTCCCTGCCGGGGATCCGATTCCCCGAGGCGTCCGCCTTGTAGACGTCCACCCGGGCGTTGTTGCCGCCGATGAAGACGCTGTACTTGTCCTTGACATCCAGATAGCTCAGGTCATAGAAACCCTCGATGATCTCGCCCGTGTCGGCTATCTCGACGCGGTAGTCCTTCGAACCCTCATAATCGAAGAATTCGATGGTGTCGGGCTTTATCCACTTCATGCCCGACGACGACCAGGTGGTGCCGTAGAAGCTGTCGGAGGCGGTGGAAACCGTGTAGTCCGAGAGCTTCACCGAAGCGCCGTAGCCCAGTTTCGCGGCGATGGCGCTGTAGCCGTAGAAGGCGCCCAGTGTGGTCCAGTGATGGTCGGTGCGGTAGTAGAGCGGCTCGCCCCCGTCGATGAGGGTCTTAAGCTCCGCCCGCAGATTGAAATAGGAGCCTTCGGGGAACTCGTCCGCGCACGCGCCCACAAACTCCCAGATATCATCCGACAGGTCGCGGGGATAGACCGGCGGCAGATACCTGTGCAGAACGTCCACCGAACGTCCGGCTATGGCGGCGGTGAAGCCCACCCCCAGCTCCTCCATGCGTTTCCCGAATAGGGCGGCGGAGGACAGGTTGTTGGCTATGGTCTCCCGGGAGGGATGATCCCCCCGCTTGATTATATAGCCGCCCTTGCCCAGCACCACGCCGTTGTTCTCGGCTTTGAGCTGCCCCAGCTCGCCCATGCTCTTGATGCCGACGAAAATGTCGCGCATGGGGAACTGGTCGGCGTAGAATTCGCCTATCTCCTCCGAGGTCTTGTTGTCGGTGAGGAGCCGCTTGAGCGTAATATTGGGCAGGGTCTGGAGATAGCGGTTCTCCTGCTCGGAGAATTCCTTTTTCGGCAGCACGAATATGGCGATGCCGAAAGAGAGGATGAAGACAGCCGCCAAAATCACCGACACCAGGTCGAGTACGCGGGTCTTGTCTTTGATTGAAAACTGTATGTCGAGCAGTCTGTTCTGCTCGGTCATTACTTCGGGTCTTCTGTCCATTTTATACCTTAATTAAGTCAATTCAGTCGTTTATCCTGCGCCTATGCCTGTGCCTGTGCCTCTGGCCGGGTCTAAAATAAAACGCCGTTTTTACACTTTTTCAAATCTGTAATACCCTTTGAAATCAACCTTTTCTGAGTGTATCATTTGTCTGACATCAGGGGTTATATCGGCTTCGTGTTCTCAACCATTGCCAAAATCACATATTCTACAAAGTGCCGGGTATTTTTTAACTCCATACTCAAAAGCAAGACAAAATTAAAATTCGTTAATCTATTCTCTTCTCAAACCTAAACATTCCATCCGGAAATTGCTCATCAACTTCTTCAGAACTCATCTCAGGTTCATTCGGATCGGGATGATATCTATTGAAAAACTCCACAATGTGAAAGCCGCATCTGTTCACATAAAAATGAATATTGCGTTGTTCAAAATACGGTGTTACCGTTTCCCAAATTTTAACTTCCGGATGCATTCTCTCAATCTCGCGCCACGCAGCATAACCAATCCCCTTGCTGTGAAAATGCGGAGAAACAAAAATCAAATCCAATTCACCTTTTTCACCGTTAACTTTAACCACAACCCCGCCGACTTTTTCACTATCCAACAGGATGCGATAAGCCTCTCCTCCATCAATGGATTGTTCAATTGTCTTTCGTGAAATAATCTGTCCGTCTTCCTCGAAGTGATTATCTCTAAGACCGAACTCCTCCATAGCACCATAATTAAATGCTTCCTGATTATCTGAAATAAATTGTTCTCTATCATCCGATGTCAGTCGCGCAAGAATAACATCACCCATATATCCACCTCACAAATTCTAATTCATATGACTGCTTTTCGCTCCCTTTTTCCTGCTGTTGAAGGTAAAACAAGGTTTTCTGTGTTTCTATCTCGGCTCGAAGCTCTTCTTCGGTTTTAATATGTTGCTGCCTTCCGACAAAAGCATAGCCTTTTCCGAGTTCCATAATGAACTTCTGTAAATTGTCTATGATAAACTGCTCCAAATCAGATTCAAGATAACTCGTGTCTTTAGAAATGCCTAAGAATTCAGCTATAACAGGATTTTTGATGAACTCCAATTTATCCTGTTGGTACTTTGAGGTCAGAGACAGCATTTCTTCCTTTACCGGTCGCTTATCCTGTGATTTGAGAAGACGATAATAATACTGGGTAGAGATGTTCCGTTGCAGTGTTCTGGAACTCCAGGTTTCGTTGAGTGCTTCCTTTTCATATCAATCTCGCGCTTCTTTATCCGGAGCTTGCAATAAACAGCGATAATGTGTCCAGGAGAGTATCGGAGATTTTGAACTCACCGCGTTCAAAATTTGAGGAAAGTAATCATAAAAACGGACAAAATGGTAAAGATTTCTTTGATTAAGCCCTTTTCCATAAGATTTTCCATTTCTTTAGCGAGGGTTTTTAACAATTCCGCGCCATACTCGGCACGCATCCCGCCTTGCATTTCTTCTTCCGCTATCCGTTTTCCGATTAGCCAATTTCGAAATACCAAAGCAACATTTACAGAACTATAGGCATAGCTTTGGGCGGAATCAATAATTTCCTTTAAGTCTTGAACAATATTAACGCTTTTTCTATATTGAACTTTTGAGTTCAAATCTTTGGTGATAACATCAAAGCTTGCCAATTAAATGTCCCTCCCTTCTTTCCCGTGCTTTCAAATTTTCGCCTCGGCGGGGAGAAAATCTACTCTATATCAAATATTACATATAATACATCTATAGCCAAACTCATTTTGCACAATCCCGCAGCAAAATTTTTCCATTGACAGTATACGGAAAATTACCGAACATTTCGACAACATTTAGAAAAACTTCGATGACATTACCCGACATTTATCCAACTTAACCCGACACGAATAATGTCGGGTTATAGCTGTTTGGGAACAATTGTTGAATTTCATAATTTGCGGAAGCTCTGAAATCCTTTTGGTTGCTGCGTTTTTCCCCTTCAGCATTTCCACTTCAGCATTATTATGACATACTTCCCCGACGGAGGGTCGGGGATATGTGTATGTATATTCCGTGTTGAATCTCAGAAGCTCATGCCCGAGAATCCGGTGAACGCCATGGCGATGAGGCCGGCGGTCAGCAGGGCTATCGGAATGCCTCTGAAAGACCTGGGGGGATTGGCATACTCGAGACGGGCGCGGACGCCGGCGAAGATAAGTATAGCCATGGTAAAGCCAACTGCGGCGGCGAATCCGAACGCCACCGAGCTGATGAATGAATAGCCGTTTTCGATGTTGAGCAGAGCGGCGCCCAGCACGGCGCAGTTGGTGGTAATAAGAGGAAGATAAATACCCAGCGCCGAATAGAGGGCGGGAACGAACTTGTGCAGGAACATCTCGATGAACTGCACCAGCGCCGCTATAATAAGAATGAAGGCAATGGTGCGCAGATACTCGAGTTTCAGCGGCACAAGCATGTACCAGTATACCAGCCAGGTGACGGCTGAGGACAGGGTCATTACGAATATGACCGCAAAGCCCATACCCGCGGCGGTGGCAGGCTTTTCGGACACGCCGAGGAAGGGACAGCAGCCCAGGAAACGGCTGAATATGAAGTTTTCAACGACTATCGCCGTGAACATAAGCAGCAGAAGTTCGCCTATCATCTGTCCTCTCCTTTCGTGCTGTCGAGTATTTTGTCAAGCGCCGCCAGTTTCTTGTCGATGGATCTTATCTCTTCGGCATCGTCGGTGTCATCGTCCGATTCCTCCGCGTCCGCGGGCTTCTTTTCGGGGTCGGGTTTCTTTTCCTTATCGGCGTCAATGCCGGCAGGCTTTGCCTCGTCGGGTTTTACATCCGGCTCGGCTGCCTTTGCGGGTTCGGCGTGTCTGACCGGCTCTGCCGATTTCGCAGGCTCGGTTTGTTTAGCCGGCTCGGCTG
>JAAZAV010000031.1 GCA_012514145.1 Clostridiales bacterium | reverse complement strand
GTTATAATCTACCTGTTCCATTGAGTTACCTCCAGTTGCTTTTGTTCGCAGCCTAAGTATAACTGGTTTCATTCCTCAATGGAACCCCTTTTTTTATTCTCTTGGGCAATTCATTTTACAACTTGCTAACTCCTTGACAACAAAACAAAAACAGCAGGCACGGTATCCTGCTGCAATGTATGGTCGGAGTGACTGGATTTGAACCAGCGGCCTCTTGGTCCCGAACCAAGCGCTCTACCGAACTGAGCCACACCCCGTAAACGCGTGATATTATATCACAGGCGGGAGGCTTTGTCAAGGGCTTTTTGAAATAATTGAAGGTCAAAATGTAAGAGTGAATTCTCAAAGTAACTGCAACAGTATCAACTGCGATTGCACTTGCATTTGGAATTTACGGTCAAAGTGTAAGCCCACAAAAACAGCAGACCGCCGCAAATGCGGCAGCCTGCTGCTGCGGTAGAATCTGAATTATCTGCGCTTTTTGGAAACCGCGAGAACGCCGGTGGAGATTACAGCCGCGACGATGGGAAGAACCACAAAGTCGGCGGTCTGAGCAGAAGCGGCGGGTTTGGCTGCTGCGGGCTTGGCTGCGGCGGTGGTCTCAACGGCCAGAGGCTTGCCTGCAGTCTTAGCCTTTGTAAGGGTGTACTTGTTGGATTCAACGCCCGAGAACCAGGCAGTATCCGTGAAGAGAGCCTGCTTGGAACCGTCTACATCCATTATGATGTTGGCGAGGGGGAGAACCAGACCTTCCTTAACGGTAATGGTAGGCTCACACTTGGCAAGCGACTCCTTGCCGATCCAGACCTCAACGGTGTAGCCGGTCTTGGAATACTTGGCGCCGATCTTGGCCTCGGAAGTGGGAACGTTCTTTCCCGAGCCGCCGTCGCCGTAAACGAAGTGCTCACCGATAACGGCGCTGCCGTCGGTGGTGTTCGGGCAGAAGGAGTAGAAGAGAATCTTCTTCACTACCGCACCGGTTATAGTGGCATCGGCGTAAATGTTGACCTGCAGACCGTCCTTGGCGTTGAAGGAGCCGGCATCGGGCGCATGGTAGTCAGCCATCGGAGAGTTGTCGGTGACAACGGCAGCCATGTAAAGGCCGGTGTCGTCCCACATCCAGTAGAAGGTCGCGCCTTGGCAGACCAGACCCGAGTTGGTGGGGTCGTCAACATTGTCCTTAGTCAGCTTGCGCTCAAGGGCGCCAAGCCACTCGTTCTCGGAGATAACGCCGTCGAGAACGGGCGGGGTGATTGCGAAGGGAATGTCGAATTTCTCGTTCTTGGCTGCCGCCGCGAAGGAAGTTACCGTCATCATGCCGACAAGTGTGGCAAGCGTCAGAAGAATACAGAAAATGCGGGTAGGTTTTTTCATTAGTGTGTAATCCTTTCATGTATTCGTTACGGAGCGCCGGATGTGAGGGGGTCCGTTGCTCCGAAGTTACACAGGTATTATAACATGAACGGCACAAATGTCAAGATGTTCAAAATAAAAAAACCGGTGAACCTGACATAGCGACAGTTCACCGGCTGATATAATCCAAGTCTTACAGAATAATTGTGCAGAAAATAAGCAGAACCGCAAGAAACGAGAAGTTGATGAGCGAATAGAGACCGATATATCTGAGGGTTTTGCCCGGATTGCGAGATGCGTACTCACGGAACGTGATAAGCGATGCAAGTGAGGATATGAGCGTGCCCACTCCGCCGATATTGACGCCGATGAGCAGTTCACGGTAGTCGCCGACGAACTGTGACAACAGGATAGCCGACGGAACATTGCTTATCACCTGGCAGGACATCGTACTTACAAGCAGAGTGTTCTTTTCAAGCAGTCCGCCCAAAAGCTCACGCACCGGCTCTATGCGGGACATATTGCCGGCAAAGATGAAGAAAGCCACAAAGGTAAACAACAGACCGTAGTCGACCTGACGCAGGGCTTTGCGGTCGGCAAAGACAAGCACCGCCGGAATGACAATCAGTCCGATAACATAAGGAATCTGGCGGAAAACAATGGCTATTGAGAGGGCGAAAAGCACAAGATAAAGCGCGGTGCGTCGGGGATTGAGGGGAGTCGACTTTACCTCGTCGAGTTTTACCGGCTCGTTTCGCACTGCGAAGCAGCAGAGGGTTATAAGCGCTACCGAGAAAAGGAAAACCGGCAGCATGGTGAGCATGAACTCGCCGTTCGGGATATTGAAGCGGGAATAGAGATAGAGATTCTGCGGGTTGCCGAAGGGCGTCAGCATGCCGCCCAAATTCGCGGCGATGTTCTGCATGATGAAGGTGAAAGCCATATATTCCTCGTGCCCCGAGGTGTGCAGCACATAGTAACCCAGCGGCAGGAAGGTCAGGAGCGCCATGTCGTTGGCGATGAACATGGAGCCGATAAAAGTTATATATACCAGGGCGATAACGCATTTTCGGGCGGTTTTGAAGCGCTCCACAATCTTTCGCGCGCAGATTACGAAAAAGTCGATGTTCTGCAGCGCACAGACCACCGCCAATACGCAGAAAAGGCAGGTTATTGTTTTGTAATCGATGTATTCGGCGTATTTCGCATCCGGTTTTACGAAAAACGAGGTTACAACCGCGGCGATGACGGCAATGCAGAATACGGTGTTCTTACGAATAAAACCCGTGACCGCGGAAGCGGCGGTTTTAAGACGGGCATGGACAGACTTCCCGCTTAATAATTCAGCGCTTATCGACGCTTCGGGAAGAGCGGCTGCTTGTGAGCGATAATGTGTCATTTTTGAACCCCATAATAGAAGTTATATATCGATAGGCGCTGTTTGATTTATCTTTACACAATATACTAACATGCGCAGTTCTTTTTGTCCATATTGCAAAATGATGATATTGCCCAATTCAAAGCACGTGAATCTGGTTAAATTATATAAAAAGCCTCCGCGGTCATGCCGCGAAGGCTTTTGCTTGTCAAATGTTTATCAGTCGTATATATAACTGACGTCCAACTCATAAATTTCGCGGCGCTTTGTCTCGGTTGAGTCATAGGAGACGCGGCGGCCGTCGGGACTCCAGAGGGCATGCAGGTCGCAGCGGTTGTCAACGAACTCGGGCTTGTCGGAGTAGACCCGAACGAAGATGTCCCAGCTGCCGTCAGTCGAATCGTAGACGTAAAGCGAACGATGCTGTTCTTTGTCCGGATAGCCGTCGCCCATAATGAACCGGCGGTCGGGCGAGTAAATTGTGTGAATATCGCCGCGCTCAAAGCACTCCTCACCGTAGCGGAAGGACTTTGCGGTGAAGTCGTCGATGAGATAGACGCCCGGACGGTCGTTTGGATCGCCGTTGCAGTAGGCAAGGATCTGACTGCCGTTCTTCCAGTGGTAGTGGGACACCATGGTGCTGTCAAGCAGCAGGCAGAGATTGCCTTCAAGGTCGGAGGTGAAGAGGGTGGTAGCCCAGCCCTTGCCCGTATTCGGGAAGTTGCGGTTCAGGAAGAGAAAGCGATTTGAATCGGTGTTGAAGGTTATGTGATTTACCACAAACTTTGAGTCAAGATATTTCTCGTTGCCGAATTCGCGGGTTATGCGGGCGTAGTTGATAATCAGCCTGCTCTTGCCGGTCAGCATATCTATTAGCCATACACCGTCGTTATCCGGCTGTGGGATATCGAAGTTGGGGTCTTTAAAGCCGCCGTAGCCGTAGCCGGGACGGAAGTCATAGACCCGGGCGAAGTTTATCGAAAGACCGTATTTTCCGTCGGGCGAGACGTTTGCCACCGCCCGGTCACAGTAACGCTTCTTGCCTGTGACTATGTTCTGAATGCAGGTTCGGAAGGGCAGCTCGTTGTCGCTGTCGGTCACCCGCACATTGTAGATTATCTCGTCCTCGCAGAGGGGGTTCCACTGGAGCATGCAGCCCTGCTGGAAGTTCCAGGCGGTGGTCTCAGCTAACTTTACAAATGCCAGCGTGTCAAGGTCGATGTAGCCTAACTCCGCTATGTCGTCCTTCCCGGGGAAGCGGTCCATGAAGGGAACCCGGTTGCAGAGATGCTTCTTCATGTCGGCGCTGTAGGCCTGCAGGTCGTAGTAGCCGAAGAAATAGTGGTACCCGTCGTTGGGAGAAATGCGGCGCTTTTTGATGAATTCACTTGCTTTCTTCATTATTCAATCCTCTCTGTTATATTATTTCGCGGTGAATACCTCTGCCACCGCCTTGAGACGTTCGTTGATTAGAGCCTCGCGGCTTGCCACGAATGAGGTGTAGTTGTCCTTCTTATCCGTGCCGAAACAGTTTCCGAAGCCCACTCCGGCGTTCCAGTTGTCATAGCAGTAGGAGAAGCTGATGGTGCGGCAGGAGGTTACAAGGTCCAGCATCGCCACCGAATCCTCGTCCCGCAGATACTTGGCTTTGAGCGCCACCTCGTAATAGGCGGGCTGCAGCTGCTTGTAGCTCTCGGCTGCCAGCGCTTCGACGATAATGCCGGTGCGCTCGGTGTCGGTGAGAGTCACGGGGATGCCGAACATGTTGGAGCTGTTGGCGCCGTAGAATATGCGGTAGCTCTCCTGATTCTCGTCGAACTTCGGGAAGGGAACAATGCCGTAATCCACCTCGGTTTCCCGGTAGTATTTGCCGGAATCGCCCACGAAGCCGAAGGTAAAGATGCCGCGGCCGTTTATGAACATGGTGCGCATCTCTTCGTTCTTCACGGCGGCGCTGTAACTCGGCCAGGTGTAAAGACCCTTGCTGTTGAAGTCCCAGTCGTGAATCTTGTCGAAGGCGGTGAACATCTTCTCGGACAGCGCGACAAACTCTATCGCCCCGTCCTTCTTCTCCCACTCGGGAATGTCCAGCGCCACCGACCAGGTGTTGTGAGATACGGTGGTAAGCAGACCGTAGAAATCATCCTTGTCGCTGCTGCCATTGCCGTTGATATCCTCATATACATCCTTGGTCAGCGAAATCATGTGGTCGAGAGTCCAGGCGCCGGCGAACACGGTCTTATAGGGATCCTCGATTCCACGGGAGGCTATTTCGCCCTTATTGAAATAGTAGACCTTGGAGGCGGCGAACTCCTCATAGTGCAGATTGTTCGAGCAGACATACATGATGCCGTTGAAGGTCATGTCGTCCACAAACTGCTTCGACCACCAGGGTTTTTCATAGTCGAAATAACCCAGACTGTGCAGATTGCAGAGCAGACCGTCCATCGAAGTATGTGAAGCCAGACTCTTGCCGTTGTTTATGATGATGTCAAAATCCTCACCGCCGGCGAGTATTGAGGCCTTTATCGCTGCGGTGTGCTTGCTTGTGTCGGCGGCTCCGCTGTCCACCGGGACAAACCTGATGTCAAAGCGTTCCTCCACCATTCTGTTTCGGGAGTAAGCCGCGTCGTTGACCACATCGCCGTTCTCCGCTTCGGGCACATAGAGCGAACCGGCGTCAAGACAGGTGTAAAAGCGGAATTCGTAGCCGCCGAAGCTCCTTTCGGGCAGATTGTCGGCAAGCGGGTCGGCGGTGGTCTCTGCTTCTGTGGAAACGGCTTCGCTGTCAATCGGGGAAGCCGGTTTGCCCTCCCCTGAGCAGGAAAGAAACACCGCGGCAGACATAAACGCCAAAGTCAGACACAAAATCAGGGCAATTCTTCTCTTCATGCATATCCCCCTTGATAATCACATTTTTGTTTTGCGGATATTTGTCATTGCGGATTGCCAATGTACCCGGCATTTTTAGCAATTATACCACATATTTACCGCCTGTACAACGACAATTTTCGGAATATTAACAATGTGGAACGCTCGTGGAACGCTTCGGGACTATTCGCGGAACAGCGGAACGGTATAATAATAACACAAATAAAAAGCGGTATGGATGTAACAGACTGCCGCAAATTCAGGAGGATAATATGTATTTCGAAGCTATTGCAAAGGTTATTTCCGAGCGTACCGGCTGCGAGATTTCCGACATAAAGCCGGAGAGCACCTTCGCCGATCTGGGAATCGACTCACTTGACACGGTAGAACTGCTTATGAATCTTGAGGACGATCTTGGTATAGAGATAGAACTCGATAAGCCGGTCGCTACAGTGGGTGAGCTTGACAAGTTCATTCAGAGCAAGCAGAAGTAAAGATGCTCAAATCAGCGGTTTGTGAACTGCTCGGCATCGAATATCCGGTGCTCCAGGGCGGCATGGCGTGGATATCCGACGGCAGACTGGCTGCGGCGGTTTCCAATGGCGGCGGACTCGGTATAATAGCGTCGGGGAACGCGCCCGGCAGCTATGTCCGCGAGCAGATACGAATTGCGCGGAGCCTGACCGACCGTCCGATAGGCGTCAATATCATGCTTATGAGCCCCCATGCCGACGAAGTGGCGGCGGTTGTTGTCGAGGAGAAGGTGCCCGCAGTCACCACCGGCGCCGGAAATCCTTCCAAATACATGGAAGCGTGGAAAGCCGCCGGTATACGGGTGATCCCCGTGGTGGCATCCGTGGCGCTGGCGAAGCTCATGACCCGTCTCGGCGCCTCCGCGCTGATTGCCGAGGGCGGCGAGAGCGGCGGTCATGTGGGCGAGCTTACCACCATGGTTCTCGTCCCTCAGGTCTGCGACGCTACCGATTTGCCGGTAATCGCGGCGGGCGGCATAGCCGACGGCAGAGGAGTTGCCGCCGCCTTTATGCTGGGCGCCTGCGGAGTGCAGGTGGGTACCCGCTTCCTCTGCGCCGAGGAGTGCTCTGTGCACGAAAATTATAAGGAAAAGATTCTCAAAGCAACCGATCTCTGCACCATGGTGACCGGCAAGCGGCTGGGGCATCCTGTCCGCAGTCTCCGCACACCCTTTGCCCGAAACTACGCAAAGGCGGAATACAGCTCAATGCCCGATGATGAGCTTGAAGCTCTCGGCGCAGGTGCGCTGAGGCTTGCCGCTGTAGAGGGCGACAATGAAAAGGGCTGCTTCCTGGCAGGTCAGGCGGCGGCCATGGTAAAACGCATACAGCCGGCTGCGGAGATTGTCCGTGAGTTGGCTGAGGGCGCCGAACCGATACTGAAGAGGGCTGCCGAATGGGTAAAATAGCCTTTGTATTCGCCGGGCAGGGAGATCAGTTTCCCGGCATGGGGCGTGAACTGTATGACGGCAATCAAGCCGCCCGTAAAGTTTTCGACGCAGCCGAGGCGCTGCGCCCCGGTGTTCTGAATCTCTGCTTTGAGGGCAGCGAGGAGGAACTGAAGAAAACCTCCAACGCTCAGCCCTGTCTCTATGTTCTCGAATCTGCCATGGCGGCGGCGCTGACCGATGTAGGTATAAATGCCTTCTGCGCGGCGGGCTTTTCGCTCGGCGAGATTTCGGCGGCTGCTTATACCGGCATGTTCGGCTTTGAAGCCGGACTTGCGCTGGTCAGCCGCCGGGGAGAGCTTATGCAGCGTGAGGCTGAGAAGTACGATACCGTTATGGCGGCGGTTGTGAAGCTTGACGCCGATAAAGTTGAGGAAATCTGTTCCCGTTACAACGAGATGTATGCGGTGAACTTCAACTGCCCCGGTCAGACTACCGTGGCGGGTCTGCGCTCGAATCTTGCGGCTTTCTCAGACGAAGTGAAAGCAGCCGGAGGACGGGCAATCCCGCTAAAGGTCTCGGGCGGGTTCCATTCACCTTTCATGAATGGGGCTTTGGATGAGTTCGCGGCGGCATTTGCAGAAGCAGAGCCTGAGAAACCGCGTATCCCTCTCTATTCAAACGTAACCGCCGAGCCTTACGGCACAGAAGACGTCATTAGTCTTCCCGTGCGCCAGATTGTCAGCCCGGTTCGCTGGGAAGCATCGGTCCGCGGCATGATTGCCGGCGGCGCGGACACATTCATCGAAATCGGACCCGGCAAGACACTTTCAAACATGATAACAAGAATTGACCCGGCTATAAGAGTTTTCAGCATGGCTGAGCCGGATAAAACATTTGCGGAGGCGTGAACGGGAAAATGAATTGTGACAGCAGACTGATCGGCAAAATTGCCGTAATTACCGGCGGTTCCAGAGGAATCGGAGCGGCAATCGCCTGCAAATTCGCCTCCATGGGTGCGGCTGTGGCGGTAATCTACGCCGGAAACACCGAAGCGGCGGAGGCTGTCTGCGAGAAGTGCCGCACACTGAGCGGCGCGAATGCGATATCATATCGCTGCGATGTATCGGATTTTACGGCGGTCAAAGAGACGGCGGCGGCGATAAGACGCGACCTTGGCGGCGCGCATATCCTTGTCAACAACGCCGGAGTTACCCGGGACGGACTGCTCGCCATGATGACCGAGGAAGCCTTCGATACGGTAATGGATGTCAATCTCAAAGGTGCATTTAACATGACGCGCCATATCACCCCCCTTATGCTTCGGGCGAAGGAGGGCTGTATAATCAATATCAGCTCGGCATCCGGACTTCTTGGCAACGCGGGACAGAGCAACTATTCGGCGTCCAAGGCGGGACTCATAGGGCTGACCAAAGCCACCGCCCGCGAGCTGGCATCAAAGGGTATCCGCTGCAATGCCATAGCCCCCGGATTCATCCGCACCGATATGACCGCCGCGCAGGAGGACAGCCCGCTGCTGGCTACCGTTCCCCTGGGGCGCATGGGAAGCACCGAGGATGTTGCCGAAGCGGCTGCCTATCTGGCATGCGCCGGCTATGTGACCGGTGAAGTGCTGCGGGTAGACGGCGGCCTGGCGATGTAAGAATTTTACAGGGAAAACAAAAGATTAACAAATAAACAAATATATGAACGAATACAGAAGAGTGGCAGTTACGGGTCTGGGCGCCATCACTCCGGTGGGCAACAGCGTCGCCGAAACCTGGGACAGCCTTAAGAACGGCAAAAACGGCATCGCGCCCATAACCCTTTTTGACACCACCGACTTCAAAGCGAAACTGGCGGCGGAGGTCAAGGGCTTTGACCCGTCGCTTTATATGGAGCGCAGTGAGATTCTCCGCTCCGACCGCTACGCGCAGTTAGCGCTGGGAGCCGCATGTCAGGCGTACGAGGACAGCGGAATCGCCGGTTCGGTTGAGCCCGAGCGGTTTGCTGTACAGATAGGCAGCGGTGTCGGCGGAATCGGAACCTTCGAGATTGAGCATACAAAACTCATGGAGAAAGGTCCCCGCAGAGTTTCTCCCCTCTTTGTGCCCATGATGATAGCCAATATGGCTGCAGGTCTTATAGCGATACGCTTCGACTGCCGCGGTTCGTCAATGCCTTCGGTCACAGCCTGCGCATCCGGATCCAACGCAATCGGCGAAGCCATGCGCATGATTCGCCACGGTTATGCCGACGCGGTAATCGCCGGAGGCGCGGAGGCGACGGTTATCGCTTCGGCGGTAGCGGGATTTGTGAACATGCAGGCGCTGTCGGTATCCGAGGATCCGGACGCCGCGTCGCTGCCCTTTGACAAGCGCAGAGGCGGCTTTGTCATCGGCGAAGGAGCGACCGTGCTGATTCTGGAGGAGTATGAGCACGCGAAAGCCAGAGGAGCAAAAATCTACGGCGAGGTCTGCGGCTACGGCTCCACCTGCGACGCATTCCACATCACCGCACCACATCCCGAGGCAATCGGCGGCGCAAGGGCAATGACCGACGCCATGGCGGAGGCGGGTTACACAAAATCCGATACGGTATATGTCAACGCTCACGGTACCGGTACACCGCTTAACGACGCAAACGAGACTAAGGTAATAAAAATGGCGTTGGGCGATGAAGCCGCTCACTCGGCGTATGTCAGCTCAACCAAATCCATGACCGGACATATGCTGGGCGCGGCAGGGGCTTTGGAGGCTATGGCATGTCTGCTCGCCCTGAACGAAGGAATAATACCACCCACAATCAACCTGCTTGAACAGGACGAAGCCTGTGATCTCAACTGCGTGCCGAACAAATCGGTTCGCGCCGATATCACCCTGGCGCTGTCGAACTCTCTCGGGTTCGGCGGACACAACGCATGTCTTGCATTCAGAAAAGCCTGAACACACAACCTGGAACAGAAAGGATCACGGATACAATGAAGGAAGCCGATATTCGCAAATATGCCGCGCTTATGACCGAGTTTGACCTCAGCAGCATTGAGATTACCGAGGACGGAGCCACAGTCCGGCTTGAACGCGACATTAAAACGGCGCAGCCGTCGGTTCCGGTACAGCTTTCGGCTCCTGCGGCTGATGCTCACGCTCACTCTTATGTTAATACTCAGATTCAGACACCGCCGGCAGCTCAGACCGAGGCGGCAATCGAACAGCAGAACAGCGTCAGCGTTAAATCCCCGATGGTCGGACTGTTCTACGCGGCGCCGGCTGAAAACGCCGAACCATATGTCACACTGGGCGACAGCGTAACCAAGGGGCAGACTCTCTGTATAGTCGAAGCCATGAAACTTATGAACGAAATAGCCGCCGAAGAGGACGGTATCATCGAAAAGATCTGCGTTCCCAACGGTCAGATGGTTGAATACGGCACCGAGCTCTTCCGTATAAGGAGACAGAGCGCATGACCCGTGAAGAACTGATGAAACTGCTTCCCCATCGGGATGACATGCTGCTGCTGGACGAGGTGTCGCTTGACGGCGGCGAGGCGGTGGGACATTACCGCGTAAGAGGCGACGAGTTCTTTCTGCGCGGCCATTTTCCCGGCAATCCCATAGTACCCGGAGTTATTCTCTGCGAGATTATGGCACAGTCGGCCTGTGTGCTTATGGAGGGCAAATTGACCGAGGGAGCGCTGCCCGTATATACCGGGCTGAACAATGTAAGATTCCGTTCTCCGGTGAAACCCGGCGACACGGTAGAAACCCGCTGTTCGGTCAAGCGCGCAAGGCATCCCTTCTATTTCTGTGAAGGCAGTGTCAGTGTTGACGGTAAAATCTGCGTTACGGCGGAGTTCTCATTCGCGATCACCACGCCCGGCGCGGGTACGGGTAATTAAAACGGGAAAGAGCAGACAATGTTTTCGAAGATTCTGATAGCCAACCGCGGCGAAATTGCCGTGCGCATAATCCGCGCCTGCCGGGAAATGGGAATATCCACTGTGGCGGTATACTCCGAAGCCGACCGGAACGCAATGCATACATCCCTTGCCGACGAGAGTGTCTGTATCGGCGGTCCCCAGGCGTCCGACAGCTATCTCAATGAGAATCAGATAATAAGCACAGCCCTTCTCACCGGTGCCCAGGCAATTCACCCCGGCTACGGTTTTTTATCGGAGAACGCTCACTTTGCCTACAGCTGCCGCAGAAACGGCATTGTCTTTATCGGACCCGAGCCGGAGAGTATGGAGAAGTTCAGCGACAAGGCGGTGCTGAAGAGCATATTCGCCGAAGCCGGACTTAAAGTAATACCCGGCACTCCGGCGCTTTCGAGCCTTGAAGAAGCCGCAGAGCAGGCTGAAATAATTGGCTACCCGGTGATGCTCAAGGCGTGTGCCGGCGGCGGCGGGCGCGGAATTCGTCTTATCAGCTCAGCATCGGGTCTCAAGGACGCCTGGCATCAGGCTTCATCGGAAGCCGTCAGTTCCTTTGGCGACGGGTCTTTGTATATAGAAAAATACATTCATCCGGCGCGACATGTGGAGCTTCAGATTTTAGCCGATGAGCATGGAAATGTGGTATGTCTCGGCGACAGGGACTGCTCCATACAGCGGCGCAATCAGAAACTGCTGGAGGAGACCCCTTCTCCCGGAGTTGACAGAGAAGCCCGGGCGGCAATCATAGAGGCTGCCGTCGCAGCGGTCAAACGCGTAGGTTATGTGGGCGCAGGAACTCTTGAGTTCCTGCTTGACCGGAAGGGGAACTTCTGGTTCATGGAGATGAACATACGCCTGCAGGTGGAACACTGCGTCACCGAGATGCTTACCGGTATCGATATAGTTAAGTGGCAGATACGCATAGCGGCGGGTATACCTCTTAATTTCACCCAGTCGGAGGTGCGCATGGACAGCTGCGCCATCGAGTGCCGCATAAACGCGCGGGGCTGCGGCGAGCTTGAAATGATTCATGTTCCGGGAGGTCCTCAGGTGCGCTTTGACACCTGTCTCATGGCTGGCACACACATCACACCTTATTATGATTCGCTTCTCGGCAAGCTTATTGTCTCTTCGCGCACACGGGAAGAAACCCTGCGCAAGTTACGGGCAGCTCTATGCGAGCTTTATATACAGGGCATACCGACGAACCTCGAGGAGCAGTTAAACATTGTCGGAGACGAACGTTTTGTTTCCGGCAGCTACGATCTCACATTTATGACCGGCAGGTAAACAAATGGCACTTATAGATTTTTTAAAACCGAAAAACAAACTTGAAGAAGGCGGCCGCAGCTCGGCGCCGGTACATCAGGATGCCGGTGAGCCCGAGAAGTTATGTCCCAACTGCCGCAAACTGATACCGGTCAGCCGTCTGTGGTCAAACGGACTTGTATGCCCCTGCGGCTATCATTTCCGCATGAAAGCGCGCCAGCGAATAACGCTGCTGGTGGATAAAGGCAGCTTTAAAGAGCTTTTCAGCGAGTTGCGCGCGGGCAATCCGCTGGATTTTCCCGGTTATACCGATAAGGCGGAAACCGCTCGAACCGCCAGCGGAGAGACCGAGGCAGTGATCTGCGGCACCGCAGAAATCGGCGGGCAGTCCTGCTGCCTCTTTGTCATGGAGGCGCAATTCATGATGGGCAGCATGGGCAGCGCGGTTGGCGAAAAAATTACCCGGCTGTTTGAATATGCTCTCGAATGCCGTATGCCCGTTGTGGGCTATACGGTATCAGGCGGCGCCCGCATGCAGGAGGGACTGCTGTCGCTTATGCAGATGGCTAAAACCTCGGCGGCGCTCAGACGCCACAGCGACGCGGGACTGCTGTACATAGCTGTGCTTACCGACCCGACTACCGGCGGAGTCACCGCCAGCTTTGCCATGGAGGCGGACATCACACTCGCCGAGCCGGGAGCCACAATAGGATTTGCCGGGGCGCGGGTAATAGAGCAGACTACCCGCAAATCGCTTCCGAAGGAGTTCCAGACGGCGGAGTTCGTACTGGAGCACGGCTTTGTTGATCGAATCGTGCCCCGTGGCGACCACAAGAAAATACTCGCACAGCTGCTCAGCATGCACAACGGAGGAAGAAGCCAGTGAGTTCGGTACCATATGCAAGAGTTAAGCTGGTACGCGACAGCTCGCGTCCCACCGGGCTTGACTATGTAAACAATATCTTTAAGGATTTCATAGAATTTCATGGCGACCGCCGCTTCGGCGATGATCCCGCGATAGTGGGCGGCATCGCATATCTTGGCGACACCCCGGTTACCGTCATTGCCATCGAAAAGGGACACACCGCCAAGGAGCGCAGTTTCCGGAACTTCGGCGCCCCCCATCCCGAGGGTTACCGCAAGGCTCTGCGGCTGATGAAACAGGCGGAAAAATTCGGACGTCCCGTGGTGTGTTTTATCGACACTTCCGGAGCCTACTGCGGAATCGGCGCGGAGGAGCGTGGACAGGGTCAGGCGATTGCCGAAAATATCAACGAAATGTCCACTCTCTGTGTGCCCGTAATATCGGTGCTTGTCGGAGAGGGCGGCAGCGGCGGAGCGCTCGCGCTGGCTGTCGCCGACCGGGTCTGGATACTCCAGAACGCGGTCTACTCGGTGATTTCACCCGAGGGCTGCGCAAGCATACTCTGGAAAGACGCATCAAAGGCTGAAGAAGCCGCCGAGAGCCTGCGTCTGACCGCGGAGGACGCAAAAAGCATGGGTATTGTTGAGAAAATCCTCTCGGAAAACGAGCTGGGCAAAAAAACCTTCTATGATCGCATACGCGCACTGCTGATAGATGAGCTGGATGGCCTGTCCTCCGACCCGGAGCTGCTGACGAAGCGTTATGAGCGCTTCCGCAGAATCGGTACGGAGGCGGTAATATGAGCATATATAAACATTTCAGCCGTGAAACATTTGATGAATCCGGTAAGTTGATAAAGTTTGAGTTGGATTTTGAAGACAACTTCAACTTCGCATATGACGTAGTTGACGCCATAGCCGCCGAGACCCCGGATAAACGGGCGATAGTCTGGTGCAGCACCGAGGGTGAGGAGCGTATCTTTACTTTTGAGGATGTGAGGCGCGAGAGCTGCCGTATGGCAAACGTCTTCGCCGGCGCCGGAATCGGGCGGGGCAGCCGGGTTATGCTGGTGCTCAAACGGCATTACGAATACTGGTTTGCGGTCATTGCGCTGCATCGGCTGGGCGCTGCGGCGATCCCGGCGACACATATGCTGACCGTATCCGACTATGTCTACCGTCTCGGTATATCCCGCGCCGACGCGGTCGTCTGTACGCCTAAGGGCGACGTCACAAGCAGACTGCTTGAAGCCGTGGAGGAGACCGGAATGAGCGGCTCCTGCATACTATTGACAGCGGGTAATGGCGGTGCAGACGGCTTTCGCAACCTGTGTGCCGAGGCGGCGGCAGCTCCCGATACCTTCGGACGGAGAGAAACGTCGGTTTCAGATCCCATGCTGCTCTATTTCACCTCCGGCACTACCGGATATCCCAAGTGCGTGATTCACAACTACTCCTATCCTCTGGCGCACATCGTCACCGCGAAGTACTGGCAGCGCGCCGAGGAGGACGGGCTTCATTTCACGGTAGCCGAGACCGGCTGGGCAAAAACCTCCTGGGGCAAGCTCTACGGTCAGTGGCTGGTTGGCAGCGCGGTCATGGTATGCGACTTTGACAATTTCGACCCGAGACAGCTCTGCGCCATAATAAACAAGTATAATGTCACCTCGTTCTGTGCGCCTCCCACCGTCTATCGATACCTGGTGCGCAAGGGCATACCCGATATGCCTTCGCTGCGCCACGCGTCGACAGCCGGTGAGATGCTGGCGCCCGAGGTATTCCGCGCCTTTCGCGAGCGTACCGGTCTGACCCTCTGTGAGGGTTACGGTCAGACCGAAACTACGCTGCTTATGGCGAATTTCGCTGCCGGGGAGCCGGCTGAGGGCTCGATGGGAACTCCCTCACCTTTTTATAACATCGAGCTGCGCGACCTTGACGGAAATCCCGTTGCCCCCGGGGAAGTCGGCGAAGTGGTGGTGCTGCTTCCTGAAAACGGGCGTCAGGTCGGAATCCTCTCCGGCTACCTCGACAACGATTCACAGTATGAAAGCGTAATGCGCGGCGGAGTATTCCACACCGGCGACGCCGCCGCAATGGATGAAAAAGGCAGATACTACTTCTGCGGCCGTTTCGATGACATCATAAAGACCGGCGGTTTCCGCGTCGGTCCCTCCGAGGTGGAGAATGTGCTGATGGAGCATCCGGCGGTTGAGGAGTGCAGCGTAATCGGAGTTCCGGATACCCTGCGCGGTCAGGCTATCAAAGCATTCGTGGTACTGGCGGGGGGATATCAGCCATCTTCAGAGCTGCAGCAGGAGATACGCGAGAGCAGCAACCGTTCGCTTGCCGAATATAAGTGGATAAGACTTGTGGAATTTGTCTCTGAACTGCCTAAGACCATCAGCGGAAAGATACGCAAAGGCGAGCTGCGAAAGGCGACATAAAATAAGACACATATAATACACATACGGGTCCCGCGCGATACACGCACGGGACCCGGTCTGTTCCGGATTTGTTCATTTGACAGCTTGGCGATATTATGCTATAATACCCGGTGAAATGTAAGCGTATTATAGACAGTTTGAAGCGGAGTTGACTATGAAAGACAGACCTGCAGCCGATGCCGAAACCATACTGAACCGCGGAATATCCGGGTATCATGAGTATACCGCGGACGGTCTGCCGCGGCTCACATATGTGAGCCGCAATCTCTGTGACATGCTTGGCTGTGATGCCGCGGAGCTGTCCGGCGAGGGCTATCTGCACAGAGTGCATCCCGGCGACCGGCAGACCTACCACGAACTGCTCGACAAGTTCGGCGAAGGTGCCGATACGGTCGCATCAGGGGGGGAATCCGACGAGGTTTCGGGTGAATACCGTATGCTGCGCACCGACGGTTCGGAGCTCTATGTTCGGGAGACTGTCGGTATAACTAAAGGGCACCTCTAAAAACGTCAAATTTCCTTTAGCATATCATACCCCCCCGAAAAATCAAGGGGATTTTGCAAAAAAATGTATGAATTTATCGTAGAATCATCAAAATAT
>JAAZAV010000030.1 GCA_012514145.1 Clostridiales bacterium | reverse complement strand
GATGGTAATGGGTCTGGGTCCGGTAGGTCATATGGCGGCGCGCGTATACAGTGCACTGGGCTACGAAGTAATTGCTGTTGAACATGACGAAGGGCGCCGAAAAATACTGTCCGAGCGGCTTCCCGTGCCTGTTTTCAATACGGTGCCCCGAGACAATCCCGAGTATTACAAGCAGATTGCCCTGGCGCTTGACTGTACCGGCAATGAGGCTGCGGTGTTTGACTGCTGCGACATGGTTCGTCCACATGGTTAGGTGTCGCTGGTAGGCGTGCCATGGAAACGCATGTCAGACCTTGACGCCCATAGGCTGACACATTCGATATTTTACAACTATGTAACCCTTTACGGCGGCTGGGAGATGGATCTGCCCCGTGAGAGCAGCCAATTCAACCCGATGTCTATGAACAGAAACTATCGCCTCGCTTTAAAACTCATCGCCGACGGCACTATTGATGTGAGCGGACTGAGCCGTATCCGTCCATATACCGAAGGGCAGGAGGCTTTTGAGGCTATTCTGAACCGCACCGAACCTATGCTCGCCACCGTGCTGTCGTGGCAGTGAAACAGGCGTCGATGAACAAGATAGATCTGCTTTTTGCGGTGCCGGAGGAATGTGCCGACTGTGGTCAGGAGCTGATTTACAGCCTCTCTCTTGACCGAATAATGGAATACGCCGAGGCTGACATGATTTCGCGGCAGTACTTTCTGCGCTGTCTCGAATCACCGCCGACGCTGGCTGACAATATCCTCTGGCGGCAGGAGATAATGCGCGATCTGACCTCGGGAAGCCTGCTTGGCGACCTGAGGGCACAATTGACGCTGCTTGCCAACACGCGGGAGGACTTCCGGCGCAACCGTTCCCACATGCGCTCCATCGAGCGGGTAAGCGATACTCAGGCGCGTTCGTCACTCTGTATCACGGCTGTTGCGATGCGTGATACCCTGAACCACATACGAAACATTTCCGCGCTGCTTTCGAAATATAAGCTCTACTCACGGGGGCTTACCGCCCTGCAGACCCGTATGCAGGAAATAACCGGCAGTAAAGCCTTTGCGGAACTGCAGTCTATGGCGGGGGAGTTATCCGACCTTACCCAGCGTGACAGCTACACTGTATCGGTCGCCCTGAACGGCAGCGCACGGCTGATCAGCCGTCAAATCACCGGAATCGAGAAAGGTGAACTGAAGTATTCGGGCGGCGTGCTAAAACGGATGATGAACCGTCCGACGCTTGTCATGCCCGAACTGAGCGGCTTGAAGCTGTCGGGCAGCGAGGAGGCACTGCGCAACGACATCCTCGGCGCCTCGCTGCGGGGCATCAGCGCCTATCTGTCGGACATCACTCTGCGTCTGCTGGATGAATTCGCCCATATGGCGGAGCAGCTGCGCTTCTACTCGGCAGGCATGGCGTACCGGCGCCTCATGAATCAGAAGGGAGTGCCAACCTGCATACCCGAGATAACCGAGGAGCGTGCCCTGCGCTGCCGCGGGCTGCGTGACCTCTGGCTCTGCGTGTCCGAACCTGTGGCGGATATCGTAGTGGCAAATGACCTTGAACTCAGCGACAGCGGCGGTATACTGCTGCGGGGCGAGAACGGCTCCGGCAAGACTGTCTTTCTGCGTTCAGCGGGCATTGCCCAGCTGCTTGGACAGTCGGGACTTTGTATCACCGCCGAAAGTGCCTCGCTCGGTCCGAGGCTCGGTATATACTCACAGTTCGCTTCCTCAGAACAGGGGGGCGAGACAGGGCCTGATGCCGGGCGCTTTGAGCAGGAGGTTGCCGAACTGTCCGCCATTATCGAGCGCATGCGGGAGAAGTCGCTGATACTGCTTAACGAAACCTTTCAGACTACATCATACCCTGAGGGCTCGGAGGGGTTGGCGGGGATCCTGTCTTACTTTTCGCGGCGGGGCGTCAGTTGGATGCTGGTTACCCACCTGACCGAGTTATATAATAATTACCCTGATCCCGACGTCATACGGCTGAGAACGGTGCCGAAGGAGTTTCGGATTGTCGCTGAAAGTCGTATTCATCAATAACACAACATATAGTCATAAACGCAATATATAAATATATAGTCATATAAACATGTAATGGGAGGTAATGTTATGAAGGCAAAACTTGCAGCGCTTTTACTTGCATCGGTTCTGCTGATATCGGCACTGGCGGCATGCTCCGGTTCAGACGGTTCATCGAGAGCAGAGACTGTGGCAGCGGGTGCCGATACCGCTGAGACCGAGGCAGCAGAGACGACGACCGCACGATTGACTGCAGATGTCCCCGATTCAGATTTCGGTGGTTACGAATTCACCTTCCTTGCCCGCGGCAAAAAGAACAATTGGGAGAACTACGAGTTTGAGATAGATCAGCTTGACGGTGATGTAATCAACGACGCACTCTATGAGCGCAACTCAAAGATTTCGGATGAGCTCAATATAGCCTTCAAGCACGAACGGGTCGACGGCTACGATGTAAACACCCCTTTTACCAAAGCGGTGCTGTCGGGCGAGGACATCTACGATGTGGCTCTGCCCTCCATCACCGACGCGGGCAAATACGCCCAGAGCGGCTATCTGGTTCCGCTTCAGGATCTGAAATATATGGATCTCGAAAAGCCATGGTACGACGCCCGCTGTATCGAAGAACTGAAGATAAACGGCAAAAACTACCTTTTCTTCTCGGATATAACTGTGCGCAATCTTGACGCTATCTGGATCTACTGCTTCAATAAACAATAGGGCACCTCTAAAAACGTCAAATTTCCTTTAGCATATCATACCCCCCCGAAAAATCAAGGGGATTTTGCAAAAAAATGTATGAATTTATCGTAGAATCATCAAAATATCTGTCTTAAACAGCCAT
>JAAZAV010000029.1 GCA_012514145.1 Clostridiales bacterium | reverse complement strand
TATAATTGTTTTGGCCCATAGTGATGATTCCTTTCGAATTGTTGTTTGGTCAACTCAATTCTACCATAGAATCTTCGCTATGGATATACTTTTTTACTATTGCATCTTCATTTTACAATCTGCCCAAGTATTTTTCGATTCTGTTCGGAGTTTTGTATTTATAACGAGGCGATATAACTTCGCCTGTTTATATATTTGTTTCATTGCGTTCATATTTTATACATCGAAATATTTCCCCCCGTATGCTACACTTATAAACACAATGTCAGTATTAGAAATCATGAATGGAATCCAAGATAGTATCATATAGATTGAGTCGACAGACCGAAATTTGATATAAAAATAAGTCAAAGAAGGTGTCGGGAAAGGACTTACTGCAAAGCTTAATATAAGAAGCATTTGCCGGTCTCGACACGGTTATCTCTAACCGGAGAAGCGGCAATTACAGGCTGTCTTGATGAAATGATAAAAGACAGACGGCAAATCAGGCGGTATGCGGAATTTTTCCACGGAAGTTTTCCGTTATCGCTGAGTTTTATAATCGTTAACAGGCTCATTGAGCTTAGTTATAAATATCATTATTATGAGGTGTACCATGAAAAGAGCAATTACACTCATCCTGACCGTACTTGTGGTCGTGTCCCTCGTTACATTCGGCGTAAACGCGGCTGCAAAGCCAACGGTTGAGATAAAACGCGGCACGCCTATCGTCGACGGTGCAATTGATGATATCTGGCAGTACGCGGATAAAATGGCGCTGGATCGTTATGCATTAAAGGGCGACAGCAAAGCGACCGGTTATGCGAAAATGCTTTGGGACAACGGCATTATCTACGGTTTGGTAGTCATCAATGACGACACAAAGAGCGCTCAAACCACGGCTATGCACACCGAGGACTGCCTTGAGGTTTTCTTTGACCTTGACAACAAAAAGACTACAGCATATTCGGAAAAGAATCAATTCAGATTCTTATATGACATCGTATCGCCGCTCGGAATCAGAAATACGGATAACATCAGCGAAAGCTGGGCTGATCACCTCAAGATCGCCGGATCAGAACCTGACGCGACCACCTATGTTTATGAGTTCTCCATCAACGAAAAATTAGGCGTTGATCTGAAGTTTGAAGCCGGCAAGTTAATAGGTATAGACTTCGGATATGACGACAACACCAAAAACGATTCAACCAGAACGGCAATTCTTACATGGAACGCTGACGGTGTGGAACCTTCCGGCAATCCGTCGGTTATGGGTACGGTAAAGCTCGTTGACGTACCGGCGTTTGTCGAAAAGGCCGTCGAGAAAGCACCCGCAAAAACCGAGGCAGCTGCCGCGGATCAGTTGGCTCCCGCGACCTATGACATCAGCGGCTTAGTATTCGCGATGGTGCCCGTATCAATGGCCTGCGTTGCTTTGATTAAGAAAAAGAGACATAGTATTTAATAAAAGCACTTGTTCCGTGTTTCACATTCGTATCAGGATTACATAATCGAATTCATTTATAAAAAATGGCAGCCCTTGCGGGCTGCCATTTTTTGCCTGTCCGGCGAAACTCCGGGGGGCTCCCGCAAGCCCTCTGTGTGCTTGTAACAATGTTGTAAATTACGCTGAATTTACAATAACAGCCAGACCGGTATATATTGTTTACGGCTAAACGGAATAAAATGTGAAACACAGTAAAAGAAAAACACCCTTGCTTATCCGCAAAAGTGTCTTTCGGGGTGTCATAATTGTGGGCTTGTGTAAAATATGTAAATCAGGTGTGAAATGCTCGATTTATAACGCCTCGGAAAGTGCCGCAAACCGTTGTGTTAAAACGAAATCAGTCCCCAAGCGGCTTCATTGTCGGGAACAGAATGACCTCGCGTATTGTATCCGAGCCGGTAAGGAGCATGACGGCACGGTCGATACCGATGCCCATGCCGCCGGTGGGAGGCATGCCGTATTCCATGGCGGTGAGGAAATCCTCGTCAAGCATCTCGGTCTCGTCGTCGCCGCGCTCACGCTGTCTGACCTGCATCATGAAGCGCTCGCGCTGGTCGATGGGGTCGTTCAGCTCGGAGTAGGCGTTGGCAAGCTCGGAGCGGCAGATGAACAGCTCGAAACGCTCGGTGAGACGCGGATCTTCGGGGGAACGCTTGGTGAGCGGAGAGACCTCAACCGGGTACATGGTGATGAAGGTGGGCTGAACGAGATGCTCCTCCACCCTCTGATCAAAGCAGGCGTAAAGGGCATTGCCCCAGGTCTTCTCTGCGGCTTCGGCGAGTTCGACGCCCTTGGCTGCGGCGGCGGCGACAGCCTCATCGTCGTCGGAAATCGCGCCGAAGTCGATGCCGGCATACTCGCGGACAGCCTCCACCATGGTCATGCGGCGCCAGCCGGGAGCGAGGTCTATCTTCTCGCCCATCCACTCGACTTCGTAGGTGTCGAGAATCTCCTTTGCGCCGCCGGATATAATACCCTCGGCGATATCCATCATGTCGTGGAAGTCGGCATATGCCTGATACAGCTCAATAGTGGTAAACTCGGGGTTATGCTTGGGGTCCATACCCTCGTTGCGGAATATGCGGCCTATCTCATAAACCCGTTCCATGCCGCCGATAATCAGCCTCTTAAGCGGAAGCTCGGTGGCGATACGCATGTACATGGTGAGATCCAGGGTGTTGTGATGAGTGACAAAGGGACGGGCGGCGGCGCCTCCGACGATGGTGTTCAGCACCGGTGTCTCAACCTCCATGTATCCCCTGCTGTCGAGATAGGAGCGTATGAACTTGATAAACTTTGAGCGGATGATAAAATTGCGCTTGACCTCGGGGTTTACGATGAGATCCACATAACGCTGACGGTAGCGTATATCGGTGTCGCGCAGGCCGTGCCACTTCTCGGGCAGGGGGAGCAGCGACTTTGCAAGCAGTATAATGGAATCGGCGTGAACCGAAATTTCGCCTGTCCTGGTGCGGAAGGCGTAACCCTTGACTCCGATGATGTCGCCCACGTCCCATTTCCTGAATTCGGCGTAGACATCCTCGCCCACATCGTCACGGCGGATGTAAACCTGTATATTTCCAGCGCCGTCGGCGAGATTGCAGAAGCTTGCCTTGCCCATAATACGGCGGCTCATAATCCGTCCGGCGATGCTGAAATCGCCCAGCTCGGCAGCCGCCTGCTCGTCGCCGCACTGCTCAAACTTCGCCTTAATGTCGGCGGTATTGGCGGTTACGTCGTATTTTGTCAGCTTGAAGGGGTCGCGCCCCTCAGCCTGCAGAGCTGCCAGCTTCTCACGGCGGACAGCTATTTCGGACGTGCTGCGCTCGGCTTCGGTTGTTTCAGCATTTTCGCTGACGGCATTGATATTTTCAATATTGTCGTTCATTTTTGCCTCTTTGAATCAGTTGTCTATTTCGAGAATTTTCATTGTAAGCTCGCCGGCAGGAGTGTAGGCTATGGTCTCGTCGCCTACCTTGCGGCCTATCAGCGCCCTGCCTATTGGTGACTGGTCGGAGATACGGCGGTTCAGCGGGTCAGACTCGGTGGAACCGACTATGTTATATTCAATCTCCTCCTCCTCATCATCCTCATCCATCGGATAAATGAGTACCTTGACCCTTGAGCCTACATGGGCGGCATCGCCGGAAAGCTCGCTCTCGTCTATTACCCTTACATGCTTTAGCTTTTCCTCAAGCTCCGCTATTTTTGCCTCAACCTTGGCCTGTTCACTCTTTGCCTCGTCGTACTCGCTGTTTTCTGTAAGGTCGCCGAAGGAACGCGCCACCTTTATAGCTTCGATTACCTCCTTGCGTCTGACCGTGGTAAGGTAATTAAACTCATCCCTGAGCTTTTTCAGGCCGTCCTCTGTTACGATTATATGCTTTACTGGCATGATGAATACTCCCGTGCTTATGTTGTGTTATATATATTATTGATCCAATTTTATGCTCAGCGTTTCGCTGCCGCGGCTGAGTTCCAGCACGCCGGTGCTTCCCAGCACCACCGGCTGACTGCCGACGACCGGGCTGCCCGATACCGAAATGATAATGTCTCCGGCAAGAATCCCCAGTCCCTCGGCGCGCGATCCGGCCGCCACCTCGACAACCGTGTGACTGCCGGTTTCCGGGTCATAGCCGATGACAAGTCCCTCCTCCGCAATGTAGCGGTCCGGCGGCAGAGACCCGCCGTCGGGGTCGGCGGTTTCGTCGGATAAAGCTGCCTCATCGCCATCGGCGGAAACCGTTATATCGGCTGACTCGGTGACATCGGCTGACACTATGTGATAGGTATACTCAAGACCGTCGGCTGTGAACTCCTCGAAGCGGCGTTCAAATATGTCGTTAGCATACATCAAAGCAGCCTGATATGCGACGACCGCCGACAGAGCCATAAGTATGACGGCTGCCCAAAGTGGAATTTTCTTTTGCATAAATCACCGTTGTAATCTGAGCTGATCACTCGACGGGCTGCTTGACAAACTTGTCAAGCGGGTCGACACACTTGCCGTCGACACGCACCTCAAAATGAATATGATTGCCATATGAATTTCCGGTGGAGCCGGCTTTGCCGATAACATCACCGCACTTCACCTTGTCACCGGCCGAGACGGTGAGCTTGCTGTTGTGGGCATAAAGTGTTGCTATGCCTCCGCCATGGTCGATAAGCACATAGTAGCCATAGCTGGAATGATAGGTGGCTGAAACCACCGTGCCGTCGGTAGCCGCCAGCACATCCGCGCCGTAGCTGAGCGGAATATCGATGCCCCGATGATAAGCGTTGTCGAAGTTCGACCAGCCAACACCGCGTGAGATACGGGAGTATTTCGTGTCGCAGGGCCATATCATGACGCCGCCGGCGTATATTGAGTTTAACTGGCGCTGACGCTCCACAAGCAGCTCTTCGATCTCCTTGTCGAGAGCGTCCTCCTCGGCTATCTTCCGCTTCAGATTTTTCTCTGCCGCCGCCTTGGTACTCTCAAGCTGCAATATATACTTGGCGTTCTGTGTGGCGCTGTTGGTAAGCTCAATCTGCTTTTCGGAAAGCTGCGCCGCCAGACTGTCATTATACTGCTTTACCTCCTGGGTTTTCGCGCTGAGCGCTTTAAGCTGCTCCGCCTGGCTGTTCAGGTTCTGCATGGACTTCATTTCGTAATCCAGCATGCATGACACACGCTCGGCGGAGACCAGGAACTCGGTGAAGCTATCGGCTGTGAGCAGCATGGCAAGGTAGGACACATTGCCTTCCATCTGGGTCTGACGCAGGATCTGCTTGACTATTTCATAATTATCGGTGACTTCCTGCTCAAGCCTGGCTATCTCATCCTCATACTCGTGAATCAGGTTGCCGTATTCGACTATCAGCGCCGTGGTGGTGTCGATATCGTCCTGTGTCAGCTTGAGCTGGCGGTCAAGGTAGGACTTGTATTCAAGCTGATCCTCCAGCGTATCTTTCGCCTGGGAAATCTTCTTATTAAGGTCCTTTTTGTCGCTCTGAATTTTAGCGAGTTTATCCTCCAGCTTTTTAATGGCGGCGTCGGTTTTTTCGACATCCTCCATTGTCACCTTTGCATTTAATGCCGGCAGAGCCGGGACGGCAGCCGAGCCGAGGGTTATAACCGCAAGAAGCAGGATTGCGAGAATACGCCATCCTCTTCCGCGTGATACTTTATTTTTCATGTTAATATATTTCGCTTTTCGCTGTCCGCGAAGCGGTAGGATGTCCGCGATACGCGGTTTTTCGGGTACGGGTGAAATACGCTGTATATATGACTGTTCTCCGGCGCTTATTCTCTGTCGTTCAGGCTTTGAGGTACTTGCCGAGAGAAAGGCTGCTTCCCAGAATACCGGTAAGTATACCGATTCCAAGGAATGCGATAAGCAGCGGCAATTCCACTGTATCGAACAATATTACCGAAATAATATTGAAGTCGGCGGTTATAAGGTTCAGAATATAGTTGTAGAGATACTTCTCGACGATGAAGGCGGCGCCGCCCGCTATAAGTCCGATTATCAGACCCTGAAAAACGAAGGGCAGCACGATGAACCAGTCGGTGGCGCCGATATAGCGCATGATGCTTATCTCCTGGCGGCGGGCGTATACCGTCAGTTTTATCGTGTTCATGATAACGAAGATCGACACGACGAACAGTATCACTAAGAACCAGGTGAAGACAAGTATTATGCCGTTCTTCAGTTCCTCGATTGTCTGCGCCACCTCGGTATGACAGTTTACCTTCGTCACCCCGTCGATGTGGCTCAGCTGATATTCCAGGGTTGAGACCCGGGAGTTGTCGCTGTATGAAACAATAAAAGTGTCGAGATATACCTCGTTCTTGTCCTCCTCAAGCATATCGAACAGCTCGGTATACCCGTCAAGTCCCAGCCTCTGCTTTTCCTGTTCAAAGGTTTCGGCTTTTGTGATATGCCTGACCTCCGACACGTTGGCCAGCGATCTTATCTGATTACTTATATCCGCTACCTGCAGATCGCTGCAGTCCTGGTCGACAAAGACGGCGATCTCGTTAAGAGTGCTCATCTCATTCAGGTTGTAGTCGATATTATACACCAGCAAACCGAAGCTGCCCATGAGAACAAGACACGAAACCAGTACGGTGATTGAGGCAAAGCTCATAACACCGTTGCGCCAGAGCCCCGAAAAGCCCTGGCCGATGAAGTAGAAAAGACTATATCTCCGCATTGAACATACCGCCTATTCTGTCCTCGACGACTCTGCCGTCGCGCAGTACGACAACACGCTGCCGGAAATAGTTGACGAGATTCTCCTCGTGGGTGACGACTATCACCGTTTTGTTTTTGCGCTGGATTTTCAGCAGGAGGTTCATGATTTCCAGCGACATCTTCGGGTCGATGTTGCCGGTGGGCTCGTCGGCGATGATGATGCGCGGGTTGTTCGCCAGCGCCCGGGCAAGCGCCACGCGCTGCTGTTCCCCTCCCGACAGCTCGTGGGGAAAGTTTTTATGCTTATCCTGAAGATTTACTATTTTCAGAATGGTGGGAACCCGGCGTTTGATTGCGCGGTAGGGCTCGCCGATAACCCGCATGGCGAAAGCCACGTTCTCGAAAACCGTCATATTGGGGAACAGCCGGAAATCCTGGAAAACCACGCCCAGCTGGCGGCGGTAGTGGGGCACCTTGAAGTTCGAAAGGGAGTTCAGATTGAACTCGTCGACAATAAGGGTACCCTCGGTACAGCGCTCCTCACGCAGCAGCAGCTTCATCAGCGTGGTCTTACCCGCGCCCGACTCGCCCACCACAAACAGGAACTCTCCGTCTTCGATGCGCAGGTTCACATTGTCCAGCGCCAGGGTGCCGTTGGGATAGAGTTTTTTTACATTTTTGAATTCAATCATGAAATTAACATAAATTACAGATAAAATAGTTTACACAACACCATGTGCCGGGAACAATCCCGGCGAACAAAGTGTTGTGCTTTTGTGAATTGCAGATTTTCAGCGTTATCAATATTTGTTTGACTTTGATGCAAGATATTTCTTGACCATAAGCGCCACCTTGAAGGTGATGGCGTGCTCGAACTCGCGCAGATCCAGCCCGGTGAGCTTGCGTATCTTCTCAAGGCGGTAGACCAGGGTGTTGCGGTGTACAAACAGCTTGCGGGAGGTTTCCGAGACATTGAGGTTGTTCTCGAAGAAACACTGGATTGTCTGGAGAGTCTCCCGATCCAGCGACTCGAGGGAGCCCTTCTTAAAGACCTCCTGGAGGAACATCTCGCAGAGGGTGGTGGGAAGATGGTAAATGAGACGCCCGATACCCAGATTGTCGTAGCTGTTGATGTTCTTCTCGGTGTCGAACACCTTGCCCACTTCAAGTGCTATGCGCGCCTCCTCGTAGGAGCGGCTCAGGTCCTTAATGTTGTCAACGGCTGTACCGATACCTATGGAAACCTTGGTGTAGAATTCTGAGGAGAGCGTGTCGGCTATCGACCTTGCCGTCTTCTCGATCTCCTTCATGTCATAGTTGGGTTTTATCTCCTTCACCAGCACTATGTCATGCTCGGCTATGCTGATCACATAGTCCTTGTTCTTATCGGGGAACAGATTGGACACCATATCATAGGGCACGACATCGTTCTTGCCGAAGAACTTGATGAGGAAAACAATCCGCATGACATCGGTGGCGAAATGCAGTTCCTTCGACTTAATATATATATCGCTTGGGAGAATGTTTTCGAGAAGTATGTTTTTTATAAACGAGGATTTGTCGTACTTCTCGTCGGAGAGCGCAACTATATTGCTCAGAGCGATAGCCAAAATGAGCGAATATTTCTCGGCTGCCTTATCCTCGCCCTCCACAAACACCACATAGTCGGAGTGTGAGCCGGTGCCGATTGGACGGTAGGTGTAACCGCCCGAGGCAACAGCCTCCGAGGTAAAGGTGAGTTCGTTGCGGATGCCCTGACGCATCTCGCCTATTTTAACCAGATCCGAGCAGGATACCACCACGCTGTTCTCGTCGATGACGCCGATAACCCGGTCTATCGCATCCTTCATCTGGTGTATGAGTCCCTGAAACAGTCTGTTAGACATTTACGGCTCCTTTCAGTGCTTTACTGTCACAATCAGCCATATTGTATGAACCTGCGCCGAAACTTTACCGCCGAACAATACGGTCGCCGGCTGTTCCGGTATGGAACGAACGGCTGCTTATACGAGTTTGACGGTGTATACTATGGCGCAGACGAGGAATAGCACAAGAGCCGCGCCCGCAGCATATACGGCAATGGGTGCGAAGAAGATGCCTGCAACCGCGCCGGCCAATGTAAGGGCTGAGGCAGCGAAGAAAGGCCAGTATATTGTGCCCTCGGGGAAACTGCGTCCGAAAAGTGCAGCCTTGCCGTTATTCTTCGATGCGGTGAGTGCCTGGATAAGGGCATATACAGGTACGATGAAGGCGCAGACGGCGCGGAAAGTCCAGATGACTATGTCATTCGGCAGGTAGCCGGTTAGGGTCTTTCTGACCGCAAGAAGCCCTATGATGCCAACGAACATTAAAAGAGTGACAAGCGTAAAGTCATACTGATAGAAAACTTTCACAAAGGCGAGAACCGTGGCGGCGACAATGAAGGCAATGACGCCCGAGTTATTCACCGAGGTATAGATAACCGAGGAGATAAGCAGCACTGCCGAGGTGTTCAGAAGCATGGTCGAGGTGATTATGCGGCGGGATTCGTCGGTTCCTCTCTTTTTACATATTATGCGCCAGACAAGAGATACCGCCGTCGTGCCTATGAATATATAGCGCAGTATCGGCAGCACCTTCGCCACAAAGTGGTTCTCGGTCTTGCCGGAGCGGGCGATTATCAGGCATATGACGACTGCCGCGATAGCTTCGATAAAGACGAGCATCATGCGGTTGACTATGGTATCCTCGGATATTCCGCCGATTTTCTTCTTGACATTCTTGTTCAAGTTACATCACTCCAAAACTGTTCGTTCTCTGGGAAAAATCAATCCAAATCAATCTATATGAAATAACAGCGCGCGATATCTGTTTGCCGCCGCCCCGGAAACTTGCCGCCGCGGGAGGCGCCTGCCGGTCAGCGGAGTTCGCACTCATAGGACAGGGCGGACAGAACATACAATGATGCTGTCTCGCAGCGCAGGATTCTCGGCCCCAGCCCCACACAGGTCAGCCCGTTGTTAACAGCCTCCTCCACCTCGGAAAGGGAGAAACCGCCCTCGGCTCCGATGAGGAAACGATATTCGTCATAGTGTTTTCCGTCTTCGGTTCTTAAAAGCCGCCCGAGGGGAAGCGTTCCGTCGCCCTCGTAGCATATGAAGGAAAAGACATTTCCGCCAGCGTTAGCGTTAGCGTCTGCGCAATCGCCATTATTGACACCTGCCACGCCTGCCACGCCTGCCGCGCCGGCAGATGCGTCTCTGACAGCCTCGGAGAAGGATATCACCGGACTGATTTCGGGGATGATGCCCCTGCCGCACTGCATGGCGGCTTCTCGGGCTATGCGCCGCATACGCTCGATTTTGCCGGCAGCCGACTTCCTGTCGGGGCGGGAGATGCACCGCTCCGAGATAAAGGGAACTATTTCGGTGACGCCCAGCTCGACGGCTTTCTGAACTATCATATCCAGCTTGTCGCCCTTCGGGAGCGCCTGATAGAGAACCGCGCGGAAGGGAGGCTCGGTGTCGTTGTCACGCCGCTCGATTATTGTCAGGCTGACGGTATCCTTTGTGAAGCCGGAAATCTCACAGACATATTCGTGCTTCTGCATGTCGCAGACGGTTATCCGATCGCCCGCCGCCATCCGCAGCGAGCGGGATATATGTATAGCGTCCGAGCCTTCAATCAATATACTGTCGCCGGCAATGCTGTCGGCTGTTACAAAAAGTCTCTGCATATATAGGAATCTCCGGCATGTTCCGGCGCAAAGCCGCAAAAACACGGCTTGCGGCAGCTGCGGCAGCGCCGACAGCCTGTAATTGCACCCGAATCGCGCTAAGCCGCTCGTCGGCGACTGTATTATACATCATAATCACCAAAATGTCAATCGATTTTTTAGAAGGTATCGAATTTATTAACAATTATTCACATCAGATTTTTTTGTTTTCGTGTATTTTTAACACACAAAGCAATAGATTATCACAACCGCGGCAAAAGCAGAATCTCCCCGCCGAATGGCAGGGAGATAATATTCATACAAGGCTGCGCCGGCGCTGCTGAACTCAATAGAGGCGCTTGAAGGCGAACGCCTTCCAGTCATTCTCGGTGAGGCAGTCGCACATGATGAAGCCGTTCTTGTCGAAGGCGGCTATGACACGGTCTGCCTGGGTATTTATTATGCCTGACACTGCTATGATTGCACCCACCCTGAGACGGTGCCTTACATTGTCGGCAAGGCGCACTATTATATCGGCGACAATGTTGGCGGCGGCAAAGTCGTAAAGACCGCTGCCCACCTCATCGCCCGCCAGCAGATCGGCGGTCTCGAAGGTGATGCCCTCCACGCCGTTCATTTCGGCGTTCTCCCTTGCGACCTTGACGGCGGTAGGGTCGATGTCGCAGGCGTATATCTCGCCCGCGCCTAACTTGGCGGCGGCTATGGCAAGAATACCCGAGCCGGTGCCGATATCCAGCACCCGCCCGCCCTTCGGCATATACATCTCGATAAGCCTGGCGCAGAGGCGGGTGGTCTCGTGTGTACCGGTACCGAATGCCATGCCGGGATCCATTTTGACTATGACCTCGCCGTCGGCGGCTTCATAATCCTCCCACGCCGGGACGATTACCAGCCGCTCGCCCGCCTTTATCGGGTGATAATACTGCTTCCAGGCATTAGCCCAGTCTTCCTCGTCCAAGCCCAGGTACTCAAGCTCAAAGCCGATGCCCAGAGCCGTGAGCCGCTCCCGGATAAAGGCTTCGTATTCGTGATAGTTCTTTGTTTCGGGCACAAAGAGACTGACCGCCGCTCTGCTCTTGTCCTTTTTGAGCAGTTCCTCATCGATAAGTTCGCCGTACATGGCGTTGAAACCGTCGTCCACATCGCGGTAGTCTTCAATCATCAGCCCGTTGTCGAGCATGCTCATGACCGCCGTGACCTGTTCCAGATCGTCGGCGGCACAGTTTACCTTAAGCTGCATCCAGTTCATAATTAATTATATAATTATCTGTATCAGTTGTCGTCGTCAACCATATCTTTGACGCGGGAGATCAGTTTCTCGAAGAAACTCTTCTTCTTTTTGTAGTTGGAGTCGCCGCATACCTCGGCGAATTTGCGCAAAGCTTCCTTCTGTTCGCTGTTAAGATCCCGTGGCACGTCAACAACCACCTTGAAGATAAGGCTGCCCCGTCCGGCGGTGTTTATTATCTGTATGCCCTTGTTGCGCAGACGGAAGGTGGTGCCGGTCTGCGTTCCCTCGGGGATTGTGTAGGTTATGTCTTCCTCAAGTGTGGGAACCCGGATCTCGGCGCCCAGCGCCGCCTCGGGGAAGGTAATCGGGATCTCGCAGTATATATCGGCGCCGTCGCGCTCGAAAACCTTGTGGGGCTTTACAACAATTCCGACGATAAGGTCGCCGGCGGGACCGCCGTTGCGTCCCTCGTTGCCCTGACCGCGCAGACGGATGCTCTGTCCGTGGTCGATGCCGGCGGGAATGGAGACGTCGAGTTTCTTCGTAATGCGTATGTAACCGGTTCCCCGACAGTTGTCACAGGGGTTCTTTATTATTTTTCCGGTTCCCCGGCAGGCTTCGCAGCTCCGCGCGGTCTGCATCATGCCGAAAGCGGTGCGCTGTGTAACCTTCACCTGACCCGTGCCCTGACAGGTCTGACAGGTCTCGGGAGAGGTGCCCTTGGCGGCGCCGCTGCCCGAACATTCGTCGCAGTGCTGGACACGGTTATAGCTTATCTCCTTCTTGCAGCCGAAAGCCGCCTCCTCGAACTCTATGGTGAGCTTTGTGGAGATATCATCGCCCTGCATGGGCATATTGCGTCGGGATGCGGAGGAAGTACCGCCCATACCCCCCATGCCTCCGAAGAATGAGCCGAATATATCGCCCAGATCGCCGAAGTCGAAGCTGCCGAAGCCGCCTCCGTCGCCAAACCCTCCCATGGTAGGGTCGAGACCCGCGTGTCCGAACCGGTCGTAGCGCGAACGCTTCTCCTCGTCCGAGAGAACGCTGTACGCCTCGTTTATCTCCTTGAACCGCTTTTCAGCCTCGGCATCCCCCTGGTTCACATCGGGATGATACTTCATGGCAAGGCGGCGGTACGCCTTTTTTATATCGTCGTCGCTCGCGCCCTTTTGCAGCTCGAGCACTTCATAATAATCGGCTTTTTGTTCTGCCATCGGCTCTTCTCTTTCCGCACGGGCTGTCCGGGAATGCCGAAAAGCCTTCATGTGCAATAACGCCATAAGTGAGGAAGCCGCGCGGCTCCCTCACCCTATGACCGATTTCTGTTTAACGGAATGCCCTTTATCTGCGGCATTCCTTTGCCGCGGCATCCCTTTGCATTTTTTATCCGGATATCCTGTCCGCTTCGGTTACAGGAATCGGATGTTTATATGACCGATTATTTGTCGGTCTTGTCCTCGTAGTCGGCGTCGTAGAAGGTGCCGTCTCCGCCTGCGGCTCCCCCGTCCGCGCCCGCGTCGGGGCCCGCACCGGCGCCGTCCTGCTGCTTGTAGAGCTTCTCGGAAATGGCGTAGAAAGCCTGCTGGAGCGCCTCGGTGTCGGCTTTGATGGCGTCGATATCGTCGCCCTTTATTGTCTCCTTCAGCTTCTCGATAGCTGCCTGAATCGGAGCCTTCTCCGCGTCGGTAACCTTGTCGCCCAGGTCGCTGAGGGTCTTCTCAGACTGATAGACCAGGTTCTCGGCGTGGTTCTTCGCGTCGATGGCTTCCTTCTGCTTCTTATCCTCGTCGGCGAACTTCTCGGCTTCCTTGACAGCCTTCTCGATGTCCTCCTTGCTCATGTTGGTGGAGGAGGTGATGGTGATGTGCTGCTCCTTGCCGGTGCCCTTGTCGGTGGCGGTCACGTTGACAATGCCGTTGGCGTCGATGTCGAAGGTGACCTCGATCTGCGGAACACCTCTCGGAGCGGCGGGGATGCCGTCCAGTATAAAGCGGCCGAGGGTGATGTTGCCCTTCGCCATTTCGCGCTCGCCCTGGAGCACATGAATCTCAACCGAGGTCTGTCCGTCGGCTGCGGTGGAGTAAATCTGGCTCTTCTTCACCGGTATGGTGGTGTTGCGGTCGATGATGCGGTTGAACACGCCGCCCAGCGTCTCGATACCGAGAGACAGGGGGGTAACGTCCAGCAGAAGCAGGTCCTTCACGTCGCCGCCCAGGATGCCGCCCTGAATAGCCGCGCCGATGGCGACGCACTCGTCCGGGTTGATGCCCTTAAAGGGCTCCTTGCCGATGAAGCTCTTGACCGCGTCCTGAACCGCCGGGATTCTGGTGGAGCCGCCGACGAGGAGAACCTTGTTTATCTGGTTCGGCTTCAGGCCGGCGTCGGAAAGCACGCGCTTGGTGGGGGTCATGGTAGCCTCCACCAGGTCTGCGGTGAGCTCGTTGAATTTGGCTCTGGTGAGGGTGCCGTCGAAGTGCTTCGGGCCGTTGCTGTCGGCGGTGATGAAGGGCAGATTGATGCTGGCGGTGGTCATGCCTGACAGCTCGATCTTCGCCTTCTCTGCAGCTTTCTTAAGGCGCTGCATAGCCATACGGTCGGATGACAGGTCGATACCCGTCTCTGCCTTGAACTGGGCGAGAATCCAGTTTATAATTCTCTGGTCGAAGTCGTCGCCGCCGAGACGGTTGTTGCCGGCGGTAGCGAGAACTTCGAACACGCCGCCCGAAATCTCAAGCAGCGAAACGTCGAAGGTGCCGCCGCCAAGGTCGAAGACCATGATCTTCTGCTCCTCGGTCTCCTTGTCGATACCGTAGGCGAGAGCCGCCGCGGTGGGCTCGTTTATAATGCGCTTAACCTCGAGACCGGCAATCTTGCCCGCGTCCTTGGTAGCCTGACGCTGTGCGTCGGAGAAGTACGCCGGAACGGTGATTACCGCCTCGGTGACGGTGGTGCCCAGATATGCCTCGGCGTCGGTCTTCAGCTTCTGGAGAATCATAGCCGAGATCTCCTGGGGGGTGTATTTCTTGCCGTCAATGGTTACGCTGTGGGCGCTGCCCATCTCGCGCTTTATGGACATGACGGTGCGGTCGGGGTTGGTGATAGCCTGGCGCTTGGCAACCTGACCCACCATACGCTCGCCGGTCTTGGAAAAAGCCACAACCGACGGAGTGGTACGCGCACCTTCAGGATTGGTGATAACGGTAGGTTCGCCGCCCTCGAACACGGCGACGCATGAATTGGTAGTACCGAGGTCGATACCGATTATTTTTCCCATTTTATATTAATTCCTCCGAAATTTCATTGATTTATGTATGTGTTTTGATTGTTTTCGTAATAAGCGCGTGTGTTTATCCGGTCAGCGCACCAATCGGGCGCATCGGTTGGGTTCGCAATGTTCCGTATGCCAAGTAACTTCGGCACATCCATTTTCTATCGGCGCACCCTTAATCGTTCTGGCTCTGAGCCGGTTCAGTTGGCGACCTTGACCATGGCGTAGCGCAGCACCTTTTCGCCCCGTATATAGCCCTTCTGGAATACATCGCATACTATGTTCTCGCCCAGGCTGTCGTCCTCCACATGCATGACCGCATTGTGAACATTGGGGTCAAAGGGCTGATCCAGCGCCGGTATCTCGGCAACGCCCAGCTTTGTAAGCGTTTCGGTGAACTGCTTGAGAGTCAGACGTACGCCGTCGGCCGCCTCGCCTTCGAAAGCGGCTGCCCGCTCGAGATTGTCAATAACCGGAAGTATTTCTGTGAGCACGTCAAGACATGCGTCGGAATATATGCTGTCCTTTTCCTCCTTTGAACGGCGGCGGAAGTTGTCGTATTCGGCTGCCAGCCGCAGATAGCGGTCGTTCTGCTCCTCGAGCTTGCTCTTTGCGTCGTCTAATTCCTTCTCGGCGGCTTTGAGCGCCTTTTCGGTCTCTTTCAGCTTTTTCGAGTCGGATTTTTTGGTCTTCTTGTCGCTGTCGGAATCGCAGCTTTCGACGGCTTCGCTGCCGGCCGATGCTTCCGCAGCGTCTGCCGTCTCATCGGCAGTTTTCATATCAGCTTCATCTGCCGCGGTCTTGGCTGCGTCTTCGGTTTCGGTTGTCTTCTTATCCTTATCGATATTGTCGGTTGCCATTATGCCATCCTTTCATCAGGTGTCGTCCGTAATTGCAGTGTCGGCATCCTCGCCTGCGCTTATGCTCACACCCGGGTCCGCACCCGCGCCTGAACCCGCGCTTCCGGAGCCGATACTGCCCGAGGTCATTTCGGCTATCCGCCCGGACAGGTACTCGACGGTGGAAACCACCCGTGAGTAGTCCATCCTGCAGGGGCCGATAACGCCTATCGCGCCTATCACCCTGCCGCCCGAGGTTATCGTCTTGAAAACCAGGGTGGAGCGGTGCATCATTTCCACCTCGTTCTCCGAGCCGATGTATATATTCGTTATATCCCGCTCGGAGTTGGAAACCACATTTATGATATCTTCCTTTCTTTCAAAAACCGCCAGCAGCTCGCGAAGCCGGTCGATATCGGCATATTCGGGATACTGCAGCAGCCGGTTTACTCCCTCAAAGCGAAGATCGCCGCTGATCTCGTTAACCACCTCGTAAACGCATTTCATGACCGGCGAAACCAGATGCGCCGCAATACCGGCGGCAGCCTCAGCCTCCACAATAACGGGGAGTGTGATTTCATCCATTGAAACCCGTGTGAGATAACGGTTCAGAACATCTTCAAGCAGCATGAGCTGCTCGGGAGTTACCTGCGTCGATGTCCGCACATGCTTGGTGCTGACAATGTTCGAGGTCATTATTATAAGCAGCATAAACCGGTCTTCCGCAAGCCAGACGGTGCGGAAGGCGGCTATTACCACCCTCTTCGGGCGCGGCTTCACCGCAAGAGTCGTATAATTTATAAGCGCCGCCATTACCCGGGATGCCGAATCCAGCAGCCTGTCAAGCTCGGTGAGCTTGTCCCCCAGGGTGGCGTTTACCTGGCGCAGCTCCTGGCTTGTGAGCTGGTAGCTCTCCATCAGCGAATCCACATAGAACCGGTAGCCCGCCTCGGACGGAGAACGCCCCGCCGATGTGTGTGGCTGCTCAAGATAGCCTAATTCCTCCAGCTCCGCCATCTCATTGCGTATCGTGGCGGAAGAATAGTTGATCCGCCCGTCCTTCGTGAGATACTTGGAACCTATCGGTTCACCGGCATAGATGTGCGCGTCGATAATGGCTTTAAGTATCAGTTTTTTCCGCTCGCTCAGCTCGCTGCCGCCGCTGACTGTGCGGTTGTTTTCGTTTGTCATGCCGCGCACCTCCTTTCTGTTCTACGCCGCAGTGACAATTTTAGCACTCTCGGTGTTCAAGTGCTAATCCTTTTATAATTTACCATTATATCTATATTATTTCAACACTAAAATGGGGATAGTATGTTAATAATTTGTTAAGCGCGAACATTGCCGGCTTGCGATTGCTAAACTCCGGCGGCTGTTGTATAGTATGAAAACGCATGATTTATATTGCGTGATTTATACTGAATAAAACGAGAGATGCAGCACAATGCCGCATCTCTCGCTCAGTTAAAGTTATAAGCTGTCAGCCTGAGTTTTCAGGCGGATACAGAATCTCTCTCCTTAGTTGAGCTTGAGAGAGACGGGAGCCTTGGTCTCCATAGACTTGTTGCAGGCTAAAACGAACTCCAGGGTCTTTACCGCGTCGGCATAGGGAGATCTGATCTTGGAGCCGTCGCCCGAGATGACAGCCTCGATGAAGGTACGGTCGCACTCGGTGCCTGCATCATTGGTTGCCTTGTATATGAGGGAGTTGCCGGTTGCCTCTGCCATACCGCCGTCGCCGCCGATTACGAAGCCGCCGCCGGCAGCCTTCTTTTCAGCAGTCTCGCCGAATATCTCGACACGGCTGAGAATGCGGTGTTCGGCTCTCTTATCCGCCGCGGAGAAGAGAACACGGTGCTCGCAGGCATTGCCGCTCTTGGCGTAGCAGCCGGTGGCGAAGCAGCCGATTGCGCCGCTCTTGAAGCGGACAACGGTGGTGGAAAGGTCGTCGGTATTGTAGTTTTCCATGTCGATGAAGCCTCTGGCGCCGAAGGTGAATACCTCGGTGGGCTCATCGAAGCAGTAGCGGACGATATCGAAATCGTGAATGGTCTGCTCGACCACCTGGCCGCCGGAAAGGGTTTTGTCTCTCCACCAGAAAACGCCGGGAACGCCGCCCATACGGGTCATCTCAACATATGCAATGGTGTTGTTGCGGCAGAAATCGATGGTGGGAGCGCATATGGAGGAATAACGGCACTGGAATCCGACTGCGGTGATAAGACCGGCAGCCGCTGCGCGGTCGCGGATCTCACAGGCAAGGTCAAGGTCAAGAGCGACCGGCTTCTCAACAAAGAAGGGTATGCCGCGCCTGATGGTCTCAAACTCCACCTCACCGTGGCAGTAGGGCGGGATGCAGATAAAGACCATATCGGGCTTAACCTCGTCGTACATTACGCGGTAGTCGGTGAACGCCTTGCCGCAGCCTGCCTTGTCGACGAAAGACTCGGCTCTCTCTGGGATAAGGTCGCAGAAGCCGACAAGCTCGATGATGTCGCCGAAGTTCAGGAAATGACCCAGGTGGTATTTGCCGATGCCGCCGCAGCCGATGATAGCGAGTTTTTTCATTTTTACTCTCCTTAATATCTGTTTGTGGTTTTACTTTCGATTCGGTTTCTTATGTTTCTCCTTCTTAAAGGTCCGCAGGGAGGATGTCTGTCCGCATACACGCCCTGTCGCGGCAGGTGCAGACAGGTTTGCGGGGGTATTGCGGGTTGGCTGTGTATCTCGCTCCGTCAGACGTTCGAGGCGCCCTGCTCGCGGGCTCTCTTCTGAGCCTCCATGGTCTTGATGCGGCGGAAGAGTTCGGTAATCATGTTATCAACCGCGGCGTCATTGGGTACGGGAACCTGGAATACATCCGTACCGTCCTTTTTGTATATATGGAGGAGGGTGTAGTCGGCGGAAATCTTGTCGTTGGAGAAGTTGTGGAACTTAACCTCCATGGACTTCAGGTCGTCGTAGAAAACCTGAACAATGTCCTCCACCGGTTCAAAGTTCTCGTCGCAGAAAGAGAAGGTGTTGGTGTAGATATAGACTCTGTCATAACCGAAGAGCATTATGCCGCCCTTGTAGGTGGAGGTGCGGTACTTGCCGTCGTTGCCGCGCTTGACATAGATCTCGCCCTCATTAAATAAATAGCCGCCCACGTTGAAGGGATCGATCATCCTCCACTTTTTCTCGGGGTTGAGGTCGAACTTGTCCGCCTTGTCCTTGATGAGACCGTGCTTCTCAGCCGCCTTCTGCTCGACACGGTCGTAAACCTTTTCGGTGGCGGCATCGAAATCGCCCTCGTTCGAGTGACCGCCCTTGAAGAAGGCAAGGATTACGGCGCCGGCGATAACCGGGATAAGTGCCGACATGGCAGCATACATGCCGCGTCTGCCGCCGGCCGCCAGCAGGGCGACGAACAGTATCGCGCCGCCCAGAATAAGGATGACACCGACGACAGTCGGAAGCGGAGATGACGTGAAATACTTCTTGTTGTACTTGTAGTTCATGGGATTCTCCTTTGGTGTATAGATTTTAAATTGCGCTCTTTGTTGTGCCGGATTCTCGTCTGACTGATATCGTATATACGGTTCCCGGAGGTCATTGCACCGGCTGACTCTCACCGGCCGGGGAGCTGATCCTCCGATTCCAGCATGGCGACCCGGATGCGGTGAACAGCAGTCTCGCCGGGATCGAGGAAGCGAAGCCGTCCCTGGCGGCGCATCACATCGCGGCCGTCGGGATGGCAGTTGCCCGGTTCAAGTCCGAGAACATACTCCTGCTCGCCCATCATCTTCCACTCGGTGAAGTAGTCAAGAGGGACTGCGTCCCAGCTCAGCTTCACGCCCACGCCGCAGTCCGGATTGAATATGCCGGCGGAGGCTATGCCCTTCTCGTCGCGTATAACGTCGTGGTAGTAGCACTGCTCGGTGAAGCCGCGCTGAGGCTCCTCCATGACAAGCTCTCTGCCGGTGCCCTCGGCGGCGCGGGGAGTGCGTGGGGTGACCTTATTCGAAGGGATTGCCACCTTTGCCGAAGGGCTGAGCAGCGGGTAGCCCATGTTGAAATGGTAGAGGGTCATCAGCGGCTGGGTCTTCGAGCCGATGTTGGTGATGCGGTCGGTTATGGTAAATCCGCCGCCCATCACCGGGATGTCATACTCGCGAACCATCAGATACTTGACGCCGAAAAGGGCGGCGTCGCGGATCTCGGCGGTGACCTTTATCGCGTCATCGCCGGCAACCACATTTACCCGCTCGGCGGGGATGTGCATCAGGGTGCCGTGAACATGTGTTTTCTCGCCCTCGTCCTCGCAGGAGGAGCCAACGGCGGTAAGTCCGCAGGTTGTGAGAAAACCGGCGGTAAAGCATTTGGTAAATCCTATGCCCGACTCGCCGCTGTAATATGCGGGAGCCACATAGCCGGAGGGGCCGAAGTAGCCGAGATTCACACCCTTGTATGACAGGCGGGAGATGTCCGCGGCGCGGTCTTCGGATATGGTCAGGAGCATACCGGCGCCGTTGTTCACGGTGAGCAGCCGCATGCCGTCGCCCCGTCCGCCGACAAGACGGGATTCCTCGGCGCCCCAAAGCTGATCGGGACGACCCAAATACCTGTAAATATCTTTCATATGCGTCAAGACCTCGCATTAACCTGACAGAAGGTCCGCGGAGGTTAATACCCCGCACAAATTAATAGTTATATGAACATTATAGCTATACTATGTGACTGATTATAGCTGTCATTTATGAAATATTCATGAATAGAATTCACAAATAATATGACATGCACGACTGCGGAATATCGTATCAGTCCAATTTCCGCGCGCAGAGACGGCTGAGCAGCGAAACGGCAGCCTCTACATCCCCCAGGTCAAAGGTCTCGACGGCGGTGTGTATATAGCGCGTGGGAATCGACACAGCGGCGGCGGGACAGCCGAGTCCCGCGGTCTGCATGTCGCGGGTATCGGTGCCGCCGCCGACCAGAACCTCGTCCTGATATTTAATCCCGCCCGCCTTTGCCTCGGCGCGCAGCAGGTCGGAAAATTCGGGGTCGCAGATAACCGAGCCGTCCTTGACCTTGACGGTGCAGCCGCCGCCGAGTTTTACAGCCATCGGTGTGGCTCCCACGGTATCGCCGGTGCCGCAGACATCGCAGCAGACGGCGTAATCGGGCGCAATGCCGAAAGAGGCGGTTTTGGCTCCGCTGCCCGTTACCTCCTCCTGCACGGTGAAGACGAAATAGGTGTCATTCGCGAAGGAGGGCGCGGTCATGAGTACTTCCAGCAGCACCGCGCAGCCTATGCGGTCGTCCACCGGACGTCCGGCGTAGCGTCTGCCGCCCAGCCGTGTCAGCGAGGGGTTAACCGAGAAAAAGTCGCCCACCTTTGCCTTCTTTTCGGCTTCCTTGCGGTCTTTGGCGCCTATGTCGACGACAAACTTGTCGGCCTTGTAATCGCCGGCTCCCACGCCGCTTTCGGGCACAAGCACGCCCTTCGCCCCCGAGGGGAGGGTGACCTGTGAATATGCCGCCGCAGCCCAGCTGATGCCACCGATGTTGGAGACGCGCAGCCACCCTTTTTCCTCTATGAAGGTCACCGTGAAGCCTATCTCGTCCATGTGGGCGGCGAACATCAGCTTCTTCGGCTCGGGCGAACTGCCCTTCTTCAGCACGATGAGATTGCCGAGGGCATCGGACTTTATCTCGTCGGCATAGGGCGCGGCTATCTCGCGGATAACGGCGGCGACCGCCTTTTCGCGGCCGGTCACACCCTGAGTGAACATGAGTTTTTTAAGTATATCGATTTTCATTGTAAAATACGGCTCCCTCTGTCTTATTCCGCCGCGGCGGCGCAGATTCTGATGCCCGCGCAGCCGCGTTTAATGTATGTGATTTTCTTTCACCGAATCCCGCGAAACACAGCGGGAAGGTTGTATACCGGATATTCCGAAGATTTCATACAGCCGGGGAGGCGGGCGGACACGATGTCATGCCCCCTTCTCTTTCACTTAAGCGGCGCGCCCTCGTGAAAGACCTCAATAATACGCCTCAAGGAAGCTCTCAAAAGCCGCGTTCCACTTGGATTCATTCGACGCCACAAGGCTGGCAATGCCGGTCTTCTGCATAACGCACATGCGCACCACATAGCCGGCGCTTGCGGTACACTGGGCGTGCTCGGTGCTGAAATCCGATACCAGACCGTCACGTATGATGTCAAGCATCGCCGCCGACTCCTCGTCGCGGGCGGCTTTGCCCTTGAGCGCCACATCGTAATACGCGGGGATGATTATGCTCCTGCCGGTGGCGCAGAGCGCCTCGGTGACAAGGGCGCTGAAGTCCGGGTCCTTAACGTCAATCGTAATGGCTATCATTGAACGGCTGTCCCGGGAGCTGGTATAGTAGTTCTCCTGCTCCTCACTGTCCTTGGGGAAGGGTATTATTCCGAAATCCTCATCCATGGCTCTCAGCTGGGAGGCATAGCTCAGCATGGTGCCGTAGAAGATACCCCGCCCCGCCATAAATATGGCGGTGGTGGCATCTGCGGTGTTGTCAATAAAGCGCACATCGGGATTGCTGTATGCCAGCTCCATAACCCGCTCGGCGACACGCACCATTCCGTCGCTGTTAAGGTCAAGTGTCGGTTTGCCGTCCGTGCCGCGCACCGTGCAGGGCACATCGGAGGCTGCCCGGAAGTTGTCAAGGGCAAGCGTGTCATAGTAGACCGAGCCCCACATATCCTCGTCGTTCATCACACCGTCGCCGTTGACGTCGGACGCGATGCCAACGTTCAGCTCGAGATACTTGTCAAAGCTCCACTTTCCGGATTCAACCAGTTCGTAAGGGCTCTCAAGACCGTAGTCGGTTATCCGTTCCTTGTTGAAGAACATAACGAACATACTGTCCCACAGGCTGGTCGAGATGTCGCCGGTGATGTCAAACAGCTTGCCGTTTACCGTCAGATCCTCAACCATTACCTTTGACCACCAGGGGCTTTCGAAGCGCAGATGAGGCAGGTCAAGCAGGTTAAGGAAAATGCCGTCCGCGATGTTGAAACATACGATAGCCGAGTATTCATTTACAAGATCATAAGCGCCCTGTCCCGCCATGACCGAACCGCGGAGGGTATCCATAAACGACTGCCTGTCGGTCCATCCGCCGGGCAGATCACGCACCGATATTTTGATGTTCAGCTTTTCCTCGACGGTGCGGTTGCGCTCATACAGTGCGTCGTTGAGCACGTCTCCGTTCTCCGACTCGGTGTAGACGCCGTCCAGGTACATGTCGTCGGTGAGCAGAGTAAAGGTTTTGCCGCCGCAGTCGGCAGTTTCAAGCCCGAAGAAAGGATCGGGGGCGGTTTCGGCAGTTTCACTGCCGTCACCTGCCGCCGTGGTGACGCTTTTTTTGCCGGCGTCGGGCGAGCCGCAGGAAATCAGCGACAGCGATATCATAAGCGCCGTGAGCAGCGCCGCGGAAATGAGTCTTAATCTGATTTTCAATACTGTTTCCTCCATGGCAGTTTGTTTCCTTATAATTATACCTCAGATGCGTGAAAATGTCCATACGCAATACAAGAAAAATGCGGTAAAAAAGCCGTCCCGCCGAAAATTGCCGGGACGGCTTGCGCATATATTGCATATATATTGAAATTAACCGTATATTTCCTTTATCAGGTTCTCCAGATATATCTTCGACTCCTTAATGTCGATGCGCTGCTGCTCGCCGGAAATCTCACGTTCGATAATCACATAGCGGTCGTAGCCTATGCGGTGCAGCTGTCGGAACAGCTCGGGGAAGTCCACTCTGCCCTCACCCAGTTTGGTCTCGACGCCGTTCTTTCTCGGGTCGGTGGGGGGCATGCCGTCCTTGGCGTGCATGTGGCGGATATACTTGCCTATGGTGTAGACCGCGTCAACGGGGTTGCCGTAGCCGCTGGTGATAAGGTTCGCCGGGTCGAGGTTCACCATCACGTTGCTGCGCCCGAGGTCGGTTATCAGCCTCAGAATGGCAATGGGAGACTCGCCGCCCGTCTCAAACAGCAGGTTCAGACCCAGCCGCCCGCATTCACGGGCGATCAGCTCCACCGCCGCCAGCATGGAGTTATACTCGGGGGCGAAGGGGTTGTTGGGTATGAAGCCGGGGTGAATTATGAGGTCTTTGACGCCGAGTTCATGGGCGAAGCGGGCGCCGTTTTTCACATACTCTATCCGCTTGGCTCCGAATACGGTGGAATTGACGCCCTGGGTCAGATAGCCCAGCCAGTGATCCCATATGGCGTTGCCGTCTCCGTTTCCGCAGGACATGGCCGAGATTTCAACGCCCAGCTTATCGGCGGCTTCGCGCATTATGTGCGCTTCGACGGGGTTATGGACCGGCGGACTGTGGGATACCTGGCAGCAGTCGAAGCCCAGCTCCCGCAGGTAGGTGAAGCGCTCCTCGGCGGCAGCCACCGAGGGAATGCTGAGAAAGGTTCCTATTCTCATGATTTTCTCCTGTCTGGTGATTGTTGCGTTTTTGGGAATATGCTTTTATCGCCCTGCGCTCTCAGGCTTACAGGGTAAGCTCCAAAAGGTCCTTTGTGATTACCATTTCGGCATCAGGATGATTCTGGAGGAAGGAGGCGGGGGCGAAGCGGGTGACCTCGCCGAGAGCTATCTTGCGCATGATGCCCCACTGCCAGGGCAGATATAGATAGACCTTGAACATCTTTGATGCCAGCAGCTGCTTCATACCCAGGGTAACGCAGCGCTTGGGCATAAGATCGAGAGCGCCGTAGACCTTGCGGGCGCCGTTATTTACGATGGTATCCCGGGCTATATCAAGGCAGCGGGTGCCGAGAGCGGCGAATTCTTCATCGGTTATCTCGTCGGTTTCGAGAGCCGGCTCGTTGAAGGCGATGTGGCCGTTGATACCCACTCCGGTAAGGCAGCAATCCGCCGGTCCCAGCTTTTCGATTAGGGCGTCAATCTCAGCCTCATGGCCGGGCATGGGGAAGATTCGCTGTTCCACCGGCATGACCAACTCGGGGTCGATCTGCGAGTAGAAGACGCGGTTCATGAAGCCCACAAATGACAGTGAGCTGTCGGGGGGGACGGGCCTGTCGTCGTCGGTCAGATATTCGTCCATATTGACGATCCAGACATTTTTGAGGTTCAGGCGGCGTTCGTTTATCTTCTTCGCCAGAAGCGGGTACTGGTCGACGGGACCCACCGGGCAGATCATAAAGCAGCGCCCGCCCTTTGCCGCCTCGATGGTCGACGCCATTATCTCGGCTATTTCTTCCTGCGCCGTGTCGTAGTCGGGCAGAACGCGGACGGGGATCTTGCTGTTGGCGAGGAATTCCTCACCCGAACAGGTATAGATGTTATTCATGGCATTCTCCGAAACACTGGGGTTTTATGCGGACGATAACTATTTATACATTATACAGAGTGCGCAACCGAATGTTACTTGCTCCGAGCGACAGTATCCTTGATTTCCTTAATTGTCACAACGCGGTGCTGCTCGCAGGAGCGAATGGCTGCGTCGATGACCGCCTGACACTCGAGACCTTCGATGATGCGGGCGGTGTATTCGTCCTCTATGCCGCGGCAGAGGTCGACGAAGGACTTGGACTGTATAGCGTCGAACTCGGGAGGAGGCGTGAGCGACTCTGTCTGCTTTGTCTCGGCGTCGGTGAACTCAATCGACTGTTTGCCCGCCTCATACTTGTAGATAAGGCGCCCCTTGTCGCCGAACACCTCGAAGGAGATCAGGTCGGATATGGTGGTGGCGGTGCGTGACAGCTCGATGGTGCAGGAGACGTCGCTCTCAAGCGTGCAGTTCATGTTGCACCAGTCGTCGGTGGTGACCTTGGCAATCTCGCCGGTGTCCTCGGTGGGGCGCTCGGTGATGAAGGTGCCGTAGTTTGCGAAGACATCCTTAAACTCCTGACCCCAGAAGCGGACGATGTCTATCATATGAGAGCCGAGATCGCCCAGCACGCCCGAGCCGCCCAGCTCCTTCTGGAAACGCCACTCCAACTTGCGCCCCTTCCAGAGCCCCGAGTCCTTGATGCAGCGGACATAGATGTGGAACATGCGTCCGACTTTGCCCGAGCTGACCAGATGCTTGACATATCGGGTGTAGGGGCGGTATCTCCAGGAGAGACAGACCATCGACTTGACACCCATTTTCTCTGCGGTCTCGGCAAGGTCGTAGGCTTCGGCATAGCTCATGCCCACCGGCTTCTCGACAGAGAAGTTCTTGCCGGCAAGAGCGGCTGCCTTCGCTATTTCACAGTGCATCGAGTTCCATGTGGCGATGTCCACGGCGTCGACGTCGGGACAGGCGATGAGGTCGCGGTAGTCGGTAAAGCGGCGGTTTTCGGGGATGTTGTACTTGTCGCCCACCGCCTTCAGCTTCTCGGGCTTGATGTCGCATATGGCGGTTATCTCGCAGTTCTCGACCTGCTTGTAGCCGGGCAGATGGGCGCCGTTGGCGATGCCGCCCACGCCAACCATGCCGATACGAATCTTTTTCATTTTCTCACCTCTTCGGTTATTCTGTGGATAAACTTCAATACTTCCCGCTCACCGGGAATTCCCCGGAACAATACTAAATGTTTAATACTTCTTGCTTTCAAGAGCTTCCTCGGCGCGGGTGATGCATTCGAGAGCGCCGGGGTCGAGACGCACCGCCACATAGAGATAGAGAGTGTCTATTATTGCAAGCGAAGCTATGCGGGAGGAAAGGGAGAGCTTGCGGTACCTCGTCTCATCGGATGCTGTAAAGAGGACTATGTCGCTCTCGGCAACCAGACGGGATCGGCTGTAGTTGGTGATGCAGATAACGGTGGCGCCCCGCTCATGTGCCAGCCGGGCTGTTTCCACGATATCCCTTGAGCTCCCCGAGTGGGAGACGGCGATAAGCACGTCCCCGGGCTTAAGCATTGAGGCGCGTATCGCCTGAAGATGGTTGTCGCAAGCGGAGATGGCGTTCAGCCCCTCGCGCATGAACTTGTGCGCGGCGTCCTGAGCTATGGATGCCGAGGCTCCAAGACCGCAGACTACTATCTTGCCGCCGTTGGCTGCGGCTAATATGGCTTCACCGGCGGCATCGAGCTGGTCATAGTCCAGCACCTTGCCGGTATACTCCAGCGTGGAGAGTATGCCGTCGAACACCTTCTTTGTTATCTGCTTTACATCGTCGCCGACGGTGACGCTCTCGTGTATGCGGGAGGCGCGGGCGGGAGCTGAAGCCACATCCTGCGCCATGGAGATTTTTAACTCCTTATAGCCCTCAAAGCCCAGCCGTCTGGCGAAACGAACGACGGTAGCCTCGCTGACCCCGCTTCGCCCCGCCAGCTCGGATATGGACAGTCCCACCGAACCGGTGAAGTTGGCGAACAGCCAGTCGGCCAGACGCTTTTCGGCGCGCCCCATGTCGCCGTACATGTTTTTGATTCTGAGTTCGGTGCTTCCGCCTCCCGTGCTTCCGGTGACGGGGGACGCGGCTTTATTGTCTGTTTCCGCCATGATTTTCTCTTTGTCGCTCATGGCTGCTCCTTTCAGGCTTATGTTTGTTTGTTTTATATGATTTAAGAATCATAGTATTCCATGGTCTTGGCGATGGCGCCTTCTACCGCGCTGCGTACCGAATCGAAGGTGGATACCGTTTCCTTGTTGTCGGCTATCATGCTTTTGAAAACGCCGTCGATGCCCGCCCAGCGGAACATGAAGCCGTATTCGCACTGGATATGGCCGTAGATGTAGTCAAGCATCTGCTCGGATTCGTTGTCGCGAAGGCGCTTGCCCTGGAGGGTCACGTCATAGTAGGCGGGACGAACCGTCTCATAGGAGGATGCGCCGAAGTTTTCAAGGAATATGCCGGTGTCCTCATATCCGGTGTTTGTAACCGGCCAGAAGAGCGCCGAGGTATCTGGGCTGATATAGCCGATGTGGAACTCCTGCGCCTCGTCATACTTGGGATAGGGCACAAGACCGAAGTCGGAGTCCATCTGACGGATATCGCGGACACGCCCCATGACCTCCACCAGGAACAGGGTCAGGTCGTTTGAGAAGTAACTGTACATATCGCCGCCGCCCGCCTTTATGACCGGTTCGAGGCCGCAGATCTCCTTGTCGCTGTAGAAGGACTTAAGCGCATCGGTTATGCCGACAAACTTTTCGTCCGTCTCGGCAAGTGCGGGTACGCCGTCGGCTCCCAGCTTGACCACACCCTCTCCCAGCCCGTGCAGGAAGGGGAATACCGAACCGGTGTGGGTGACGATGCCGAAGCGGTCGCCGAAGTCATGACTGCCGTTGCCGTTGAGGTCTTCTGACACGGCTTTCATCATCTCGGTCATGCGCTCATATGTCCACTTGCCGTCGACGACCAGGTCATAGAGATTGTCAAGGGCGAAGTCCTCAACGATCTGCTTGTTGAACATCATCGTCCACAGCCCTTCATAGATCATGAGCTGCATGGAGCCGTGCATCCAGTACAGCTTGTTGTTGAGGGTATACTGCCCCCGGGTAGTCTGGTCCCACCACACGTTGTCAAGGTTTATGGTATCTATGGTATTGAGGTCGGTGAAAAGCCCCTCGTTTATCGAGGGCGCCACGCGGAAAGCGCCGGTGAACATCAGGTCGTAGGCGCCGTCTCCCGCCTGCACCGAGGTCTTTACCTTGGCCTTCACGTCTCCCGAATCGTCGGTGACCTTGAAGGTGAAGTTTAACTTGTCCTCGAGCTTGCGGTTGCGGTTGAAAATCTCGTCGTTGATTATCTCGCCGTCGATACCCTCGGAGTCGATCTGAGTTATCGCCCAGGTGTAGAGCTGGTTGATGATCCTCATTTCCCGTCCGCCCAGGTCTCCGGTGGGAAGATTGGCGTATATGTCGGTTGTGGTCTCGGCGGCGGTCTCGGCTGATGCGGTGTCAGCCGCGGTATCCCCTGCCCCGTCGGGAGAAGAGCTCCCTCCGCCCCCGCCGCAAGCGCTTATCACAAGCAGCGACAAACACATAAGCAGCGCAAGCAGCGCCGCGGACAATTTCAGCTTCATAATTCAATTCCCTTTATAATCGTTCCACTTGTTCAGGCGTATTGTTCCTCTTGAAGAGCGCGGTGACCGTCTCCGGAATCAGAGAGCCGCGTCGATGAGCGAGAGAAGCTCAACTACCTCGATGCCCTTCGTATCGGCCGAAGTGAGAGCGGCATAGTTCTCGGCGCCCGAACAGACCAGCTTTGTAACACCGTCCTCGGCGGCGCAGTTTAAGAGACTGTCGGCGATATTCTTCGCCATTTCGGGATATGTTGGCATAAGGTTGGCGCCGGTATCCCGGGACTTTCTGCCGTTCCAGAAGAGCTTCCCTTCGCAGCCGGGAGCTATGATAAGCCCCGCCCAGCGGGCATAATAGGATGCTTCGCAGTATGCCGCATCGCCGATGACCTTCTTCATGTCGACCCCGGCAAAAAGCGGCAGAGCGACAATCTCGATGCCCTCAAGCAGGTCGCCGTATTCGGCGGTGAAGAGGTAATAGTCGGCGGGGGAAACCACTACAAGACGGGCGCAGCCGGCGGCTTTTATCGCCTTCGCCGTCAGACGCGCCTGCAGCCCGAAGGGATAGGCGGCGCCCAGATTCCAGAGCCAGAAGCCCGAATCGGGTTCATCGGCAAGGAGTGTGCAGGGTTTGCCCAGCTTCTTCATTATCGACTGAGCCGCCTCGCCGGTCTTGGGATTGAGATATCTTGCCGCAGAGCCGATGAAAAGCAGGTTTTCGCCGCCCTCCGACGGCTCGAGCTTTGCGGTATTTTCCTCGCAAACGCACCAGGGATGGCCGTTTTTCTTGATCTTTGCCAGAGCTTCCTTCACCGGAGCGGGAACGAGCTGATAATGGTCGGTGTATATGTCCTCCCGGGCGGCGCGGATATACTTTGCGGCGCGGTAGTCGGAGACGCACCACTCGGTGCAGTAGCCGCACTGGCAGCACTGATACATCCGTTCGGATGTGCTTTCGTCATATTCCCTCGCGCCACGCTGAATTGCTGCCAGAAGAAGTCCAAGCGCCCGGGCGGTGTGAGATTCGACACCTGTAACTCTGCCCTGGGTGCAGACGTGACGGCACATCCAGCAGAACCGGCAGTTATCTATATCTTTTTTGAATTCAAGTATTTTCATGTTGATTTCCTCGGATTGTGTTTTGACCGCTTAGAGTCCGGCCTTGCCGGGGTTCATAATGCCGTTGGGGTCAAGTCCCTGCTTTATAACCTGGAGAACCTTGAACGCGGGACCGTACTGCTCCTTCATAAGGCGGCCTAATTTTATGCCGATGCCGTGATGCTCGTTTATCAGACCGCCGTTGGCGAGAGCCGCCCGCATGCCCACGTTCCAGATGTCGTTGTAAAGCCGGACAGCTTCGTGGTGATCGGCGGGAACGTCCTTTTCCTCGATTATAAAGCGGTCGTAGCACATGACGCCCCACTCATACCAGTGGGAGAAGTGGGCTATAAAGCGGCACATGGGGAATTCGGCTTCGATAGCCTTCTTCATACCCCAGTAGACCGCTTCCATCTTGTCGTAGGTCGCCACGGTGTCCATGGTGCCGAAAGAACGGGGCAGGTCGAAGATATAGGGCGGGAAGAAGAACTTGTAGCGGTTCTCCCACCAGCTGTTGCCCCCCTCGGCGCCTAAATCCTCGTAGGCGGTCTTCATGCAGATGTCTACCGCTTTTTTCTCAAGGATATCGACTATCTCCTTGATGCCGTCGAAGCCAATCACAAGGTAGGCTCCCTTGCGATCAAGGTTCAGCACCTTGCGCACGTGCGACTCGGTCTCGCTCTCATCGTAGAGACGGACGACGCTGGGGTTCAGCCGGCGGGTAACGATCTCGCGGCCGGCTTCGTAGGCGTCGTGCAGATTGTGGAACATGAAGGCTCTGAAGCGGCGCTCCTCCGGCAGGTCGAACATCTTGACCGTCGCCTTGGTAATAACGCCGTAGCATCCCTCCGAGCCGACGAAAATCTGGTTCAAGTCGGGTCCGGAGGCGTGGCGCGGTACTTCCAGAGTCTGGATTATCTCACCCGTGGGCAGAACCACCTCAAGGTTGACGATAAGATCCTCTATTTTGCCGTATTTGGTGGAGAGAACGCCGGTGCCCCGGTGGGCAAGGAAGCCGCCCAGAGTGCCGCAGGAAATCGACGCCGGCAGATGCATCAGCGAATAGCCCTTCTTGTTCACCGCCCACTCAAAATCCTGCTGGATAATGCCGGCTTCGGCGGTAGCGGTGTATGAGATTTCACTTATGGCAAGCACCTTGTTCATGCGCTTGGTGTCGAGGATGATGCCGCCGTAGACCGGCAGCGCGCCACCCTGGGAGCCGGAGCCGCCGCCCCATACGGTGACGGGGATCTTGTAGTAGTTGGCGATCTGCATGATCTTCGAAACCTGTTCGGGGGTCTCCGGGTGGACGATGAAGTCAGCCTGCTCGGGCTCGCCCCCCCGGTCGACGACCACTCTCGGAACGAAGTAATAGTCAACGCTGTGCACGTATTTGTCTGCTTCCGTAGTGGTTACATTGCCCTTGCCGACAGCATCTTCGATCTCGGAATATACCATGTCGTAATGCAGTCCGTTTGCTTTCCAGTTCATAATTATTTTAAGGGCACCTCTAAAAACGTCAAATTTCCTTTAGCATATCATACCCCCCCGAAAAATCAAGGGGATTTTGCAAAAAAATGTATGAATTTATCGTAGAATCATCAAAATATCTGTCTTAAACAGC
>JAAZAV010000028.1 GCA_012514145.1 Clostridiales bacterium | reverse complement strand
CCTTGATTTTTCGGGGGGGTATGATATGCTAAAGGAAATTTGACGTTTTTAGAGGTGCCCTTAAAACTTCTGGTGACTAAATATCAAAAATGCGTCATCATCGTAACTCACTCCAATGAGATTGCTGCGTCAACGGATTGCGTATTAACGATAAAAAATGGTACAATCATCTCATAAGCAAACGAGTAATCCCCCTCTTCTTTTTGTTTGATATGTCCTTCACATCTTGATTAAATAATGCGATAAGTTTTATTGCAACAACGCAAAAAAATCCGAGAGCTAATATATATATATATATATATCAATAAATTCCCAACAAATGCTACTGTTGCCGTTAAATTTGGAGTTCACCCTCATTCCCATATTCACCGTGCGCACCAATCAAATATATATTTCAAAACCGAAAGGAAAAAGAAAATGAGAAAGCTCACCCTGCTCCTGGCGGCAGCGCTTATTGCGCTGCTCGCTGTCCCGGTATTCGCGGACGTACCCACCGCCAAAGCCGCATACGGCACCCCCGTCGTGGACGGCGTTATGGATGACATTTGGAAGACTGCCGAAGTAAACAAGGTAGACAAGCTCAAAGACGGCAAAGACGCCGGCGTTACCGCCGTATGGCGCGGTCTCTGGGATGAAAAAGCCTTTTATGTCTACGTTGAAGTAAAGGATACCGATCACAAATTCGACGGCGATGTGTCCTGGGGCGACGGCGCCGAGTTTTACTTCGACCCGCTCGACACCGACGTAAAGGAATATACGACCGACGAGGTCGCTTATTTCGGATTCAAGGCAAATGACGTCAAAAACACAAGCTTCGACGGCACCGATGCTGCCAAAAAAGCGCTTCAGAACTGCTATAAACTCGCTTCTGTGGTTACCGACACCGGATTTGTATATGAAGCTTCCTTCGCGCTCAGCAGCTTCAACGCCGGAGTCAAGATGAAAGCCGGAACGGTCATAGGTTTTGATGTCCAGGTCAACAACCAGAACGCCCCCGGCGGCAGCCGCACCGGCGCGTACGGCTGGTCGGACGCAGGCAACGCCGCATGGCAGAATCCCTCGGTATTCGGCAAAGTCTCCTTCGAGAAAGCGGCAGTGATCGAAACCGCCACGGCAGCCGCTGCGGCCGCATCGCCCGCGGCAGCCGCGCCGCAGACCTTCGACATCATCGCGCTTCCCCTTGCCGCGGCAGTCCTGTCGGGAGCAATCATCCTCAAAAAGAAGAAATAAGCCCGAACAATCCGGCGAAGCAGCTCGATGTCCGAACATTGACAGCAGCACCGGCGGCGAACGCAAGAACGCCGCATAAATGCAAAATCAGGCATTCACTCAGATAATGCGCCAAAAGGTCGATCTTTCCCGGTCGGCCTTTTGTTTTGCGCCCAAAATTTCGGGGTTCAACGCATACCCTGCGTACATTCCGGAGCGTCCGCACATTCCGGGCATGCCGTCATGCTGTCATGTTGTCATGCGGCTTTGAATTTTCCTCATCTGCAAAACCGCGTCTTGCCGTACGATGAAGTTTACGATTATCCCCGCAAAATCTCCGAATACCCCTTCCATTCGGCAGTCGGATATGCTATAATAACCTTACATATTATTGTCTTTGGGAGGTACGGGACCATGTCAAATAAAGCCGTCATCATAGGCGCCGGAAACATCGGCAGGGGCTTTGTCGGTCAGCTGATGTTCGAGGGCGGATTCGATACCGTGTTTATCGATGTGTCCGCTCCCCTGGTGGATGCCCTCAACACATCCGGCGAGTACCCGCTGGACATTGTCTCCAATCGGGGCAGCCGGCGCCATATCATCAAAAATGTCAGCGCCGTCAACGGAAATTCTCCGGCTGACGCAGGCGGTGTCAGCGACGCCATGCGCGCCGTCGCCGACTGCGACATCTGCGTCACCAGCGTGGGCGCAAAGGCTCTCAAGAACATTATTCCCAATCTCGCCGGCGGCATAAAACTGCGCCTCGGCGAAGGCGGCTCGGGGAAGCCCCTCAACCTCCTGATATGCGAAAATCTCATGCACGCCGACGACTACATCCGCTCCCTTCTGAAGCCCGAACTCACCCCCGATGAGCTGAGCATGGTGGGTCTTGTGGAGACCTCTGTCGGCCGCATGGTGCCCCTCCCCGACCCCGAGACGGCAAAGAGCGATCCCCTTCTCGTCCGCGCCGAGGCTTACGGAGTTCTGCCCTGCGATGCCGACGCCTTCGTCGGCGATATCCCTAAGATAAAGAATATCCACCCCGTCTCACCCTTTGATTTCGTCATTCAGACCAAGCTCTATATCCACAACATGGGGCATGCGATCTGCGCCTATCTGGGTATGCGCAGCGGTTACACCTATATAAGCGATGCCATAGCCGACCCCGAGATCCGCATCATCGTCCGCGAGGCGATGACCGAGAGCGCCGTCGCCCTTGCAAAACGGTTCAACAAGCCCTTCGATGAGCTTATCGAACATACAAATGACCTTATCCGGCGGTTCGGCAACCGCGCCCTCCGCGATACCTGCGCCCGCGTCGGAGCCGATATCCCCCGCAAGCTTGCCGCCTCCGACCGTCTCACCGGAGCCGCCTCCTCCGTCCTTGAAGCCGGCGGCAAGCCGGTATTCATCGCCGTCGGTGCCGCCGCCGCCCTCGACCGCTATATGCGCGACAGCGCCGGCGCCATCTTCCGCCGCGCCGAGTATGACCCCATCGCCATCGCCCCCACCGTCCTCGCCTCCCTCGCCGGCGAAGCCGCCGCCGACAGCCCCTACGGTCAGTATGTCCTCTCCTTCCTCCCCGTCCTCCATAAATACTCCGGTATGACGCATCTCATCCTCGCCGCCGATGAAATGGGTGAGAACGGAGGGAACGGGAGAAACGGGAGAAACGGGAGAAACGTGGCACTTTCCGGCACCTGAGTGCCTCAGCTGCAAAGAAAGTGCCGCAAAGAACTTTTCTGAGTTGGATTTAGGGATATATGGTAGCCGTTTTGCTTAAGATAGGCTAAAAATAATACAATCGACATTCAACATTAAACAAAGGCTCTAAGCCGGATGTGATACATGGAAAAATTATACACAATACCCGTCAATATGGCGTTTGAGGCGTGTGCAGCCGATCATTCTCTCGGCTGCCCCTTCTGCCGCATATACAACATCCTTGAGGAGAACGAACTCGACCTCATTCTCGGCGCCTCCATGATGGAGCCCAACATCCGCATCAAGACCAACGAGTTGGGCTTCTGCCCCACCCACTTCGAAATGATGCTGAGACGTCAGAACCGCCTGGGTCTGGCGCTCATGCTTGAAAGCCACCTCGACTTTATCCGCAAGAAATATGACAAGGGCGATTTCCTCACCAAAATTTCAAAGTCCTGCTATGTCTGCGGGCGCATCGAGTACTCCATGGAGCGCATGCTCAACACCGCCGTGCTGCTCTGGGACCAGGACCCCGGCTTCAAACCCAAGCTTGCCGGGCAGCATCATTTCTGTCTGCCCCACCTGGGCGCCTATCTTGAAGCCGGAAAGTCGAGGCTGAACCGCCGCAAGTACGCCGCCTTTCAGAGCGATGTCGCCGCCGTGGTTGAGGAATACTTCGACGAACTCCGCGGCGACGTGAGCTGGTTCTGCAAGAAGTTTGACTACCGCTACGACGCCGAGCCATGGTACAACAGCAAGGACGCCCCCGAGCGCGCCATAAAATTTCTCTCCGCCGACCTTCACACCGGCGACCCCGACAAAAAGAACAAATGACGATAACCGAAAGAGCCGGCGGCGGGCTGATTCTCGGCGGACTTCCCTGCATCGATATCGCCAAGACCTTCGACTGCGGCCAGTGCTTCCGCTTCGACCCAATTGATCCCCCCGACGGATACGCCGCGGCGGTCCGGGGCGTTTTCGACGGCAGGCTTCTTACCTTCCTGCAGGAGGAGGGCGTCACCGACAGCCTGACGGTATATGGCTGTGACGCCGGGTACGCCGAAAGGGTGCTGCCCGTCTTTCTCGGTCTTGATTTCGACTACGACGCGGCGGCGGCCGACATTTTCGCGAATGTCGACGCCGCCCTCGGCTATGAGGACGGGACAATCCGCCGGTCGGCGGAAGCGGGCTGCGGCATCCGCATCCTGCGCCAGGACCCCTGGGAGACGCTGATTTCATTCATCATTTCGGCTAACAACAACATCCCGCGGATAAAGAAGATAATCCGCGACCTGTGCGCCGCCTACGGCGAGCCGATATACACCGACGCCGACGGCATCCCCGGAAACAATGCCCGCGGCGACGCAAACACTGCCCCGGCATATTCCTTCCCCGCCCCCGAGGCGCTGCGTGCCGCCGGGATCGGGGGACTTGCCGCCCTGAAAACCGGCTTCCGCGCCAAGTATATATATGACGCCGCCTGCCGGGTATGCGGCGGAGAGCTTGACCTTGAAGCCGCCGCCGGTCTGCCCACCCACGAACTGCTGTCGGCGCTGCAGAGCGTTAAGGGCGTGGGACCCAAGGTGGCGTCCTGCATCGCCCTCTTTGCCTACGGCCGCACCGACGCTTTCCCGGTGGACGTCTGGATAAAACGCGTCCTCGCCAAATACTACCCGGAACACATCTGCGGCGCCTCCTTCGGCTGTCACGCCGGCATAGCCCAGCAGTGGCTGTTCTATCGGGAACGCTACATAAACGGCGGCGAAAAGTGAGGGCGGGAAGCAACAAGCGAGCCGACACGCGAAACCGCCGACAGACAAACTGAACAGCGACAAAACAGAACCCCGAACAGCCGTCCGGGGTTAGTTTTTATTCCTTTGAGATACACCGCCCTCAATAAGTAGGCGAATCTATCTTCCACACGCCGTCCTCGAGGACAAGAGTGACCTCATAGTCCTCGTCGGGCTTGCCGTCGAAGTCGCAGGGGATCTTCACTTTGAGAACATCCCCGATGCCGTAGACCACCCTCGCCCGCTCTGGATAGAGGACGCTGCGCAGTTTGAACGCTCTCGCCGAGACGTTGACCTGCAGCCTGCCCGCGGCCGACTCGGCATAGCGGGGGGTCAGCTCGTCGTTGCCCGAAAAGCAGATCTCGTCGATAATCACCATGAAGGATTCCGAGAAGACGGCTTCACATTCGGCGCGCAATTCGGCTAAGGTCTTGTAGGGCGATGCGTCGTTCACCTCGCAGTAGCGAGCCACGTCATAGGCCAATAATTCATAGCTCTCGTCGGTCTGAAGTCCGGCGCCCCAGATTATCTCGTTCAGGGCGGCAGCCCGGGGGATAAGGTCTGAGAGCACCTCCACCGCCTCCTCCTGCGACAGCTGCGCGCAGGACACAAGGCTCAGCGCAAGAGCAAGGGTTATTAAGAATACAAGCAGTTTTTTCATAATCTTTGCAGTAAGAAAAAGGGTCGCGGAACTCCGATAACCGCGATTTTTCCGTATTGTCACATTAAACAGATACCGTATGGGCATAGGGGTTTGCGCTCTTATCCCCTCTATCCTCACCGCAGGCTGTCAAGCGCCTCGCCCAGCAGGGCAATGCCCCGTACAATCTGCTCCTCGGAGGGAGTGGAATAGGTGATGCGGAAGGAATCGGAGGGAGCGGAGGGGTCGCAGTTGAAGGCGGTGCCGGGAACCACAGCCACCTTGCGCTTCATGGCGGCCTTTACGAAATCGTCAAGCATTACGCCCTCGGGCAGGGTGCACCAGATGAACAGTCCGCCCTCGGGACGGGTGAATTTCACCTTTCCGGCAAGCACCTTGTCAAGCTCGCCCAGCATCAGGCGGCACTTGCCGCGATATATGGCGCGCACCGAGGCGATATGGGCGTCAAGGTCGCGCTTTGCGATGAAGCGGGAGCAGAGCATCTGGGAAAGCTGGTTTGTGTGAACATCCTCCACCTGCTTAGCAACCACCATTTTGGAGATAATAGGCTTTGGCGCGCAGACGAATCCTATGCGCATACCGGCGGAGAGAACCTTCGAGAAGGAGCCGCAGTAGACCACAATGCCGTCCTCGTCCAGGCTCTTGAGGGTGGGCAGCTCCTCGCCGGCGAAACGCAGCTCGCCGTAGGGATTGTCTTCCAATATTATAATGCCGTACTTCTTCGCCAGCGCGTACATGCCGCGGCGGGTCTCAAGGTCGGTGGTGGAGCCGGCGGGATTCTGGAAGGTGGGGATGACATAGAGAATCTTCGCCTTCGGTTCGTTTTTGAAGGTCGCCTCCAGTTTTTCAAGGTCTATCCCCCTGTCGGTCAGCGGCACGCCTATGGTGCGGCAGCCGATGGAGCGAAAGGCGTTCAGCGCGCCGATGAAGGAGGGGTTCTCGCATATAACCGCGTCGCCCTCGGAGCAGAGCGCCTTGCAGCAGAGTTCCAGCCCCTGCTGGCCGCCCGATACTATTATGGTGTCGTCGAAATCGCGCCCCGAGTTGAAGCGATCGCGAAGCCGGTCGGCGCACTGGGCGCGGAGGGCGGGATAGCCCTCGGTTATGCCGTACTGGAGCGCCTTTGTCGGCTCCTCGGCGAATATCTCGGCGGCAAGCTCGGCAAAATCCGAGGCGGGGAAGGATTCGGGCGCCGGATTGCCCGCCGCAAAGGCGATGATCTCCGGGTCGGTAAGGCTCTTGAAAATCTCGCGGATGGCGGAGGGCTTCATATCGCTCAGCGCCCGGGAAAAGGTGTATTCCATATAAATATCGCTCCTGTCGTTCGTATGTATGGATTTATTGATTTATTATATCATTATACCGCACCCCGCCGTAAAATGCAAGTGCGCGCTGTTAACTTTACGTCAACAGGAAAATTCACTCCCGAAAAGACCATACCGCAATTTTATTAAAGATATATTGACGAATCCGACGGCATACGGTACCATAGAGCCGATCGGCATGAATACACACTTACTTATAGTTAAAATAAAAGCAACTATTCAGTCCCCTAGAAAAAGTCGAGAAAGCAACTATTCAGTCCCTGAAAAGAGGTCTAAAATAACCCGCCGTTTTGGGCTGTTTTTACATTCATAAAACCTCGTAAAATCAAGTTTTTCTATATGTAGCATTTGTTTGACATCAGGGGTCTTCTTAAGTTCAGGTACAACATATTTTTGTATCTATCCGACAAACCGGGATTTGTTATTCTAAGATAAACTACTATTTAATCTCAATCCAGTAACGCTGCTCCGTTCTCCCATCAACAAGGACTTCACTTTCCATAATTCCGCCATTATTGATGATGCTCTTTGCCGATCCAATATTATCTTTGTCACATACCATCAATACCCGATCGATCCCTAATTTTTTACATTCTGAAAGCGCAAGTGAAATCATGGCTGATGCGACACCTTTTCTTCTTTCAGATGGTCTGACACCATTACCGATATGCCCTCCGTTCAACAGCAATGATTCATTCAGATAATGCCTGATATTGACCGCTCCGACAATAATACCACGCTCAGTATCTAGGCAGAAAAATGTGGAACTCGGTACATCTCCGCTAGAGGTATTCACAACATCTATGTTCTCGCAATACTTTTCGAAATCTTGGTAACCATTTTTTCTGATTGCATATGGAATGATTTTTTCACCTGTTGCATACCATTCATCCAGCATATCCGTAATTTGCTTCTTATACTGAAGTTCTGCCTTCACTAATTGTAAGTTCATATGTTCTCCATTCCTTAAATTCTAATTTATCTATTTCAATTCGTTTTCAATTTCTTCGATAGTCGGCATAGATGACTTGAATTTTTCAGGCAGTAAATTTGAGAATTCATAAGAGGAAATTCCGACCGGTGACTTGACATTATTTACTGAATACTGAGCTAAAACATCATCCTTTGTCTTGCATACAAGGAGTCCTATCGTTGGACTGTCGCCATCGTTGCGAAGAATGCCATCCACCGCAGCTACATAAGTACTTAATTGCCTCATGTCACGTGGGTCAAATTCCGTGACCTTAACCTCAATTACTACATAACTATGAAGTTGAACATTGTAGAAAAGCATATCTAAAAACTGCTCCGTGCGGCCGACTACCAATCTATATTCACGTCCTAAAAACGCAAATCCCGTTCCCAATTCCAGTAAGAACCGTTGAAGGTTGTCCATCAACGCATCTTTCAATTCTTTCTAATCATAGTTCTGACGTAGGGTGAGAAAATCGAAATTATAAGGATCTTTCGTTATCTGTTGTGCAAGGTCACTTTTCACAGGTGGTAAACTTTTATTGAAATTTGTCACCGCCATGCCCTTTCTCTCAAATAAGTCCGTATCCAGAAAATTCAGCAGAACCGCACGAGACCAACCGTTCTTTAGTGTCTCATTTACGAAAAAACAAGCTTTGTCATATTCTCTCTTACACTTATCAATAATTAATTTGTTATGCCCCCAAGGGATTTTAAATATGGGGGTTTCAAATTCCACCCCGGCTTGGGGTAAATTTGATTCTTCCGTGTAATCCACCCCGACTTGGGGTAAATTCAGTGCATTTGGATATAATTCGTAAAACCAGACCATATAGCGTAAATTTGTGACCGAAAACGACTTTACATCCGGCAGAAGTTCCGTCAAGTCCTTACTCACATTATTATAGAAATCAGTACCATAGCGTGATACACTATTCATCGATGAAATATCTCTGCCGAGAATCCAATAAAATTGGAGCATTTGTTCGTTAACTTTGACAGCAGCTTTTAACTGGCTTTTTCTGAATTCTTTGCTAATGGATTGAATCCATTCACGATAATATTCATCCTTCTTTATCAATTCGCTCACAAATCTACCTCCAAGCATTTTAATTTTCCATAAAATCCTACCTAAATTCAAAAACTCTGCAATCGACAACTAATATTGTTTTTATCAATTATATCAGTTTTTTTAGTTTTATATTTTAGTTTCAAACTTTGTGGAAGCTCTGAAACCCTTTTGGTTACTGCGTTTTTCCCCTTTAGCATTATTATGACATCCTCCCCTGAGAAAAAGTCGAGAATAAACTGCCGTTTTTGGCTGTTTTTGCAGTCATATAATCCCTTAAAATCAAGTATTCCCAAGTGTAGAATTTGTCTGACATCAGGGTTATATCGGCTTAATTTTTCCAACTATTGCCAAAATCACATATTCTACAAAGTGCCGGACATTTTTAAACTACATACTCAAAGGTAAGACAACTTGAATTTTGTCAATCCGACAAACTGGGATTTGTTTACCTTTTTTCAGAAATCCATCGCTTTGTCCACGCAAACAATGTTTCGGACATCATATTAAAATCTACCATCCCGCCATTTTTCAAATTCAAGAAAGTTTCAACAATTATCCGTTCATCAGCAGATAAAACTTTGAGCAATTCTTTTTTATGGCTGATATAGTTTCCTGTTTGCTTGAAAGCAATTGCCTGTGCAACGAAAGAGGCCGATTTATACAGCCCCCGCAAAATATCTTCGCTCTTTTCATACAGCATATTGTGTACACATCCGTGGAATATGTTGCAAGCACCGATTTTGATTGCTCTGTTCACAGCAGTTTCGTCAACAACCGCCATCACCTCGTCAAGGTTTCCCTTAATTGGCGTGGTGTCATGGCAAAAGTGGAATAGGTCAGATGTCTCCCAATTCATAATTTCCTTTTTGCCTGAAAGGAAACCACAAATCAATTCCCTATGAGAAACGGTATTCAACATATTATTATAAGTTTGAATGTCCATAGCAGACAATTCATCCAAAATTACAACAATATCAATGTCGCTTGTTTCGGTTGCTTCACCACGGCCATAACTGCCTTGTAAACCAATAAACCATACACGTTTTCCAAATGTATGGTTTAACTTTTGCAAAAAGTCATTCATCCATGTAGTAATATCTATCATTTAGTCGCCTCATCAAATTCTGATTTATCAGTACATCTTCATAAAAAATCAGCGGATTATTTTCCGGAATCCGGACTTGTGATTACCGATTCTTTCAATATATTTTTTCAACGAGGGATGCCACGGTTCGTGAAACAGTTCTTCGTGAAATTCCAATCTCTGATGCCAACTGATTATATGTGTATTTCGGATTTTTGATTAACTCCTTTTGGTCAGCCAAAATTTCTGCCGGCAGATTATAAGTACCATCATTTCTTATAAGATTAAATGTTCAACTGCTGAATTTGCCTGAACCCCTAAAACACTTTCGTTACGACAATCTTTATTAAACTGTTATTTGGTCGTTTTTAAGCAGTCAGCTCGGCGAAATCCGAGGCTGGGAAGGATTCGGGCGCCGGATTGCCCGCCGCAAAATGCAAGGGCGCGCTGTTAACTTTACGTACAGCGGATTTCTCACCGGTACGGAATATGTCCGGCACCCGATTCCGGCTTATCTGCGTTTCAGTATTATATCAAGAAGCGTACTTCCGACAGAAATATAGAAATTCAGGTATAAGAAGGCAAATGCGTTGACCAGAAGCCCCGCAAGCGGCTCGGTATCCTTATAAATTATCACGCGAACTATCGCGGGATTATATATCAAATACATAATAATCGGGATAACCGTCACAGCCGCTATGACCGGATATACAAAATGAAACCGCACATATGAAAGAACGTTCAGTCTCCTGACCAAAACCGCTTTCAGCAGCGCGAAAAATACAAGTGACAAAATCACGCCGACTATATTGTTCTTCCAGAAATCCGCGCTGAACAATACAAGAAAAGCTCTGTGCATTACATTTCCCGGCATCGGAATAACCTCTTGCCTATGATTCTTCTCCCCATTGCCAATCCCTCTTGCCTCTTACTTCAACATCCCTCTCGCTTCCCACAGCGCCCCGTACTCCGCCGGATGTTCGGGGATATACAGCTCGCAGGCGGGGGGAACAAGGGCGGCAAGACGGTTCAGAGCCGTGGGGTTTTTCGTAATTATCCCACCGCCCAGCACGGTGCGGAAGGATGAGTCAAATGACCGGGCGGCGGTTTCGACAAGCTCGGCAAGATAAGCCATGTTCCGGTCGAGAATCGCGCGGGCGGCGGCATCGCCCGCCTTTTCCGCCTCGAAGACGCAGGAGGCGAACGAAGCGATAAAGGGCTTGCCCAGTTTATAAAAATCGTAGATCATCTCCTCGGGAAGGCGGCCGCCCGTTTTCTCAAGCACCGCCTCGCGTATGGCGATCGAACCGCCCCGCCCGTCGTGGAAGCGCAGAGCCTCGGATATGGCGTCCCGCCCCAGGTCGTAGCCGCTTCCCAGACCGTCAAGCAGATAGCCCCAGCCGCCTATCCGTCCTATTTTCCCGCCTATCCGGGTGAAACAGGAGGAACCGGTGCCCGAGATCAGCGCGCAACCGTCCCCGCCGGCGCCCAGCCCCAGAGAGAGCAGCCCCGCCGCGTCCGAGTCGGCGTCGACAAGAGCCGCGGGATATATTTCCCGCACCCGGCGGGCTGTCTCGCCGATAAACTCCTCCCGGCAGGAGGTGGCGCCCGCCGCCGCGCAGAACAGAGCCGCAAGCCGCGCCTCTCCGCCGAACTCTTCGCTCCAATCTTCGCACAGCTCGAGAGCGAGACGGGCGACCGTCTCGCCGGCAGCTCGGGCGCCCAGGTCGTTGGGATTAGCGCCCTCCGCCGTCAGCGATACCGTCCGCGCTCCCGGCGCAAGAGCGTCAAGGAGCACCTCGTCAAGCGCCGCGGCGACCCCGGCGGTTTTCGTTCCGCCCGCGTCAATGCCGATAATAATGTCTGTCATTTGTTGTACCCTGTATATGTCATGTGTGTCGGAGAAATCCCGCGCCGCCAAAGCATGCCGCCCTCATTCGTGGAGCAGAACGCCCCTCGAGACCAGTTCCGACTGGAGAGCCGACACATCAGCTTCGGCAAGGTGACCGCCGTCACAGACCATGGCGGCGGCGCATCCGGCAGCCTCTCCGGTGACCGAGCAGACGGGAATCACGCGGGAGATATCCCACATGGGGTCGGTGACGCTTATGCAGCGTCCGGCGGTCAGCAGATTTCCCACACGCCGCGACCACAGGGTGCCGAAGGGCAGTTCATAGACCGGCCCCGCCTTGCGCCAGTTGGGGAAAAGCCCCACCGAATCTTCGAAATATTTGTGCTCCTCTGCGATGTCAAGGGTATATTCGCCGGCTATGCGGCGGGTCATTCTCACCTGAGGAGTGCTTGTCATCATGGTGAGAGCGTGGGTGTCGCTTAACTTCCCGCCCGCCAGGAAATGCGCAAGCGTGGCGGCGTGGGAGCGTATGGTGACATCCGACAGCTCGCCGGTGTCAAGCCCCAAGAACCTGCCTTCGGGGAGATTGGGCAGCCGCGGATTTGACGAGGAAGACGACCCGCCCGAAGCCGGCTTGAAGCCGGCGGGAACGTCGGCGGCTCCCCCCACCATGCGGAGATCCACCTTGCCGTCGGCAAGCAGGTAATACCAGCCGGCAAGCACGTTGCCCTGCTTGAAATACTCCACAGGGGCTGAGGAAAACCCGCACACGTCGGCGTCTCCCGTGGCGTCCACCACGGCGCCGGCGCTTATGGCAAACCTCTCGCCCTTGCCCTCAACCATGATATGAGTGATCCGCCCGCCCTCCTCATGGACGCCGCAGACCGCGCTTCCGTAGAGGATCGTCACGCCCTCCCGCAGCAGCAGCCCTTCGAGGGATATGGCGCAGAGAGGAGCGCTGTAGCGCAGGCGGTAGCGGTGGTTTATCCGGGCTCTCAGCCGCGCTTCCTTCTCATCGTCGGAGGCGTCATCGGGCAGTTCGTCGAACCACTCGGAGGGATATTCCTTCTCACAGCCGTGCTCGATCGAGACGCGCAGCAGCTCCTCCGCCAGTCCGAAGGAGACCTGACGCCCTCTGCCGTCGCATATGGGCAGATATATGGTGACTATGCCCGCGGTACCCAGTCCGCCCAGCATAAACTGCTTTTCCAGCAGTATGACCTTCTTTCCGCTCCTTGCGGCAGCCACCGCCGCCGCAACTCCGCCGAAGCCGCCGCCGCAGACCGCCACATCGCAGCCGTATCTGACTTCAAGGCTCCTGCCCGGCTCAAATATCGTTGACATGTCTTTTCCTCCATGTATATAATCGGAATTTTTCGCTTCTGTCCATATTATACACTCACCGGCCGGCGATTACAAGTGCCTTTCAAGCCACATTGAAAGATACGGAAGATACTGAATACCGCCCTTGCCATGCCGCACCGAAAAAATCGAAATTATCGAAAAATATTTGAAAAATCTTCGCGAAATCTATTGACATTTTAATTTCATTGTGATATCATTTTGATACCACAATAACAGGAGGAAATTAAGATGACCGAAATAGTACTGAACAAAAAGAAGAACGGAATGGCGGCGCTTATCCTGACCATACTGTCCATACTGGCAGCCACCGGATTTACCATATTCGGCGCGACGCTGCTGGACAGGACGCCGCTGGGCGCTCTGGTATTCGTTCCGGCAATTATCTGGCTCACCGTGAGCTGGTTCCCCTTTATGGGGCTCAAGATAATCGGTCCCCAGGAAGCCATGGTGCTGACCCTTTTCGGCAAATACATCGGCACTCTGCGTGAAGCCGGATTCTACTATGTGAATCCCTTCTGCGTGGCGGTGAATCCGGCGTCCAAGACCAGACTCGGTCAGAGCGGCGATGTTGAGCACGGCAGCGACGCTTCGGTGACGGGCAAATCCTCGGTTTCGTCCGAAACCAACCTGAACCGCAAGATCTCTCTCAAGCGGATGACGCTCAGCAACTCCCGGCAGAAGGTTAACGACTGCCTCGGCAATCCGGTAGAGATAGGCATAGCGGTTATATGGCGGGTTGTCGACACGGCGAAGGCGGTCTTTGAGGTGGACAACTACAAGGAATATCTCTCGCTGCAGTGCGACGCGGCTCTGCGAAATATCGTCCGCATCTACCCCTACGACGTGGCGCCCGGCATCGACACCACCGGCGACGGTCTGCCCGACGACGGCAGTCTGCGCGGCTCAAGCGAATTGGTGGCGTCGCGCATCCGTGATGAGATTCAGTCAAGGGTGACTATCGCCGGCCTTGAGGTGATCGAAGCCCGCATAACCCACCTTGCCTACGCCACCGAAATAGCCGCCGTAATGCTCCAGCGACAGCAGGCTTCCGCCATTATCGACGCCCGCAAGATGATAGTCGAAGGCGCGGTGGGCATGGTGGAGATGGCTCTCGAGCGGCTCAAAGAACAAAATGTAGTGGATCTTGACGAGGAGCGCAAGGCTGCCATGGTTTCGAATCTGCTGGTGGTCCTCTGCGGCAACCGGGACGCCCAGCCGGTGGTGAACTCGGGAAGTCTCTATTGACGTCATGACCGGAGCAAATGAGAAAAATACCGCCCGTTCCGCTGTCACCAACTCAGGCGCAGAGCCGAAGGACACCAAGAAGCAGATTCCCCTGCGGCTCTCCTCAAAACTTTACGCCGAACTGGCGGCATGGGCGGAAGACGAATTCCGCTCTGTAAACGGGCAGATTGAGTATCTCCTCACCGAATGTGTCTCAAAACGCCGCCGGGGCGGCAGGAATGAATGAGCTGATTCAGACCGATAACCCGGGCGGCGCACCCCCACCACGAAAAACGCCCTGAAAGAACTCCCAAAAACACTCCCTCAGTCAGCTAAAGCTGACAGCTCCCTCGGCGAGGGAGCCTGTGGAAAGAACTGATTTATAGTCAGTCAACAAATCAGAACTTACCCAAGCCTCCCTCTCAGAGGGAGGTGGCACGGCGACAGCCGTGACGGTGGGAGTGAAGCCGTGACGGAGATGACAACTCCCTCAGTACCTGACGCTGACAGCTCCCTCGGCGAGGGAGCCTGTGGAATGTGCGTCACACACGCAAAAAGCCTCCCTCTCAGAGGGAGGTGGCACGGCGAAGCCGTGACGGTGGGAGTAAAACCGTGACGGAGATAACAACTCCCTCAGTCAGCTAACGCTGACAGCTCCCTCGGCGAGGGAGCCTGAGAGAACGAACTGATTTATAGTCAGTCAACAAATCAGAACTTACCCAAGCCTCCCTCTCAGAGGGAGGTGGCACGGCGACAGCCGTGACGGAGGGAGTAAAACCGTGACGGATATGACAACTCCCTCAGTCAGCTAACGCTGACAGCTCCCTCGGCGAGGGAGCCTGTGGAATGTGCGTCACACACGCAAAAAGCCTCCCTCTCAGAGGGAGGTGGCACGGCGCAGCCGTGACGGAGGGAGTGAAGCCGTGACGGAGGGAGTGAAGCCGTAAAGATGGGAGTGAAGCCGTAAAGATGGGAGTGAAGCCGTAAAGATGGGAGTGACCCGACAGCAAAATAGAATCCGGAGACGCCGTGTCGGCGTCTCCGGATTCTTCATGTCATGTCACGCTTCAAACCGACCGTTGAGGGAATTATCTCGACGATTTTCTGCGCAGAACCAGTGCGGAGCCGAGGGAAACGACGGCGGCTGCCGCGGTGAGCGTGATAGCGTCGAATGTCTGAGGAGCGGCGGCTGCCGGCTTTGCCGCTTCTGTCGCGGCGGCGGCGGTGGTTTCGACCGGCTCAACATAGTAGGGACCCTTGTAGTCCTTCGCTTCGTTGAGGTCGGCGAAGAAGCCTACCCACTCCAGGTGAGCGCGGCAGTCGGCGGTGAGCTTTGCCGTTCCGAAGGGATAGAGACGGTACTGGCGGATGGTCTCGTTAGCCCACGCAGCCCCGTCGCTGAATGTAAACTTCGAAAGGTCGATGGTCACCGTGTACCAGGTGTCGGCCTTGTAGGTATTGGCGTCGGCGACGTCAAGAGTGCCGGTGCTGCGGGTGGCGCCCAGCTTGGGCGAGTCGCTGGATGCCCAGAAGGTGAGCTTCTTGGCGGCGTTCATGGCATCGGCTGCCGGCTGGTTGTACATAACTCTGTAGGCGATTACCGGATAGTTGCCGCAGACAAGCGAGGGATAGTACTTGTCATTGTTCCACTGGTAGTAGTTGTAGTCCATGAAATAGGCGCTCTTCTCCATGTTGGGCGAGATGGTCACAGCCTGTACGTCGCCTATCTTGGCGGCGACCCAGGTGCAGCCTGTCCAGGCGTCGTTGCAGAACGCGTCCGACCAGGGGGAGGAGGCTCCCTCGTAGCCGGTGGACATGATCTCTACGGCGCCCCATTTGGTGGGAGCGTCGGGACCGGGGATGGGCGAGTCTGCCATCTTAATCGCGGAGGCGGGCACTGACATGAGAGACAGCAGCGCTACGAGCATGAGAATTACGGCGATGAGTTTCTTCATGATAGTCATCCTTTCGCAGATTGTATTTTTTCTTTGCGCGGCGCGGACGGGTTCCCTCATCCCGCCGCCCGGCTGTATAATTATACTGCCCTCGGCAGTGTATGTCAATATCAGTTTTATATATTTTTCACCGCCGCCAAAAGAATCATGGCATCCGTTGTTTTCGGATGCCATGAATATTATTCACTGATATAATCTCATTACCGGCAGTACGGATATCCCTATAGGCATCTGCCCCGTCAGATATCCATCACGTCATACCCAAGGTAAACCGTAAACGCCTCCCGGAGTATGCTCTCCAGATGCCCAACGCCCACGGCGGTATGATGGCGGAAGCCCGAGCGCCCCAGGGTGATGAGCTTTTTCTGCAGTCCCTTTATCTCGGCGACGCCGCCGCAGCCGAAGAATTCCGGCTCTATGACGTCGTCGGTGAAGCGCCCCTCGCCCACGTAGAAGGTGAGTTTGCCGTCCTCGGTCTTGCAGTTGGAGTAGGTCATGTCGAAGGCGCGGATACGCCCTTCGTTTGCGCCCCAGCCGCAGCCGGGACAGCCCTTCGCGAACATCTTGTGGTCGGTGACCCTGCCCTTGCCTGTCATCAGCGACTGTGCCGTGGAGCCGCAGTGGAAGAGGATCACCTTGTCCGGCTCATCCCCCCAGTTGTTGTTCCAGTCGAGGCAGGCGGTGGGCTGACCGGACGCCAGCTGCATCGAGTACATGTTGATAGCCGAGCAGAGGTCTATCTCGCAGGACGCCACTATGCCCCGGTCGTTCAGCTCCGACAGCAGCACGCAGTTCGAAATGCCCAGAACCGTCTGCATCTCCTCCCAGCAGCGCAGGGTTATGCAGTCCAGCCGGTATTCGGCTATGTAGTCGTCGATAACCGCCGACACCTTGGCGAGCGCGGTCATCTTGTCCGCCGGCACCGCGTCGCAGCGCGTGTATGCCGTCAGCCGCTTCTTCGCCGCCAGGACCTTCGCGTCGTCGTCCGCGTAGCGGCTCACTCTGGTGAACAGGTCGCTGAGGTCGAAGGTCTCCACCGATATGCCGTAGCGCTGGAGCGTTATCTCGTCGTAGCGCACCGTCTTGAACTTCGTGGTGCGCGCGCCCAGCGCTCCTATCGAGAAGCGCTTCATGCCCTTCACTACCCGGCAGACCGCCGCGAATTCGTTGAGATTCTCGGTAAATTTCGGGTCGGCGGGATGGACGGTATGCGGCTCCAGAACCGTGTAGGGCAGTCTGTACTGATGGAACACGTCCTCTATCGAGAACTTGCCGCAAAACGAGTCGCGGCGGTGCTCGAAGTCCATCTTGCCTATCTCGTCGGGGTACGCCTGAATAAGTATCGGCACACCGCAGTCCTCAAGCGCCGCGATAGCGCCGTTCTCGTCGCCGAAGTTTGGCAGCGACAGGATAACTCCGTCATACCTGCCCCTGTGCGACGCCAGCCACTCGGCATACGCCCAGCCCTCCTGCCGCGTCTCAACCGCTCCGTAGCGCGTCATATCCGCCGGCGCCATTATGTAGTCATAACCCGCCGCGCTTACCGCCGCCGATACCTCCTCACGGGCACTCCCGATAAGCGACTCCGGAAAAAATCCGCGATTCCCGAAATAAAGCGCAAAACACTGTTTCATAGTCTTTTCTCCTTTGTAATTAAGGACGCGCGGGGATGCGCTTCTTTCTTGAAAGAAAGAAGCAAAGAACTTTTCTGTGGAGGAATTATACCTTTCCACAGCCATATGCCTGTCCTCGGCGAGCAAGGCTCGCCGCATATAAAGTTTTTGGCCAGGCCTTTTTTCAAAAAGGCCGCGTACCCCGCGTACCCCCGCGTCCTTATTCGGTTATGGTGAACATTGCGGCGGTATCGCCGAGGTAGCCTGAGATGCCTTCGGCGGCGAGGGTGGTTTCGGTACGGAAGACGATCTTGCCGTTGACGTTTGTCTGGGCGGAGGTGACGAGTCCGTAGCGGGCGGAGACCGACATGGTTTCGGTCTGAATGATGCGCGCGGGGTCGGGCTCGTCCGCGGGACGGGTGGTGATGCCGGGATCGACGGCGGTGTCCGGGTCGGGGTCGGTTTCGGCTGCCGCGGTTGTTTCGGCGGGTTTTGCTGTCTCGGTTGTTTCGGCAGGCTCGGTGCCGGGCTCGGGAGCGCGGCAGAGAGCGTACTGAATATTGAAGATATTGTCATCGGGGGTACGGGTGAGACCGATCCAGAGACCTTCGACGGTGACGGCGCCGCCGCTGAAGCTGCCGTCGAGAAAATCGTCGACAGAGGGCAGACCCACCAGCTCGGATATGGTGCGCCGGTTGTCGAAGATTCGGGAGGCGGGCTCCCTGCCGGGGAAGTATTCGGAAGCCATGACGCGCTCGCCGTCGCAGATATAGACGGTGGTGACGTCCGACGACTGAACCTCGGCGCGGAACTTGTCGCCGTCAGCCCAGATACTGACGAGGCGGGTCAGATACTCGCCGTCGGCTTCATTGGTAAGGGTCATCTTGAGGGTATAGGATTCGGCGAAGGGCACCTGTTCAAGCATCAAACGGTAATCGTCCGCGGCGACATCGTAGAGGAAGGTGGTCTCGCCATCAGGCGCCGGCTCGCCGCCGTCCGGTTCGGTCTCGGGAGCGGCGGTGTCGGTACCTATAATCTCATAGAGATCGTCGGAGGTGTTGTCGACAGGCTCCTCGACTTCAATGTCCCTTCCGGTGAACCGTTTGACGAAATCGGGCACGGGCAGAGCGCCCGCCCACATAAGCCCGACAGTAACCACGATAACCATAAGAACCAAAGCGCTTATAAGAATGGCGGTGGTGCGCCGGTCGGATCGCTTCTCCTCCTCGATGGAGGGGATGCGGAAATCGTCGTATACTTCGCCGCTCCGCGCGGCATTCTCGGCGGCGAGACGGCGGATCATGTCGGCTTCGGCGGATTTGACTCCCGCCGTCTGTTTTGACGCCGGATCATATGATGGCTGCCGTGTCTGTCCCGCGTTTGGCTGCGGCGCCTGACCCGCTTCCGGCTTCGCCGCCGGACGGCTGCCCAGCACATCGATACTGCCCTGATGCCCGGCGGGGGCGGGGGCGGTCTCGATGACATCGCTGCCCCGGATATCCGAAAGCTCGGTGAGCACGGTGCCGGGAGGCGGCGAGACGAACTCCACCGAGTTGTCGGCGGCAAGCTGTTCGGCGGCTTTCCCGTCGGCGGGCATGGCTCTTGCGGTCGGTACCGCTGCCCGGCGGCGTGCGCCGGTCGCCGGCGCGCTCGTTCTTCCCGCCGGCGGTGTGCCGGTCGGAGGTGCGTCTGTTCTTCCCGCCGGCGGTGTGCCGGTCGCCGGTGCGCTCGCTCTTCTCGCCGGCGGTGTGCCGGTCGCCGGTGCGTCTGTTCTTGCCGCCGGAGGTGTGCCTGCGCGATTTGTCTGTGCGGCGGCGCCCGATACCGGACGGCGCGGTGCCGTCATAGAACCGGGAGCTCCGGCTGTACCGTCGGAGAAGGGTCTGCGCCTGACCGCGCCCCCGTCCGCTTGCGTAATTCTGTTTTGTGTTTGTGTTTGTCTGTTTATCTGTGTCTGCGCCTGTGCCTGTGTCTGCGCCTGCGCCTGCGCCTGTGCCTGTGTCTGTGTCTGCGCCTGCGCCTGCGCCTGTGCCTGTGTCTGCGCATACGCCGCCGCGCCGGTTACGGGCGCACGGGATGCGGCGGTACCGGCAGGGGGACGGCGTATATACTCATCCGCAGCCCTGTTATCGGAAGCCGGTGCCGCATCCTGGACCGCTGTATCCGTAACAGCCGCATCCTGAACAGCCGGCTCATCTGCCGCTGCGATATCGTCCGCGGTTTCATACACGGCTTCTGCCGCCGCTTTAGCCGATGCTTCTGCCGATGCTTCTGCCGCCGCTTCTGCCGCCGCTTCTGCCGCCGCTTCCGCATCTGCCGCAATTGCCTGACGGGCGATTTCCTCAGCTTCGGCCTGAGCTCTTGCAGCCGCGGCCCTTTCGGCGTCCTGCCGCATCAGACGGGTTCGCATGCCCCCTGCCGGCGCGCCGGCACCGGCATTCGGTTCCGGCTGCATACCCGGCCTCGGCTGAGACCCGCCTGCCAGCATCGCGCCGGTCGGCGAGGGCTTCCTCTCCTGACGGGCATTATTGTCCCACATGGCTTCCGGATAGCTCGGAACCGAAGTCCTTATCCTTCGCTTCTCGCGGGTTCCGGACAGCTTCCGGTCAACTTCTCTGAGACCGCCCGCCCTCTGCTCCTGTGACCTTCCCGAACCGCTTCGTTTTTCGCAGCTGCCGAGCAGTTCATCCAGCTCCTTGTCAAAGCTCTTTTTATCGGACATCCGTACCGGCCTCCTCTATGGTTTCCGCCTTTTCTGTTTCCGTCGATTTATCCGTGTCTGATTTTTTATCGTCAGTGTTTGAATTTATATCGGTATCTGTTTCGGTTACGGCGGGATTTATTTCGTCGGTGAGCATATCCTCGGGATGAACGGGTATCTCGGCACCGGGATAAGCCGCTCTGCCGTTGTGTGCGATATCGATACCCGAATGGGCGCGGGTCTCGGGATTCCGGAAAATATAGTAGTTCACCAGCAGTATGGAGATACCCAGCAGCACCACTATTACCGTGCGTATTCTGCTCTCATCGGTGAGCAGCATCGCCGAAATTCCCAGGATGCCGCATACCGCGTATAAGATAGCCACCGACTGCCGCACGTTGAAGCCCATGTTGATAAGCCGATGATGCACATGCAGCTTGTCCGCCTTGAAGGGATTGGTGCGTTTGGCTATCCTGCGTATGAAGGCAAATAGCGTGTCAAAAAGCGGCAGGCCGAATATCGATATGGGCACCACAAAGGACAGCGCCGCGTGGACCTTGAAAACGCCCTCTATCGACATGACCGACAGGGTGTAGCCTAAGAACAGCGCCCCGGTGTCGCCCATGAATATCTTCGCCGGATTGACGTTGAAGGGCAGGAATCCCGCGCAGGAGCCCACCAGTATAGCAACCGGCAGGGCGATTGCGGGAACCGGGTCGAGGCTGCAGAGCACCCCGAGCAGCGACAGGGAGCAGATAGCCGAAACGCCGCAGCTCAGCCCGTCAAGCCCGTCGATGATATTTATCGCGTTGGTCAGTCCGATTATCCACAGCATGGTAACGGGTATGGAAAAGGCTCCCAGGTCGAAATACTTCCCGCCGAAGCCGAGAAAGTCTATGGTGACCCCCTCCAGCACGGGTATCAGCGAGGCTCCGATCTGGGCGGCGAACTTAACCATGGGATTGAGCTGATATATGTCGTCAAATACGCCTAAGACCATTATCACAAGTCCCCCCAGCCAGAGGGCGCGCATGACGGGGGCATATTCGCAGAAAAGGGCGGTGGTTATCGAAAAGCCCGCGAATATGGCAAGCCCGCCGAGCCGCGGCATGGGCACCTTGTGCATACGCCGGTTGTCCTTGGGCACGTCGATGGCACCCAGCCGGAAGGCTAACACCCGAACCGGGGGCGTCAGCGTAAATGCCAGCAGCGCCGCCAGCAGCATGGCGGTTATGCCGGTAATAAGTGATGTTTTATCCATTGTTTATCATTATCTCTCCATGCCGGAACGGGCTTGTGTCGCGCCGACGGCAAAGCATGCCGAACGGCTCACATACATCAAAAGGGCGCACAGGCTTAAAGCGTCGTGCCGCCGCGTGTGTGAACGCATACCCGCCCGCAGGTTATTACGCGTAATTACGCAATTATCTCTCGGGGATGACAAAGCCCACCTTTTTATAGACCTTACCCAGGGTGCGGCCGGCGATTTTCGAAGCGTCGGCGGCGCCGTTCTTCATGACCTCGCCCAGATACGCCTTGTCGGACATCAGTTCGGCGAATTTCGCCTGAACCGGGCGCAGGCAGTCGGCGCAGGTTTCGCCCACCGCCGACTTGAAGTCGCCGTACCCTCTGCCCTCGAACTCCTTCTCGATATCCTCATTGCTCTTACCGGTGAAACAGGAGTAAATGGACATAAGGTTGCTCACCCCCGGCTTGTTTTCGGGGTCGTAGCGCACCTCGGTGTCGGAATCGGTGACCGCCCGCTTGAATTTCTTTATAATAACGTCGGGCTTGTCGAGTATAGCCACATAGCCCCCCGGGTTCTCGTCCGATTTGCTCATCTTTTTCGTCGGGTCGGCAAGCGACATTATCCGCTTGCCCGCCGGGGGAATGAAGCCGTCGGGCACGGTGAAGGTGTCGCCGTAGGAGCCGTTGAAGCGTATCGCCACATCCCTCGCCAGCTCTATATGCTGCTTCTGGTCATCGCCCACCGGCACCAGATCGGCCTGGTACAGCAGTATATCGGCGGCCATAAGCATCGGATAGGTGAAGAGACCGGCGTTCACATTGTCGGCGTGTTTAGCCGCCTTGTCCTTGAACTGGGTCATGCGGCTCAGCTCGCCGAACATGGTGGAGCAGCCCAGCACCCAGGAGAGTTCGGCGTGCGCCGGCACATGGGACTGTACGAACATGGCGGCCTTCCCGGGATCGATGCCGCAGGCTATGTATATGGCAAGCGTCTCATAGGTGCGCCGCCGCAGCTCTGCCGGCTCCTGCCGCACGGTGATGGCGTGGAGGTCAACCACACAGTAGATGCAGTTATATTCGTCCTGGAGCGCCACCCAGTTGCGCAGCGCCCCCAGATAGTTGCCTATGGTCAGCAGCCCCGAAGGCTGCACGCCCGAAAATATGATCTTCTTCTCTTTGTCGAATATCATGTATGTTTACCTCGCAATCTGCAATGGGATATGCGCAATTTAATTTATAGTTATAAGTTATATCTCGTCGATGTCGACGCCCTCGACCGCTCTGCCCGATGACATGGGTTCATCGCCCTCATCGTCCTCATCGTCCTCGCTGATTCCGGTGATTTCCCTGTCTATGCCGCAGCCGTCGCCGTTGGTGCCGGCATCTTCGCCGTCATCGCCCTCGTCGTCATCTTCATCGCCTTCGGGAACAACCGCGGGTATCTTCGCGAAGCCGGCGATAACCGAGCCTTCGGCGGGACGCATGATTATCACGCCGCCGGCGGTTCGGTTGTATATCGAAATCTCGTCGACCGCGGTGCGCATCACCGTGCCGTCGTCGGTCATGAGCATGATGTCATCCTCTTCGGCAACCGACGCCACTCCGCAGAGAGGACCGGTCGCGTCGACCCTGCTGCAGCGGACGCCCTTGCCGCCCCGGCGCTGGAGGGTGAAGTCGGAGGGCTCGCAGCGCTTGCCGTAGCCCCATTCGGTGACCGTGAGGATAAGCTCTCCGCTGCCCTCTTTGGTGACCGCCAGGCCCACAACCTCGTCATCCTCGGCGAGATTTATGCCTATGACGCCCTGGCTGCCCCTGCCGGTGGGACGGATATCGTTTTCATCGCAGCGCAGAGCCATGCCGCCCCGGGTTGCGATGACAAGCCGGCTCTCGCCGTCGGTAGCCGCCGCGAAGGCAAGCTCATCGTCATCACGCAGGGTAATGGCAATCTTGCCGTTCCTCGCCCTGTATTTGAATTCGCTCAACAGGGTACGCTTGACGCTGCCCCTGCGGGTTATCATGGTGAGGTAGCCCTCGCTCATCCTGCCCACGGTGAGAAGGTTGGTGACCCTTTCGCCGTCTCCGAGCCGAAGCAGGTTGGCAAGGTTTGTGCCCCTGGCGGTGCGGCTTGCCTCGGGTATGCGGTAGGCTTTCCGCACATACACCCTGCCCAGGTTTGTAAACAGGAGCACATAGGCGTGGGAGTCGGCGGAGAGCACACAGGTGACGTTGTCCTCCTCCTTGGTGGTCATGCCGATGACGCCCTTGCCGCCCCGGCGCTGAGACTGGTATGTGTCGGCGGGGAGACGCTTGATATAGCCGTCGCCCGTCATGGTGATAAGACAGCGGTGGCGCTCGATAAGGTCCTCAAGGATTATCTCGTTCTCCACGGGCTGCAGCTCGGTGCGGCGCTCGTCGTTGAACTTTCTCTTTATCTCAAGCAGTTCTTCTTTAATTATCTCCTTTATTTTCCCCTCGTCGCCGAGTATCTCCCGCAGCTCCCTGATAAGCTCGTAGAGCCGCGCCAGACGCTCCTCGACCTTCTGCCTTTCGAGTCCGGAAAGACGGCCTAAGGTCATGTCGACAATGGCCTGCGCCTGCGCGTCGGAGAGCTCAAAGCGCTCCATGAGCCTTGCCTTGGCGTCGGGGATCGACTCGCTGCCCCGGATGATGGCTATGACCTCGTCGATATTGTCGATGGCAACTTTGTAGCCCTCGTTGATGTGGGCTTCATTCTCGGCTTTAGTCAGCTCGAAGCGCACCCGGCGGGAGATGACATCCTCCTGATGGGCTATGTAGTGGCTGATAAGTTCTTTAAGCCCCAGCAGTTTCGGCTCGCCGTCGACAAGAACCACCATGTTGGCGGCAAATGTCGCCTGCAGCAGTGTATATTTATAGAGCTGATTCAGAATTATATGACCGTTGACGTCGCGGCGGTATTCGATAACCACCCGGAGCCCGTCTCTGCCCGACTCGTCGCGGAGGGCGGTTATGCCCTCGATGCGCTTGTCCTTCACGCAGTTGGCGATTCCCTCCACCATGGTGGTCTTGTTTATCCGGTAGGGTATCTCGGTCACAATTATACGGTGCCTGTCCTCCTCCACCTCGGCGCGGGAGCGGACGGTTATCCTGCCCCGCCCGGTCATGTAGGCTTCATATATTCCCGCCGTGCCGCAGATTATGCCGCCGGTGGGGAAGTCGGGACCTTTTATTACGGTCATAAGGTCGCTGACCGTGACGGCGGGGTTGTCCATGGTCATTATAACGCCGTCGATTATCTCGCCCAGGTTGTGGGTGGGTATATTCGTAGCCATGCCCACGGCAATGCCCATTACGCCGTTCACCAGCAGCGCCGGGAACCGGCTGGGCAGCACGGTGGGTTCTTTCAGCTTGTTGTCGTAGTTAATCGTGAAATCCACGGTGTCCTTGTCAATGTCTCTTGTCATCTCATTGGCAAGGCGGGAAAGGCGCGCCTCGGTGTAACGGTATGCCGCGGGGTCGTCGCCGTCGATGTTGCCGAAGTTGCCGTGACCCTCGATAAGCGGATAGCGCATGTTGAACGACTGCGCCATTCGCACCATCGAGTCGTATACCGCCGTGTCGCCGTGGGGATGATAGCGCCCCAGCACGTTGCCCACGGTGGTGGCGGATTTGCGGAAAGGCCGGTCGTAGGTCAGACGGTCCTCGTACATGGCGTAGAGTATGCGGCGGTGGACCGGCTTCATGCCGTCACGCACGTCGGGCAGGGCTCTCGCCGTGATTACCGACATGGCATACTCTATGAAGGACTGCTTTACCTCGTCCTTCATGTCTACTTCTATTATCTTCTGGTTTTTGTATAGTTTCTCGTTTTCTATATCCATCAATTATTCCTTTGAATAGGCAAGAGGCAATATCGAACAGTGAGGAAGCAATATATCATTCCTCCGCTTCTTCACTGTTTCCTCTCGCTTCTTACTTAAAATATTTCGCCATAGCCGCGGCGTCGGGGAAAACCGTGCCTTCAAGCTCCACCTTCGCGGCGGCTGCCGAGGCGGCGAAGCGCAGCGCTTCATCTACGCGGGGCTTATTGTCTTCTTTGTAGCGGCTGAGGAAGGCGGCAAGATAGGTATCCCCCGCTCCGGCGAAGGATTTTGCACAGACATTGAACGCGCGGGTTGTGGAAGTCCCTTCGGGTCCCGCGTATGCCGAACCGTTTTTCCCCAGGGTACACAACACCCTGACGCCTGTGCTGTTATAAATTTCGCGGCAGATTTCCACAGCCTGCTCCCGCGTCTCCGCCCGGCGTCCGGTGAGCTCAAACAGCTCGTCGGAATTGGGCTTTATCATATAGGGCGAGGCTTTCATGGCAATCCTCAGCGCCTCTCCCGAGGTGTCCACAATCGCCTTCACCTTAATGTTGTTCAACATGTTAATAATATGGAAATACACATCCTTTTCCACACCCTGTGGGATACTTCCCCCCATGACAAAATAGTGTTCATTGAAATCGGGAGTGGTTGTGGAAAAGTGCGCCCCCCGCTCTATCTCGCGGATAAGTCTTTCAAATTCGTCCTCTGTTATGGGGCCGCCCCGTTCATTCGCCTCGGTGCAGGTGCCCTCCGAGTCGATAAGCTTTATGCAGCAGCGGGTCTCGGCGTCGGTCACCGTCAGCCGGGGATTGGCTCCCTCGTCGGCAAGACACTGTTTTATCATGTCGCCCGAGGGACCGCCGATAAATCCGTACGCGTCGCTGGGTATCCCCAGTCTGCGCGCCGCCCGGCTCAGGTTTATTCCCTTGCCTCCCACGGCAGTCACCGTATGTGATGCCCGGTTCAGCACGCCCGTCCTGAAGGGCGATTCGAAATACATTGCCCTGTCAAGGGCGGGATTCAGTGTAATGGTTGAAATCTTCATGTCGATTGCTGTCCTGTTCTGCGGCCTGATTAAAGAATCAGTCCGCATTTTACCGCTTTAAGCGGGATATTATCTATATTATTATATAATTATATATTATATATCCGGATTCTCCGCCGTTTATATATCCAGATTCTCGGCGTATCTGGCGTTCTGCTCGATGAATTCCTTTCTCGGCTCCACCTTGTCGCCCATGAGCAGCGAGAAGATCTCGTCGCATTCGATGGCGTCCTCAATGGTGACCTTGAGAATGGTGCGGGAGGCGGGGTCCATGGTGGTTTCCCAGAGCTGCTCCGGGTCCATCTCACCGAGACCCTTGTAGCGCTCGGCTTCGACGTTCCCGCCGAGTTCGGCGATATACATGTCCCGCTCCTCGTCCGAGAAGGCGTAGCGCACCTGCTTGCCCTTCGACACCTTGTAGAGCGGCGGCTGAGCCAGATAGATATGCCCGTTCTCGATGAGCGGCCGCATGTGGCGGAAGAAGAAGGTGAGCAGCAGTATGCGTATATGGGAGCCGTCCACGTCGGCGTCCGCCATTATTATTACCTTGCCGTAGCGGAGTTTTTCGATGTCGAACTCCTCGCCTATGCCGCAGCCCAGAGACTGGATTATCGGGATAAGCGACTGATTTGAATACACCTTGTCAAGCCGCGATTTCTCCACGTTCAGCACCTTGCCGCGCAGGGGGAGTATGGCCTGGAACTTCGAGTCGCGCCCGTCCTTTGCCGAGCCGCCTGCCGAGTTACCCTCGACAAGATATATCTCCGTAAGCTCCACGCTCCGCTCCTGGCAGTCCCACAGCTTCCCGGGCAGTGAGGAGCCCTCCAGCACGCTCTTGCGCCTGGTCAGCTCCCTTGCCTTTCTCGCCGCCTCCCGTGCCCGGGCGGCGGCGCAGGCCTTGTCAAGTATCGCCCGGGCGACCGAAGGATTCTCCTCGAAATATTCGCTGAGTTTTTCGGTGACCATCGATTCGACGAAGGTGCGCATCTCCGAGTTGCCCAGTTTCGCCTTTGTCTGCCCTTCGAACTGAGGTTCGGACAGCTTGACGCTCAGCACCGCCGTGATGCCCTCGCGAACGTCCTCGCCGGTGAGTTTATCGTCGTCCTTCAGCATTCCGTAGCGGGTGCCGAAGCTGTTCATTACTCTTGTCAGCGCCGATTTCAGACCCACCTCGTGGGTGCCGCCCTCGGGGGTGATTATGTTGTTGGCGAAGGTCATCAGCACTTCGTTGTAGCTGTCGTTGTACTGAATGGCAACCTCCGCCGTGGCGAAGCCGGTGACCGGGTCGTTCCGCTCGCCCCGCACGTATATGACTTCCTTGTTGACCGTTTCCACGTGGCGGGCGTTGTTCAGATGCTCCACAAATGAGCGTATGCCCCCTTCGTAGTGCATATCCGCCTCGGTGGGTGCCGGATGCCCCTCATAGATTCGCTCGTCACGGACGATTATACGCACTCCGGCGTTTAAGAACGCCTGCTCCCGGAGCCTCATCAGCACCGTGTTGTAGTCGAACACGGTCGACTCCCGGAAGATAAGCGGGTCGGGCATGAAGGTGACCGAAAGCCCGTGCTTATGGGTATCGCCCTCGCAGGCGAAGGGACGGGCGACCGCGCCTCTCTCGAAGCGCTGGGTATATTTCTTTCCGGCGTAGCAGTTTGTATATTCAAGCCACTCCGACAGGGCGTTTACAACCGAAGCGCCAACGCCGTGCAGACCGCCCGATATCTTGTAGCCGCCGCCGCCGAACTTGCCGCCGGCGTGGAGCACGGTAAATACCACCTCGGGGGTGGGAGTGCCGGTGCTGGCGTTCAGCGCCGCAGGTATGCCCCGCCCGTCGTCGGCTATGGTACAGCTGCCGTCGGCGTTAAGCGTTACTCTTATGGTGGAGCACGCCCCCGCCATTGCCTCGTCTATCGAGTTGTCAACTATTTCGTATATAAGGTGGTGCAGACCCTTCGCCGATGTGGAGCCGATATACATGCCCGGACGCTTGCGCACCGGGTCCAGGCCTTCCAGCACCTGTATCTGATTTTCTCCGTAATTTGACAGGTCGGCGGCGCTCTCGTCGTCCTCGCCGCTTATGTCGTCGCTGCCGGTTTTTTCGTCGTTCTTTATGTCGTCAACGAAGTTGTTTTTGATATCGTCCGCAATGCCGCTTCCGGCTTCGTCCGTATCTTCGTTATCCTGTATATCCTGTATGTCTTTCGGCTTAAGCTCTTCGCCGCTCTGATTGTTTGCGTTGTCAAGCATTTATTTTATCTGATCCTTTTCATTCGTCATCATATATGACAGTAAATTTTGTTTAGTTGTAATTATGCCCTCATGTGAAATCGCCCGAACCGGCTCACTCCGCCCGCTCCCGTATCGTGGCTGTATTGACCCTTGTCATGTATACGCGCAATTTTGTGTGTTTATCCGCACATTTTTGTGTGTAAACACTCCTCCTTGCGCCCTCATCGGTGAGCACCAGCGCCTTCGGCAGTCCGCCGCCCGTGATATCGGTCAGCGTGCCCTCGCCCTGAGCGTTTCTCAGCCAGTTTTTCGTGCTCTCGGCAATCGTTGCCGTGTCCATGTCGAACACGCCGATTATCCTGTCCGAGCGCGCCATTACATTGTTGCCTATGTGTATATATTTCATCTCTCGCACTCTTGCAGCCGGCGCGATACCGCCGTTTCAATGTTTCAATATTATTCCCGCCTCATCGGACCTTTACAATTCTTCCGCCCTCGGCGCGGAATACCGAATCGGCGGATTTCAGTTCGTCCATCGTGTTCTCGCACGACGTTATTATAACCTGGCGGTTATTAAGGCAGCTCATAATATACGCCCGTCTGCCCGGATCCAGCTCCGACAGTATGTCGTCCAGCAGGAAAACCGGATACTCGCCGCATCTCTCCCGGCATATCTCCCCCTCCGCCAGCTTAAGGGCTAACGCTATGCTCCTCTGCTGACCCTGAGAGGCAAACGAACGCGCCGGAAGCCCGCCTATTGTTATCGTCAGTTCGTCCCGATGCGGGCCGCACGTCGTGGTTCCTCTGTCGATATCCCTCTGCCGCATCGCGTCAAAAATCTGCTGAAAATCCTGCTCACTCTTCCGGCCGTCGTAGTTAAGCGCCGGCTTTTCGGTTCCCGACGTCATGTCCGATATGACCTTGCGGACATATTTGTCCGCACTCTCGGCATATTTGCTCCGCGCCGCCGTTATGTACGCCGCTTCCTTGGCCATGCCGGGGGTGTATGTGTCAAGCGCCGCCTTAGTGCTCTCCGAGGCGCTGTGCCAGCCCCTGAGCAGAGCGTTCCGCTGCTCCACCATGCGAAGATACCGCGACAGGCTCCCCAGATACAAAGGGTCAAGCTGCGATATCGCTATGTCGAAGAAGGCGCGCCGCACATTGGGCCCGCCCTTCACCAGCTCCAAATGCTCGGGCGAGAAGAGGACCGCTCTGAACCGTCCTATGAAATCCGCTCCGCTCCTGACCCTGACGCCGTTCGCCATCCGCGAGTTCCGTCCGTCCGAAGACGCGTAGTACGCGTATGACGCCTTGCCCGACCTGTCCTCGAAATCAAGGAGCACCGCCGCGTATTCCGCCGCCTTCGCCGCCGCCAGCTGTTTACCGCCCGCGGCTTTGATCTCTTCCGCCCCCTTCAGCGGCTCTCCCGGCTCAAATGTCCGCCTCACCAGCTCCTTGTCGCTCCGTGTGCGGAATGCCCGACCCTGCGCGAATATGTTGACAGCCTCAAGAGTATTAGTCTTCCCCTGCCCGTTGGCGCCGTATATAAGATTGACCCCCCGCGAAAACTCAAGCTCCGCAGCGGCTATGTTCCTGTAATTCTCTAACTTTAACTTAATTGCATGCATTATAAGGATGCGCTTCTTTCTTGAAAGAAAGAAGCAAAGAACTTTTCTGTGTCGGATTATTTATTTTGGCACAACCTTTATCCGGCGAGCAAAGCTCGCCGCTATAAAGTTCTTTGCCATGGCTCAGGCACCTGAGCATAGCTCAGCTGCACAAAAAAGCCGCGTATCCCCACGTTTTATGATCTTGTAGGCAGGACGAGCAGCAGGTAGTTTTCGTCTTTGTCTTCGGCGTCAGTGTCGGCGGGGAGGATGACTATCGAGGATATTGCCGAGTTGCGTTTGATTATTATCTCGTCGGAGTCGGCGCGGCGGAGGGCCTCGAGGAGCAGGCGGCAGTTGAAGGCTATTTCGACGCTGTCGCCGCTGTTTAACGCCTGGACCTCATCGTAGACGCGCCCGGCGACCGACACGGTGGAGACCTTGATAAGGCCGCCCGAGAAATCGAGGCGGACGGGTGAGCGCACATGACCGGAGATTTTCTCCTCGGTGACAAGCGACGCGCTTTCGAGAGACGATATAAGCTCATCGCGCATGACCCTGGTTTCGCCCTTGAAGGACTTGGGAATGTAGCGGTCATATTCGATGTAGTCGCTCTCGATGAGCCGGGTAATGAAGATGAGTCTGCCTATGACGAACATGGCGTGGCGGCGGGTGGCGACTATCGTGGTCTCCTCATCGCCGTCGCCGAGCATCTTCACAAGCTCGTCGAGGGTCCTGCCGGGCACGATGAAGCCGAAGTCGTTTGAGACGTCGGAGTTTACCGAAGTCGACACGCTGCCGTTGAATTCACGGCAGGCAAGCCGGTTTCCGTCGCAGGATATCACTTTCAGTCTGCCCTCTGTGGCTTCAAAGAAGGCGCCGTTGAGCATGGCGCGGGAATCGTTGACAGCCACCGCGAAGTCGGTGCCGATAATCATCCGCCTCAGTCTCCCCTGGGAGACGGTAAAGCCCTTTTCCCCGTCAAGGGTGGGCATCAGCGGGAAATCGCTGCCCGCCAGCGCGTGAAGCTCAAAGCGGCGTACACCGCAGGTTATTGAGGCGATAAGCTGTTCCGAAACCTCGATTACGACATCGCCCTCGGGCATCGCGCGGACTATCTGATTCAGCTTGACCGCGTTGATTATGCAGTCGCCCTCCTCCTCGATTTCGCAGTCGAGGATGAACTTGCAGCCCTTCTCCAGGTCGTATGCCGAGACTTCGCATATCCCGCCGAGAGCCTTGAAGCGCAGCCCTTCTATGGGCTGCATCGTATTCTTATTCGATACGCATCCCATGGCCGGAGCGATGCTCTCGGCAAGACGCGCTTTTTCGCATATGATTTTCATTTTGTTACCTTCGCAGTTTTTTCTGGATTGTTCTGAATTGATTTTTATTTCTTTTTATTACGGTATGCTCCGCTTCCCCGCGTTTCCGTTTTCGTTTTCTCCGCTCTCCCGTCTTAAGAATAAGAAAAGAAAAGAATAAGATAAGAATACGAAGTAGAAGACGAAGAAGCAGTCGAAGTAGGGGATGTATAAACTGTGTAAAAGCCGTATTTTGTATGATCCGCCGCCGAAATCCGCAGGGCAAACTATGTTGTCAATTGCCTTCCGAAGGTCGTATTTCCTGTATAAATCCTGTTAAAGACCGGTGGAAAAACCGATTTGCAATACACAAGCCGCCGGTAGCGCAGCCGGTTCTGCCGCGCCCGCGGCAGGACCCGGCGCCGGATGTCACAGATTTAACATACTGTTCAATTGTGGGATTCTTAACAGATTGTGGAATGACCTGTGGAATATTATGCAGCCGATGCATATCGCGTATCAAAGCGTTCCGGCATACCGCGCATATATAACACACCGGTATGGTATGTCCCTGTGGTAAATTATACCGGCGTATCGGCGGTTTTCACTTCCGTATCTGCTTCATCAGATCGTTTATTTCTATCTCGAACAGGGAGTTCTGCTTTATCTCGTTCTCCATGGTGCGCATGGATGACATAATAGTGGTGTGGTCCCTGCCGAATATCTTGCCGATGTTGGGATAAGAATTGTCGGTCATCGTGCGGATAAGGTATATAGCCACTTGCCGCGGGAGGGAAATCTCGGCGGTTCGCTTCTTGCCCTTGATATCCTCCAGCGAAACTCCGTACTTTTTCGTCACATGGGCGAGTATTTTGTCCACCGTCACCGGGTCGGGCTGGTCCGCCGACATAAGATCGGCGATGCTCCGGGCGGCGGTTTCAACGGTTATCACTTCGCCGGTGAGCTGAGCCCTCGCGCCTATCTTTCGAATGGCGCCCTCCATCTGACGCACGTTGGAGCGGAGATTCTCGGCAAGATAGTCGAAAACCTCTCTCGGGATGTCGTAATTATATACATCCGCCTTCTTTTTCATGATAGCCACCCGAAGCTCGAAATCCGGGGGCTGTATGTCTACGATAAGTCCCCATTCGAAGCGGGTGCGCAGCCGCTCCTCAAGCAGTTTTATGTCGCGGGGCGGCAGGTCGGAGGTCATTATAATCTGTTTCTGATCCTCATACAGGGCGTTGAAGGTGTGGAAAAACTCCTCCTGGGTGGAATCCTTGCCGGCGATGAACTGGATATCGTCGATTAAAAGCACGTCGGCTCGGCGGTAGTAGTCGCGGAACTGCACCTGACGGTTGGTACGGATGCTGTCTATCAGCTTGTTTGTGAACTCCTCGCCCTTGACAAGCAGAATTTTGCTGTCGGGAAACTTTTTGTGTATTCTGTTTGTTATGGCGTAGAGCAGATGGGTCTTGCCCAGCCCCGAGTTGCCGTATATGAAAAGGGGATTGAACGCCCTGCCCGGATCCTCGGTCACAGCGTATGAAGCGGCGTGAGCCATCTTGTTTGAAGCGCCCACTATGAAGTTCTCGAAGGAGTAGGTTTCCCTGCAGGAGTCGGCGTAGTTTATGATGCCGCCTCCCTCGTCCTCCGCCGCGGCTCTTGCCTGTTCAGCCTGCCTGGCACGCAGGACCTGCAGCGCCTCAAGCGCCTCGTCGTAGTCTCCGTCGTCCTGCTCATGTTCCTGCTCCTGTTCTTCCATGCCGCCGTCGCCCTCGGGGTCACCCGATCCGTCGTCGCCGGCTCGCACCGAATGGGAGTCGAAGCCGCCGAAATCGATGGCGTTCTGAGCCGCCGTCGCCGCCGGAGTGCCTGCGGGAGCGTCTGTCGGGGGAGTACTCACGGGAGCGGCTTTCGCGGCGGACACCTCTGTATGCGTCGCTGAACCGCTCTCTCCTTTCTGTCCCTGTCCTTGTCTTTGTTCCTGTTCCTGTTCACGCTCCTGCTCGGGCGCGGGAATGGCGCCGGGGATTATCTCATTGTCAAGCACCAGACCGAACAGAATGTCGTTCGCGGGAGGCGGGTCTCCGGGCAGAACCGAGCGTTTGAAGTTCAATTCCTGCTCCAGATACATGTAATTAAGGGTAATCGGCACCCCGAGCAGCTCGCCCAGCACACGGGCAATAGGCTCATGGGCGCGCTTCATCATAATCTCCATCCGGAGCTGGCTGGGGCAGACGATATTGAATACCCCCGAGGTCATGTCGGGAGTTGACACGTGTACGTCCTTGAACCAGAGTTTCATCATGGTGTCGGAGACGCCCTTTCCCACCTCCGACAGCACATAGGACCATAATTCCATTAAATCATGCATAAACAAAATCCCTGTTGTTCCGGTATGCAGACCCGTATGTCCGCACATCGGCTTCGCGGTTTCGAAAATTCCTACAATAATATTATTATACCGAGTTATTATAGCACAGTCCGGCGTGTTTTTCAAGTATATTCGGTAAACAAATTGACCGTTCTGAGGCATGCCGCCGCCCGTCCGCGATTCCCGAAAATTGATGAAAAAGTAATTGACATATCAAGCAAAGAGTGTTATAATACGCGGTATCGTATTTTTTGAATTCATAACAAGAGGGATTATGGCAATTACCAGAGAAGACCTGCGCAACGTGGCGATAATAGCCCACGTTGACCACGGCAAAACCACGCTGGTGGACGAGATGCTCAAACAGGGCGGCGTCTACCGGGAAAATCAGGAGACCGCCGACCGGGTAATGGACTCAAACGACCTGGAGCGAGAGCGCGGAATCACAATATTGGCCAAGAACACTGCCATTCACTACAAGGACAAGAAGATAAACATAATAGACACCCCCGGCCACGCCGATTTCGGGGGCGAGGTGGAGCGCATACTGAAAATGGTCAACGGCGTTATCCTTTTGGTGGACGCCGCCGAGGGACCGATGCCCCAGACCCGCTTCGTGCTTCAAAGAGCGCTGGAGCTTAATCACAAGGTCATTGTGGTGATAAACAAGATAGACAGGCCCGACGCCCGGATAGGCGAGGTTGAAGAAGAAGTTTTGGAGCTGCTTATTGACCTGGAAGCCACCGACGAACAGTTAGATTCCCCGGTGCTCTACTGCTCGGGCAGAGCCGGCACCGCTTCGGTCTCCCCCTATGATGCCGGCACAAATCTCATACCCCTTTTCGACGCCATAGTTGGACATATTCCCGCTCCCGAGGGAGACCCCGACGCGCCTCTGCAGCTGCTGGTCTCCTCCATAGACTACAACGATTATGTGGGGCGCATCGGCATAGGAAGAATTGACCGGGGCACAATAAGAGTAAATTCCGACGTGGCGGTGGTTAACTATCACGCCCCCGACAAGTCCAACCGGGCGAGGGTGCAGACGATAAGCCAGTTCGACGGCCTGCGGCGCAGCAGCGTCGAGACCGCCACGGTAGGCGACATAATCTGCTTCAGCGGCATCGAGGATATCACCATAGGCGACACGGTGACAGCGCCGCTCAGCCCCGAACCCCTGCCCTTCGTGGCGATAGGTCAGCCCACCATGGAGATGACCTTCGCGGTGAACGACTCCCCCTTCGCCGGCACCGAGGGCAGATACGTCACCTCCCGCCAGCTCCGCGCCCGGCTCTACAAGGAGCTTCTCAAAGACGTGTCGCTCCGGGTGGAGGACGGCGAGACCACCGAGTGCTTCAAGGTCGCCGGACGGGGTGAGATGCACCTCTCAATTCTCATCGAAACCATGCGCCGGGAGGGCTATGAGCTGTCGGTATCGGCGCCCCGTGTGCTCTACAGAGATAACAGCGGCGTTACCGAGGAGCCTTACGAAAAAGTGGTCGTCGACGTGCCCGAGGAATATGTGGGCGCGGTTATGGAAAAACTGGGCGCCCGCCACGGCGAACTGGTCGAGATGGGGCTGCACGGCTCCCGCATGCGCCTTGAATACTCGATTTCCTCCCGCTGTCTGTTCGGCTACCGGTCGAACTTCATGACAGACACCCGGGGCGAAGGCATTCTGAATTCGATATTCGACGGCTATAAGCCGGTGAAGGGCAACGCGGGCCCCGTCCGCTACACCGGCTCGCTTGTGGCGTCCGAGGCGGGGGAGGCCACCTCCTACGGTCTCTACAACGCCCAGGACAGAGGCTCCCTCTTCATAGGCGTGCAGACCAGGGTATATGAGGGCATGATAGTCGGCGAGAACCCAAAGCAGGGAGATATCGCCGTCAACGTCTGCAAGACCAAGCACCTCACCGCCATCCGCTCCACCGGCGCCGACGAGGCTCTCCGCCTTGTCACACCGATAAAGATGTCGCTGGAGGAGGCTATCGAATTCATAGCCGAGGACGAACTTATCGAGGTCACACCGAAGAATATCCGTCTGCGCAAAGCAATTCTGAACACCGAGAACCGGCTGAAAGCCGCGTCGAAGCTCAAAAAGGCTCAGGAACAGTAATAACCCCCTCCGAGAAGATGACCCGACATAAAACCCCGATCGGTAAACCCGTATGAGATACACAAGACAAATCCCTCTGCTGGGCGATACCGCGCCCATACATGCCGCATCGGCTGCGGTCTTCGGACTGGGCGGCGTGGGCGGAGGAGCGGTGGAAGCCCTTGCCCGGGCGGGCATCGGCAGGCTGCTGCTCTGCGACTGCGACGTGTTCGAGGAGAGCAATCTGAACCGCCAGCTTCTCTGCACCGAGAGAGACATAGGACGGCCGAAGACCGAGGCGGCAGCCGAAAGGGTCTCGATTGTCAACAGGGCTGTGGAAATCTCGGCGGCGCAGTTGCGGGTCACCCCCGAAAACGCCGCGGGAATATTCGACGATTTTTTCGGCAGTTTCGGCAATTCCGGCAATATTGATGGGCAGGACGAAAAACAGGGTTCCCGAGCCGGCTCACGCTCACAGACAAACGGCAATCAGGGTTTCCGAGCCGTCATCGACGCGATGGACGACGTAACCGCCAAATTAGCCGTAATAGAGGAGGCGAAAAGGCGGGGTATATATGTCATCTCCTGCATGGGCACCGGCAACCGGCTTGACCCCGCCGCCTTTCGGGTCGCCGACATAGCGAAAACCTCGGGCTGCCCCCTTGCGCGGGTCATGCGCCGGGAATGCAGGCTGAGGGGCATATCGGTTGACTGCGTATATTCAACAGAGGAACCGATTTCGACAGGAGACCGCACCCCCGCATCGGTGAGTTTCGTCCCCCCCGTCGCCGGCATGATAATGGCGGGCGAGGTGCTGAAAAGAGCCGCGGGAATCGCGAACGGCTGATATAAAAAACGAAAACAGGAAATATATATAGATATATATAAGGGAAGGCAGATAAAGGAGAAAACATAATGAGATTTTACAACACACTGACCCGCTCCCGGGACGAATTCACGCCTCTCGACGGGAATACGGTGCGCATATACTCCTGCGGACCCACCGTCTACAGCTACGCCCACATAGGCAACCTCCGCACCTATATCTTCATGGACCTGCTCCGCCGTTCGCTCAGATATAACGGCTACAAGCTGAAGCATGTGATGAACATAACCGACGTGGGACATCTCACAGACGACGCCGACGACGGCGAGGACAAGATGGAGAAGGCATCCCGGGAGCAGAAAAAGACCCCCTGGGAGATAGCCGACTACTACACAAAGGTGTTCCTTGAGGACACAGCCGCCCTTAATATCGGAAAACCCGAGATAATAGCCAAAGCCACCGACCACATCCCCGAGATGATAGCCTTTGTCGAGGGGCTCTGCGAGAAGGGCTACGGCTACGAGACCTCCGACGGCATCTATTACGACATCGGCAGATTCCCCGAATACGGCAGGCTCTCCCGCCTGAAGCTGGACGAGCTCAAGAGCGGCGCCCGTGTTGAAATAAACGACGAGAAGCGCCATCCCGCCGACTTCGCCATATGGAAGAAGGCTCCAAAGGAACATATCATGCAGTGGGAGTCGCCCTGGGGCATGGGCTATCCCGGCTGGCACATCGAGTGCTCCGCCATGGGATTAAAATATCTTGGCGAGCAGTTCGACATCCACACCGGCGGCGTGGATCACATTCCGATCCACCACGAGAACGAAATTGCCCAGTCGGAAGGGCTCTGCGGCTGCATCCCCGCCGTCTTCTGGATGCACGGCGAGTTCATGCTGGTCGACGGCGGCAAGATGTCGAAATCGCTGGGGAACACCTACACTCTGGCTCAGCTTGCCGAGAGAGGCTATTCGCCCGGGGATTTCCGCTATTTCTGTCTCAACGCCCACTACCGCCAGAAACTGAACTTCACCTTCGAGGGCATGGATTCGGCGAAGAAGTCGCTTGACAACCTGCGCAAGGCGATAGTTTCCCACAAGGGTGTTGAAAATCCCGAGGGCGGGGAGCTCGTCGCCGGCTTCAAAGCCGAGTTCGACGAGGCGGTTTCCGACGATCTCAATATCCCCAAGGCTCTGGGCGTGGTCTGGAGCGCCGCCCGCAGCGAGATTAAATCGAAGGCGATCTACGACTTTATCCAGGACTGTGACGCCGTTCTCGGATTGAACCTTGACAAGCCTCCCGCGGCCGAGGATGAAGTCCCCGCGGCCGACATCGACCCGGCGTTCGATGCCGAGATAAGGGCAGCCATCGAAGCCCGCGCCGCCGCGAAGAAGGCAAAAAACTACGCCGAAGCCGACCGTATCCGCGACATGCTTGCAGAAAAGGGAGTCACCCTGACCGACACCAAGGAAGGCACCGTTTATAAGCTCGGCTGACAATCTCCCATGATAAACATAACGGGGAGAGCAATGCGCCTCCCCGTTATATAAGGCATTCGTCTGAAATACGGAGAAATAATGAACGCAATAAAGAAACTGTTCCAGCCCATCGACATGACGGTGGGCGAACCCTGGAAGAATATAATTGTATTCGCCATCCCCATGCTCCTGGGCAACATAGCCCAGCAGTTATACAACACGGTTGACAGCGTCGTGATAGGGCGCTATGTAGGCGACAACGCCCTTGCGGCGGTGGGCAGCGCCGGACCGGTGCTAATGCTGCTCACCGTGCTCTTCATAGGCATAAGCATGGGCGCCAGCATCATGGTTTCCCAGCATTTCGGCGCAAAACGCCGGGAGGATCTGTCGAAAACCATCGGCAACTGCATCACCCTTACCGGCATAGCAGTGATAATAATCATGGCGGCGTCGACGATTCTTGTGCGCCCCATGCTGGAGCTTATAAAAACCCCCGAATCGATTATAGACTGGACCGCCTCATATCTGCTGATCCTCTTTTTGGGCTGCGCGGGGGGCGCGTATTATAACATCCTTTCGGGTATCCTTCGCGGACTAGGCAACGCCGGCTCGGCGCTGCTCTATCTTCTGGTAGCCACGGTTATCAACATCGCGCTGGACCTGCTTTTCGTGACGGTTTTCCATTGGGGAGTGCCGGGCGTCGCCCTGGCTACCATAATAGCTCAGTTTGTGTCGGCGCTCTGCTGTCTTTTTAAGCTGATGCGCATGCGGGAACACTTCGACATGGATTTTAGCCAATTAAAGCTGTCCCGCGGCCACGCACTGCGGGTCATACGCCTCGGTCTGCCCTCGGGTCTGACGCAGGCTATCTTCTCCATGGCGATGGTCATGGTTCAGTCGCTCACCAACAGCTTCGGGGAGATGTTCATAGCCGCCAACGTGGTCGTAATGCGTGTGGACGGTTTCGCCATGATGCCCAACTTCTCATTCGGCACGGCGATGACAACCTTCGTCGGCCAGAACGTGGGCGCCCGCCGCCTTGACAGAGTAAAGCAGGGAGCGCGGCAGGGCACGCTTATAGCCGTCGGCACAGCTATAACCCTGACAAGCCTTATACTGATATTCGGCAGGCAGCTGATGGGCGTCTTCACCGACACCGAGGAACTGATTCAGCTCAGCCGTGACATGATGTCGATAATAGCCGTCGGCTACATAGCCATGGCGGTGACCCAGTGTCTGTCGGGCGTCATGCGGGGCGCGGGAGACACCATGACCCCCATGTGGATATCTCTCTTTACGACGGTCATAGTCCGTGTTCCGATAGCTTATACCATAGCGTATCTCACCCGCTCCCCCGAATTCCCCGGCGGCCGCCGCGAGTGCACATATATATCGCTGCTCACCGCCTGGCTCACCGGCGCGCTTATCACCACCATATGCTACGCCGCCGGACATTGGAAGAAGAAGGCGGAAAAATCGGGAAGAATTGATGAAAAGGGGAAAGCCGTCGGCGAGACCGACGACAACGGCATCCGTATCGATACCGTTATCGATACGGATATCAATACGCCTGCCGAGGTTGAGCCCGCCGAAGCCGAATGAGGATTTTTCCGCTTAACGCGGCGGTTTGCCGGGAGCAGCGTCCGAATTTTCGGTGAATCCCTTGTATTTGAAGCGAAAATATGCTACAATGTCGCCGTATCACTGCCGGAGTACGGCTGAGAAAAGGTGAATATTATGAGAATCAGACTTATGGCGGCAGTCCTTATAACCGCTCTGCTGCTCTTTGCCGCGGGAGTGCCTTCGGCGGCGAAGGACCCCATAACCGAAACGGTCAACATGATGCAGGTCAATCAGAACACCCGGGGAGAGGGCTATTACTGGCACAATCCCTCGGACAAAATGACCCTGACCGACGTTTATATCGACACGGCCGACGAATTCGGCCTCAAAATGCCCGACAAGTCATATCTGGTGCTTGAGGGAAACAACTATATACGCGCTTCAAAGGCGGCTCTCTTCTGCGAAGGCGAACTTCAGGTCAGCGGCACCGGCTCGCTCACCCTTGTCTCGGATGAGGGGATAGGCGTGCTGATAAACACCACCAAAGCCGTGAAAAGCGTGCGCTTCATCGGCGGAAATATCGTGATAAAGGCGGGCGCCATAGGCGTGCAGGCTCTCTACGCCACCGCGTCTTTCTCGAACTGCACGGTGGATATCACCACCAAGGGCGAAAACGCGGTCACCGCCCGGATACTGCTCATCGGCGGCTGTCCCTCATTCAAGGCGAACGCCACCCTTTCGGCGGACTACAAGATGAACATCTCGGCATCGGCGCTGGAGGTGACGGGCGCGAACGGCGCGCCGGCGCTGGTCACCCCCGACAACTTCACGGTGAACGATATCGCCATGTCGGCCGGCGCTGATATCAAGTCGGTCTCGGCTGTTGAAGAATACGCCGGTCAGACGGCGCTGGTCACCAAATCAACTGTCAGCGGGATAACTCCCAGCATCATCTTCGGCGAGGGAGTTTCGGTGGCGGTTGACATACTGATAATCATCGGCTTCCTTGCCGTAATCGCCGCCGTCATAGCCGTGCCGGCAGTCAGATACCGCAGGCGCATCGCCGCCATCAAGGCGGGCAAATCAGAAGCCGGGCGGTCTGCGCGTGCGCAGGCGCGTGCGCAAAGGCAGGCAAAAAGAGAGAAGAAAAACGGCTGAAAAAATAAAGCATATAACATAATTCAAATTAACACCAATTAAAAAGGTTTTCCACAGGAAAAGACAGCCTGTGGAAAACCTTTTGTTATTTAGATATCGAAATTATCCAGTAATATCAACGAAAACGGCGATTGTGAAAATAAATTATACACAAGCCCGCCCGAGATGTTGAAAACCCGGGAGAGCGGTTATATTACCGTATCTGCCCGTCTCCGTCGATCAGATATTTCACGGTTGTGAGAGCGTCAAGCCCCATGGGACCCCGGGCGTGGAGCTTCTGGGTGGTGATGCCTATCTCGGCGCCGAGACCGAACTCTCCGCCGTCGGTGAAGCGGGTGGAGGCGTTCACATAGACGCAAGCCGAATCCACTTCCGAGCGGAAAGCGTTCGCCGCGGCAATGTCGGAGGTGACGATACAGTCTGAATGACGGGTCGAGTGGGTGTTGATGTGCTCTATTGCCTCGCCGGTCGAATCCACGGCCTTCACCGCGAGAATGAGATCGTCGTATTCCTCATCCCAGTCGGTGTCGGCGGCGTGAATCAGTTTCCCGGCAAATCCGGACTTCTTTATAATGTCATGGCAAAAATCGTCACAGCGCAGCTCGACTTCGGGCAGAGCCGCAGAGATCGCGGGCAGCGCTTTCGCGGCGATCTCCCGGTGGACAAGCAGAGTTTCAATGGCGTTGCAGACGGCGGGACGGGAGGTCTTGGCATTCACGGCCAACTTCACCGCCATGTCCGTGTCGGCGGTTTTGTCGACATAGAGATGGCAGACACCTGCGCCCGTCTCGATGACGGGGACCGTGGCGTTCTCCACAACCGAGCTTATCAATCCCTTGCCCCCGCGGGGAATGAGCACGTCGATATAGCCCCGCATTGTCATCAGGGCGGTAGACGAAGCCCGGCTTGTATCGGTGATAAGACAGCAGGCGTCCTCGGGCAGGGAATTCTTCGCAAGCGAAGAGCGGATGCAGTCAACAAGCGCGCGATTGGAATTTATTGCCTCCTTGCCGCCCCGGAGCACGACGGTATTGCCCGTCTTGAGGCAGAGGACGGCGGCATCGACGGTCACATTCGGGCGCGCCTCGTAGATCATGCCCACCGTGCCCAGCGGAACCCGGGTGCGGCGTATGATAAGCCCGTTGGGGCGGGTGAACACCTCGCCGCCGCCTATGGGGGAGGGAAGTTTCGCCACGTCCACCACCGAATCGGCTATGGCGTCAAGGCGGGCTTTGTTAAGCATCAGCCGGTCGAGCATATGTTCGGACAAATCGTTTGCCTTTGCGAAGGATATATCCTCGGCGTTGGCGGCGGTGATTGTATCGGCGGATTCGCGCAGAATTTCGGCTAAGTCAAGCAGAAAGCGGTTCAGCTGCGCGCCGGAAGCCTTCGCCAGCAGCGGGGAGGCGGCTTTAGCCTTAGCGCAGAGTTCAAGTACATGGGCGCGTGAATCGGTCATGGATATTTCCTCAATTATGGGTCGTATTGGTCGGCGTTATCGCGGTTCGGATATTTACGGTAAAAGGCAAGCCGGGCAGGGCTATTTCGACATGAAATAGGTGCCCACATGCAGCCCTTCAAAGAGATCGTAGAGTATGCCCGGGTCGGAGCCGTTGAGCAAGAACATCGGTATGCCCGCGTCGGTGGCTATCTGCGCGGCGTGGAGCTTGGTTACAACGCCGCCGGTGCCCCGTTCGCTGCCCGCGCCGCCGGCGTACGAAAGTATCTTCTCATCTATGACGGGAACCACGGGTATGAGTTTCGCGTCGGGATTGCGGTGGGGGTCGGAATCGTAAAGACCGTCGATATCCGACAGCAGAATGAGCGCGTCAGCCTCCACCATGGCGGCGACATAAGCCGAAAGGGTATCGTTGTCGCCGACGGCTATTTCCTCAAAGGAAACCGAGTCGTTCTCGTTGACGATGGGGATGCAGCGCATTCTTAAGAGGGTGTTGAAGGTGTTCCTGGCGTTCTCGCGGGCAACCGGCACCTCGAAGGTCTCGCGGGTGAGCAGGATCTGCCCCACGGTGTGGCCGTAGCCGGTGAAAAAGCGCTCATATACCGACATAAGCTCGTTCTGTCCCACGGCGGCGGTAGCCTGCTTCTCCTCGATGGTGGCGGGACGGTGGTCCAGCCTGAGGCGTGACACGCCGGCGGCGACGGCGCCCGAGGTGACCAGAATTACCTCCTTGCCCATATTGGTGAAGTCGGATATGACCCGGGCAAGCTGCTCTATCCGCCGCAGGTTCAGAAGCCCGGTATCGTGGGTGAGAGTTGATGAGCCCACCTTGATGACTATTCGGCGGGCGGTTTTGATTATATTCATATGTACTCCGTTAAGTCAGGGCGTTGATATGACCGTGTAAGCTTGCGTGTGCCGGGGGGTATATGTGAATACGCGCCGGAATGTTTCACGTGAAACATTTGCGTAATTCGCGTAAAATAAAAAATGTTCCGCAGGGTATTTCAAATTCGGACGAAGAGTGGTATAATGGTACACGGGGATATCATATTATAATGCAGGCGGCAGTATTTTGCAAGCCTGTTTTATAAAATTAACAGAAACACAATGCCGTATACCGAAAGGCTGCGACAGACATGAAAAACAACATTACAATCAGCATCGCCGGGATTGAGCTGCGGCTCCTTGCCGAAGAGTCCCAGGAGCATTATACCCGGCTGGAAGGGATCATCAACGATTACATCGGCAAAATGATGCACGACAATCCGAAATGCACTATTTCGGAGGCGATAATCTGCGCGTCGCTTGAGTATCTGAACCGCAAAAACGCCGCCGAGCGCAGGGTGGATATTCTTGAACAGCAGCTAAAACAGCTGAACTATGCCATAACCAAGCTGATATCCGAGAACGAGCAGCTTCGCAAGTTAAATGACGTCTGACATTCGCCCGATGAACGAAGGGAGCGCCGTAAGCGCCGGAATACCGGGCAAAAAGACGAAACCCGAACTGCTCCTGCCCGCCGGCTCACCCGACTCGCTTTTAGCGGCGCTTGACGGCGGCGCGGACGCGGTCTATCTGGGCGGACGGCTCTTCAACGCCCGGATGAACGCCCGGAACTTCGGCGACGAGGAATTGGCGCGGGGACTGACGCTCTGCCGCGGATACGGCGCGAAGCTCTATGTGACGCTGAACACGCTTATCTCCGACCGGGAGCTTGACGAAGCGGTGCGCTATGCCGGACGGTTATACGAAATCGGCGTCGACGCGCTTATCGTGGGCGATCTCGGACTGGCGGCGGCGCTGAGGGAGTATCTGCCTGAACTTCCGCTCCACGGCTCCACACAGCTGTCCGCCCACAACATCCCCGGCGTGAACGCGCTGGGAAAGATGGGCTTTGAGCGGGTAGTGGCGGCGCGGGAGCTGTCAAAAGGCGATCTCGCCAGACTGAAAGCCGGCTGCGGCGATATCGGAATCGAGATATTCATACACGGCGCCCACTGCGTTTCGGCGTCGGGCATGTGCCTGTTCTCGGCTATGGCGGGCGGACGCTCTGGCAACCGGGGCATGTGCGCCCAGCCCTGCCGCCTGCCATACGAGGGCGGCTATCGGCTGAGCCTCAAAGACATGTGTCTTGCGGGACATATCCGCGAGATAATCGAACTGGGCGTCGATTCGCTGAAGGTGGAGGGGCGCATGAAGCCGCCCTCCTACGTCTATACGGCGGCTTCGGTTTATCGCCGGCTGCTTGACGAGGGCAGAGACGCCGATAATAGCGAGATGAAGCGCCTCGAAGCTGCTTTTTCCCGCTCGGGCTTCACCGACGGCTATTTCACGGGCAGAATAAACCCGTCGATGCTCGGTGTGCGCACCGATTCCGACAAAGCGAAGTCGGACAGGATAGACTACCGACCGTCGGAAAGAGCCGTTAAAGAAAGCGAATTCGCGCAGACCGCCGAAATCACAAAGCGGAATTCGGCGAATCTGCCCGAAAAGAAGATAACATATAAGAAATACACACCAAAGCGCAAGAGCGAAACTACCGCCGAATTCATGCGTTCGGCGCAGATTCCCGCCGATTTCAAGGGACTTGCGTTCCTGCCGGCAGCCGAATATCTGCGGAGCGGCGCAAACGCGGCGGGAATAATCCTCCCGCCGGTGGCGAAGGACAGCGAACTTGCCGCCCTGCGCGAATCTGTCGAAAAAGCCGCGGCAAAGGGCGCGGATTCTGTAATGGCGCAGAACATCGGACAGTTAAGCATGGCGGCATCGGTATCGGGAGTGAAGCGGATATACATCGGACTGCGGATGAATACATACGGCAGCGGCACGGCGAAGGTGTTCGAATCAATCGTTCACGCGGTCAACCCCGGCATGGAAGTAACAGCGATAGCCTCGCCCGAACTGATACTTCCACAGCTGCGCGACCTTTGCGCCGATTTTTCGGCTGTTGTATACGGGCGTCTCCCGCTGATGGTGCTTGAACTGCCCACGGGAGAAAACAAACTCACCGACCGAACGAAAGCCGTCTTTCCGGTGATGAGACCTAACGCGGGCACACCCTCCGACCGGGAGGAGATATACAACTCCGCCCCCGTCTGGATGGCCGACAAGACCGCCCTGCTTGATAAGTTCGGCGTGACGCGGCGGCATTTCATCTTCACCGACGAAAGCCGGGAGCAGGCGGGCAGAATCCTGTCGGCATACAGCTCGGGAAACCCGAAACTGACGTCGCCTCCGAAAAATTTCAGAAGAATAAGAGAAAAACACGAGAAGTTATAAAATACATCGGGAATAACACGCAAAATGAAGCTGAACGTAAAAATCAGACGCACCCGCCCCGAAGCAATACTGCCTTCATACGGTTCGGAGAACGCCGCCGGATGCGACCTCTACTCATGTGAGACGAAAACTATCGTACCGGGAGGCATGGAGAAGTTCGCGACGGGCATAGCCATTGAGCCGGAACGGGATGATATCGTCGCCGCCGTCTGCGCCCGCTCCTCGCTGGGAACGAAATACGGCGTGACGCTGGCGAACTCTGTGGGGATCATCGACTCCGACTACCGGGGAGAGATTTCGGTTACCCTCCTGAACCAGGGAAGCGAGCCATACGAAGTCCGCGCCGGCGACCGAATCGCACAGATGCTCTTCCTGCCGGTGTTCAGAGCCGAATTCACCGAGACCGATTCCCTCGCCGACACGGAGCGGGGAAGCGGCGGCTTCGGCTCCACGGGAAGATAATTTCCGGCGTCAGTCGTCAGCCCGAACCGGAAGCATACGGCGAAATCCGACCGAAAACACTGAAATATCAATCAGAAACGAGAAAACGCATTATATGTGGATACAGCCATACCCGATAATATTAGCCTCAAAATCGCCCCGCCGGCGGGAGCTGCTGGGCAATATAGGACTTGAATTCAAAGTCATGGTTCCCGAGACGGAAGAACCGAAAGCCGGAAATATGCCTCCCGCCGAATACGCGGCACTCACCTCCCGGCTGAAATGCGAAGCGGTGTCGGCGCTGAAAGAAGCGGAAAATCACCTCATCATCGCCGCCGACACGGTGGTGGTGCTTGGAAACGAGATATTGGGCAAACCGAAGGACGAAAGAGACGCCCGCCGCATGCTTGCCGCCCTCAGCGGCAGGGAACACAAGGTCTGTACGGGCGTGACCGTCATGCTGTGCGGGAGAACACGCTCCTTCACCGAGACCACGGCCGTCCGTTTCCGCAACATGACCGAGGACGAGATAACCGCCTACATTGCCACCGGCGAGCCGATGGACAAGGCGGGCGCATACGGCATACAGAAGCGGGGCGCGGTATTCGTCCAAAGCGTCTGCGGCGATTATTTCAACGTGGTCGGACTGCCCCTCTGCAGCCTTACAAAGACGCTTGCCGAATTCGGCGTATACATTAAAGCATAGCATGTAAATATCAGCATATCACGCAAATAAATCGGAGCAAAATGTTTCACGTGAAACATTTCGGAGTAAGAATGAAAACAGTCTGCCTGGATATTGGAACGAAATACACCCGGCTTTGCGCCGACGGGAAATATTCCGTCATGCCCACGGTGGCGTCGGTGACGGTGGACAAAGATGCCGATCACCCGCTGCTAACCGCCGGAAGCGACGCCCTTTCGCTGCTCCAGCGGGTGCCGGGGGGGACAACGCTGCTGCAGCCGGTGCGCTGCGGGGTCATAGCCGACACGCCGTCCGCCGAGGAGCTGCTTGACATGATGTTCGCCGAGATGGGCATCAGAAGCCCCAGAGTTGTGGCGGCGGTGCCCTGCGAGGCTTCGGACGGTGAGAAGCAGACCTTTATCGACGTGATACGCGCGGCGGGAGCCGTCGAAGTGGCGCTTATCGAAGCGCCGGTGGCGGCGGCGGTGGGCTGCGGCTTCGATATTGACGGCGTCAATCCCATAGCGATAGCCGACCTGGGGGGAGGAATCTGCGAGCCGGCGGTGATACGCTCACTCGGGTATCTGTCGGCGCTGACCCTTCGGATAGGCGGGCAGGATTTTGACCTTGCCGTTCAGCGCTACGCCGCCGACAGCCTGGGGCTTGATATATCCGAGGAGGATGCCGAGACCTTCCGGCTTGAACATATTTCTCTCGACCCGGAGCGTCTGGAGGACGAAACGCCGCTGACAATCCGGGGCAACGATCTGATCTTCCGCCTGCCCAACAGAGCCGAAGCCGACCGCACCGAACTGCTTCGGGCGGTGTTCCCGGCGGTCGCCGCCATCGGACGCGCCTTTGACGCCATGCTTGACGGTCTGCAGGACGAGGAAAGGGCTGCCGTGAAGGAGATCTGTCTTGTCGGCGGTCTGGCGGAGATGGAGGGACTTGGCGATTATATCGGGGAGAAAACCGGGCTTAAGGTGATAAGGGGCGAGACAATCGACAGCGCCGCCCCGTCGCCGGTAGTCTGCGGACTGCGCGAGATAGCCGAGCTGAACCGCTGGCGGAAGCTGCTGGAGTTCGTATAATGGTTGATAAATCAGCGAAAATCGATGAATCCCTCCGAGCGCGGGCGCTTGAAATTGTTAAGGCTCTGAAGGAACTCTACCCCGATACCGCCTGCGCCCTCCGCTATTCGGGGGAGGGCTGGCGGCTCATGGTGATGGCAAGGCTCTCGGCGCAGTGCACCGACGCAAGGGTAAACACGGTGTGCAAAGAACTCTTCGCGCGGTATCCCGCACCCGAGGCTCTCGCGGATGCCGACAGCGGCGAAGTTGAGGGGATAGTGCGCCCCTGCGGGCTCCACCGCACCAAGACCGCCGACATCATCGCCGAAATGAAGCTGCTGACCGATAAATACGGCGGCGAGGTGCCGAAGACCATGGAGGAGCTGCTTGAATTTCCCGGCGTGGGGCGCAAGATAGCAAATCTTCTGTTAGGCGACCTCTACGACATCCCGGGCATAGTCGCCGACACCCACTGCATACGGGTGTCGGGAAGACTGGGGCTGACCGACGGCGGCAAAGACCCGCTGAAAGTCGAGCGGCGGCTTGCCGCAATAATCCCGCCCGAGGAGCAGACCGACTTCTGCCACCGGCTGATAGACCACGGGAGAAGGGTCTGCGCCGCCCGATCCCCGGACTGCGGCGGCTGCGAACTGAGCGGTATGTGCCCCAAAAACGGCGTTGAGCCGAAGGCATAGAAGCGGGCTAGCCGTTCTGCCGAAGGCGTTTGGGCGGGCGTGGCGTATGGATATGGATATTACGGGTTTATATTTTAAGTCAAATCCAAGTTCAGGTTAAGCCTGTGTGAATCATTGAAGCGCTTGTTCAACATGTGTTTACGCTGTGTTAAAAACATATTCATCGGATTGTGGTATAATTTTCACATTGCGGCGGCAGCGCGAATAACTGCCGCCGGCAAAATATAAAACATATGTGAGGAAAAACAATGAAAAGACTCACCGCAATCATCCTGACCGCCGTAATCTTCTTCGCTCTGGCTATCTCGGTAACTGCACACGACGCCGTTACCACCGCGGCTTACGGCGCTCCCGATGCCATTGACGGCATCAGGGACAAAGCCTGGGACAAAGCCGAGAAGATTTTCGTAGGCGACCTCTCGGGCGCCGACGTGGGCGACGAGATTTCCACCGCCGACGTATGGACCCTCTGGGACGGCAAATACCTTTACATTTTCGCTGAGATCAAGGACAAGACGGTTGACGCCGACGTGGAGAAGAAGGATCCCGGCGCTTTCTGGGATCAGGACGCTCTCGGCATCATGATCAACTACGACTACAGCACCGTCAACACCGGCAAGGACACCTCCTACCGCGGACTCGGTGAAAAGAACTTCGCCGGCTACACCAACGTTCCCGCCGTTAAGGGCGATGTCCACTCCCGCGAGAAGGACACCATCATGGAGCTGGATCGCTACCACAACGAGATTAAGACCTACTGCGTTATCACCGATAAGGGCTGGAACGTAGAGGCTCGTATGCCCCTTGCGGTTTACAAGGAATTCAAGCCCGGAGATAAGATCGGCTTCGAGCTCTGCCTGAACAACTCGATAGGCAAGGGTTCCCGCGCCTCCCAGACCGTATGGAAGCAGAAGGACGGCGCCAAGGGAGCTGACTCCTGGACCAACCCCAGCAACTTCGGCACCCTCATTCTTGGCATGCCGCCCGTAGAAACCACCGCCGCTGCCGCCGCTGCAGGCACCGCGGCTCCCGCACAGGCAGCTCAGACCGCCGATATCACCCTGGCGGCAGCAGCTATCTGCGGCATCCTCTCGCTGGCTGGCGTTACTCTCCGCCGCCGCCGCGGTTAATGACACACCGGGATTTAACGGAAAATTCAATATAGCGTGACAGACGGGGCTGTATCGGGACTTCGGTTCTGATACGGTCCCGTTTGGTTTTGATACGGCTCTGTATGACGGGTTCTCTCCGACGTGGCACTCCCTCCGTCACGGTTTCACTCCCTCCGTCACGGCTGTCGCCGTGCCACCTCCCTCTGTGAGGGAGGCTTATTGTGTGGTTGCGCATTCCGTAGGCTCCCTCTCCGAGGGAGCTGTCAGCTTTAGGTTCTGAGGGAGTTTTAATCCTCCGTCACTGCGGCACTCCCTCCGAAGCTGCTCCCGGCATTGTCACAAATTGTTTACAAATACGGCGCCCGAATTGCGCGATTATAATTGAAAAACCGTTGACAATCCTTGTGTTGCGTGATATAATATCTCCACCTCTTTGGCGGGGGCTTTTTTGTTGTGCGGGCAGAGAAACACACGGCGGAAAAGACCTGAAGCGCAAGCCGCAGTCCGCCGTTTGAGGGAGATTAATTGTCGGACGGCGTTTTTAACTCAGGCGCCGGATCCGCATCAAATTATCGATGGAGGTGCAATATGAGAGTTAAGATCACTCTGGCGTGCACTGATTGCAAACAGCGCAATTACGACACGAAGAAGAACAAGAAGAACGATCCCGACAGAATCGAATTCAGCAAATACTGCCGGTTCTGCCGCAAGCACACCGTTCACAAGGAATCCAAGTAAGGAGCGTCAAGATGGCTGACAAGGAAAAAATCACCGCCGGGATCGAGGAAGAAGAGTTCGACGACAGCGAGGAAACCGCCGTCGAGGGCTCGGATAACTCGGATAAGCCCGACAAAAAGGATGCCAAGGGCGACAAGGGCGACAAGGCAGTAAAGCCGAAGAAGCCGAAGGCAGGCATTACGGAGAAAATCAGCAGATTCTGGCGCGACTACAAGAGCGAGCTTAAGAAGATTGTATGGTTCAGCCGCAAGGACACACTGAAGAGCACGGCTCTCTGCCTCGTGATCATCGTTACATCCGGCGCTCTGGTAGCTCTGCTTGACCTTATATTCTCAAAGGGTCTCATATCCTGGCTCGGCGGTCTTATTTGACCGATCGGAGAGAAAAATGAGCGATTTCGCAGAATACGCTTCCGAAGCGTTCTGGTATGTGGCACACACCTACTCGGGCTATGAGAACAAGGTAAAGGCGAATCTCGAGAAGATCATCGAGAACCGGGGTCTTCAGGATCAGATTCTCGATGTGAGAGTGCCGGTTGAAATAGTAGTCGAGCAGGACGCCGAGAAGGGTCCCCGCGAGGTCGAGAACAAGATCTTCCCGGGTTACGTGCTGGTGAAGATGAAAATGACCGACTTCACGTGGCACATCGTCCGCAACATCAGCGGCGTCACCGGCTTTGTGGGTCCCGGCTCCAAGCCCACCCCCCTCACCGAAGAGGAAGTGGTGGCAATAGGAGTGGAGAAGCCCAAGACCATCACCCTGAAGTACAAGGTGGGAGACAGCGTAAAGATAACGTCCGGTCTCCTGAGCGGCTACATAGGCAGGGTGGAAGAGATTTCGGAAGACAAAAAAAAGATCAAGGTGCTCGTGTCCATGTTCGGGCGCGAGACCCCCGTGGAACTGGAATCCAACGGGGTGCAGGTAATCGACAGCTACTGATCGGCTGTTAAGCGGAACGTCAATGTGACGGCAGTCCGTATTTGCGTCCGCTCGGTTATTCTGCGAATGTGGGAGAGACGCGAGCCGCTTTGCGCGGGAAAGTTCCGCCGGCGGCAAAACTAACCGTGTCTCGCCGTTATTAACCACAATTTGGAGGAAAAATCACCATGGCAAAGAAAATTACGGGCTATATAAAGCTCCAGCTTCCCGCCGGCAAGGCAACTCCCCAGCCGCCCGTAGGTCCGGCTCTCGGCGCTTACGGCGTTTCGATACCCAACTTCACCAAAGAGTTCAACGAGCGCACAAAGAATGACATCGGTCTTATCATCCCGGTAGTCATCACCGTTTACGCCGACCGCTCTTTCACTTTCATAACCAAGACCCCCCCCGCGCCGGTTCTCATCAAGAAGGCTCTCGGCATAGACACCGCTTCGGCTGTTCCCAACAAGCAGAAGGTTGGTCAGCTCACAAAAGAGCAGGTTAAGCAGATAGCCGAGATCAAAATGCCCGACCTCAACGCGGCGTCGCTTGAAGCCGCAATGAGCATGGTGGCCGGCACCGCCCGTTCAATGGGCGTTACGGTCGAGAAATAAGCGGGAGGTATATATAAATGTCTAAGGGAAAGAAATATCAGGACAGCGTGAAGCTGTTCGACAAGGCCGCGCAGTATGATCCCGCCGAGGCTCTCGACCTGGTCTGCAAGACAGCGAAGGCCAAGTTCGACGAGACCATCGAGATCCATGTTCGTCTGGGCGTCGACTCCCGTCACGCCGACCAGCAGGTCCGCGGCGCCGTCGTACTTCCGAACGGCACCGGCAAGACTGTGCGCGTTCTCGTGTTCGCCAAGGGCGACCGCGCCAAGGAAGCCGAGGAGGCGGGCGCCGACTATGTGGGCGCAGAAGATTACGTTGAGAAGATCCAGAAGGAAAACTGGTTCGAGTTCGACGTCATCATCGCAACCCCCGACATGATGGGCGTTATCGGTCGTCTCGGCCGTATCCTCGGTCCGAAGGGTCTCATGCCCAACCCCAAGGCCGGCACCGTCACCACGGACGTGGCAAAGGCTGTTGCGGAAGCAAAGGCGGGTAAAATCGAGTATCGTCTCGACAAGACCAACATCATCCACTGCCCCATCGGCAAGGCATCCTTCGGCCCCGAGAAGCTTCAGGGCAACTTCGACGCTCTCATGGGCGCCATCATCAGAGCCAAACCGGCTGCCGCCAAGGGTCAGTACATAAAGAGCTGCGTCGTGGCTTCCACCATGGGCCCCGGCATCAAGGTCAACCAGGCAAAGATAGGCTAATTTAACACACAAAGGACAGCAACGGGGGGAGGATTCTCCCCGGTGCTGTCCTGTTTTATTTGCGGCGGTAATGGGTTCAGATATCTCCGGCATATGGGTATATTTAATTATGGAGGAAATAATGAATATCGATATTTCAAATAAACTGCCTTTCTATTGTTCGGAACATGAGAATCAATTTTTTGAAAGGAAAAGCGCAAGGATAAAACCGCTGGATACTTTAAAGCATTTAGTCGCATTTTCTAATGCAGAGGGAGGACAGTTAGTCATAGGTATAGAAGATGACGGAATTGTTACAGGATTTAATTACAGCGGAGCGCATAATATCGATGAGTATAGAAATATATGTCTCATGGAATTGAAAGAGACACCCATAAGTCCGAAATTTGATATTTTAGAAGTAAAAAACGAAAACAATCAGGATGACAAAATATTGATTATTTCTGTGGATGTTTCATCAGACAGAGTGATTAAATCATATGATGGAAGAGTTTATCTGAGACAGAATGATAAATCCAGAGAATTGAGCTTTGAACAAATCCAACAATTGCAATATGACAGAGGGCAAAGGTATTTTGAGGATGAAACTGTCAAAGGGGCGGATTTAAGTGATATAGATAACGATTTGCTCAATTATTATAAGAGCATTATGAACATTTCCGGACTTTCCAACGAGGAAGTATTAAAAGCGAGAAATCTACTTATTAATGGAATGATAACAAATGCCGGGATATTGCTTTTTGGTAAAAACCCGTCGAAATTTTTGCCTCAAGCGAGATTAAGAGTTATTAAATATAGCGGGATGTATCAAAAAGTCGGTACGGAAATCAATATAATCAAGGAAAAAACCTTTGACAGTGCTATTCCGAATATTATCAGAGATGTAAGGGAATTCATAAATACGCAATTAAGAGAGTTTCAATATTTAGACAAAGACGGTATATTTAAAATAATGCCGGAATACCCGGAATTTGCATGGTTTGAAGGTATAGTTAACGCTCTGACTCACAGAAATTATTCGATTCGCGGAGAACATATAAAAGTACTGATTTTTGATGACAGGCTGGAAATACTCAGTCCGGGATTATTGCCTAATATAGTAACAATAGAAAATATTTTAAATCAGAGATATTCCAGAAATCCAAGAATAGCCAGAACTTTATGCGAATTTGGATGGGTGAAAGAAATGAATGAGGGTGTTAAGAGAATTTACTCGGAAATGGAAAAGTTATTTCTGAATAAGCCGAAATATTCCGAACCGAACTATAATGTTTTATTGGTTCTGGAAAATAATATTCTGAACAGAAGTATGAGAATCGAAGATAAAATAAAAGATCTTATCTCCCAAAAAGAATTTGATAAATTGAATACAGACGAAAAAATGATTTTGCATTACATGTATAATACCGGAAAGGAAATGACTACAAAACTGGCAACAGACCTTATCAATAAGGGCGGTACATTTTGCAGAAAGCTTCTTAAAAATCTTGAAGCGAAAGGGCTGTTAGAATGGCATGGAACCTCAGTTAACGATCGTACGCAGTATTATACCTTGAATTTTTAATAAGACTGTGCATGTAAGAAGAGTTAAGAAAAGTTGAGAAAAGTTGAGAAAAGTTGAGAAGAGTTGAGAAAAGCTGAGAAAAGCTGAGAAGAGTTAAGAAAAGTTGAGAAAAGTTAAGAAAAGTTGAGAAGAGTTGAGAAAAGCTGAGAAGAGTTGAGAAAAGCTGAGAAAAGTTGAGAAGAGTTAAGAAGAGTTAAGAAAAGTTGAGAAGAGTTGAGAAGAGTTGAGAAAAGCCGAGAAGAGTTGAGAAGAGTATGGTTTGGATAATTATGAATGTGTGCAAGACGGCAGTATCGACGTCAATAGGAAAAACAGAAATTAAGCACACCTTTCATTTTCCGCGTGATAATGGTTTCCGGGACGACCCGCAGACATAAATATCATCAATATCATCAATCCGATCCGCACAGCGCAAAATAAATCCACGAAAGAGAGGCGCGTATAAAATATGACGGAATACAAAGTCAAAAACAAACTCAACCCGCCCCGGCTGAGCGATACCCGCATGGGGGGCTATCTGGGCAGGCTTGCCGACCGCTTCTTTGACGAGCGGCTGCGCTCCGACTTCGCCTATGACACGATTTTCGCCGAGGCGGAGGAGGCGTTCACCAATCCCCGTGACGACGAGACGGGCGCCGGCTTCTGGCGGGGCGAATTCTGGGGCAAGATGGCTGTCTCGGCGGCGCGTGTCTGCCGCTACACGGGCGACGAGAAGTTAAAGGAATTCCTTCACGGGAGCTGCCGCCGGCTGCTCGCCTGCCAGCGGGAGGACGGCTATCTCGGCAGCTATGTGAACGCCGATTTCGTCACCTCCGCCGACCCCGAAGCCACGATAAAGACCGTCGGCTGGCCGTGCACCTGGTGCTGGAACATCTGGTGCCGCAAATACACCCTCTGGGGAATGCTTGAATGCTACGAGCTGATCGGCGACACGGCGCTTTTGGACGGCTGCCGGGGCATGGCGGATTTCCTCATAGAACAGCTTGACCGGCTGGGATTGACTTTGGCAGAGACGGGCGCACACGCCGGCTTCCCAAGCGTGTCGATAATAAAACCCATGCTGATTCTCTACCGCCACACAGGCGATGAGCGCTACCTTAAACTCTGCCTCGACACCGCCGCGGACCTGGAGCGGGAGGACGGCAGGGAGCCGAATCTCATAGCCAACGCCCGCATCGGAAAGCCGGTCCACACCTGGTACGGCGACGGCGACCACTGGGGCAAGGCTTATGAACTGATGAGCTGTCTCGACGGTCTCTGCGAACTCTACAGGGTGACCGGCGAGCCGAAATACCTCGACACCTGCCGCGCCATGTTCGACAACCTCATGACAAACGAGCTGAACGCCTTTTACAGCGTGGGCTTCAACGACGTGTTCGCCGGCGCCGCATATCAGATAAACTCGATAAGCGAGCCCTGCGACACGGTGCACTGGCTGCGGCTCTGCCACGAGCTGTTTACTCTCACGGGAGAGAGCGGATATATGGACGCCTTCGAGCTGGCGGCGCTGAATCCCATGCCCGGGGCGGTATTCTCGGACGGCAAGTGGGGCTCAAGAGCGCTCCGCTCCCAGGGCATGCATATGATTGCCTTCCAGATGGACTACAGCCACAATCACTGCTGCGTCGACAACCTCCCCCGTGGACTGCTGAACATCGCCGATTCCGCCGTCATGCATACGGGTGACGCATTATATATAAATCTTTATAACGAGAGCGAGACGAAGATCGACTGCTCCGGCGGCACCGATACCGTTAAGATATCCGAGGGCTACACCCGCAATTGCAGGGTTAAGATAAGGATAGATCACGACTCCGACATACCCGAGGAGGTATTTGTCCGAATCCCCGAGTGGAGCGAAAACACCCGCATTGCGGTGAGCGGCAGGGAGTATACGCGCGTATACAAGCCCGAGCCCGGCGGATATCTGAGCCTGGGCACCATATCCCGGGGCGAAACGACAGTCTCGGCGCGGTTCGACGGCAGCCCCCGGCTCATACCCTTCGCTCATCCGGTGAAGAAATTGGACGAAAAGGAGTGGAAGACGGTGCGCTGGTGCAGCGTCAGCAAGGACCCGAGAGTTCCCACCTCCCTATACCCCGACAGCCTGATATCCGAGCCGCGCTGCACCCTGCGCATGGGTCCGATTCTGCTTGCGCGCAGCCTGAAAAACGGCAACACCCCCGAGGAGATGTTCGAATCGGGCAGTGTGTTCGGCAAAAAGTGCGAGGTGACCCTCCGCGACATTACGGGCGAAAGCCCCTCCCCCGACGCCTTCTGCCGCTATGAAGTGACGCTGAAGACCGACGAGGGCGAGACAAAGACGGTCATGTGCGACTTCGCGTCCTGCGGCAACCATATCACCGGCGACAGGCACGACCACAGCATATGGCTGTAGAATTCTGAACACACAAAAATCCGCATCGACGACCGATGCGGATTTTCTGCGCGAAATATTAAAAACGAACATCACCTAATATTCGGTGGGCGGCAGCCCGGTATACTTCCGGAAGGTGCGGGAGAAGTAGGAGAGAGAGTCAAAGCCCAGCATATCGGCGATTTCCGAGACGGTGAATTCGGCGGAGGAGAGGAGCTGGCAGGCGCGGGTTATGCGCAGGGCGTTGCGGTAGGCGACGGGGGTGGTGCCCGTTTCGGCACGGAAGAGGCGGTACATCTGAGCCGAGCCGAGACCGCAAAGGTCGGCCAGGCGGGAGAAGTCCACCTCCTCGCAGTAATGCTCGCTTATGTAGCGGAGGGCGGGAGTGATGCGGGACGAGGGGCGTTTTTCCCAGCTGCGGGTCAGCTCCTGAAGTATTGAGCAGACCAATATGAGGGCGCGGAGAGTTTCGCCGCTGCGGAAGAAGAGGGCGGTGAGCTGATGAAAGGAATCGGCGACTATCCGCTCTGCGGGTCCGGGAAAGACCAGGGGCAGACGGGAGTGAATGATCTGTTCGCCGTCGGCGCCGGTCATGACATAGTCCACCCGGGACCAGGCGGTGTCCGCCGCCGTGACCGTCATGGAATGTTTTGAGCCGGCGGGCAGATAGATAATGTCGCCGGGTCTGAGAACGGCATCGCCCCCCTCCCATTCGTAGGCGCAGCTTCCCGCCTCGATGAGCAGAAATCCGTTCACCGCTCTGGAATAACAGCGCAGAAAGCCGTACGCCGGCTTCTGGGGCACGGCGAACACTTTCCCTATTGAAAACTCGGTATGATTTAGCAGCTCGAAGGGCACCGTTTTCACAGGTCATCACCTCACACCGAAGTATAGCAATCAACACCCGCAATGTCAACCGCCGAAGAGGATAAAATGATAAAATTGTGCAAATAATGATAACATTTAATATTTTCACAGCCGCCGCGGCGTGATATAATGCATATATCGCCGGCGACGGAGGCGTATGTCTTAAAATATCAACGGAAGTGCATATCTTAAAACATCAACGGGAGGTGCGTGTTATAAAGATGAAAACCAAATACCGCGTGGTGGGCGGCTGCGTGCTCTGCCTGTCCTGCGTCTACGAGTGTCCCGTATCGGCAATCATTATTATTGAGGATGTCTCGGTGAAAATCGACAGTGAAAAGTGCATCGGCTGCGGCAAATGCCGGGACAACTGCCAGAACGGAGCCATTCAGCCCGAGGAGACCGGGAATTGACGGGGCGTACACACGATCAACACGATCAGACGAAGAAAACCGTTCAAATGATCAGAGATGATTATAGGAGGATAAAACTGTGACAAACTTCAGAATCGGAAAAGACAAGGTGCTGTACGACGGCGGTTCGCTGCCTGTGTTCGGCGAGTATGATGTGGTTGTGGCGGGAGGCGGCATGGCGGGCACGGGCGCGGCTCTTGCGGCGGCGCGGGAGGGGGCGAAAACCCTGCTGCTCGAGAACACCTCCGCTCTCGGCGGGCTTGCCACCATGGGACTGGTAAATATCCCGCTGGACTTCGTGTCGGGACTGGGAGCCGAGTTCTTCAAGGAACTGGAGGCGCTGAACGGTCTGAGGCGCCGCAACTCCGACCCCGAGGTGCACAAATTGGTCTTCGACCGCATGGCGGCGAAGTACGGCGTGGAGCTGCTGTTTGTCACCCCGCTGGTGGATACCATAGTCGAGGGCGACACCGTCCGGGGCGTGGTTATCCAGACAAAGACGGGGCGGAAAGCGGTGCTGGGAAGCCGCTTTATCGACGCGACAGGCGATTCCGACCTGGTCTACTATGCCGGGGGCGAGACCATGACCGGCAGACCGGAGGACGGCATGTCCATGGGCTGTTCGCTGGAATTCATTCTCGGCAGCGTGGATTACGGCAAATACCGTAAGAGCGAGCTTGCCATGACCGACCCCCAGTGGAAGAAGCTCATACCCGAGGCGTTGGCGGACGGCCGCCTGCCCTATGACATCGACAACCACCTGAACTGGATGACCCACATCCCCGGTCGCCCCGAGAACTGCGGCAAGGACGAGGTGTCTATTTGCTTCGCCCACTCGCGCAACTGCTATCCCACCGACAACCGTGACCTGACCCGCATGTATCTGGAAGGGCGGGAACAGTGCCGCATTTTGGCGGAATTCATACGCGGGAGCGTTCCGGGCTTTGAAAATTCTTATCTCTCCTGCACCGCTCCGCTGCTGGGCGTGCGCGAGAGCCGGCGGATTTTAGGCGAATATGTCTTCACCGGCATGGATATCGCCTACGCCCGCCACTTCGACGACGTGATAGCCATTTCACAGCACGGCTTCGACCTCCACGGCTTCACCGTCTCGGGCAACATGAAGTGGTTCAAGGGCACCCTTCCCGACGGCAGTGAGGCGTACATCGCCAACCGGGCGGGCTGGGGTTCCCAGTTCCCGCCGGATGACGGTCTGCCCAGGATAAACATGAAGGAGCTTATCGAGGACGACCGATATTTCTACTACGATATTCCCTACCGATCGCTGATACCGGTGCGGCTGGAGAACGTGCTGGCGGCGGGACGCAACATCTCGGCGGATGTCAACGGCCAGTCGGGCACCCGGCTCATCATGTGCTGCATGGCGCTGGGCGAGGCGGCGGGCATGGCGGCGGCTATGTCGCTGAAAGCGGGAGTAACCCCCAGGGCTCTCGATGTGGGTGAACTGCAGCGCCGTCTGGTGGAGAAGGATTTCAACATCGGACAGACCTTCCGCAAAATCCCGTCGCTGCCCGATGCCGATTACGGCTCATTCGAGCGGCTTATAAGCAGAAACGGATAAAACCCGACGGTCAAACCGCATCGGAGGTGAGATTATGACCGATAGCGAAAAACTGATGCGCACCCTTGAAGTTTTCGACGAATACGAGCGCCGCTTCGCGTCCGCCCGGGCTGCGAGAGTTCTGCGCCGCCCCTGGCTGGAGCCCGACAGGGAGGATATCCTGCGCTCGGTCCGCTCGATATTGGGCTTCAGTGAGGAGCTGATACCGAGAATCACGATAAAAGGCGAGAGAATCACCCGCTGCCCAGGATATACAATCCGCGAATTGACTTTCACAAGCTGGGAGCGCTTTTGGGGCGAAATGTCGCTCTACACACCCGACACGGCGAACCCCGAAAAGCTGCCGCTGATACTGGTCTGTCCGGGGCACGGCGCCGACGGAAGGCTCTACGCGGGATACCAGCAGATGGCGCTCAACATTGTGCGTTCGGGAGCTTCGGCGCTGCTTATAGAGAACATAGGACAGGGCTGCCGCAAAGACTTCGGACACTGGCAGTCGCTGGGGCCCCTCGCCTGCGGGATATCCCTGCAGGGCATGATAGTGATGGAGACTGTGGCGGTCATCCGCCGGGTATGCCAATCTGGAGTGTGCGACCCGCGCTATATCGGCGCTTGCGGCAACTCGGGAGGAGGCACGCTGACAACCTTCCTTGCCGCCCTGTCGCCCGAGCTGGGAGCCGTTGCCTCCACCGGCTATCCCTCGGAATTCGGCTACATCTTCGCCAAGGAACGGGGACACTGCGCCTGCAACCTTCTGCCCGGCGTGCTGCCGAAGCTGGAGATGTGGGAGAGCCTGGCGCTCATGTCGCCCCGTCCCCTCTATGTGAGCCAGGGTGAGAGGGATCACCTAATCCCCGTGGAGTATTTCAACCGCAGCATGAGAAAAGCCGCCGCGTCCTATAAGCTTTCGGGGGCGCCGGCGGGGGCGTTTTACGCCAAAGCCCTGCAGACCGCCCACTCCTGGGAGGAGGCGGACAGGCTGGCTATTCTCGCCTTCTTCGGCAGGCACTTCCCAATGGAGCCGGTTACCGCCGAGGATCCCGAGGGCATCCGCGGCCCCGAGACGGTCAGAGCCGATTTCCCAGCCGACGCTCTCACCACCGACGAGTGCGCCGCGAACATCACGGGTGTGCAATTGCCCGATAAGTTCGGTCTCGAGGACATCTTCCCGCCCGCCTTCGGCGGCAAACCCCTTGACCCGGATACCGTGTGCGCGGACCTGGGCAGAGGCAGCGTCATGCGGGTCTTCGCCCAGATGGAATGCGCGCTGTGGGACAAGCCGGCGTGGGGATTGGCGTAATGCAGGGCACACGCTGCACACGCTGCACACATTAAACGCACACACAACACACGCGGCAAACATGACGATATGGGGGGAACATATTGAAAATGAAAAAGACCATTGCGGCGATATCGCTGCTGACGGCATTCGCGCTTCTGCTGTCTCTGCTGCCTCTGCTTGCGGCATGCTCCGGGGGGACGGGCGGCGAAGGGGATGATGTGACGACCGTCTCCGATTCAACAGCCGACACCCGGCCCGAAAGCGAAACGGCTGAGACCGAAATCAAATCCGACCTGCCCGAGCTTGACTTTGACGGCTACACCGCCACCTTCCTCATACGGGGCGTGGACGGCATAATCCGCAACGAAATACGCATGGAGGAGGAGAGCGGCGACATCCTGGGCGACGCGGTATACAACCGCAACCGCAGGGTGGAGGAGCAGCTGAATGTAAAATTCGCCTACATCGAAAAGGGAAACGCGGGAGCCGCCGACATGCCCGCCGAGGTGCAGAACTCCATTTTGGCAGGCGACGCGGAATACGACGTTATAGTCTGGGGTCAGTCAAAGGCGCTGAAGGTGGTGGGGACGCACATATATCTCAACCTTTACGGCGATAAATACCTGGACATTGAGAAACCCTGGTGGAACGCCGGCTACACCCGCTCCATGATGCCCGGCGGGAAGAACATGTATTTCGTGGTGGGCGACATCTGCCTGCTGATGATTGCCCGCATGAGCGCCATGTTCTTCAACACCACCCAATACTCGGGGCTGCACGGCTCCCCCGACAAGCTGTATGATATGGTGCGCGGCGGGGGCTGGACGCTGGACGTGCTCACCGGCTACGCGTCGGAATTCTACTCCGACCTGAACGGCGACGGCGCGGTGAACGACGGAGACCGCTACGGCATATCGGTGACCAATATCGCGGTGGCGGATCACTTCTCCTTCACGGCGGGACTCCGCACCACCTCGGTTGACAAAGACGGCGTGCCCTATCTTGACATGAACACCGAAACCGCCGCGAAAATCTATGAGAAGCTGAACAACCTCTACTATCACACCGAGGGCACAATTGTGGGCGACGATAATTATCTTCTGCAGTCGGTGCCCAGATTCGCCTCGGGCAGCATCAGCTTTCTGCCCTACTGGTTCGAGACAGCCGACTACCTGCGGGACATGGAGGACGATTACGGCATAGTTCCCTATCCCAAACTGGACGAGACTCAGGACGAATACCGGGCGCTGGTTCAGAATTCCAGCACGGTTTTCTGTCTGCCGGCGACCTGTGCCCGCCCCGACATAAGCACAGCCATGCTGGAGGCCATGTGCTATGAGAACCACTGCAGCGTCCTTGCCGCCTACTACGAGTATACGCTGAAGGACAAGTATTCCCGCGACCCCGACACCGTGGAGATGATCGAGCTTATCCACGACAGCGTTATCACCGATTTCGGCTATGCCTACGCCGGCGTTCTGGACAATCTTGGCGTCATCGGCAGAATTATTCTCAAGAGCCCGGATATCGGCTTCGCCTCAACCTGGGCGGCCATGGAGCCGGCGGTAAAGGTCAAACTTGAGGAGTTTATCGCTGATTATTGATGTTCGCGACATAATGACATAATAAATAGAGGGTACCGTTTTGTATGGTACCCTCTATTTGTTATAACACCCCCGGCATCTTGCGAAACCGACACTTGCAAACAGCCCGCGCGGCGGCTATAATATATTCGTGAACGAATACATATCAAACAACACCCGAAGCGGGGGGAGGCGCATGCCCGCATACCAAGGAGGCACATGCATATGACAGACATGACAAAACACATATCATTCACACTGACGGACGCGGAAAAACAGCTTTGCGTGACAAGAGACGGCAGAGAGGTATTCACGGTTTGCTTCTCCGACGGAAAGGTGAGGGCGGCGCTGAGCTACACGGCGAACGAACGTCCGCTGTACCTGCGCGGCGAGGCGGCGCCGGGAGACGAAATACGCCTGGTGCTGCGCGATTACCGCATAGAGCTTTACGTAAACGGCGAGATAAAGGACGAGGAATGGCCCTGGGGCGAGGCGCTCTTCTGCGGCGGGGGAGCCGAAAAGATACTCATGCCCGCCGACATTCGGGAACTGCCCATGCCCGAGAAGAAAGAACAGCCGGCGGTTATCGGGCATATCACCGGCGCCGAGGGCTGGTATCCCGGCGGCGGCGTGTTCGTGGGCGACTGTATGCCCTATGTGCACGGCGGCCGCTACCATGTGCTATGGCTAAAGGACAGACACCACCACAAAGCCAAATGGGGCAAGGGCGCCCATCAGTGGGAGCATATTTCCACCGCCGACCTTGTGAACTGGGATATCCATCCCATGGCGGTGGAGATCGACGACCCCTCCGAGGGCTCTATATGCACCGGCAGCCACATATTCGACGGCGGGCGGCATTACCTCTACTACACGGTGCGCAAATCGGACGGCAGTCCCGCCACGATACAGCGCTCGATATCCGAGGACGGTTGGCATTTCTCGAAGGACAGGGATTTCGCCTTCACGCTCAGCGAGAAATACCACCGGGAATCGGCGAGAGACCCCAAGGTGATCCGCGGCGCCGACGGACTGCTCCATATGTTCGTCACCACAAGCGAGGTCGCGATCGACAGGGGCGCGCTGGCGCATCTCGTATCCCGCGACGGCGGCAGGTGGGAGGAACTGCCCGAGAGCATCTATATCTCGCCCGACGGCAGTCAGCCCGAATGTTCCGACTATTTCGAGTACAGGGGCAGATATTACCTCATTTTCAGCCATCACGGAAAAGGTCAGTATCTGATTTCCGACCGCCCCTTCGACGGCTGGCGGGAGCCGAAGGAGCCGCATATCCCCTGCAGTTCGGTGCCGAAAGCGGGGGTATTTAAGGGAGAGCGCATCATTTTCACTGGATTTAAGGGCATGGGCGGCTACGCGGGCAGCATGACCTTCCTTGAAGCCGACACCGACGAGAACGGCGAGATGAGATATTTCCCGGTCAGGGAAATGGCGTGACGGCACAGGCATACGGAAGTTAAACTCACAAAACAGTATCAATACATCGCCGTAAAAAACACATTACATTTATCCGCGTATACTCAGCACAAAACGGAGGGGAAAATGATATACAACATAACCGATTTCGGAGCGAAGGCCGACGGCTCCGCGCTCTGCACCGGGGCGATACAGGCGGCGATAGACGCCTGCGGCGTGACCGGAGGAGTGGTAAATATACCGGCGGGCAGGTATATAACGGGTACATTATGGCTGCGTGACAACGTTGAACTGCACTTGGAGCACGGCGCGGTGCTGCGGGCGTCCTCCGACCTTGCCGACTACAACGAAACCTCCGACTATCCCCAGAACTTCGACTGCGAGCCGGAGGGCTGGTGCGGCAAACACCTGATAATCGCCCACGAGCGCACCAATGTGGCGATAAGCGGCGGCGGCGTAATTGAGGGCGCGGCAGAGGCATTCTACGGCGGCGCGAGACTGGGAGGCAACCATTACAGCTGGCAGGACGGCTACTACCAGGTAGCCGAGGGAGCGCCGCTGAGACCGGGTCAGATCGTCTGCTTCATCGAGTGCAGCCATGTGCGGGTCACCGACATCACGCTGCGCAACGGCACCTGCTGGTACCTGTTCTTCCACGGCTGCGAATATGTGCAGGTGCGGGGGGTCAAAATCTTCGGACACAGAACCCACGCCAACACCGACGGCATAGACATCGACAGCTCCAGATATGTGACCGTGTCCGACTGCATCATAGACACGGGCGACGACGCAATAGCCATTCGCGGCGACGCGAAACGGCTCTCCGACCCGGGTAAGGTCTGCGAGTATGTGTCTATCTCTAATTGCGTGCTGTCAACCTCGGTCTGCGCCTTCCGCGTAGGCGTGGGAACCGGCCGCATACGATTTGTCAATATATCGGATATCAATATTCCCCGCTCGGGTCAGGGGCTCGGCTTCATGACCGGCTGGAAGGGGCGGGGCTGCGTGCCGATATCCGACATGGTTTTCCGAAATATAACAGGCGACGACGTGGGCATACCCCTCACAATGAACGCCAATGAGGCGGAGATATCCCGCATAACCTTCGACGGCTACCGCACCGGCTGCAAGTGCTGCGTGAGCATCAACGGCAACAGGGGCGCGATTTCCGACATCGTCCTGCGCAATGTGGAACTAACCGACATCGAGCACGAGATAAAGACCGGCGCAAGCCGGGGCGACGCCATTTTTAACGCCCGGGAGGTCAGAAACCTGACTGTTGAGGGGCTGAAGCTGAACCTTATCGACAGCTATTACGACACCCGCCCCCGTGAGGTCAACACCGACGGCTCGACGCTGCGGAGCCTGAGCGGATCATATACCTATCGGGGGGAGGAGCATGAGTTTTAAGGGCATGGATTCCGAACAGAGGAAATCAAAATGGATGAAAAGAAACTGAGATTCGCGGTGGTCGGGGTAGGCGGCATCGGCGCCGGACATGTGGGAGCGGTGATTGCCTCACCCTACGCCGAACTTGCGGCGGTCTGCGATATACTGGGCGACAGGGCGCTGGACAAATACGAGGAGCGTGGCTTTGTCCCCATCCGCCATATACCCATGTTCACCGACTATTACGAGCTGCTTGACTCGGGACTTGCCGACGCGGTGATAATATCCTCACCTGACGCCACCCACTGCCCATATACCGTGGCGGCGCTTCGGCGGGGAATTGACGTGATGTGCGAGAAGCCGCTGACCGTCACCGACGAGGAATCGGCGCTTATAATGGAGACGGTGCGCAAAACCGGCAGAAAGGCATTTGCCGGGCAGATATGCCGCTTCGACGCCGCCTTCATCAAGGCAAAAGAGCTTTTAGATTCGGGCGCCGCGGGCGAGGTGTTCTGTATCGAGTCGATGTACCGCCACGGCTGTCACAAAGACCTGCCGAAGGACGACTGGCGCTTCTTCCCGCCCCGTCACGCCACGGCATGCGGCGGCTGCCATGCAATAGACATAGTGCGCTTTTTGCTGGGAAGCGACCCGGACAGGGTGTTCGCTTTCGGGAACCGCAAATGCCGCACCGATTGGTCGGTGGAGGACTGCTCAGAGACGGTTATGCACTTCCCCGACGACACCATAGGTCGGGTGTTCACCACTTTGGGAGTGATAGCGGATTACTCAATGGAGACGGTGATCTACGGCACAAAGGGCAGTATATTCACAAACTACGTGGCGGATTCGGTGAAGCTGCGCACCGAGTCGGGCACCGAGGTGTTCCCGGTGAAGGGCGTGACCCACAACGCCGTGGGCGAGGTGGACGCCATGTGCCGCGCCATACTTTACGGCGAGCCGGCGTCCCATGAGATTATAGAGGGAGCAAAGACCCTGCTGGTCTGCAACGCGGCTATACGCTCAATGAAATCGGGTATGCCCGAGAAGCCTGAATACGAACTGCTTGGATAACTAAGCATCGAAAAGAATCGAAAAGAAATATCAAACGGGGGTACTGAAATGAAAAAACTGACCGGCATAACGGCGGCGGCATTCGCGCTTGCCATTGCCACTTTGCTCGCCGCATGTTCCGGCGGAGGTCAACAGCCGGCGGGCGACACTCAGCCGCCCGGCAGCACAACGGAAGCCGAAACGGTCACCGAGACCACGACCAAATACGCAGACAACCTGCCCGATGACCTTGACTTCGACGGCGGCGAGGTGAGGGTGCTCTATCGGGAGGCGAATGTGGAGGAGTTCTACATACCCGAAGCCACGGGCGAGATAGTGGACGACGCGATAAACGACAGCATACGGGAGGTGGAGGAACGGCTGAACCTGAAAGTGGCGGTAACTCCCCGCATAGGCACAGCATATTCCGACCGGCTGAAGTATAACGACCACATAGCCCAGAACGTGCTGGCGGGCGATGATGTCTACGAATGGTGCGACATAATGGCGGACATGCTTCGGATATCGGTGGGACAGGGGGTTTTAGCCGACCTGCAGAAGGTCCCATACCTGGAGCCCGACAAACCCTGGTACACCGCCGGACTGACCGAGGAAGGGATTTTAGGCGGCGGGTTATGGTGTCTGCTGGGCGACTTCTCGCTCGGGTATCTGAGAGACACCTTCTGCCTATACTTCAACAAGACGCTGACCGAGGCATACGGCGTTGATGACCTGTATAAAACCGTCGAGGGCGGAGACTGGACAATTGACCGGGCTGCCGAGGTGTCAAAAAAAGCGGCATCCGACGTCAACGGCGACGGCATTATAGACTTAGAGGACAAATTGGGCTTTGTGCTGCGGGACAACTACCACCTCTGCGGCTTCATGACCTGCACCGACGTCAACTATTACAGCCGCGATTCGGCCGGCGGGTGGCAGTACACATACGGCTCGGAGCACGACATAAAGGCGGTGACCAAGGTACACAGTCTGCTGCGGGGCACGCCGGGCAACTATCTGTTCGAGGGCACGCGCACAAGCAGCGCAAACCAGGAGGTCTACAATTCGATAGCTTCGAAATTCATGGCGGGAGAGGTCATGATAATGACCGCTCAGATGAACGACGCGGTGACCGACCTTCGGAACATGGAAAGCGACTACGGCATACTTCCCTTCCCGAAGTTAGACGAGGCACAGGAGGACTATATCACCTCCAGCCGTACCACCCATTCGGCGATGGTCATGCCCCTCATATGCAGCGAAAAAGGGCGCGAGATAGCCGGCGCATTCATAGAGGCGCTGGCTGCGAAAAATCACGGCACGGTGATTCCCGCCTACTTTGAACTGGCATTAAAGACAAAATACTCGCGTGACAACGAATCCACGGTGATGTACGACCTGATACACGACAGCACACGGCTGAGCTTCAGCTATCTCTATGCCCAGATAGCCACAAAATCGCCCACAGAGCTGTTCATAGCCGGCTGCAAGGAGCCGGACAAATTTGCATCTTCGCTGGCAGCCGCTCATGAAGCCAACAAGGCGTCCTTCGACCAGTACATCAAATCGGTGGAAGAAATCAACAAATAAAGACAATCAAATCGGTTTTCACCCGGGGGGACGAAAATTCCGTCCCCCCATATTTTTACGGCATATATCCGAGCCGACACATAGCCAAAATCCCGGCGAGCAAAGCTCGCCGCACAGAAAAGTTCTTTGCTTCTTTCTTTCAAGAAAGAAGCCGCGTCCTTCCTTGACTTTACCATGATGATATGCTATTATAAACCGACAGAAAAAAGTCAAAACACAGGTAAAAAAGACAATGTTAAAGTTACTTCACTGCGCAGACCTGCATCTTGACAGTCCCTTCGCGTCGGCGGGGTCCCGGGCGTCGGCGGTACGGCGCGGCGAGCTGCGGGAATCCTTCCGGAAGATGATGCGCTGGGCGGCAAACAAGGGCTGCGACCTGGTGCTGATGGCGGGTGATCTGATAGACACGTCATACGCCACGTCGGAGACGGCGGGACTGCTGATACACGAGATAGCATCGAACCCGGGCTGCAGATACATAATCACGCCGGGTAACCACGACCCGGCGGAGCCGAACAGCATATGGAAGCGGCTGACCTTCCCGGACAACGCCGTGATATTCACGTCCGAGACGCCCGAGACGGTGACGTTTGACATAAGAGGACAGAAGGTCAGCGTGACGGGCTACGGCTTCACGACGCCCAGATTGACCGTTTCGCCGATAAACGGACTGCGCGCCGATACGGCGGCCGACTGCCGCATACTCTGCGCGCACTGCGATATAACCGACCCGCTGTCCGACAGCGCACCGGTGACGGTGGCGGACCTTGCCGCGTCGGGCTTCGATTACGCGGCGCTGGGTCACATACATTCAAGCAGCGTCAAGAAAGCGGGAGACACCACATACGCCTATTCGGGCTGCCTTGCCGGGCGGGACTTCGGACCGGGCGAGACGGGCTGGAAGGGGGCGCTGTATGTGGAAATTGACGACAGCCGCCGGGTGACGACAACATTTGTCCGATTCGCCTCTCACCGCTACATGCGCCTGCGCGCCAACTGCGAGGGAGCGTCACAATGGCCGCCGATAGCAGAGCGGCTGGCGGACGTGATACGCGAGCAGTACAGCTCATCCACGTCGCTGCGGCTGGTGCTGACAGGCAGCGTATCGCCGGATTTCCGGCCGAATCTCCATATTCTCCGCTCGCTGCTGGAGAGCCGTTCGGTGTCCATCGGCTGCCTTGAGCTGCAGAACGACACTCTGCCGATTCTAAGCGGCAAGACGCTTGAAACCGACCCGTCGATAAGGGGCGAATTCTACCGCCTGCTGCTCAAGGATCTGACAGAGGGCACCCCCGAGGAGCGCAGGACGGCGGCGGAGGCGCTCAGAGCCGGACTGGACGCATTGGGCTAAGTTAGGGGCATACATGCCCCGGGTGCAAAATACATTCCCCCGGACGGCAATTCAATCAAAAAAATGAGGACGGCACAGCGCACATAGCATATATCGCGCTGCAAATATCACAGATAAAAGGAAAAATACATGGCAGAGAAATATTCGGTCAAACTGTCGAAGATCATAGAGACATTCAGCTTAGAGGTGCTGTACCTGCCCGAACACGAGGTTTACGTGGAAAACATGGCGGTGCTGCGCCCCGGGCTGGTTTTCACCGGCTTCTACGGTCACTACGACAACACGAGGATCCAGATAATCGGGCTTGCGGAGCACGAATATCTGGCAGAGCAGCCCGATGACATAGAAGAGATGCGCTTCCGCGACTTCATGGCGACAAAGCCGGTGGCGGTGGTCATTACCACAGGCCAGGAGCTTAATCGGGGCGCCCTTGAGGGCGCGAGGGAGAACGAGGTGCCGCTGCTCCGCACAGAGCTGCACTCGAACGAGTTCACCACACAGCTCACAGCCTGGCTGCAGGTTCAGCTTGCCCCCCGCATCACCCGCCACGGCGTGCTGGTGGAGATATACGGCGAGGGCGTGCTGCTGCTGGGCGACTCGGGCATAGGCAAGAGCGAGACGGCAATAGAGCTGGTAAAGCGCGGACACCGCCTCATAGCCGACGACGCGGTGGAGATAAAGCGGATGTCATCGAAAACGCTGGTGGGATCGGCTCCCGAGATAATAAAGCACTATGTGGAGCTGCGAGGCATAGGAATAGTCGACGTGTCAAGGCTGTTCGGCGTGGGCGCCGTCAAGGACACCGAGCGAATTGATCTTATCGTCAATCTTGAACCCTGGGTGCAGGGCAAAATGTACGACCGCCTGGGACTGGAGGACGTCTATACCGAAATCATGGGCATCAAGATTCCCACAACGGTTATCCCGGTGAAGCCCGGCCGAAATCTGGCTATAATTATCGAGATAGCAGCCATGAACAACCGCCAGAAGCAGATGGGCTACAATACCGCCGAGGAATTCAACCGCCGGCTCATCGAATCGATGAACATAGAGGAAGAGGAATAATAAACACTCCGGGAAATACATCCCGCACGGCAAACCGTATTCAAACAATAAGGAGATAAAAACACATGAAAATTCTTGTCACCGGCGGCGCGGGCTTTATCGGCTCCCACACCTGCGTGGAGCTTATGAAATCGGGCTATGATATCGTCATAGCCGACAACTTCTGCAATTCCAAGCGGGAAACAATCGGTCGCATCGAGGAACTGGGCGGCAAATCCCTTCGGCTCTACGAAGCCGATATGCTTGACCTTGAGGCGCTTCGCAAAATCTTCGCCGAAAACGATATCTGCGCGGCCATTCATTTCGCGGCGCTGAAGGCGGTGGGCGAATCGGTGCGTCAGCCCGTCCGCTACTATCACAACAACATCACCGGCGCTCTGAATCTCGTCACCGCAATGAACGATGCCGGCTGCAAGAAGATTATTTTCTCATCCTCCGCCACGGTCTACGGCGACCCCGCCACCGTGCCGATAAAGGAGACCTTCCCCCTGTCGGCTGCATCTCCCTATGCACAGACAAAGCTGGTCACCGAGAATCTGCTCCGCGACCTCTGCGTCTCCGACCCCGAGTGGACCTGCATACTCCTGCGCTACTTCAATCCGGTGGGCGCCCACGAGAGCGGACTCATCGGCGAGGACCCCAACGGCATCCCCAACAACCTGATGCCCCTGGTGGTTATGGCGGCGCAGGGCAAGCGTCAGCTTAAGGTTTTCGGAAACGACTACCCCACCCGCGACGGCACCTGCATCCGCGACTATATCCATGTGGTGGATCTGGCTCAGGGTCATGTGGCAGCCCTCAACTACCTGAAGAAATGCGCTCCCGGCGCCGAGGCCATCAACCTGGGCAGCGGCAGCGGCTCCTCGGTCCTCGAGATACTCAACGCGTTCGAGAAGGCCGTCGGCGTAAAACTCCCCTGGGAGATGGGCGAGCGCCGTCCGGGCGACGTGCCTCAGCTCTACGCCGACCCCTCCAAGGCGAAGGAACTGCTTGGCTGGGAGACAAAGCTCACCCTTGAGGACATGTGCCTCTCCAGCTGGAATTTCGCCAACAGGCAGGGATGATTGTTCCGCGCTTTGAAATCCACACTGCCTCATTCGGGCATGACCCCCCTCTTGTGACATAAGCGCAGCGAAAGGAATGGTCTATACATGAAACGCAGATTTTATACAAACATCGACATAAATTCGGTAGTAACGCCGTTTCTGAACCGCGTCTCCGAAGAGGAGAATGTAAGCGAAGAGCTGCTTTACCCCTTCGTTGACATCTACAAAGACACCCTTATAACCGATGTTCTCCTGAATATCTTCTGCCAGTATTCCGCGGCAAAGAGCGAGATATGGAGCGATTACGCAGACAAATACGAGCGGAAGATCGAAAACGGCGTTGAAGTCGACTACAAAGACCTTTACAAAGGTATATATAAGCTCAACAAAGAACATTCGATAGACCCTTATGAAGTCTGGCTCCGCCGCCTGCGCGAGATCGGTCTCTCCGGCTGGCTCTCGATACGCATGAACGACTGCCATGAGCCCGATGAGAAAGCCAGCTTTCTGCGCTCGGATTTCTTCTACGAAGCCCGTGAAAAGGGCTGGATGATAGGCGATAAATACGGCTATTACCGTTATTGTTTCGACTACTCCGTTCCCGAAGTGCGCAAAAAGATGCTCGACTACATAAAAGAGCAGCTGCGGCGCTACGACCCCGACGGGCTTGAACTTGACTTCCAGCGGGAAATCACCTGCTTTGACATTGAAAACTGCCCCGACAGAGTTGCGATAATGACCGATTTCGTCCGCGCCGTCCGGGAGATGACCGAAGAAAGAGGCCGGCAGTCGGGTCACAAGATCCGCCTCGGCGTCCGGCTGATGCGGGATATCGCTCAAAATCTTATTTACGGTTTTGATGCGGTCGGTTGGGCAAAAGAAGGGCTTGTCGACCTTATCTGCTACACCCCGCGCTGGGAGAGCTCCGACAGCGATATGCCGTCGGAGGAATGGAAAGCCGAAGTCAAAGGCGTCGAGCTTGCCGCCGGGATTGAGATTCTCTGCTGCCGACCGTCGAACGAGACCTATTGCACTCCCGCCGTCGCAAGAGGCTACGCCTTAAGATACCTTTCCCGCGGCGCCGATTCGATGTACCTTTTCAATTATTTCATAAATCCGGACGACACCGACGCTCATTCCGGATATATGCGGGAGGTCAACGAGACCGCGGGCAGCCTTGAAGCGGCGATGAAACTGCCCTACCGCCATGTGGTCACCTTCCAGGACATAGCTCCGAGAGGACACGAGCGCCGCAAGCCGCTCCCCGTAAGGCTTAGAGCGGGCGAGAGCGCGGCTTTGGAGATAGATATCGGCAGAGCAAGGGAAAACTCGTCTGCTGAACTCATCTTGGGGTTCACGACAGGTTCGCCCGAAAACGTCTCCGTCCGCGTAAACGGCGAATCGGCGGACTTCACGGAAACCGGGTATTCATCCGCCGAGCCGGACAGGCGTATTAATTACGGTCCCGAAGGCACGGCATATTACAGGGCGTCCGTCAAACCCGCCGACAAATACCGCCTTGACCTTAAATCCGCCGGAGAAGCGGAGTTGGTTTACGCTGAAACGGGAATTTACTGATTATACATTGAACAGGCAACTAATAAGCGAATAAGCGGATAAATAACAAACACCTCCGCGCATCCTGCGGCGTTCCTGTTTTCTCAGGTTTATTTTATCACAATTTTAAATCTGCGCCGCCGCGTCGGGGTTTCGCCCCCTTGCGGTCTGAGCGCAGCGGAAAGGATGGCAATAAATGTTCAAACCGATAAACATAACCCTTGACCACGGGCGGCTGGGAGCGTCTGCCCGTTCCCGCATGACCGAAAACTCCTCGCCAACCGTCGGCTGGGGCGCCGTGAACGACATTGGCGGAAAAAATCAGACCGCCTGCCGGGTGACCTTCGACGCTGAGGGCTATTCCTTCGACTCGGGCTGGATCGAGACCGATGCTATGCTTTTTAACGGCGAAAAGGTCTGTCTGCCCGAAGGAGTGCCGGTAAGGCTGTCGGTGACCCTGCGCGACGACGCGGGCAATGTCAGCGAGACGGCATACGAGACTG
>JAAZAV010000003.1 GCA_012514145.1 Clostridiales bacterium | reverse complement strand
CTGACTGAGGGAGTTTTTGAGGGAATCATCGACTGTTCTGCCGGAGTTCGCACCATCTGACGGTGGTAACTCCCTCCGTCACGGCTGTCGCCGTGCCACCTCCCTCGGAGAGGGAGGCTTGGAGTACGTACCCCATCTTGCGCTCTTGGCTCCCTCGCCGAGGGAGCTGTAAGCGTCAGGAAACGAGGGAGAGTTGCCGCATTACAGGCGAATGACCCGAATAACGGAGTTTTTCAATTTTAAGGTTTAAGGGCTGTATCAAAACGGATTTCGATACAGCCCTTATGTTTTTGTGCAGATGTTTATCGCGGTGCAAGATGTGAAAATATACCCACGGGGGTGAAGCCGGGGGTCTCGAGAGTCAGCACCGCCAAAAAACCCTCAAGGTCGCCCGAATCGGAGAGGAGCAGTTCGTAGGAGTACTCGTCCGGGTACTCGGTGGGCAGCGAGTCGATTTTGCAGAGCCGCATGCCGCAGAGCCCGGCGGCGGTGAGCAGATCCCCCAGCCCGAAGGAGGAGGCGCTTCCGTCGTCGCGCAGATTCACGGTGAAGTCGAAATACGCGCCCGAGACGGCTTTCGCCGGCACCTCGGTGCGTCCGATATTCTTCTTAAGCAGGGCGAACTTCGCCACGCCCGAGCCGGAGGTCTCCACCGAACAGGTAAGCGCCATCTTCAGCTCATATTTTGCGATAAGCCGGCGGAAGCCCGGCAGAGTGCCGTCGGCGGTGTTCTCTATCGGGAGAATGCAGTATTTGGTGCGGCCGTAGTAAACGTCCTCGCAGACGCCGGTGAAGTCGCGGCAGTAGGTGACCGAAGGTGTGGTCAGCACCGAAGAGAAGGCGGTGTAGGCGGCGTCGGCATAGGAGTTGCGCAGATAGGATATGCGGTTTGCGCCCTCCCCGTCGGGGGAGACGGCGAGAAAACTCATGCCGCTGACCGAGGCTATGCGCCGGCAGAGGTATATGCGTTCCAGCACCGAGAAGTGCAGGTCAAAGCCGGCGACAAAGCTGCGGTTCATGTTGTCGGGATATACCTCATCACGGGAGACACCCACCGCAAGAGCGTAGAGCTCCCGCAGTTCCTCGGGACTGTCGCCCGATTCGGGGGAGCGGGCTATGGCGTCGGCAAGGTCGTTGAGGTGGGACACGCGGATCTCCAGACCACGGATGCGAGCGGCATCGGTGCGGCGGAGATTCTCGCGGATTACCCCGAGTTTTTCATTGAAATCCATAGGAATATTTGGTGTTTATACCCGACACCGATCACAGCTTGCCCAGCAGCTCATAGCTGTCCGAGAGGAAGCGCACCAGCTCGTCGGAAGTCAGCTGGCGCTGGCTGATGAGGGCGAGTGTCCAGATCTGACGCGCCACCTTCTCGTCAAGGGTTTCGCCCAGCTTTCGTATGAGGGGAGACGCCGAGTTGAGCGTGAGGGTGGAAGCGACCGGCAGGGAGGCGGCCTCCTCGCCCTTGTGCATGCGATACATCTTCATCATGTCGTCGAAGCGGCGGGACTGCTCGTCCAGAGTGAGAAGCGCGGGAGTTGCGTCGTCGGCAAGATTTTCGAACTTGACGGTGAGTTTGTCGCTGCCCGAAACGGTCTTCATCAGGTCGGCGAGTTTTTCGTTTTCGTATGCTTCGCCGTCGGCTTTGAGAGCGTCGGCAATGCCGGCGTCGACGCGGAAGAACTTGATATTTCGGTCGGACTCCAGCATGTTGATGAACTGGGTGTCTATGAACTTGTCGAAGCGGACGACTTCGATATCCCGGGCGCGGTACATGGCGATGTAGGCGGCGTGAGCCGACTCGTCGGCGGTGTAGTAGACGGTGTTCTCATGCTTTTCCTTCGCGGCTTCGAGGTACTCGTCGACCGTCTTATAGCCCGAATCGCCGGTCAGGGGCAGCAGAACCGAATCCTTTACCCGGTCGTAGAACTTCCGGTCGCGGATGCAGCCGTACTCAACGAAAATCTTAAGATCATCCCAGAGCTTCTCAAAGGCTTCGCGGTCGGTGTTGAACATGCCGTTCAGCTTGTCGGCGACCTTCTTTGTGATATGCTGGGATATTTTTGTTACATAGCCGCTGTTCTGCAGGTAGCTGCGGGAGACGTTCAGCGGCAGCTCGGGGCAGTCGAACACGCCCTTGAGCATAAGCAGATACTCGGGAATTATCTCCTTGATGTTGTCGGCGACGAATACCTGGTTGTAGAAGAGCTTGACCTGTCCCTCAAGTGAGTCGAACTCTGAGCTGATGCGGGGGAAGTAGAGGATGCCCTTGAAGTTCAGCGGGTAGTCGGCGTTGATGTGTATCTGGAACAGCGGCTCGCGGAAGTCCTTGAACACCTTGCCGTAGAACTCCTTGTACTCCTCGTCGGTGCAGTCGGAGGGATTCTTCAGCCAGAGGGGGTGGGTGTCGTTTATCGGCTTGGGACCGAGGTCGCAGGTGCACTCCTCCTCATCGCCGTCTTTGTGTCCGCAGGTGCATTCACGCTCCTTCTCGGGTTCGGCGACATCCTTGAAGTAGATAGCCACCGGCATGAAGGCGCAGTATTTGTCGAGAATCTCGCGGAGTTTGCCGGCGTCAAGGAACTCCTTGCCGTCCTCGGAGATGTGCATTATCACGTCGGTACCGCGCTCTTCCCGGTCGCCGGCGGAGATCTCATACTCGCCCGAATCGGTGCAGACCCAGTGAACGGCGGGGGAGCCGGCATAGGATTTCGTGCGTATCTCAACGCTGTCGGACACCATGAATGAAGAATAGAAGCCGAGACCGAAGTGGCCGATGATGCCGGCGCCCGCTTCCGATCCCTCTCCCTCGTACTTCTCGATGAAGTCGAGAGCGCCGCTGAGAGCTATCTGACCGATGTACTTCTTCAGCTCCTCGTCGCTCATGCCGATGCCGTTGTCCGAGACGGTTATCGTGCCGTTCTCCTTGTCAAGGGTAACGGTTATGATAAGGTCCTCGTCAACCGGCTCGTAATGACCCAGGGAAATGAGCCGGCGGAGCTTGGTGACGGCGTCGGAGGCGTTGGAGACTATTTCACGGAGGAAAATCTCCTTGTCGGAATAGAGCCATCGCTTGATTATCGGAAAGATATTTTCGGTTTCGACGGAAATTCCGCCCTTTTCGTTTTTTACAGACATTTTGGTTATCTCCTGTTATTGTAATCGAATTGAAATATAATGGTATAACGCAAACAATCGGACAGCAAAATCAGAATATTATATAATCCTGCTCATAAAAACCGCGCGTCCCCGACCTACAGCAAAGAATTGGCAACGACAGCGTCCCGCGCGGCGGTCGCCCAGGCTTCGTCGACGCCGATGTCGTGCCAGGAGGGGTAGTCCTTGAAGATGATGCCGCCGGAGCAGGAGGCGCGGAAGATATCGCACATTTCGCGGGCGCGGCGGGTGATGAAGTCAAGGTCGCCGGTGGGCATGACGCGCTGGATATCCACGGGGCAGTGGAAGCAGACGCGGTTCCCGAACTCGGAGGCGAGGCGCTCGGAGGGATAGACGTCGGGCTGGTCGAACTGGAAAACGTCCACGCCGGCGTCGATAAGGAGAGGAATGAACTCGTATATTTTCCCGCAGGAATGCATAAAGACCGACATTCCGGCGTCGTGAGCGGTGTCGCAGACGCGCTTGTAGGCGGGGGCAAAGAGGGAGGCGAAGGACCCGGGGGAGATGAAGGTGTGCTCCTGAGTGCCCCAGTCGTCCCCCAGCATAACGGCGTCTATCCCGGTGCCGGCGGCGATTTTCAGCACATCGCAGAGATAATCGGCTACACGGTCGAGGAAAGCGGTCACATATTCGGGTTCAAGCAGAGTATCGGCGAGGGCGTTGGCTATGAGCCGGGCATCCCGCAGAGCCGAAAATATAGAGCCGAAGCCGCAGAGAATATACTTGTCGGCGGCGGGGAGATTGAGTTTCAGCAGGGTCTCCCGGTGGGCGGGGTCGGGAACGGGCATGCGCATGCAGTAGGATTCGAAATCCTTCTCCCAGTCGACGATGCAGCCGCGGATGCACTCGCCCTTGGTCTTGCCGTTGAAGCGGCCGTAGATGTTGCCGTAGCGGTCGCGGCGCACCTCGCCGCCGAAGCCGGTGAGGGCAATCAGTTCTTCATGCCGCCCCCAGGCGTCGCAGGGATCGGGAGGCTCGGGCATATGGCGCACAAGGGGCGCGCCGGAAATGTCGTTGTAACGGGGATCGGAAAAATTCCAGGCGTGCCGCGGCGCCCCGGTATGGGCGACGGTGCGGCGGACGATCTCGCGCGAGGTCATGTCGGACATTTTCGAACCTCCATAATATACATTTACCGCTCATTATATATATTCGGTCACCGCCTTGTCAAGGCGGCAGGGCGTTTTCTAATAAAATATGATTAAATAAATATATCCGCCATGCGTCCCTTACAGCGGGCGCTTGGTGATGGCGGCGTTGGAGCGGGGGAAGCTGTCGGGCAGCTTGCCGGACGGCACAAAGACGGCGGCAAAGCGGCTCTGAGGCTCCCCGGCGCCGTAAAGGGTATACTCACAGGAACGGATGACTCTCCCCCGCAGCTTTTCGAGAGCCGAAGCCGATTCTTCAAGTTCCTCCGCGCCGTGCTGACCCTTGAGGGCGATGAAGCGGCCGTCGGAAGAAGTGAAGGGCAGGCAGTATTCAAGCAGCCGGCCGAGAGGGGCTACCGCTCGGGCAACGACAACGGAATATTTTCCCCTATGCTTCGGTTCATGACCGAGAACCTCGGCGCGCCCGCAGAGGGGCGCGATATTGTCAAGCCCCAGATCGGCGGCGGCAAGCTCGACGAAACGCAGCTTTTTGGCGGTGGCGTCGAGGGCGGTCACATGCAGGTCGGGGCGGGCAACGGCAAGGGGCAGGGAAGGAAAACCGCCGCCGCAGCCCACGTCAAGCAGATGTGCGCCCTCGGGTATAAGGTCGGCGCAGACAAGCGAATCGGCGTAGTGAAGGGCGATGGTCTCCCGCTCGCCGGCGACGGCGGTGATGTTGGTGCGGGCGTTGAAATCGGCAAGCAGACCGGTGAGCCGCTCAAAGGCGGCGATATTGTTTTCGGTGATGAAGCGGTTCAGGTTGTTTGCTTCAAAAATTTCGGTGAAAAGGGCGGAGAAGTCACTCATTCGCGTCACCTTCGTCGGAATTGACGGGGATGGCGTCCTGTACTGTGACGTTTAATACGCCTGCGGCGGCTGGAAGGGCGGCGGCAGCCGGGTCGTACATGTCGCAGACCATTTCAAACAGCCGCGCGGATGCCCGGGCATATTCGGCGCTTGTGCCCTCGTTCATACCCAGCTCCCCGGGGGTGACCGGCTTGCCTATGCGGACAATTGTGCGCCTGAAAGGCTTGATGCGCATGCCCTTTGTCTGAATAAGCACCGGCAGGGCGGGAACCGAGGCGCGATAGATCATCATGGCGGCGCCGTTCTTTATCCTGGTCTCCCGGGGGTCAATTCCCGGCTGGCGGTGACCCTGGGGGTACATGCCCACGCATTCGCCCTCGGAGAGCAGCTCTATCGTTTTCTTCACGGCTCCCACGTCGGCGCGTCCGCGGTCGACGGGGAAGGCCCCGAGAGCGGTTATCAGCTGCTTCAGCAGGGGTATCTTAAACAGCTCGGCTTTGGCGAGAAAACGCACCTGGCGGCGGAAACTGGCGGCTACAATGACAACGTCGGCGTTTGAAATATGATTGGAGCAGATGAGAAAACCGCCCTCGGCAGGCTCATTTTCGCTCCCCTCAACCCGTATGTTGTAGAAAAAGCGCACGGCGCCGGCGAATATGGCGTACATGGTTCTGTAGAAGCCGTTGCTCTTGCTCATTTTCCGGCCGTCCTTTCGCGGATAATGCCGAGCGCCTTTTCGACGGTGTGTTCAAAATCTATGTCGGAGTTGTCAAGCACCGCCGCGTCGGCCGCGGCGACGGCGGGGGCGTGTTCGCGGCGCGAATCCCGGCTGTCGCGCTCCTGCATCTCGCGCAGATATTCTTCGAGCGGCGGCACGTCGGTCCTGCCCTTGTCCATGTCCTGTTTGCGGCGGCGTTCGGCGCGGACCTCGGCTCTTGCGGTGAGGAATATCTTCACATCGGCGTCGGGCATAATCACGGTGCCGATGTCCCGGCCGTCCATTATGACGTTGCCCCGGGCGGCGGCGTCTCTCTGCAGACCGCCGAGAAAGGCTCTCACCTGGGGCAGAGCCGACACTACCGACGCCCATGCCGAGATATCGGGGGTGCGGATAAGCCCGCTCACATCCTCATCGCCGATGAATATGCGCTGCTCCCCCTCCTGCCGTTTTATCGACACCCGCAGCCCTTCGAGGGAGGCGGCAATCCCGGCGCCGTCGTCCTTTGACAGTCCCAGCCGGGCGGCGTTCAGTCCCACGGCGCGGTAAAGAGCGCCGGTGTCCACATATATGCAGCCCAACTCCCGCGCCAGAGCCTTGGCAAGCTCGGATTTGCCCGCGCCCGAGGGGCCGTCGACAGCTATTCTCAGTTTCTTCATTCCGTTTACCCGTATATGTATGTAATATCGGCGGTGTCACATATTTAACTCGCGCAGAACGTAGTCGGCGGCGGACATGACGCCCAGTTTGCCCGCCTCGTAGGTCAGCCCGCCCTGCAGAAAGGCGGTGTAGGGGGGGCGCAGGGGGCCGTCGGCAGACAGCTCGATTGACGATCCCTGTGTGAAGGCGCCGGCTGCCATAATAACTTCGTCGTCGTAGCCGGGCATAGCCCAGGGTTCGGGGGTGACGAAGGAGTCGACCGGAGAGGCGCTCTGTATGCCCCGGCAGAAGGCGCACAGCCCCTCGGGGGTCTTCATGTGCACCGCCTGTATGATATCCTGCCGCTTTTCGGTCCAGCGGGGCGAACATTCAAAGCCCAGCGCCTCGAAGATATAGGCGGCAAGCAGCGCCGTCCTGACCGCCGCGGCGGTCACATGGGGCGCAAGAAACAGACCCTTATACATATTCTTTGTCTGCCCCAGCGACGCGCCCACCTCGGCGCCCGCGCCCACCGTGGTCATGCGGTAGGAGGCTAACTCCACGGCGCGTTTCGTACCCGCCAGATAGCCCCCCGACTCGGCGATACCGCCGCCAGGGTTCTTTATCAGCGAGCCGACAACAAGGTCGGCGGCGGGTTCGCGTAAATCGGTAAATTCGCCGTAGCAGTTGTCAACCGCCACGAAGATATCGGGGGATATCGCCCGCACCTTCGCGGTTACGGCCGAGATCTCATCCGCCGACAGAGTGACCCGGTCGGAGTAGCCCTTGGAGCGCTGCAGGTAGACCATTTTTACCGTGGGATTATCCCGAAGGACGCTTTCGAAGTCGGCGCCTATGGGCAGTTCGCGGTATTTCACGCCGAAGTCGGCAAGCGAACCGCAGCCCTTCAGCTTTTCGCCCGCCGCGCCTATGCCGATGACGCCCTCAAGTGTGTCGTAGGGCTTGCCGGTCACCGAAAGCATGGTGTCGCCCGGCCGCAGCAGCCCGAAGAGGGCTATTGTCAGCGCGTGGGTGCCGTTTACTATCGAGTGGCGTACCAGCGCCGCCTCCGCGCCGAACACCTCCGCCCAGACAGTCTCCAGCGTGTCGCGTCCCCGGTCGTCGTAACCGTAGCCCGAGGAGGGCGCGAACATGGCGTCGCTCACCCGGTGCTCCCGGAAGGCGTCCAGCACCTTTGCCGTGTTGGCGAGGGAGATTTCGTCGGTTTCGGCAAACCGCTCCGCAAGCGCTTCTTCGGCGTCGCATGTAAGTTTATTTATTCTGTCGGTAAACTCAAAAGCCACTTGGTGACATCTCCTTGCGATTTCAAAAAAACGGTTGACAAAACAATACCGCGGTGCTATAATCAATAGTGCGGAGGGGTCGGCTCCTCCGATCTGTTTCCTTTGCGCTTCTGTTTTTATGTTTTATGCTTTATGCTTCCTTAGCTCAGCCGGTCAGAGCGCTCGCTTCACATGCGAGAGGTCGTGGGTTCGAGCCCCGCAGGAAGCACCATACGCGGATATAGTTTAGTGGTAAAACTTCAGCTTCCCAAGCTGGCTATGGGGGTTCGATTCCCCTTATCCGCTCCAGTTTCCAAACTCCTTGAAATCTCAACGATTTTAAGGAGTTTTCTTTTTTGTGATCCGGTCTTAAAACAGCCTGTATTCGGCTGGTATTTTCTGCCGAAGCGGGGAGTGAAACGGGGAGTATCGTGAATTGTTTCATCATCAACCGATACATTATACTCCGGCGGGGTGTCAAAAGCAACCGAAACTTGTTAAAAAATACCGAATTATCAGAAAATCAGGGGAGACAGAGCTTTTTTGCCCTGTCTCCCTCTGTATATACGGGAAATCTGAATCAGAATACGATCTCTCTGTCGGCCATGGAGGAATCGTAGATACCCTGCATGATCTTGGAGGTGAGGATGTTGCGGTCGATGTGAGAGGGGAGCTTCTCGCCGGTGCGGACGCACTTGCAGAACTCTGCGATCTCGGTGGCGAAGGCGTCGTTGGGCTCGTAGGCGGGAACCTCGGAGGTGAGCTTGCCGTCCTTGACGCCCCAGATGGTGAAGCTGCCGCCGTAATTGAGGCGGATGCCGGCCTTGGTGCCCAGGAAGTCGATGTAGCTCTCGGGCTGGCCGATGTTCTGGTCCCAGGAGCCGTTGAGCGAGAGGGTTGGGCCCGAGGTGCGGATGAAAGCGGTCACGAAGTCGTCGACGTCGTAGGTGCCGTTGAGGTCCTTGGTGTCCTCAGCCCACATCGAGTTGTAGACATAGTTCTTCATGTCGACGCCCAGCTTGGAGAAAGCCTTGCCCGATGCGGTAATCGGTGTGGGGTCGTCGGTGCAGAACATGACGATGTCGATGAAGTGAACGCCGCAGTCGATGAGCGCGCCGCCGCCCGAAATGGCCTTGGTGGTGAAAGCGCCGCCCAGACCCGGGATGCCGCGGTAACGGCGGAAAGCGGCGTAAACATGATAAACCTCGCCCAGCTCGCCGGCGTCGATCATCTCCTTTATGAGACGAACGGCGTTGCTGAAGCGGTTGACCACGCCGATATTAAGGGTGAGACCGGTCTCGTGCTGAGCCTTTTGCATCTCGAGAGCCTCGGAGTAGTCACGGGCTGCCGGCTTCTCGCAGAGCACGTGCTTGCCCGCGTGAAGGGCGTCGATGGAGATGAACTTGTGATCCTTGTTGGGGGTGCAGACAGAAATGGCTTTTACTTCGGGGTCGGCGAGAGCCTGCTTGTAGTCGGTTATGACAATACCCGAGCCGTATTCGTCGGCGGATTTCTGAGCCTTCTCGGGGATAAGGTCGCAGAAGTACTTGATTTCCACATCGTCCAGCTTGCGGTAGGACGGGATATGGGCGGAGTTGGCGATGCGGCCGCAGCCTATAACGGCTACTTTCATTTTCTCGGACATTCTTGTTTCCTCCGGTTTATATAATTTACTTTTATGTCGGCATGTCGGTGAGGACAATACCTCATTGTTGCATTGTAATACAAATCGCGCCGTTATTTGTGAACGCGGTGTAAATAACCGCGGAAGTTATCATGCCGCCGGGCGGCAGGGCGCAAATTTACGAGTTAATCATTGACAGATATCACAAAAAATGCTATTATTGATGTAAGATTAGATGTATGATAAATGGTTTGTATTCCCCGCGGGGAATACGACTGACCGGCATATGTCGGGAGCGCGCTCCCGATGTGCTGAATCGGAAAGAACGGAGAAGGCAAAATGCTGTTCGGAAACGGAAAGTCCGCCGGGGAACCGGCATCGGGCGGGCGAAGCGGGGAGACGCCCCGGGGAAATCTGCCCTATATCGAGGCGGGGATATTCTCCCGCGCGCCGCTGGGGAAAATCAATTACTGCACCTTTCAGGCGTCGGGAAAAGATGAAGAGGGAAAGGCGCGCCGTCTGCGCATCGACACGGTGAGCGAACAGGCAGCATACGAACAGGCGATTCAGAGCGGCATAACCGACCCGGTGCTCACCCTCCGTCCGCCGAGAAAGCCCACCGGGGAGCAGCTTGACTATGCCGGGGATCTGGGGATAACCGTGCCGGCGGATGCCTGCGAGGAGGACGTGAGCTGCATGCTCGCCCGGGTCGCCGAGGGGGACGAATCGATACCCACCCACGATGCGGCGGTCTACGCCGACCACAAGGGAATGCATTTCTCGGCGTGGATCGGCGAGCGCGCCTTTTATAACCAGCTCTGGAACCGGCTGGGCGCAAGAGACAAGCTCACCTTCTTCTGCTATGCGGTGAAGTGCCACCTGACCGCCAGGCGGCCGGGCAATCCCGAGTCCGACCCGGACATCGGCTGCTTCGAGGCTTTCGCCGACCGGTATATACACGACCGATCGGTGACCGATTCGCTTGCCGGCTACGACGGCGAGGATCTGATCGAATTCGGAACATACGGCGGACGGACCAACACCGCGGCATACGCTGCCGCCGCCCGAGAATTCGTCGGCATATAATCGCGTGAATCAGTCGGCATATAACATGACACATGACGGCATGACCCGCATAAACTCAAACGCAAACACAAACTCAGAGAAAAAATCAAAAATCAAGGTTCTGGCGGTAGCCGGTCCCACAGCGTCGGGCAAAACCGCCCTTGCTATCGCCCTTGCCCTCCGGCTGGGGGGCGAGGTCATATCCTGCGACTCGATGCAGGTCTACAGGGGCATGGATATCGGCACGGCAAAGCCAACCCCCGGGGAAACCCGCGGCATACCACACCACATGATAGATATTGCCGACATAGGCGACACCCTTTCCTGCGCCGATTACGCAGCCCGGGCTTCGGAAATCGCCCGTCAGGTTTTCTCACGGGGAAAGCTGCCGGTATTCTGCGGCGGCACCGGGCTGTATCTCGACGCGGTGCTCACCGGCAACGTCTTTGCCGACATGAAGACCCCGCGGGGACTTCGGGAGGAGCTTGAAGCCCTGCCCCCGGACGAGCTTTACTCTCGGCTTGAAGCGGTCGACCCGGAGTCGGCGGCGGCTGTACACCCGAACAACGTGAGGCGCGTTATACGCGCTCTTGAAATATACCTGACCACCGGCGAGACGAAAAGCGCCCTTGACGCCCGTTCACGAACCGGCGGTTCCGACTTCGCGCCGGTCATATTCGGGCTTGATTTTCCCGACCGGGCAATGCTTTACGAGCGCATCGACCGACGGGTGGATCTGATGCTTGAAGCGGGGCTTGAAGCCGAGGTTCGCCGCCTGGCTCCGCGGCTGAGAGAAGCCCCCACAGCCGCCCAGGCCATAGGCTACAAGGAGATGCTGCGCCATATCGACTGCACCGACGGCTCATATACCCTTGAAAACGCCGCCGACGACATAAAACAAGCGACTCGGCGCTACGCAAAGCGGCAGCTCACCTGGTTCAGGCGCAATCCCGACATGGTCTGGCTGGACGCTTCGGCGTTGAACGGCGCCGCCGGCGATGAGGTCTGCGCCGACGCCGCCCGCCGCCTCGCCGAAATCGGATGAAAGCGGTTGACAGCCGACAAATCCGAGGCGGAAACAGACCGACAAATAATGTAAATATATTATGTCCGCGAGGTAAAAAATTATTTCAGTATTTGCCTTATTTGAAGGCTTGTGATATAATATCGCAGATATAGGCGGAAAACGGGCGTTAAAAGGGGCGGAAAAGCCCTCATAATTTTATGAAACGGCTCTCCGGCGCCGAGTGTCTTGCCCGGCATGGCTGTGTATTCTGCGGCGGGCGGTGTTTCCCGCGGCGGACAGCATGTACCTGCTCATCGGCGATTCGTGCGCTGCCGATGATGTGCGGCGTGACTGCGGTATGCGCCTGTCTGCCTGTTTCAAATATTCCACGGATAACTGATGGATACAAAATACTTAAAAAATGTCGCGGCTTATGTGCTCACGGCGGCGGTTTCGCTGCTTGTGATACTGCTTATAATCCGCGCTCTCTCCTCCCTGGTCACAAGCGAGGTCGAGACCATGCTCACCGAAGTCGCCACCGAGCGGGCTACCGAGAATTTCGAAGCCTATGTTATGCGCTCGGAAACGGTGCTTTACTCCGCGCGTTCGGGCGGACTGAGCTACAGCGCCGTTGACGGCGAGCATGTCGCCGCCGGCAGGGAGCTGGTCAGCGTATACAGCGAAGGCGGCGGAGAAGACGCCCGCCGGCGTATTATCGAGATCGACCGTAAGATAGGCATTCTCGAGGACAGCAACATAAGCGGCAGCATTACGGTCACCGACACCGCCGCCCTTGACAGCGATATTAACGCCCTGTTCGGATCTCTGCGCAATGGCGTGGAGAACGGCGACCTCGCCTACGCGGTGCGCAAGCGGGATGAGCTGCTCATACTGCTCAACAGGCGCAGTATAATCACCCGGACGGTACAGAACTACAACGAAGAGATCACCCGTCTTGGAAACGAAAAGCTGCTTACTGCCGCCGACATGGCGGGCGCCGCCGAAACGGTGAAAGCCCCCGGCGCCGGCTACTTCTATACCAGCCTTGACGGCTACGAGACGGCGTTTCACGCGAACGAGGTGCCCACCCTGACGGTGGAGCGCTTCGACAGGCTGAAGGAGACCCAGCCCCGCGATTATTCGGGCTACGGCGGTTACGGCGTCGGCAAGCTGGTGACGGCGTTCACATGGTACATAGTCTGCGAGAGCACCCAGGATATGCTGCGGAACTTCCGCTACAACGGCGCCTACACGGTGGTATTCCCCTATTCGAGCGACACAGAGCTGCGCATGACCCTTACGCGCATCGTCACCGAGACAAACGGCGAACGGGTGCTGCTGGTGTTCTCCACCGGCGAGATTCCCGAAAACTTCAACTTCCTGCGCCGTCAGCCGGTTCAGATAGTCAAAGCCTCATACACCGGCTACCGGGTTCCCATATCGGCGGTTCGCATCAACGACGGACGCCAGGGCGTTTATGTGCTGGACAACAGGCTTGTGCGCTTCCGCGAAATAGTTCCGCTGACCGAGGTGGGCGGCTACTTCATAGTGGCGCGGCGTGATCCTCTCAACGACGAATACTACTACAACAAGCTGAACCTGCACGATCTCATTATTACCAGAGGCAAAAATCTTTATGAAAGCAAGATCATCAGCTGAGACCGCCGGCGGCATCGAGCCCGCGCCTGATGTATGCAGCCGCGAGTCGATTGCGGGCAATCTCGAGCTGATAAGAAAGCGCATCGCCGAAGCGGAGGCCGATACCCGGTCGCGCTGGGGCGAGCGCGATATACGGATAGTCGCCGCCACCAAGAATGTTCCGCTGCCGCTTATCGAATACGCGGTCGGCGAGTGCGGACTGCGTGAAGCCGGCGAAAACCGGGTACAGGAGCTTTGCGCCAAGTACCCCGTGCCGGGCGAAGAATCATCGGCATCGAAAAATCTCCCGGCGCTCCACTTCATCGGCACCCTCCAGAGCAACAAGGTGAGGCAGATAATAAACCGGGTCTGCATGATCCAGTCGCTTGACCGGATGAGCCTGGCGAAGGAGATCGGCCGGCGCGCCGAACAGCATTCGCTTGTCATGCCCTGCCTTATTGAACTGAACGTCGGCTGCGAGCCGAATAAAGGCGGCGTGCTGCCGGGGGACGCGGAGGACTTCGCGGAAGCGGTTCACGGGATGCCGGGCATTGCGATTGCGGGCGTCATGACAATGGCTCCGCTCGTAAAGGGGGAGGAGTACAGGGAGTATTTCACCCGGGCGAGGGAGATATTCGAGTCGCTCATGGGCTATTACCGCCCGGAGGAGCCGCCGGTGCTCTCGATGGGCATGAGCGGCAGTTACGCTGTCGCGGTCGAATGCGGCGCTACAATGGTGCGTCCCGGTTCGGCGATATTCGGCGCAAGGCAGATAAGGCAGATATAAAAGCCGCCGATACCGCAGACGGACGCAGAGCGGTTCACGCATGTTCCCGAAGCGGGAAACATTTTGCGCAAGCGGCACACATATACCTGCGGTGCGGCAGATACAGGAAAATCTCAATTCAATACCAACACTTATAGGCAGTGCGGAGGTTAAAAATGGGTTTATTCGACAGAATCAAAAACGCCGTCAATCCGGACAGGGATGACCTGTATGACGACGATCTCGAATATGATGATCCCGCCGATGGCGACGGTCAGTATTACAACGACGGATATCATGACCAGCAGACACAGGCAGGCATGAATCCCGGCGGTCAGACCATGGCATACAATCAAATTAGAACGCAATATGCGCCTCATCAGGGAGGAAACCCCATGAATCAAATGCATAATGTTCCGATGTCCATCGAGTCGCACACCGAGATCAAGGTTATTCGCTCCGACAGCTTCGATATCGCCCGCCCCGTGGCCGACCATCTGCTGAACAAGCGCACCGTTGTTCTCAACCTGGATACCGCTAAGGAAGAGGTTATCCGCAACATCCTCTACTTCCTCCAGGGCGTGGTCTATTCAATAGACGGCAGCATAAAGAAGGTTGCCGCCCGCACATTTATAATAACTCCCAACACCGTGCCGATCTCCGATCAGGGCGCTGCCTCCAATCCGCAGGCTCATCAGGCCGGCGACATGGGTTTTAATACCTTCGGCAGCTGAGAGGCTTGCCTATACCGATGCCCCTTGTCAGAATTGCAGCCACTTTCACCAATACGACGCTGGCCGTTCTGCAGCTTCTGCTGTTTGCCAGGGCGATACTGTCCTGGATTCCCGATATGCGCGGCAGCCGGGTAAGCGAGTTTCTGATATCGGTAACCGAGCCGCTCATAATGCCGGTAAGGGCTGTTCTGTCAAAGTTTGAGGCTCTGAGGGGGCTTCCCATAGACATATCCTTCCTTGTGACATACCTGCTGCTTGCCGCGTTGCAGGCGGCTGTATCCGCGGCGATATAGTTTCCGATGTGGTTTCCGCCGCGGCGTGCCGCCGCATCGCGATGAGGATGTGCGCGCCGGTCTGCGCCCGCCGTGAGGGCGGGAGCCGCGGAAGGCGTACCGATGCCGTATTATGTAAATCACATGCGGTTCAGGTGATATAAGACGCCGAAGGGGAAATGTCCGCCCGGGATCCGAAAACCAGACGAATATGAAGTTTTTTACCGAAAGAATAGACGATATGCTCAGGGCGGCAGGCAACGGCGTACCCTCTGCCACCGCCTTTCTCGACCCTGCGGAGCAGTATGAGGCAAAGACGCATATCGCCTCGGTTGGCGGCGAGGGCTGTCTCTTCTGGGGCGGCTATCAGGACGCCGAGCGGGCGATGCTCTTCGTGCTCCCCGACTGGGCGATTTACCAGCCCGAGCCGCAGTACTCCGAACGGCTTTCGGCAGTGAAAATCGGGGTCAGCGGCTATGTGACCCTCAGCCACCGGGATTATCTCGGTTCGCTGCTGGGCTGCGGGATCGAGCGCTCCTGCATCGGCGATATTGTGCCGGTGGAGGGCGGTGCTGTCGTCTTCATGACCTCGGCCGCGGCCGGACTGCTCACCGGTTATGAGAACCCGCTGCTGCGCGTGGGCCGCGATGCCGTCACTGTCAGCGAATACAGCCCGCCGGAGAATTTCGACGCGGGCAGAAAGATTGAGAGGATAAACGGCGTCATAGCATCGGCACGGCTTGACTGTGTCGTGGCGCTCCTTGCCCATACCTCAAGAGAAAAAGCAAAGGCTGATATCGCCGCGGGTAATATCCGGCTCAATTATTCGGTGAATCAAAACAGTGACGCTCCGATTTCCGAAGGGGATATTATATCCGTCCGCGGGGTCGGGCGCTTTGTTATTATCGGGACCGGCGACCGCACGCGCCGGGACCGGATAAAACTTGCCGCCGGCAGGTATATATGATTTCAGCCGGCATATATGTTTGATTTATATTTTGAAAGCCAATAAAACCAATGTTATCCGGCAGACAGACGCATAAACAACAGAACCGGAGCCGGGAGAGAGATTTTGAGGTGACGAATTGATACCGCCGCATGAACTGAAAAAGAAGGATTTTACCAAGGTGGTCAGAGGCTATGCCTCTGTTGAAGTCGACGAGCATCTCGACTTCGTAATTGAGAAATATACCGAGCTCTACCGCCGGAACGACGAGCTGGAGAAACAGCTGTCCGCTGCGCTCACCGAGCTTGATAAATATCACAGGGATGAGGCTACCATCCGCAACGCCGTTGTCAGCGCGCAGCGCACCGGCGCCCGGATCATCGACGAGGCGAACGCCCGCGCCGATCTTTTGGTGCGCTCATCCAAAACCAACTGCGACAAGGTCATAGCCGATTTCCGCCAGCAGCTTGACGTGGAGCGGGACAGGCTGGCAGCCCTGCGGGGCGTGGTGAATGAGTTCAAGTCCCGGATCTACGAGCAGTACAGCGCGCATATCGAATTCCTTGAGCAGCTGTCGCCCGACGATATACTCAGCGGTCTCGAGCTCACCGACGAGGACTACACCCGGGTGGTGATCGCCGCCGTGAAGGACGATATCTCGGCATTTGTGAATCAGTATGCCGCAAACCGCGATATTGCCGCCGCCGGGGAACAGATGTATTCTCAGGGACAGGAGCAGGAGCAGGGACAGGAACAGGAGCGGGAACAGCAGCACCGGTACGCCGCTCCCGAACCCCAACCACAGCCCCAACCCCAACCACAACCCACCCAGCCCCCTCAGCCGCAGTGGCAGCCGGCGGTAAACCCCGATGAGGAGCCGATAAATCCCGACGAGGCGCCTACCAGAATGTTCACCGCCGTGAATCCCGCCGACATCCCCGCCGATGAAGAAGATGAAGCCTGCGAAGACGGCGAGGAATACGAGGACAGTGAGGCATACGAAGACGGCGAGGAATATGAGGACAGCGAGGCATACGAAGACGGCGAGGAATATGAAGACGGCGATGCCAACGAAGACGGCGAAGTCTATGAAGGCGATGACGCCTATGAGGACGACGGTCCCTATACAGAGGACGGGCAGTATACAGACGAAGCCTATGACGAGCAATACGCCGCCGACGAGCAGTATGCAGACGAGCAGTATGCCGATGAGCAGTACACGGACGATGCGGACGGCACCGACGGCGAACAGTATGCCGATGAGGAAGCCGACGCCGATGCTGCCGAAGACGAAGGCGGTATGCCCGTTTCCGCCGAGGTTCACGATGACGATCTGGAGCAGGAGCGCTCCCATCTCGCCGATGTGCTGAGACAGGGAGTGAAGCCGGCACAGAAGGGCGACATCGAGTCGATGCTGGCTAATATGGATAAAACGCTGGGCGGCACAAAGAAGAAAACAGACGGTTCGGTCAAGGCTCAGCTTGACGCCATTTCGAGCGACGACGAAAAAGAATTCGAAGCGATGATGCGTTCCTTCGGCAAGTCGTCGGCTAAGCCCGCCGCCAACACCGGCGTTAACGCCGGCGCAAACAGGCCTGCGCAGACATCCGCCGCAAACACTCCGCCTGCCGCCAATAAGCCCGCATTTCCTTTCAGACCCGGGACGAAGCAGGCTTCCGCGAAGCCGGCGCCTGCGAACGACAGCTTCGACGACGACTTCAACGCCTTCCTGAACGCCGCAAACAAGAAGAAAAAGAAATAAACAGCAGGACGGCACCCGCTGCCGCTGCCGAGCAGGCAGAGACTTTTATCAGAATCAAGCGTATTTGTCCGGACGTCAGACGTTCGGATAAATACTTTATCAGCATAAATTACGGGCAGAGCCCTGAACCGGCAAACCCGTAAATCAGAAACTCCGCGTGAGCATTACAGGAGAGTAATATGTCAACCGATTATACAAAAACGCTGAACCTTCCGCAGACCTCATTCCCCATGAGAGCCGGCTTGCCCCAGCGGGAGCCGGAGTGGCTCAAAAGCTGGTACGAGCAGGATCTTTACAAGCTGGTTCGTGAGCGCAACGCGGGCAAGCCGATTTTCGTTCTGCACGACGGCCCGCCCTACGCAAACGGCGATATACATATCGGACATGCGCTGAACAAGATTCTCAAGGACATCATTGTCCGCTATAAGAACATGAGCGGCTTTGACTCCCCCTACATACCCGGCTGGGACTGCCACGGTCTGCCCACCGAGAAGGCGGTGCTCAAGAATAAAAAGGTTGACCGCAACAAAATGCCCGTAACCGAGTACCGCGATCTCTGCCGCGACTATGCCCTTTCATTTGTGGATCGTCAGCGGGAGGGTTTCAAGCGTCTCGGCGTTATCGGCGACTGGGACAATCCCTACATCACCCTGACGCCCGATTTCGAGGCGAAGCAGATAGAGGTCTTCGGCGCAATGGCGCTGAAGGGCTACATCTACCGCGGCTTCAAGACGGTTTACTGGTGTCCCGACGACGAGACAGCTTTAGCCGAAGCCGAGATCGAGTACAAGGACGACGGCTGCGACTCGATATATGTGAAATTCAAGGTTGCCGACGACAAGGGGAAGCTCTCCTCCCTCTGCGATATCGACAGGACCTATTTCGTAATCTGGACCACCACCACCTGGACGCTCCCGGCGAACCTGGCGATATGCCTCAACGCCGATTATGAGTATGTGCTGATGAAGGTTCCCTCGGGCGAGACCTATATAGTCGCCGCCGAACTGGCGGAGCAGACCGCGAAGGTCGCCGGCATCGATGAATACGAGATCACAGCCAGGCTCATGGGCTCGGATTTCGAGCTGATGACCGCATATCATCCCTTCATCGACCGCAAGTCGGTGGTTCTCAACGGCGAGCATGTCACCCTTGACGCGGGCACCGGCTGCGTTCACACCGCTCCCGGACACGGCGCAGACGACTTCAACATCTGCAAGCATTACGACGACGCCGGACTCACCAAGATAGGCGTTGTGGTTCCGGTGGACGGAAGGGGCGTTCTCACCGAGGAGGCGGGCAAATATCAGGGGCTGCGCTTCGACAAGGCAAACGGCGCGATTCTTGCCGACCTCAGGGAGAGCGGTGCGCTGCTGGCGGCCGAGAGCATGGTTCACCAGTATCCCCACTGCTGGCGCTGCAAGAACCCCATAATCTTCCGCGCCACCAGACAGTGGTTCGCCTCGGTATCGGCTATGACCGACGCCGCCGTCGCCGCCTGCGACAATATCAGGTGGCATCCCGCCTGGGGCAAGGAACGGATGATAGCCATGATCCGCGAGAGAGACGACTGGTGCATCTCCCGACAGCGCAGGTGGGGCGTCCCGCTGCCCATATTCTACTGCCCCGACTGCGGCAAGGCGATAATCACCGCCGAGAGCATAAAGGCGGTCTCGGAACTGTTCGGAAGGGAAGGCTCCAACTCCTGGTACACATATACCCCCGACAGGATACTGCCCGCCGGCTTCAGGTGCGAGTGCGGCTGTGAAGCCGCGAAGTTCGATAAGGAAACCGACATAATGGACGTCTGGTTCGACTCGGGCTCCACCCACGCCGCAGTCCTCGATCAGCGCGAAGGCCACTCAACCCCGGCAGACATATACCTGGAGGGCGGAGACCAGTATCGCGGCTGGTTCCAGTCGTCGATGCTTACTTCGATAGCCTCCAAGGGCATCGCACCCTACCGTCAGATAATTACCCACGGCTGGACGGTTGACGCCAACGGCAAGGCGATGCACAAGTCCGAGGGCAACGCAATCTCCCCCGACGAGGTTATAAAGGATTACGGCGCCGACATACTGCGTCTCTGGGTGTCCTCGGTGGACTACACCAACGATGTCAAGATATCAAAGGATATACTGAAACAGCTCTCCGAGATCTACCGCAAGATACGCAACACGGTGCGCATACTGCTTGCCAACCTGGGCGACTTCGACCCCGGCAAAGACATGACAGCCGTCAACGAGCTGGAAGATATCGACAAGTGGGTGCTCAGCCGCTACAATAAGCTGGTCGCCGGCGTCCGCCGGGCTTACGACGACTACGAATTCCACTTTATATATCACGATATAAACAACTTCTGCACCATAGACCTGTCAAAACTCTACATAGACATCACAAAAGACAGGGTTTACTGCGAAAACGCCGGCTCCAAAGCCCGCCGCCGCGCCCAGACCGCCATGTATATAATCCTCGACGGTCTGACCCGCATGATAGCCCCCCTGCTTGCCTTCACGGGCGAGGAAATATGGGCGGCAATGCCCCACCCCGCGGGCGACGATACCCGTTCCCCGCTGTTAAACGACATGCCCTCGGCGAATCCCGAATACAATTTCCCCGAGATAGACGCAAAATGGGACGCCCTCTTCGAACTGCGCGACGACGTGATGAAGTCGCTTGAGGATGCCCGCGCCGCCGGTCTCATCGGCAAATCCCTTGAGGCGGAGCTGAAGATAACCGCTTCGGGCGACAGGCTGGCACTCCTTGAGAGCTTCGGCGTAGAGACCCTAGCTATGGTCTACATCGTGTCGGGTGTGGAGCTGGTGTCAGGCGAAAACGACGTCTTCACCGCCGAGGTATCGGTAGCCGCCGGCCGCAAGTGCGACCGCTGCTGGGTGCACTCGGTGCCGGGCGAAGAGACCGAGGACGGCGGATTCCTCTGCCCGCGCTGCGCCGCCGCGGTCAGGGCATTGCAGTGAGCAGACGCAATCGAAAAGCAATAATATAACATTATTAACATAATCGGATGTTTCTCTGGATTATCACGGCACTTGCGGTCATCGGCATCGACCAGCTGACCAAGTACCTGACTGTGACATATCTCAAGCCGCTGGGCAGTGTGCCCCTCTGGCAGGACGTACTTCATCTGACATATGTGGAGAACACCGGTGCCGCCTTCGGAATGCTCAAGGGACACCGGTGGCTCTTCATGATTGTGTCGGGCGTCGCCATAGTGGCTATGGCGGCATATATGGTATACATCTGCCGCAGGGACAAGCCCTCGCCCCTGCTGTCGGTCGCCATGGGCATGGTGATAGGCGGAGGCATAGGCAACATGATCGACCGGATAGCCGCGGGCTATGTGGTCGACTTCATCGACTTCACGCTTATCAATTTCGCGGTGTTCAACGCCGCAGATTCCTTTGTCTGCATAGGAGCCGGACTGCTCTTCCTCTGGGTGCTCTTCGGCGAGCTGAAAACCGGGAAATCGGGAAAAAACGAAACGGTGAAAGCCGAAACGGCAGCCAAAGGCAGGGTCGGGAAAGCCGCAAAAGCATCGGGGGATGAAAACGCCCACGCCCATGCCGCCCACGAACCCGGGAACAAAACTGTCGATACCCATGAAAGTGTCACTCCCGATACCGACACCCCCGACAGCGGCGCTCAAACTTCTGACACTCCCGATACTGGATCCGATACCGGACCGTCAAAATGACCGACGACATACTGCTCATCCCCTCCCCGGAGGACGAGGGCATGCGGCTTGACGTTTTCGTCGCCGCCAATACCGATCTGACCCGTTCCGCCGCGCAGAAGCTCATCGAGAGCGGCAGCGTGACGGCAGAGGGCGAGGAGGTGTCAAAGCGCCGCCCGGTAAAGCCGGGAGAGGTCATAAGGGTGAGCCTGCCCGAGCCGAAACTTACCGAAGTCCTGCCCCAGGATATACCGCTTGATATAATATACGAGGACAGTTCGCTCATAGTGGTGAACAAGCCGAAGGGCATGGTGGTGCACCCCGCCCCCGGCAACCCCGACGGCACACTGGTGAACGCCCTGCTTTATCACTGCGGCGATTCGCTGTCGGGGATAAACGGCGTCATCCGTCCCGGCATTGTGCACCGGATAGACCGGGATACAAGCGGTCTGCTTGTTGTTGCCAAGACCGACGCGGCACACCTTTCGCTTGCCGCCCGGCTCGCCGACAGACATATGGAACGGCATTACGAGGCGGTGGCGGTGGGCAGTTTCCGGGAGGAATCGGGGAGCGTGGACGCCCCCGTAGGCCGCCATCCGGTGGACCGAAAGCGCATGGCAGTTGTGCCCGGCGGCAGACACGCCGTCACACATTACAGGGTGATTCGAAGCTATGCCACAAAGTCGCTCGGCAGCTACAGCCACATAGGCTGCTCGCTTGAAACCGGCAGGACCCATCAGATACGGGTGCATTTGGCGTCTCTCGGTCATCGCCTGGTGGGCGACGAGTTGTATTCCGGCTCGCCCTGTCCGCTTGAAACAAAATACCCGGCGGTGAGGGCCGGTCAGTGCCTCCACGCCCGAACGCTTGCCTTTGAGCATCCGATCACCGGGGAATACATGCGCTTTGATTCGCCCCTGCCCGCCGAATTTGCGGCGGTGCTGGACATACTCGAAAAAAACATATAGCCAATAACCAACGACAGAATGAATATTTCGAACATACTTATAGTAACCGACATAGACAACACCTTTTTGGGCGACGAATCGGTTCTGCCCGAGGAGAACGCCGAGGCGGTGAAGCGCTTCATCGCGGCGGGAGGACATTTCACCTTCGCCACAGGGCGCTACGAACCCTCCTTCGCCGAAGGCGTGCCCTGTTACAGGGAGCTGATGAACGCCCCGGGCATTTTCTGCAACGGCGCCTACTGCCGCGATTTCTACACCAAGGAATTTATCGATACCTGCCCGCTGGAGCCGCTGCCCGCCCTTAAACTCAGCCGTGAGATGCTCGCCGCGTTTCCGGATATCGACTCGCGGCTTACCTGCGAGAAGGGACTCTTTTATCTGCGGGAAAAGGGCAGGGATATCCCCGATTCGGAACTGCCGACAGATGAGCCCTGGTACAAGATAATCTTCATGGGCGACCCCGACCGGCTTGACGAAGCGCGGGACTTCATGATCGAACGCTCGGGCAGCCGCTACGCCTTCTCAAAGTCCTATCCAGAGGTGCTGGAGATACTTGAAGCGGGAGCGACAAAGGGCAGTATGCTCCGCTCACTTAAGAAACATATGGAAAAGAAACTGGGCAGACCCCTTGAGGTCTGGGCATGCGGCGATTTCGAAAACGATCTGCCCATGCTTGAAGCCGCAGACGTTGCCTGCTGTCCCTCCAACGCCCTTGAAGAGGTGCAGGCGCTGTCTGAACATGTTCTCAGCCCCAACAATCAGGGCTTCATGGCAGAGATGATAGAGCTGATAATGAACACATACCCCGCCGCCGAATGAGACCGCTGTTTTTAAGCGGATGTGAGGTAACAAAATGGCAGAACGCAAGCAGATAGCGATAATCACCGGCGCGTCCTCGGGAATAGGACGGGAATTCGCCCGACAGTCGGACGCAAGATACAGAATAGACGAGATATGGCTCATTGCCCGCCGCGCCGAACGGCTGCGCGAGCTTGCAATGGAGCTGGACGCCCCCGCACGGATGCTGCCCTTCGACCTGACCGACCCGGCGAGCATCGATTCGCTGGCAGGGATGCTGGAGAAGGAGCGCCCGATAGTCGGCATGTTCATAAACGCCGCCGGCGTCGGAGTATTCGGCAGAACCATTGACATGACCAGAGCCGAGGTGGACAACATGATAGCCCTGAACGTGGCTGCCACCGCCGATCTGACACATGTCATCCTGCCCTACATACCGGTGGGCGGACGGATAATCTTGATGTCCTCCATAGCCGCATATATGCCGATCCCCGGCGGCAATGTCTACGCCGCCACCAAGGCGTTTGTTCAGAGTTACGCCGTGGCGCTGGGACATGAGCTTAAGGACGACGGCATAACGGTCACCGCCGTCTCGCCCTTCTGGGTGGATACCGAGTTTTTAGGTATCGCCAATCCCGACGGCTACATAAAGAATTTCATGCTCATGAAGAAGCCCGAACAGGTGGTGAAAACCGCACTCGACGACAGCGAGAGGCGGCGGGCGGTTTCGGTCTGCGGCGCGGCGGTCAAATGCCTGCGTTCGCTGATGCTCTGTCTGCCCGACAAGCTGCTGATGAGCATCTGGGATAAAATCAAATAACTTCGGAGGGGTCAGATAAAACCGACCCCTCACTTTTTGGCGGGTCGGATATTTGCCTTCCCGCCTTCAGTTATGCTCGTTTATCCTCCACCCGTGAGGCAAGAGCATGTTATCTTAACAAATCGGAGGATAAATGAGCGCAAAAACCCTGTCAAAAAACTTTACGGAGGGCAGTATACCCCGCCAGCTTATACTGTTTGCGCTGCCCTTTATGGCGTCAAACGCCCTGCAGGTACTCTACAGCACGGTGGACATGATAATAGTCGGCGAGTACGTCGGAACGGCAGGGCTGTCGGCGGTGGCACAGAGCAGCCAGATCCTCCACTTCGCCACCATGGTCTGCTTCGGCTTCTCGAACGGCGGTCAGGTGCTGATATCTCAGGCGCTGGGCGCCGGCAAGCGGCGGGAGATGAACGACATAATCGGCACCATGTTCAGTCTCATAGTCATACTGGCGGCGGCGCTGTCGGGAATTGTCCTCTCGGCGAGAGATCTTATAATGACGCTGATGAACATGCCCGCCGAGTCAAGAGATATGGCGCTGGATTATCTTATCATATGCGGCGCGGGGCTTATCTTCACCGCGGGCTACAATATGGTATCGGCGGTGCTGCGGGGCATGGGCGATTCAAAGCGCCCCTTTATCTTCATAAGCATAGCCTCGGTGATAAATCTTGTGCTCGACATTCTCTTCACCGGCATCTGGGGCTGGGGAGTGGCGGGCGCCGCCTGGGCTACCATAATCGGTCAGGCCGTCTCCTTTGTCTTCTCGCTTTTCTACCTGTACCGGAACCGGGAGGGCTTCGGTTTTCATTTAAGCCTCTCGAATCTGGGCATAAACCGCAAATATGCCGGTATGATTTTAAGCCTCGGCACACCGATGGCGATACAGTCGGGCTGCATAAATATCTCCATGCTATATGTCAACTCAATGGTGAACGACCTGGGCGTGGTGGCATCCGCCACCTTCGGCGTGGGCATCCGCATAGACGACATAGCAAACAGGGTTTCCCAGGGCATCCACCTCGCCGCCACGCCGATGATAAGCCAGAATATCGCCGCCCGGAAGGAAGAGCGGGCGCAGAGAGTGGTGCACTGCGCCTGGGTCTTCTCGGGGACGCTGACGGTTATCTTCATGGTGCTGTATGTTGTCTTCGGGAAGCAGCTCTTTATGGTCTTCTCCGACGACCCGGCGGTTCACGAGATGTCGGGGGTGTTCATCCGCGCCATACTCTGGATGTTCCCGGCTCTGGCGGTCATGCGGGGTACCAGCGCATTTATCCAGGGCATCGGGAACGCAAAGCTCAGCATGCTGCTTGCCATGCTTGACGGCGTTGTACTGCGCATAGGGCTGAGCCGGCTCTGCGGTGTAGTTCTCGGCTGGGGCTTCTACGGCTTCGTTTTAGGCTTCGGCGCGGCGGCATACGGCTGCGCCATACCCGGACTTATTTACTTCCTGTCGGGGGTATGGAAAAAACGCCGGATACTGGCGGACGATATATAAACGATATTTCATAAAACGCGATAAAGCAAGGCTTGCGTTCACGGATAAAGGCAACCCCCGTTCCGCGTACAAAAGCCTTTTTGCTCCATACGACCACAGGCGAAAAGGAGGCGGCATGCGGGCATGATCGAGCTTAAAGGCATAAACAAAACTTTCCGTGTTGCGAAGAGGAATCCCGGCTTCGGCGAGGCGGTTAAGGCTCTCTTCAAGAAGGAATACACCTGTATTAAGGCGCTGCGCGATGTGTCCTTCACCATAGGAGAGGGCGAGATGGTGGGCTACATCGGTCCCAACGGCGCGGGCAAGAGCAGCACCGTAAAGATAATGAGCGGCATACTCACCCCCGACAGCGGCGAGTGCGTCATAAACGGCAGAGTGCCCTGGAAGGAGCGGCGGCGCCACGCGGCGGAGATCGGCGTGGTCTTCGGCCAGCGCTCCCAGCTCTGGTGGGATGTGCCGGTCATCGACAGCTTTGAGCTGCTGCGCGATATATACAGAATAAAGGAAGCCGATTATAAGGCAAACCTTGACCGCCTCACCGAACTGCTGGGGCTTGGGGAGCTGCTGCGCACTCCGGCGCGTCAGCTTTCACTCGGGCAGAGAATGCGCTGCGAGTTCGCCGCCTCTCTGCTCCACGACCCGAAAATTCTGTTCCTTGACGAGCCGACGATAGGGCTTGACGCCGTGTCGAAGCTGGCGGTGCGCGACTTCATCCGCGCACTGAACCGGGAGCGGGGCACAACGGTAATACTCACCACCCACGACATGCAGGATATTGAAGCGCTGACCGAGCGGATAATCCTCATCGGCGGCGGCAGAATCCTGCTTGACGGCTCACTTGCCGGACTGCGGGAGAGACATTCCGCTGTCCGCACCCTCACCGTAACATATTCCGGCGGCGAGGATGTGGCGGGTGTAAAAGTTGACGGACTGACCCTGTCTGAAAGCGAATCGAGACCCGGGCGGGCGGTGTTCACCCTTGACACCGAGCGGCTTCCGGTGTCGGCAGCCATATCCCTCATCTCGGAGAAGTGCGAGATACGCGACATATCGGTCAGCGGCGAGAGTATCGACGAGACGGTGGTATCGCTCTATCGGGAATTCGGCATAGGGGTATGAGGGTATAAGAATTAAGACATGAAGAAATATCTATCATTCCTTCGGATACGCTTCATAGCCGGCCTGCAGTATCGGGCGGCGGCATGGGCGGGGATGGCTACCCAGTTCTTCTGGGGCGGCATGACAATACTGATGTACCGCGCCTTTTACAAAAGCGATCCGGCTTCATTCCCCATGTCGATGTCGGCGCTGTCCTCCTACATCTGGCTGCAGCAGGCGTTCTTAGCCCTGTTCATGGGCTGGTACTATGACGGCGAGATACTGGACAGCGTAACCACCGGCTCGGTGGGCTATGAGCTGTGTCGTCCCTGCGACCTCTACGCCATGTGGTTCATAAAGAACTGCGCGGTCCGGCTGTCAAGGGCGGCGCTCCGCTGTCTGCCGATCCTGGTTTTCGCCGCCCTGCTGCCAAAACCCTATTGTATTTCGCTCCCGGCGTCTCTACCGGCGGCGCCGCTCTTTCTCTTGTCCATGGCGATGGGACTGGCGGTGGTGACGGCATTTTCGATGCTGGTATACATATCGGCTTTCTACACGCTCACCACCTCGGGAGTGCGCATCCTCGCGGCTGCGGTCACCGAGTTTTTCTCGGGGGCGATAATACCCATCCCCTTCTTCCCCGAGCCGCTGCAGAGAGTGTTCTGTGCCCTGCCTTTCGCCTCCATGCAGAGCACGCCGTTTCTCATATGGACGGGGCATATTTCCGGTACCGAGGCACTCGGCGCGTTGGCGATGCAGCTTATCTGGCTGACGGCGCTGCTGGCGGCCGGAGGGCTGTTCATGCGCTCGGCTCTCAGACGGGTAGTGGTACAGGGAGGCTGACGGGTTGGTGACAAGACAATGAAGTTATATTTTCGTTATCTCGGCATGCTGCTGCGCTGTCAGATGCAGTACAGGCTGTCCTTTCTCATGACGATAATCGGGCAGTTTCTTGTCTCCTTCACCGCCTTTGCCGGAGTATATTTCATGCTGGCGCGGTTTCATCGGGTGGACGGCTACTCGTTCTCCGAGATTCTCATCTGCTTCTCGGTTGTTCTGGCGGCGTTCGCCTTTGCCGAATGTTTCTTCCGGGGATTCGACTCCTTCCAGCGGCTTATAAACAGCGGCTCGCTTGACCGTTTGCTGGTGCGCCCCCGGGGTGTGGTCTTCCAGGTGCTGACCTCAAGCATGGAGTTCTCGCGAATCGGGCGGCTGGCGCAGGCGGTGATTATGCTTGTCTATGCCCTGTTGACCTGCGAAATCGACTGGAATCCCGCAAGGGTGCTGACCCTGATTCTCATGCTTGTAAGCGGAGTGACCGTCTTTGCGTCGCTCTTTGTGATGCACGCCGGGGTGTCGTTCTTCACGATAGAAGGACTTGAATTCACAAACATCCTAACCGACGGCAGCCGCGAGTTCGCCCGCTATCCTCTTTCAATCTACGGCAGGGGGATACTGCGCATATACACCTATGTGGTTCCGATAGCCCTGTTTCAGTACTGGCCTTTTCTCTATCTGACAGGCCGCTCGGAGGATATGCGGCTAATGCTGGCGCCGCTCGCCGCCATGCTTTTTGTCATTCCCTGCGCGGCGGTGTTCAGACTGGGGCTGAGAAAATATCAGTCTGCCGGATCATAATCCGCAGCATATCAAATACCCTCCGGGTATGCCTTTGACGGCGGACACGGAGGGTATCTTGCCGAATGCATGATGTCAGGTTGACCCATCCTCCCTGTTATCCGCATAATGCCCAAATCGGCATCGTGAATTTCAGCATATTACCAAAATTGCATCAACCACTGGAAATCGTTGCGCCGATGGAGTAAAATGATGCGGACATCAAATACCAGGAAAGACGCAGGTCGCGGCATGCTTTTCAATTCAGTAGAGTTTCTAATATTCTTCCCGATAACCGTAATAATCTTCTTTCTGCTGCCCCATCGGTTCAGGCGTTACTTCCTTTTGGCGGCAAGCTGTTACTTCTACATGTCATTAATACCGAAGTACATCCTCATACTGCTTTTCACCACCTGCGTCGACTATTTCGGCGCCCTGGGCTGCGAGAAAGCCCGGGAATCGGGGTCAAAACGGCTGAGCCGGGGGATTTTCATAACCGCCGTGTCGCTGAACGTGGCATTGCTGGTGGTCTTTAAGTATCTGGGGATGTTCGAGGATACCGTGAACTTCTTCGGGCGGCTCTTTGACATGCGCACCCTGGTGCTGCCCGAAATGGTTCTGCCCATCGGCATATCCTTCCACACCTTCCAGAGCATGGGCTATCTCATAGATGTTTACATGGGGCGCGAGAAGGCGGAGCGCAGCTTCATCGATTTCTCGCTTTTCCTCATGTTCTTCCCCCAGCTGGTGGCGGGTCCCATCGAGCGCAGCAGCAATCTGTTTTCGCAGCTCAAAGCCGAGAGTTATATAAAATACGACAATCTTTCCTACGGCGGCCGAATGATGCTCTGGGGCATGTTCAAGAAGGTGGTGGTAGCCGACAACCTGGCGCTCTTTGCCGATGCGGTTTTCTCCGACCCCCGCGCCTATTCGGGCGGAGGACTTATCATCGGCATACTCTGCTTCACGGTGCAGATATACTGCGACTTCTCGGGCTACTCGGACATAGCCATCGGAGCGGCGAGGATAATGGACATACGGCTCATGCAGAACTTCGACACGCCCTATTTCTCGAGGTCGGTGCCCGAATTCTGGCGGCGCTGGCATATCTCGCTGTCAACCTGGTTCCGCGACTATGTCTATATCCCCCTTGGAGGCAATCGGGTGTCGAAACCCCGCTGGTGCTTGAATCAATTGGTGACCTTCGGCATTTCGGGCATCTGGCACGGCGCATCGTTTACCTTCGTTGTCTGGGGACTCTTAAACGGCGTGTATATTGTCCTGTCGCGGCTGACAAAGGATATTCGGGACAGGGTAAAATCGCTTCTGCGCATCGACCGGATAGGCTGGCTTAACGCCGGACTGCAGATAGCCGTTACCTTCTGCCTGATTTCGGTGACCTGGGTGTTCTTCCGCGCCGAAAGCTTCTCCGACTGCTTCTATGTGCTGGGGAACCTTTTCGCCGGCACGAAATGCGAATTTACGCATATTGAAATATTCCGGGCATACATCGCAATCGGTGCGCCGGTTATCCTTTTCGGCACCGAGCTGCTGACAAAGCTCCCGGCGGTGACCGGCTGGTACACCGGCGGCACCAGGGCGGCGCAGGTTGTGCGGCTGGTATCCTACGCGCTGCTGTTATTTATCATTGTGGTGTTCGGCGCCTACGACAACAAATCCTTCATCTATTTCCAGTTCTGAGCGGGTAAATTATGACAGAAAAACACGAATTACAATCACTGCCCGAATTTTTCATTAAGGGGCTTATCGTGACGGCAGCCGCCTTTCTCATGGTGTTCGGGCTGAACGCCGCCATGCAGGGCTTTCTTGACGCCGAACTGGCGGTGGTGGAGGAGGCTGCCGCCCGTGCCGCCGCAGCCGAAGCAGCCCTTGCCGGCGCGAAAACCGAAGCCGAGGCCGCTCGTCTGGCGGCAGAAGCCGCCGTGCGCAAGGCGGAGCAGTACGAGCAGTTCTATCAGAAATACAAGACCCGCCATTGCTACCACTACTACGGCCAGTTCTACGAGATGTTCGAGAACCTGTATAACGCCGACACCATAATCATAGGCACCTCCCACGCGGCTCACGGCATCAACCCGAAATATCTCGAAGAAGCCATACCCCGGCGCTCCTGGTTCAACTTCGCCCTGAACGGATCGAATCCGAAGTATTATTTAGATTGGTGGAAGGTGTTTCTCGAATCGGGCTACCCGATACCCGAAACGATAGTCTTTTCGGTCGACTGGTTCATGTGCGACGACGGCTGGCTGTGGAGGCGGATTGACTTTGACACCAACCCCGACTGTCCGGCGGCTATAATGCGCAAGATCCGCAAGACCCGACTCATGCAGGCAGAGGACGCCGAACGCGCCGCCGAGATTGAAGAAAAATTAGCGGCTCAGGAGGCGGCCGAAGCCGAAAAAGAAGCCACGCGGGCTGATAAAATCAACTGGCTGGACCTTGACGAAGTGCTGACCTGGGCGTTCAACCGCATACCCGTCATCTACTCCCGCGACCGCATACCCGAGATGCTGGGCTGGTATATCGGGGGAAGGGACGCGGACGCGCTCCCCGCCGCCGAAGGGCAGGAGGAGACGGCTGACGACATCGATTCAGACGCGCCGCTGCCCGAAGTCCCGGTTTATGTCCACGAGCGGCAGGTGGACAAGGACAACAACATAACCAGCGAATACTACAAGGGCTATGTGCCCTGGGAAGCCGATTACAACGGCAGAGCCAAGGATCAGCCCTGCGACCTGAAAGAGGATCAGTGGGCGGCGCTTGACCGGCTGCTGGATGTGTTCGAGGATTACGGAATTCATGTGGTCTTTGTAGAATGCCCCGAGTATATCGAGGGCAGACGGGCGAGGAGCATGGACGATATGGGCAACAGGCGCCTTGAGGAGATAGCCGAAGCCCGTGGGATAACCTTCTTCAACTACAACATTGAGCTGGCGGGAGAGATAAACGCCGACCACACCAATTTCTCCGACTGGGGACACATGAACACAAAGGGCAGCACGGCTTTCTCGAAGCTGCTTGCCGCCCGGCTTGCCGAATATTTTGAAACGCGGGAGTAACCGTCAGACAGTCTTAAGGGAGGATTAAGAACGGATTTCATCAACCTTTCATCGCTTGCGCCGCTGCGAAAAATACGGTGTCTGCGAATGGTACAACGAGCCGGAAAACACCTCGGAACAGGACACCGAGGAGATAAGCGAGCTATACGACTGCGGCGCGGAAAAGGCGATAACCCGGGCGGAGAGCCGATCACAGACCAATAAAAAGAGAAGAACGGAGATGTGCCGATTCGGCACATCTCCGTTCTTTTATATTGTACTTGTTATATCATGCCCGCAAGCGGTAATTCACTCACTTCGCGCAGGCACGGGATGCACGGGATTGTTGTAACCGCTCATTTCCCCCATCCTTTCACTGAAAATCAAGTGTGTAGAGTTTGCCGCCCTGGGTGTTTACCAGCATCCGCCCCCTGAAGAAGGCGCAGCATTCGATCTCCTCATCGGCGAAACAGGTCTGCGACAGGTCGGCTTCAACCTCGAACCGCCGTCCGGCTAAGTCGATGACCCGCAGGGCGTTGGGATATGTCTCGGTTCCGGCGCCGAAAGTGTGGTATATTCTGCCCTCCCGCAGCATGCCCCCTTGAGTAAAGAGGACGTTGAAGGGCAGTGTGAACTGGTCAAGTATATCGCCCGGGCGCAGGATAACCGTTCCGCCCTTCTCCCCCATTTCGGGCAGGGCGAATTCGGTGACTATGTAGGCGTTTATGTCGTATTTGTCGAGAAACTCCTTCTTTGTGCGGTAGCGCGCCGAGAATATGTAACAGCGCCCCTTCTCGACATCCGCCACCCAGGCAGGCCAGCCCCAGCAGGGCGTTTCATATGAGGTATTCTCTATGCCGCTGTTGCAGTAGGCAATCGTCTGCACCGTCTCGGAGGTGAACACGCCCGTCTCGCGGTCAAGGGTGACGTTCTCGACGGCGCAGCGGGCGATATAGCCCGTATCGTCCGCCTCGCCGCTGTTGCCGGTTGTGACCCGGAGCAGAGGGAAATCGCTGTTCCCGGGATAAAACGCCCGGCTGCATTCCAAAAGCGTGACGTCGGGGAACATCGCCTGATTCGCGTGATTTGTATAGCGGGAGTCGGGGTCGCCCTCGTTGTATGAGCCGAGCAGGAACACGCCTGTCGGCTCGGGATTGCGGGCGGCAAGGTCATACACGCCGCAGATTCCGGTATGGAAGAACACAAAGCCGCAATCGCCGTAAGCCGTGAAGCCCTGTATGCTGCGATAGCGGCTCAGAGCCGACGAAAGAGCGGGATTGTCGGCATATTTCGCCTTCACCGATTCACTGCGGGTGGGGTTTATAAAGGGCATGAATAATTCCGCGTGTACCTTCATTCCAGATAACCTCCTCTCGCGGCGATCTCGACCTGAACCGACTCGGCGGGGACATCGCAGACATCGATACCGTCAAGGGCGGCTATCGCTGCTGTTATGCCGGCAGCCTCACCCATGGCTATGCAGGGGGGCATGACCCGAACCGCGGCAAAGGCGTACTTGTCGGCAGACAGGCACTTGCCCGCCGCCATAAGGTTGTCGATATCCCGGGAAATCAGTGCGCCGAGAGGGATGCTGTAATTGCTTTCGGCTTTATAAGTGCTGTAGCTGACGCCCACCTTCTGATGAATGTCGATGGAGTTGGCGCAGACGGCTATCCGGTCGTCGAAGAGGACGGCGTTCATAATGTCCTCGCCGGTGAATATCTTCCTGCCGATAATGCGGCGGCTCTCCCGTATGCCCATGTCGGAGGCGGTGGCGACTAACTTTATGTTTTTGAGAGCCGGCACCGTCTCTTTCATCCAGTTGAATATCTGAAGTATCTGCAGCCGCTGGGATATCTCGACCTTCGTCAGCTCCCCGCTGTCAAGCTCGTTGTAGGGGTCGTCGTGCTGAGCCATGTTGACTACCCAGATTCCGCCAAGTCCCTCAAAGATGCGGAGTTTCAGCGTGCCGCCCGAGAAGCGGCCTTCGCTTTTCGCCTCCTCAATCTCGTCCATGTAGAAGCGGCGGCGCATGTCGCCGTCGAGGTACATGTGTTTGTCCAGCTCCTCTTTATCAACGCCCGATATGGTGAAGAACATGGATGAAGTCTGGACGAAGCCGTCCTCGTCGCCCCGCATGGTGCCGGCGCCCGCCTTGGCAGCCAGCGCCGCACAGCCGGTGGCGTCGATGAATACCAAGGCGTCTATGGCATTGATGCCCTCGCTGTCGGCGGTGTAGACCCGGGTGATATGGCGGCCGCCGTCGGTGTCGCAGCCAACCGCCGTGTTGTGGTAAAGCAGGCGAACGCCGGCTTCAAGGCACATTGCCTCGGTTACCCGCTTGAGCGCCTCGATATCGAAGGGTGTGACGCCGATGTGTCCGGAAGTGCGGTAGCCGCTGCGGCTGTCCGAGCCGGGGCAGTCGAGGTATGACACCGCGCCCCCCTCGCTCACCAGCCGCTCCACAAGTTCCTCAAACAGACCGCGGATGATGCGGTTTTTTCCGGCGGCGTCGTAGCAGGTCATGAAGGGACCCACCATGCCTTTTGTTGCCGTGCCGCCGAGAAAGCCGCCCGGCTCCACCAAAATCACGTCGGCGCCGCTCCTTGCAGCCGATACCGCCGCCGAGAAGCCGGAGACGCCTCCGCCGCAGACCAGCACATCACATACATATTCGCGGTTTATTTTCAGTGTAACGCTGCTCATAAGCTCTCCTTATCTGACGAATCGGATATAGTCGATCTCCATGCTGCCCACCGCGTTGAAGGGATCGAAGCGCAGCTGCTTGATAATGCCCTTCCATGACGGAATGGCGGTAAGGTCGGCGCGCAGGGTCTCCCATTCGCCGCCCGAATCGGTGGAGCTCATGGGCAGTTTTATAGACATGGTTTCGCTCATGGTGCCGTCGCTGTCGGTGGTGAAGTAGACCGAAATATGCTGGGCGTATGCCGAAGTATACTTGTAGCGGCAGCGCACCTCAAGGGCGGTGTATTCGGAGGCGGTGAGGTCGATATCCCCGCCGTAGGAGATTATGGGATCGGTGGTGTCGGAGATAGAGTTGACCGTAAGTCCGCCGCCCGAGACGAACAGCGACATGTGTGATGAACTCCAGCCTTCGGTGTCGCCGAGAGTGTCGAACTCCCACTGACCCTTTATCCGGCTCCCCACATGCTCATAGTGGGCTTTGAGCGGCGTGTCGATACACAGCTCGCCCTTTTCGTTGAGCGAACAGGCGTAGCCCACCGCCTCGCAGAGATCGGCGAGGGGCAGCATGGGCAGTCCGTCTGTGGCGTAGAGGGGATAGCCAAGCTGTCTGGTTTCGCCGTCCAGCGTCCAGCTGTCCTTGCCGACGGTGAATACGGCGGTATGGCCGTTCATCTCGATGGTGAGAGTCTTTGCGGCATAATCCCAGGTATCAAAGGCGCTGAGCCGGTAGTGAAGCGCCACCCTGCCGTCCCAGGAGATGAGGATTTCGCCCTTCTCCGACAGCTCGGGCCAAAGCTGCAGTTCACATTCGCGGCCGTTTATATATATGGTGCGGGAAGGCCGTTCGGGGCAGTTAAGGAACTCGGCTTTGACCAGCCGGAAGTAGTTGTGTTCGGGGTCGCCGGCGCCGGCAGCCGTCTGACCCGGGTCGACGCGGAAGCCCACAACGGTATCCCGCCACAGGTTCTTTTCGCTCATGTTTATGAGATACTCGGTGAGCCCCTCGCCCTTGGCGGTGAACTGGGCGCTCTTGTTCTGCGTCCAGGAGGTGTCCTTGTCGGTGATGTAGAACACTTCGCAGGGGGTGCCCTTCGGCACGTCCAGGGTCACCCGAATATAGGGCGATTCGGAGGCCTTGACGCTGATGCCGCTCTTAATAATAAGCGTGTCGCCGTTTACCGTGCCGCTGAGCCCGTCGGCGGCGAACACCGGATTCAGCGCGCTGCCGACCGATACATCAGCCTTGGAGCTGTAATCAATCTCGAATATCGGGGTGAGGGCCGACACGTCCACCGTCTCGGAGTAGTAGCCGGTCTTGCGCAGCAGCCGCCGGTACTGGGGATAAAGGTGATTTATCCGCTCCCTCTGGGCGGCGGTGGGGACGGTGTTCAGGCTCTCGTCCGGCTCGGCGCCGGCGTAAACCGAACGGATAACGTCAAGATAGCCGAAGCCGCCGTTGCCCGCCGAGGGCATGATATAGGTTCCCTCGCCGTACTCGTTCCAGGTGGAGAGCATGACAAACTTGTCCTGCCAGCTGTCTTTATCCGCGTACTTGGGCAGATATTCATCGCGCACCCAGGTATGGGCGGCGTTGAAGTCCTCAACCGTCATCATCGGGTAGCGGATGCCGTGCCAGGGGATGCTGTTGAAGCCCACGCTTATGGTGGGAACTGTATACATCGACTTGTTGCGGGCGCTGTTCAGTATGCCGTTTACGTTGGTGGCAAGCTCGCAGCCCGAGGTACCCCAGTTATAGGCATAGCTGCCGTCAAAGCCCATCTTGGCAAGCGAATCGGACGCCGAGCCGCAGGAGAGGTAGATCATACCGTCAAAGCCCAGCTTGCGCACCTCTTCCTCGAGATAGTCGAAGCACTTTTTGACATTTGCCTCGCCGCCCAGGGTTTCGCTGAGCCGTCCCGCGCCGAAAACGCAGAGCACCGGCTGATTGTCAATCACCATATGGCGGCTGTCCTTGATGTAATATTCAAGCAGATAGGGCACGAAATAGTCGCGCCATGAGTTGAAATTCGAGGGTCGGGCGGCGTTCTGGCACTCCCAGATAAGGCAGTACTTCACCGCGTCGCTGTACTCGGCGTACATGTAGCCGTCGTGCAGCTGGGCGGCAAGGTGGCCGGCTTTCAGCGGAGCGTCGGAAGCGGTGGCGTACCAGCAGAACGCCTGGAAGTCGATGCCGTGCTCGGCCATATACTTTAATTCCCAGTCGGCGGTTTCGGGCACGCCCTCATCGTAGTAGCCCAACACCGGCTCGGGATCCTCATATGCCGAGACGCAGCTCCAGCCCCAGTGGGTGCCCTCTTTCCAGAGGGAGCAGACGTTCATGCCCACGGTATATTCGCTCTCGCCCGCCGGTTTTACGGGTGCGGCGGGGTAGTCGTCGGCGAGTATCTTCTCGAACACCGACACGCCGTCGAAGCTCACCGGAGAGCTGTCGGAATTCTCAATGCGCACGCTGTCGATATGATTTGTCACGGCAAGCAGTGGAACTTCGGCTGTTTTCCTGCCGTTTATCCATATCAGCGCCGATGACGCCGCCGTGTCGATGTCCATGCGCAGCCGGTACCAGAGATTCGGCATGTAAGGAGTGTAAATCTCGCTGCCGTTGGCGTTGAAAGCGATTTTATCGGTGGTGAATGACACCACCGGCTCGCCTCCGGCCGCCGCGGTGACGGTTATCGCCTGGCTTCTGGTAAGGTTGAATTCGGTGAGCAGCGAAACCACGCCTCCCACCGGCTCAAAGGAGCGCTTTGCATAACCCGATGTCACTTTGAGCATGCCGCCGGATGCAGCCGCGCCCTCGCCCTGCCAGCCGAAGCCGAGGCTGCCCTCGGGGTGGGTTCCGAAGTCCTCGTTCACGGCGTAGTTGGCGGTGATGCGTATCCCGCCGAGAGTCGCGATGGCGGTGCTTGCCTCGTCGGTGGCGAAGCGGAAGTTCAGAATATTGGCGGCAGGTCCCAATTTTATCAGCGAACGGTTGTCTCTCTGTACCCCGTCAATATATGTAATGCTCTCGCCCCGGTCAAAGTCGATGAAAACCCGGAAGCTGTAAGACTCGCGCCCCGAGGCGCCCTCGATCGGCACTTCGCCGCTGTCGGTTGCCGCGCACCAGCCGCCGTTACGGGTTATCAGCTTATACACCGGCTCATCGGCGTCGTTGCGGAACTCCAGCGAGAACCCGTCGAAGCCGCCGGTGAGCGAAACCGAGGTCTCGAGCATCAGTATGCCCGAGTCGATGCGGTTGAATTCGCGTATCATGGCGGTGCCGTATTCGGTGCTTATGTCGGTCAGGGTGCCGTAGTTCAGTTTCAGCTCCTCGGCGGGTATACCGCCCCGGCAGTCATAGCGCCAGCCCGAGCGTATACCCTCTTTTGCCCCGTTGTAGGAGGTGTCGTGGAGCAGCAGGTAGGAAGCGGGGCGCTTCGTCACCTCTGCGTCGGGAATCGTGATCTTCTGTGTGGTCTGCATGGCTGTAACCTCACTTTCGTTTGTTGTTTCGCCGCCCTCCGGGCTGCAGGATAACAGCAAAAATCCCGCCAGCGTCGTCAGCGTCAGCAAAAATATGATGCCAAATAATATTATTTTTTTCATGCCGTCACTCCTTGTCATTTTTTATTATACCACAAACCGGGATATATGGCAATCGCGGGTTGAATGTCTTTTTTCGCCGGCATATCGGCTCATGACACATGTCGGTGCCGCGTACACGTCATAAAAATTCCGACAAACATGTCGACAGAACGGGGAATATCTGATATAATGATTAAGATGTAAATAACCGCATCCGAAACCCGCAACGGAGGAAAATAAAATGTCAGAACGACTTGAGGCGCTCCGCTCAGAGGTCAACAAACGACCCGAGGGCGGCTGCCTGCGCAATTATCTTATGTGGAAGGGCTACCGTGAGCACCTGAACGATGCGAATGTCATCGGCAGAGCCTATGCCTTCGCGTCGCTGCTCGACGGAACGGCGACGCCGGTCTACGCAAACGACCTTATAGCCGGCACCATACGCGGCTTTTTCGGTCATGACGCGGACAATCTCGGCGCTTACGCCGACTCTATGGTGAACTCCTACGGCCGCAACCACTTCGGCACAAACGCCGACCATTTCGCCCCCGACTATCCCTACATGCTGTCGAGAGGTATTGGCGGCATCATCGCCGACATCGACGCTTCTCTCGAGCGTCACAAGGAGCCCGAGAAGCAGGACTTCCTGCGCTCCGCCCGGATAACCATGGAGGCATTCTCCCGCCATGCCCTGTCATATGCCGCCGACGCGGAGGCTAAAGGCATGAAAGAGATCGCCGCCAACTGCCGGCATATCGCGGATAAGCCCCCCGAAACCTTTCCCCAGGCGCTGCAGTTCGTCTGGCTGGTGCACACGGTCTACTACCTTGAGGGGCGCTATGCCCAGGCTCTGGGGAGGCTTGACCGCTATCTTTACCCCTACTATGAGGCGGACACAGCCGCCGGGAGACTGGATTACGAGAGCGCGGTGGATTATCTCGCCTGCACCCTGCTGAAAATAGGCGAATCCCGCTATTTCGGCGGCGACAACGTCTGCAACATCGCCATCGGCGGCGTTAAGCGGGAGGACGGCAAAAGCGCGGTGACCGACCTGACCTATGCGGTGCTGGAGGCGGTGCGGCGCTGCAACATTCCCGGTCCCAACCTGTCGGCGCGGCTCCACAAGGACGCCGAACCCCGCTTCCTCGACGAATGTCTGAAGGTAATCGGCACCGGTCTCGGCTATCCGGCGCTGATGAACGACGAGGTGAATATCCCCGCCCTCATGCGCTACGGCTACGAGCTTGAGGACGCCAGGGATTACTGCATGGTGGGCTGTATCGAGAATTTCCTGCCCGGCAAGCAGCCGCCCTGGTCGGACGGCCGCTACAACTCTCCCGTCTATATCGAGCGCGCCCTCTGCGGCGGCTTCGGCTTCGACGGGAAATCCTTCGGCGTGGAAACTCCGCCCGCCGGGGAACTAAAGACCATGGGCGACTTCATGGCGGCGCTGGAGGCTCAGATGAAGCACGGCGCAGACGAATATGTGCGCCGCTTCCGCAACGAGAACGAGCGCTACGACTATAAGAACTATCAGCAGCCCTTCCTGTCCTGCGGCTGTCCCGAGTGCATCGAGCGGGGGCTTGATATAAACCGGGGCGGCACAAAGTACCCTTCGGTACACGGCGCCTGTGCCATGGGCATCGCCACCATGGCGGACTCGCTCTATGCGATAGAGGAGGCGGTATACAACCGCGGGCTCTTCACCCTCGAACATCTGCGCGACATATTGAAAGCCGACTTCGAGGGTTATGAGGAGGAGCGGCAGCTGCTTCTGGGGCTCCCCAAGTACGGCAACGACGAGCCGGAGGTGGACAAGTACGCCGTCTGGTTCAACGAATTTCACTACAATATCTTCAAAAATCACAAGACCCGGGACGGCGGCGGCTTCTACATAGCCATCGCCTCAAACGTTGCCAATATCGGCGCGGGCAGAGAGATCGGCGCCACTCCCGACGGGCGCAAAGCCCACGAGCCGATCAGCGACGCCGCCTCTCCCATGCACGGCAGAGATAAGAAGGGACCCACCGCGGCGGTGCGCTCCCTGTCCCGCCCCGACTACACCTACGCCGCCTGCGGCACGGTGGTAAATCAGAAGTACTCCCCCGAGATGTTCTCCGACGACGACAGGCGCGCAAAGCTGGCGTCGATAATCCGCACTTATTTTAGCCTCGGCGGTCAGGAGATGCAGATAAACTCGGTCTCCCGCGCCGTGCTGAAGGACGCCATGGAGAATCCCTCCGAATACGCCTCGCTTGTGGTGCGGGTGTCGGGCTTCTCGGCATACTATATCCACCTGGGGCGCGACGTCCAGGAGGACATTCTGAAACGCACCGAGCACGGATGATAGTCCGACACGCATAATAGGAAACATAGATAAGACATAACCAGCGAAAGGATTGACATGAATAAAACATCATATGCAGCTATATTCACGGGAATTGACAAGCCCTTCGAGCTTCGAGAGTACCCGGTGACAAAGCCCTCCGCCGGAACCGCCGCCATGAGCCTTGTGGCGTCGGGAATCTGCGGCACGGACCTGCACATTCACAGCGGCAGACTTGGCTCAACCCCCGATCGCATTATCGGCCATGAGTTTGTCGGAAAAGTTGAGGCGCTGGGCGAGGGCGACACCAACGGTCTGGCTGTGGGGGATTACGTCATCTCCGACATTGCCGTTCCCTGCGGCGAGTGCCTGCTCTGCAAAACGGGCGACGACGCCAACTGCGTGAATATGGGGGTGACAAACAGCGGCGACCCCGCCGAAATCCCACATTTCCACGGCGGCTACGGCAGAATGTGCTATGCGCCGGTGTCGAATCTTATCAGGATTCCCGCCGCCGTCAACCCCAGGACCGCGGCGGTGTTCGCCTGCGCCGGTCCCACCTGTATGCATGCGTTCAAACTCGGCGCCGGCGCGGGACTGTCGCTTGATAGCGTGAATGTGGCGGTGGTGCAGGGCAGCGGCGCCGTGGGCTGCTTCGCGGCTATGTATCTTGCCGCCGCCGGGGTGCCGAACCTGCTGCTTGTCACCGCGGGCAGACCCGACGACGGAAAGCGCGCAATGCTTGCCTCCCTTGGGTTGAAACAGGTGTATTCACTTGCCGGTGACGGCGAGGAGAAGATAACCGCTGTCGTCAAAGAGCTTTCAGGCGGACTGGGCGCGGATCTTGTAATAGAGGCGAGCGGAGGGGCAAATGCTCTGCCCTTCGGCATAAGACTGCTTCGCAACCGCGGTGTCTACCTCGTTCCGGGGCAGTATTCCGACCGTGGACCGGTGGCGATCGAGCCACATCTTATCACCTTCAACGCGCTGCGGATCATAGGCTCCTCACAGTATTCATTCTCCGACGTCTACGCCTATGTCGACTTCCTCTGTGAGCATCCCGAGCTGCATGCCGCCATTGCCGCCACCGCCACAGACTATCCCCTTGAGAAGATAAACGAAGCCTACGCCGACCTTGAGGCGCGGCGCACAACCAAGGCTCTGTTGGTATAACATATGGTCAAAATCATCCTCTTCACCGGCGATTCCCACACCTGCGGGCAGGGAGCCGACGGCTTCACGATGACCGACGAAAGCGTGGCGTACAATCCATACAACGGTGAGGGCATCGGGCGCAACATGCGTTTTTACGGCCGCGACTATGTGAACCTTGTGCGCGAGGAAGTGGATAAGCTCACCGGCAGCGAATCGGTTGAATTAACATTCGACCGTCTTGCGGGGATGTTCGTGCTTGACACCCGCTCCGGCTGCGCCATTGTGACAAAGCCGATTACCCTGAAGGGCGATGAGTCGCGCGATTCGTTCTACACCCTGCGGTTCGCCGCCCGTACAGAGCCCGCCGAGGTGCGGCTGACTTCGCCCGGGCGGGATGAAAAACTGACCCTTGCGGTAAAGCAGCCCCGATACGGCGAGCTGTCCTTCTTCGACATTCCCGTATGGCTGGAAGCGGGCGGGAGCGTGACCGTCGCCCCTATAAGCGGCGAGGTGCTGATCGAATCGGCAGCCCGCTACGCGGGGGAGTACGCGGTCATCCGCCAGGGAGTTGGCTGCTGCAGCACGGTTCGCATGGCTGACACATGTTTCCCCTACTGCGCGGAAGTGTTCAGACCGCACATTGTTGCAGCCGAAGCCCATACGATAAACGACTGGCTCACCCGCTGCACCCCCGAGACCTACCGGGAGAACCTTGCCCGGCTGCTGGTGAAATTCGGCGGGATCGCCGAACGGGCTGTCATACTGCTAACCGTGTCGCCGGTGTGCGGCGCACAGGCGATGCCCCATAACGATTCGCCCTACAACGACTTCATCGAAGCCTCACGCGGGGCGGCCGTGGGGTTGAAGATTAACTGTCCCCTGATTATGGCGGACGCCAACGCCGCCATGGAGCGGGAGCTTGCCGGACTCGGCGAGGCGGAGCGCTTTGAACGGCTCTTTGCCGACAACTGGCATGTGAACAACCTCGGCCACCGCATCTACGCGGATGAGGTGATGAAAGCACTGAAAACAATACTTTGAAACGGGAGAATGATATATGAACAGACGCATGGACAGAAGCAGGCTCAATGTAGGAACCTATATACTCCAGCCCTATGCCCGCAGCGAGCGGCACATAAAGGAGTTAAGCGAATGCGGCATAGATTTTGTCGTCTGCATGGGCAACGACCGCCCGGCGCTCGACCTGTTTGAGAAATACGGTGTGGGCGCCATAGTGAGCGGTGTCGTTCCCGGCTGGTGGGGCGGCGACGGCGACAACGCCGGCAAAATGGCGGCGACAAATCCCCTCGAAAAATACGATGCCGCCGCGGCTTCCTTTGCCGACCATCCGGCGATCTGGGGCATCGACGCCGGAGACGAGCCTTCGGCGCTTGACTTCCCCCATTACGGCAAAGTTCTCAACCGCATGGAGCGGCTATTCCCCAATCAGTTCGCCTATCTGAATCTCTATCCGAATTACGCCTCGGTGGCGAAAAACAACGATACCGAGACGGTTAACCAATTAGGCACCGCCACCTATGCCGAGCATATCGAGCGCTACTGCCAATGTGTGGCGTCCGACTACATCTGCTATGACTTCTACATGTATTCGGCGTCGGTAGCCGGGCATTATGAGAATCTGGCGATAGTCGCCGATGCCTGCCGGAATACCGGACGCGGCATGTGGATAGTGCTGCAGGTAAATTCGCTGCATCCCGAAAAGTGGATAACCGAAAACCAGCTGCGTATGCAGGCATATTCCTCCCTGGCGTTCGGCGCGGAGAATATCATATGGGCATGCTACACCGCCGGCTGGTGGCATAATCAGGTGCTTGACGGAGAGGGCAAGAAAACAGAGCAGTACGAAAAGTTAAAGACGGTCAACGCCGAGCTTCGCGCGCTGAGCGAGGAATACATGAAGTTCCGCCGCGTCTCAACCCATTTTGTGGGCTTCGGGGGCAGGGAGGACTTCGCCCGTACCGCTTCCTTCGGCTATAAGGCCGTCGACTCGCTGGATACCGGCGTATTCTTCGACTTCAAAGCCGGGGACGGCTCTCCGCTGATAGTCGGGCAGATGGCGCCGCGGAGCGGCTGCAGCGGAGCGGCTCTCTTTGTCTGCTCTGCCGCCGACCCCTATGACACCTCTCCGGGTATGCATAAGGTGACCTTCCGCGCCGCCGACGGCTGTTCGGTGAAACTGACCGCCGGGTCGGATATTCCCCTTCTAAGATCGGAGGACGGAGTCTATTCCTTTGAAATTGCCTCCTGCGGCGGGGTACTTGTGACCGCCAAGTGATAAGAGGTCGGGCAAACACCCCGATGTATTCGGGGATTATAACAAACTATATATGTACCGCCGCCTGCCGGCACTGTATGTTTTCTTCCTACCGATACAGCAAAAGTCTTCGCGGCGTCGGGGGAATGCGCGACTTCATCACCCGGGAGAAAGCCGGCGAGCTTGCCGAAAAGCTGTCGGCCGCGGGGGTGGATTCGGTGCATATCGGCGGCGGAGAGCCGTTTATCAACTTCGCCGCTCTCTGCGGGCTGATTGAGGCGCTGGGGAAGCGGGGAATCGGCATCGACTACATCGAGACCAACGCCTTCTGGGCAGTTAAGGAGAGCTTTGTCCGCAGACGGCTGAGACGGCTCCGAAAACTGGGCGTGACTACCGTCATGCCCTCGGTGGACCCTTTCCACATCGAGTTCGTGCCGCTGGGGAGGGTGCTGCTTCTCTGTAAGCTGCTGCGGGAAGAAGGGCTGGACTACTTCATCTGGCAGGAGCGCTATCTGCGGCGGCTTTACAAACTCGATCACGGCCGTACGTACAGCCATGAGGAATTATGCGAAATCCTGGGGGACGACTATGTGGCCGCCACCGCCCGGGAATACGGCATCGGCATGAACGGCAGGGCGCTGGAAATAGCCGGGGGAATATACCCGAAGCGGACGGCTCAGGCGTTCATAAAAGACGGGGAGACCTGCAATCTGCTCAGCCCCCGGCACTGCCACATCGACCTTTACGGCAATGTGGTGCCCTCGGGCTGCCCGGGACTGGCGCTTCCGCTGGATGAGTTCTTAGCGGCTCGGGTCGACCGCGGCAGATATCCGGCATTTGCCCGGCTGCTCGGCGGCGGCATCGGGGCGCTGTACGAATACGCCGCCGGTCTGGGCTTCACGCCCGACGGGGGAGGGTACGCAACGAAATGCGCCCTCTGCTTCAATATCCGCGCATGGCTGAATGAAAATCACCCATCGCCGGATATCGCCCCCGGCTGCTTTTACATCGCAATGAAAGACAACAAAACGGGAGGAAAAACCGATGAAACTCTTTGACAAGGCCGAATGGATATGGCTTGAAGATATCGAAAAGGTAAACGCCTACGCAACATTTATCGATACCGTCAGCGCCGATCCGGCGGCCGGACGCTGCACGCTCTACATTTCGGTTGACACCAACTACGCCCTTTACATAAACGGCGAACTCAACGAGTTCGGGCAGTTTGCCGACTACCCCTTCGACAAGGTTTACGATGTGCTTGACATCACCGCCGCGCTGAAGGCGGGGGAGAACGAGGTGGAGATACGCTGCTGGCATCAGGGCGACGACAGCAGCACTATAAGGGGCGAGACGGCGGGACTTATCTATGTTTTGACCCAGGAAAAGGATACCGGCAGCGGCGAGCACGCCATTCTTGCCGCCAGTTCGACCGCTCTGGGCGGCTATGCCGACACCCGCTACACCATGGGCGCCGGAGTGGAGAAGGTTTCGGGACAGCTCGGCTATTCCTTCCGCTGCGACGAACGCATCGATCCGAGAGCGAACACCCGAAAGGTCATACAGACCGACAAAGCGAAGCCGGTACGCGCCCGCCCGATTAAGAAACTCATAGTCGGAGACGACGAGCCGGTGCTGCTCACGGTAAACGGGGGCTTCACCGAGGCGAAATCCGGCGGCACACTGGGTCAGCGCATGCAGTATGCGGCGCTTGCCTACGGCGGCATAAGCCACACCCGCCGCCTGCCTTCGGAGCGGGGAGTAAAACTCACCGCGCCCGAGGACAGTCAGGGCATATTTGCTTTAATAGACACCGGCAGGGAGAACGCCGGCGTGCTGTCGCTGGACATCGAACTCGAAAATGACTGCGAGATACTTGTGGGCTGGGGCGAGCATCTGGAGGACATGCGGGTACGCGCCTATGTGGGCGGCCGGAACTTCTGCGCCTCTTATCATGCCCGCGCCGGACGGAACAGGTTTATCCACACCTTCCGCCGCCTCGGTATGCGATATATGCAGCTTCATATATACGCGAAATCGGCGAATATCTTCTACGCCGGCATCCGCACCACCGATTATCCCTTGGGAAGCGAGAAGGTTTTCTCCTGCGCCGACAGCCTGCACACGAAGATCGACGAGGTGAGCCGCCGCACGCTGCTCATGTGTATGCACGAGCATTACGAGGACTGCCCCTGGCGCGAGCAGGCGCTCTACTCCATGGACTCCCGGAATCAGATGCTCTGCGGCTACTATGCCTTCGATGAGTACGACTTCCCCAAGGCGTCGATCCGTCTGATGGCGCAGTCGCTGCGGGATGACGACATGCTGGAACTCTGCTCACCCGCCCGGGTGGCGATAACCATACCCTCGTTTACCGCCATATTCCTCACCCAGGCGGCGGAATACTTACAGTATTCGGGGGACGTGGATTTCCTGAGGGAGATTTTTCCCGCCCTTGAGACAATAGCACAGGGCTTTATGCGCCGCCTCGGCAACAGGCAGGGACTTTTAACCTGCTATGCCGAGCCTCAATACTGGAACTTCTACGAATGGCAGACAGGACTGTCGGGCTCCATCTCGGGCAGCGTGCCGCCGGAGAAAATGACCTTCGACGCTCCGCTCTGCGCCTTCGTGTCAATGGGTTTCAATTCCCTGGGCAACATCTGCGCGGCGCTGGGAGAATACGAGAAGGCACAGACCTATGTTGACGCCCACTTCGCTCTCAACGAGGCGATAAACAGGTACTTCTGGGATGCGGATAAGGGCGCATATGCCTCCTACATCAGGGGAGCGGGCGTGCCGCTGCCGACGGCTGAAGACGCAGAACTTGAGCGCTTCCACTACGCCGAACTTACCAACGCGCTTATCGTCTGCTGCGGCGCCGCCGGGGAGCATGAGGGGCGCGAAAGGCGGGTGCTGAAGGCTCTTAAAGACGAGACGCTCATACCCGTCACCCTGTCCCACAGCATATTCAAATACGAAGCTCTTATGCAGGAGCCCGAGCAATACGCCCGGTATGTCTTCGGCGACATCGCGGGCAAGTGGGGGCATATGCTCTCGAATAACGCCACCACTTTCTGGGAGACCATCGACGGCGCCCTTGCCTTCGGCGACGCGGGAAGCCTCTGCCACGCCTGGTCGGCGATACCGATATACTTCTATCACGATTACGCCGCAAAGCTGGGCGGAGAGATCACCGGACTCTACGAATGCGGGATTAGCGACAAATAGGCGCCGAACCGTAACGATCTAAGATCTGAAGACAAAAAGAAATCAGGGAGACCGAAAAATCGTGCGGTCTCCCTGTTCCATGTTCGGTTGTATTAAGGTCTGAGCGATCCGTCGGTTTCGACGACATCGGCGTTAAATTCGTTTACCGCCTTCACCAGTTCCTCGTCCTTCGTCAGCAGCCAGACGCCTAATTTTCCGTATTTCTTCACCATGGCGGAGCTTTCGGCGTCCACCGGCTTGTTCTTGTTCCAGGCGGTGTTGGCGTTGTCATAGCGCAGCCAGACGGTGAGATGCTCTTTGTCCACAAGCTTGCCGAGCCGTTCAAGCGTGTCGGCATTTACCGGTCCGTCATAGTGGATATAGGCGTCCGGGAAGCGCCCGAGCACCTCCTCAATGTAGGTGAAAGAGTTCGCCGTGAAGCCCACAAGCCCGTCGGGCATGTCCGCCGCTTCGATGGTGTCGAAGAAAATCTTGCGCTGGTCGGCGTTGTGGGACTGAACCACATTGTCGAATTTCAGCGGTATTTCCTTCTCCTTGGCGAATGTCAGGATTTCTTCAAGGGTGACGAGTTTTTCGCCCTTGAACTTCTCGCCCATCCAGATGCCGTAGTCGTATTTGCGAGCCTCCTCAAAGGTCAGCGAGGATATGCGGATGTCATTCGCCAGAGCGCTGCCGTCGCTGTTTCGGGCGGTGCGGTTTATCGTGTTGTCGTGGAGTATGACGCAGACATTGTCGGCGGTGAACTTGGTGTCAAGCTCTATCATGCCGTAGCCCCGCTCATGTGCGGCTCTGAACGCCGCCATGGTGGACTCGGGGCAGTCGAATGCCGCGCCCCTATGGGCTTCAAGTATGTATTCCTTCATTTTTCCTTTCTCCTTTACCTCCGCAAGCTGTTCGGCGAAGCGGGCTGACGCTTCCTTTGCCTCTTTCAAAGCGTTTTGCCGCTTAGCCTCCCGTTCAGCTCTGCTTTCGGCTGTTCAGCCACCGGCAAACTGATCGAGCACGTTCTGAAGCTCCAGCTCCACGCTCTCCTGCTTGGAGGCGAGGAAGGAGGATATGGCATAGTTGCCCTTTGACATTTCGCTGTAGATGCTGTCGGAGAATTTGACGCCGATTATCTTGATGATATATGAAATGCTGTCGTGGATAAGGTCGAGCATGGCCTCCGACTCCTCGTCGCGGGCGGATTTGCCCTTGAGCATTATGTCGAAGTAGGCGGGCAGAAGGGAGATGCTTGACTGGTATGCCAGCTCTTCCATGACCGTGCCGGCGAACTCGGTGTCGGTGATGGTGACGGGGAGCATCATCGCGTGGGCGTTGGGGGAGACGTTCCAGTATTTCTCCTGATCCTCGGTATATTTGGGAGCGGGGAGAATGCCGAAGTCGGTCTCCATGGCTCTCATGGGTCCGGTGCTGTTCAGCGCCGCCCCGAAGAAGAGGGATTTGCCGTTCATGAAGGCGTTGACATCGCTGGTGAAGTAGTTGTGATCCTTCTTAATGAAGTCCAGCACCTTTTCATATATCTCGGCGAAGCGCTCGGTGAAGCAGTAGAAGTAGGGGTTGCCGTCGTCGCCCTGGAGCATGATCTCGCTGTCGCAGCCGGTGAGCAGCATCTCGCCGATACCGGTCACGCCCCACATAAGGGTGCCGTAGCGATCCTGGTTGTTCCAGACGCCGTTGCCGTCAAGGTCGGCTACGGCGGCGACGCCGCAGCGGAACATCTCGGCCATGGTCCAGGTGCCGTCCTCCACCTTCTCATAGAGGTTGCCAAGCCCCAAGTCATTGACAAGCTGCTTGTTGAAGTAGACGGCGCGGCAGTTGTCCATGTGGGTGAAGATAGAGTCATTGAAGGTGTAATAGAGCTGCCCCTGGAAGGAGAGCTTCGCCTCGGCGTTGCGGTCCCACCATACCTTGCTTAACTCTATGTTGGGCATGTCGTAGAAGTCGAGGCAGTAGCCCGACACCACCATGTTCATTATGTTGCTCAGGTCCACATAGGTGACATGGGCGAAGTCGTCGCCCGCCGCCACATTGCTCTTTATGCGGCCCAGATCGCCGTCGGTGACCTCTATGACGCAGCCCAGCTTCTCCTCGGTGGCGGTGCAGCGCTCGATCATGGAGTCGTTGAGCGACTCGCCGGTTATCTCCTCGGGATAGATATCGCGGCTGATGTATTTGGTCTCCTTGGAGTAGCCGTTGAAAATCTTATAGACCTGTCCGTCGAAGTTGACCTTGAAATCCGGGGGGATTCTGGTGGGGTCGGCGGTCACAACAGGCTCGGTCACCGTCTCGGCGACATCCGAACCGGCGGCGGTCACATCAGAGCCGCTGCCCGAGCCGCCTCCGCAGGCGGTGAGGGCGGTCAGCGCCATAAGCAGGGCAAGCAGAATTGAAGCGATACGTTTGTGCATTTTTTCCTCCTGGTATATGCAATGATAAGTATAGTGAGATGATATTTCTATACAGCCCCATTGTACGCCGAAAAGGGCAATTTGTCAATGATAAGCAGGAAATTGATTGATTTTTAACATGGATTTGATGTATATTTAACCGATTGCCTTCATCTCCATGCGCCCCACTAGGGTGCCCTTCGGGTCGTACCCTTCCGCCATTGTCTGGAGATGCAGGTAGGATATTCCGTTCTCCGGCCGGTATGAGCATCTGACGCCGAATAGCGGCTCTCCGTCGGATAACACCCGTGTCATGCCGCCGGTGTCCCAGATTATCTCCACATCGTGCCATACGCCGGTTGAGAGGGTGTCGGAGGTGAGGTCAAAGGTCATGGGCGAGAGCAGCCGGGCGGTGATGTCGGTGGGGTTCATCCAGCGGTCGAGAAGCGAGACATGCAGTCCGGCGCCCTCGATCCTCACGCGCAGCCTGAGGCTGCCCTTGTGAGCGGCGGGGAAGTTCCACGCCGCGCCCTGCTTCTCGCAGAGCAGCCGCGGGTCGGTTATGCGGCAGATCTGCAGCACCTCGCCGAAGGTGGCGTCGGGATCGGGTATGAGCAGCGCCCCGTCGGTGCGGTTGGCGGCGCAGTGACCGCCGTAGCCGGTGCCCAGGTGGCTGCCGTATATGCTCTTGACGAACATATGCGTGCTCAGGTTGATAAGTCCCTGCTGCCAGTCTTCGGTGCGGGAGCTTTCATACAGCCAGCCGATATCGAATATAGCCATGCGCCGCGCCGAAACATTCTGACCGTACGCCACAAGCACCTTGCCGAAGGGCAGTTCCAGCGCCTGGAACTGATGCACGCTCTTGTCGGCGGAGGACTGCCAGCCGCCCCGCACCCTGAAGTCGGGTTCGTTCCGTATGCCGTTCAGCGCGATTTCCCGGAAGCCCTGCCAGTTTTTGAAGTCGGAGGTTATGGCGGCGTGGGCGGCATCCCGGTTGGTAAAGACGTCCTCGCCTAAGCCCGCAACAGTGCCGCTGTCGAGAGGCGGCCAGACGTTTGTATGTCTGGTCTCGGGCAGCGGCTGGGTATTGTTCCAGAACAGAATCGTTCTGCCGTCGCTCAGCTCGAGGAAATAGGGGGTGGTGAGAGTTCCCCGGAAGCGGGAAGGTTCCCCGTCAGTCCAGCTTTCGCCGCCGTCATGTGAGCGGTATATATAGAAAAAGTCGGTGGAGTTGCGGGCGAGCATCACGAGAGTGCCGTCCTCAAGTTCGGTAACTATCGGCTCGGCGCCGGTATTCTGCCAGCGCACGTCAACATGGGGCCAAACCGGCTCGTGCTTTGGGGTGGACTTCAACTCGGTCACCCGCCAGGTCAGTCCGTCGTCGTCGCTGCGGGCAAAGGCGGGTATGTTCCAGCCGTTGTCCGGGCGGGACATGGAGACCATCCAGCTGCCCGGCCGCTTCATGGGCTTGGGCTGGAACACGTCCTGATAGGGCAGGTCGGAGACCTTCACCGCCTTCGGCTCCCTGTCGTCGGATCCGATGTCCGAGAGAAACGCCCAGGTTCCCTTCTCGCCCCGGTTGTAGTCGTGGGTCTTTATGGTCAGATATCCGCCGGTGCGGGGATTGCGCACCGCGGCGCCCAGAACTCCGCCGCCCTCGATGAGATGCTTCTTCCAGCTGAGCCCGCAGTCCCGGGAGGATATATAAACCGGCCGACCCGAGCTGTGCCTGTAAGGCTGAGTCTGATTCTCGTGGCCGTAGACCCGCAGTTCTCCGTCCGGCATGACGCAGATCGAGCGGCGGCTGTCCTCGGGCTGTACAGCCACAATCTGCGGCGCGTAAATTTCCTTCAAAAGCTGTTCATCCTGCGGGGAGAGCAGCTCCTTCATCTTTTCAAGGTACCACATAAAGTCCTCCTGCTGTATTCATCAGTAAAGCGCTATATTTACCTGTTCGTCAAACTCTGTTCGTATCTATTCGTAAAACGCCGGATCGATCGGGTCGTCGTGCCCGAGCAGTTCGGCGCCCTTCGAGCGGTCGCGTATCAGCCTCATTACCTCTAACATTCCGGCTGCGCTGCAGAGCTGGGTCTTAGCCGCCCCCACATAGCCGTCACGGATACAGCCGTGGTGACGGAAAGCCGGCTCGTACTTGGGATACCAGCGGGAAACCGCCCCTTTGTGGGAGTGAATGGGACGGCTGACGAGCGTTCCGTCTTCGTTCAGTATGGTGGTGGGGCGGAGATGATCGGTGAGCCGGTCGGGGATGCCGAGTATCTCCTCCGCCGAGTGGAGGTAGGTGTTGCTGCCGTGATCCACGCCCACAAGCAGTATATAGCCCCCCATAGCCGGCAGTTTGCCGTAGCAGCCGCCGGGCGCCGTGGATGATTCGGACAGTTCTTCGCTTGCGATATATTTCTTCGCCTTTTCCTCGTCGCCGTACACCACCATAGAGTGGGTGGGATGCCGGGAGCGGTGGGGTTTATATTCTTTGCCGTTTATATATGCCGTATGCCGCACCGCCAGCGTGGGCAGTGTGCCGATACAGGTATAGTCGGAGTTCCGGTCGAGAGTGGGCTTGCCGAGGTCCTCGAGATTCTTCCAGGTGTGGGTGGGTATACAGAGGAGCCCTCCCTCGGCGGTGACGTATTCGATCATGATGTCAAGCAGTCCGCAGCCCCTGCCCTCCACCTCGCCCACGGCGCGCAGGGAGGTGTGCATCAGTATTATCGAATCCCTGGGAACTCCCATCTCGCTGAGCTGTCTGTGAATATCCTGTTTTGTATACATTGTGTATTCTCCTTGTCCGTTCTTATGAATATAATACCACATCGGCAGCCCGCTTTCAACACCGACTTTCCGATTATGACATTATGCCGCGTCGGCACTTGCAATCCCCCGCCCGCTGTTGTATAATGGCACATATATCTGCATTATGTTTTTCCGGTACGGTATAATCATTCATCAGAGGCATCGGCGTATGACAAGCGGAAGCATTTTAAAGAAAATCTGCATATTCGCGGCGCCCTGCATATTGGGCAGAGTGCTGCAGAACCTCAATAACCTGGTGGACTCGGTAATTGCCGGTCAGGCGCTGGACATGAACGCGCTGGCGGCGGTGGGAGCCACCGGCTCGATAATAGGGCTGTTTACCGACACGATAATCGGTCTTATGTCGGGTTTCTCGATAATCGCGGGGCGGCGCTGCGGCAGCGGCGACCACGCCGGACTGCGGAAGGTTTTTGCCAACTCGCTCATCATATCGGCGGGAGCGGGGCTTTTCGTGTCGCTGTTCGGGGCGCTGCTTGCGAGAGGCATGCTGAGCCTTATGAAGACCCCCGCCGACATCATCGACGGCGCGACAGTCTACCTCACCATTATTTTTATGGGCATGTGGACGACGGTGTTCTACAATTTCCTCTGCGAGATGCTGCGCGCCATCGGCAACAGCCGGACGCCGCTGATATTCCTGATTATTTCCTCGGCGGTGCATTTCCTTCTTCTGCTGGTTCTGCTCTTTGTCTTCGATCTGGGCATTGTGGGCGCGGCGCTGTCGACAATTATCTCGCAGGCGGGGGCGGCGCTGATGTGCGCCCTCTATATAAAAAAGAAGGTGCCCGAATTCAGGATTCTGCCGGGAGACATGAAACCCGACCGTGAGGTACTGGGCGAGTGCCTGCGCATCGGCATACCCATGGCGACCACGAATTTCGTCGTTATGTTCGGCGTCATAATCCTCGGGTTCGTCACCAACAGGATAGGCACCGACTATGTGGCGGCGTACTCCACCGCGTCAAAGACCGGCTATATCATCACAACGCCCATATTCGGATTTGCCACAGCCGCCTCTGTGTTCGTCTCCCAGAATCTGGGCGCGGGACGGCTCGACCGGATAAAAGAGGGCGTCCGCAAGGTGCTGCTGCTCATTACGGCAATCAACGCCGTTCTCTTTACGGTGATGCTCTTTGCCGCCCGCCCCCTTATGTCGCTTATGATCGACGGCGGCAGTGTGGCGGTGGACGCGGGAGTGCTGTATCTCAGGGTGCGCTGCACCGCAATGTTCATTCTCACGCTGGCGGCGGTGTTCAAACCTGTGCTGGCGGCGCTGGGCAGGCCGCTCTTCCCAACGATTTCGGGCTTTATCGAGGTGGCGGTGCGCTACATAGTGCCGCTGACACTGACGCCTTTACTCGGGTTTGCCGCGGTGCCGCTGACCGACGCGATTATCTGGCTGATACTGGCGGTATTCCTCACCGGCGCCTATATATTCGAATTCAACAGACTTACAAGAAGCCATGCCGCTTCAAATGCATAGGTGAATATAATGAAAAGCAGACTGTTTGAGATAACGCATAATCCCGAGACCGGCTGTATAACCTCCGTCGTCCTTGCGGGCGACAGCTGCAAAATGAACTGGGTGTGCTGCGACGACGGCTATGAGTGGGGCGGGATAGACACCTCCACCCGCACCCATTCGGAGTTTCACCGTAAGAACGATTCCGAGCCGGTGCTGTTATCATTCAGCGAGGACGATAATTTCGCGGAGGCGGTATATGAAAACAAGCGGCTGAGGGTAACGGTTTCCCGCCGCTTTACCGGGGCGGGCAATCTGCGGGAGAGGGCAGCGATAAAGAACATAGCCCACATGCCCTATACCGTCTGCCGCGATAATTTCTCGCTTGCCTTCCCCTTTAACGACCGCTACACCTATGCCGATGACTGCATGACAAATCGCTGCAATACACACATCCGGTGCGGCGGGAATGTGAGCTATGTGAACGCCCTCAGAATGGGCGCATCCGAGCTGAATCTCGGCATGGTGCTGACCGAGGGAGCGTTTGTCTCATACAGCCAGTACGGCTGCCGCAGCAATGTGCGGGGCTGTTTAGGATTCGAGCCGGAGAGCCGGATTCTCAAGAGCGGTGAGGAGTATGTCCTTGAGTGGGAGCTGTTCCCCCACGCCGGCAAGAGCGATTTCTTCACCCGCCTTGCCGGTTATGACAGCTATATAGGCATCGAAGCGGAACATTACACGGTATTCGAGGGAGAAGCGATAAGATTCAAAGTCACTTCCCACAACGGCGGTGAAGCGAGAGTATTCCTAGACGGCGAAGAGCTTGCCGTTTCGGACGGACATGTGGAATATACGCCCCGGCGGCGGGGATATCACCGCTTCGACATAGCGTGCGGAGAGATATCGACTTTCGCCGAATTCAATGTGAAACCGCCCTTTGCCGAACTGGTGCGGCGGCGGCTCTGTTTCATCGCCGGGCGCCAGCAGTGCCTTGACCCCGACAGCCCGCTTTACGGCGCCTATCTGGTATATGATAACGAAACCGAAAGTCAATATTTCGACTTCTTCAACACAGACCACAACGCCTGCCGGGAGCGGCTGAACATGGCGCTCACCATGATACGCTATCTGCAGCTTCGGGAGGACGAATATCTGCGGGCGTCGCTCGATCTCTTTGTGAAGTTCCTCTTTCGTGAGTTCTACGAGGAAAGCACCGGCGAGGTGTTCAACAACATCGGCAAGAGCCGGGACGCCCTGCGGCTCTACAACGCGCCGGGGGTTATGCTGGTCTTTGCCGAACTCTACCGCCTGACCCGGGAGGAGCGCTATCTCGACAACATACTGCGGCTGGCGGAGAAATATTACAGCATCGGCGGCGAAAAATGCTACTCCAACGCGGTGGCGGTGCGCAAGGTGATGTACGCCTTCTCGCTTGCGGGGGAGGAGCGGGAGGATGACGCCCGGCGGATGCTTGACTTCTTCGGGCTGCATGTGGGGAATATGCTGAAAAACGGCACCTCCTACCCCAAGCACGAGGTGAACTACGAACAGACCATCGTAACTCCCGCCGTCACCTGCATCTCCGAGCTGGGAGTGTTCCGCCGGGGAGCCGAGAGGGAGGAATATCTGCGGAACGCCAAGATGCACCTCGAATGTCTCGACCGCTTCTCGGGCTGTCAGCCAAGCTGCTATCTGAACGAAATCGCTATCCGCTACTGGGACGACTTCTGGTTCGGCGGCGAACGCTGCTTCGGCGACACGCTGCCCCATCACCTCAGCTGTCTCAGCGCCCGGGCGTTTGCCGCCTTTTCGGAGCTGAGCGGCGACGCTTCATACCTGCGCCGCGCCGGCGAGAATATCCGGAACTGCCTCTGCCTTGTGGACGACGACGGTCACGGCTATGCGGCGCATGTATATCCCCACACGGTCAACGGCATAAAGGGCGAATTCTTCGACAGCTGGGCTAATGACCAGGATCTGCCCCTCTACGATGCCATGCACCTGTGCGACAGACTGCCGGAATTCTCGGTGTGAACCGAATCAATATAAATGGGGCTGACCGTTTTCGGTCAGCCCCGGAGTTATTTATGCATACTTGTATCTTACCGTTCCGGCAGGTTCCTGACGGCCTCGATATAATCGTTGATAGCCGCGGTGGCAGGCTCCTCGATCTGAGCGATGAATGAAGCCCAGCCCGAGCCGGATTTGTTGGCGAGATAGGCCTTCCAGCGGGTGTTGATCTCCTTTAGGCCGAAGCCGTATATGGAGCCGAAGTTGAAGAGGATGCCCTCGCGGATTATGTCGAACATCTGAGCCGTCTCGTTGTCGCGGGAATACTTCACCTTCATCGCCACCTCAAAGAGGGCGGGAGCCACGGTGCGGTAGCTCTCGGAGAAGCATGCCTCCATGACGGCGGCGGTGCACTCGGCGTTGGAAGTGGAGGTGACTATGCCGAAGAGGGTGTTGCCCTCGCCGATGGCGGTGTTGTAACCCTCCTGCGCCTCATCCCACTTGAGCAGCGGAATTATGCCGAAGTCGGTCTCCATCTCGCCGAAGGTGGAGGAGGCGGCGCCTATGGAATGGGATATGAACAGGGCGCGGTCGTCCACGAATATGGCGCTGATCTCGCCTGCGATATTGTCGTTGCCCATTACGCAGTCGCCCGAAGTGTGGATATAGGCGTGCATCAGGTCGACCGCTTCTACCCACTTGGGTGTGTTCATGGTCAGCTCGGGGTAACCCTCTTTGTTGTTGGTGGTTATGCCCAGCCGGAAAGCCTGGATGAAAGGCGTAATTGCGTTGCCCGCGAAGATTGCGAAACCGTACTGATCCTCATTGCCGGCAGTGCCGTCGCCGTTAATGTCGGAATATACGCCCTTTGTCATTTCCTGCATCTTGGCGATGACCCAGCTTCCGCTGTCAACCAGGTCGTACAGGTTTTCAAGCTTGTAGTTCTCATGCAGCATCTTGTTGAAGTAGATGCCGTAGGCGCCGGAGATGGATATCTTGGAGTAGGCGCCGCCCACGAGATAGAGCCGTCCGTCAATGGTGGTCTCCTCGATAAGTCCCTGCACATACCAGGGCTTGTCAAGGTCCACATAGGGCAGTTTGGCGATGTCGAGGAAGTTGCCGTCGGGCACCAGCGCCGGCAGAGTGGCGTACTGGCAGGAGGCTATGTCCTGGGTGCCGTCGCCGGCAAGAACCGCCGAACGGATGGTGTCAAGATAGACATTTCGGGTCGCCCAGGTGTAGGACATGGGATTGTTCTGAATCTTCACATTGATACGATCCTCGACGTTCATGTCACGGAAGTAGAGCGCGTCGTTTACGATATCGCCGTCCTGCTCATCGCAGAACTCACGGTTCTCCTCCCACCAGAAAACATTGACCTTTGCGCCTTTGAAGTCAAGGTCGGCAGGCAGGTCGTCGGGCATAAAGAGAGTAGTCTCCTCGGGTGTTGTCTCAGCCGCGGTTGTGTCGGAACCGTCCGGCGAGGTCTCTCCGCCGCCTCCCGAACATGCCGCAAGTGCGCCGCAAAGCAGGACGGACGCCAGCAGCAGCGCTGTGATTCGTTTAAATATCATAATTTAACCCCCTGTGGTGTGATATTGTCATTTTAACATAGTGTGAGTCGGAACGCAACAATTTTTTGTTAATTCGCCGTTACAAATCCCGTTTCACGAACCGCGCCGCCCGCCGCGATACAGGGCGGAAGCAGGCAGAAACATGTGGGGCGTTCACGGTTATTTTACATATCGGCTTTCCGCCCGTTACTTGACAAAATTTCTGATAACGCTTATAATATACAGGTTGAGAATTCCTCAACGTAAAGGTTTCTCCTTGCTGCGGGCGATAATATTAACAGTGTCCGCAGCCTGAATGACCATAAGGAGGTGCAAATAAATGGAGAAGCACAACGCACTTTACGAGACCATCTTCATCGTCAACCTGGCTGACGGAGAGGATGAATGCGCGGCGCTGGTTGAGAGGTTCAAGACCCTCATAGCCGAGCACGGCGAGATCACATCCTGGGACGAGTGGGGCAAGCGCAGACTTGCATACCCCATCAACGACCTTTGGGAGGGCTACTATGTCCTCGCAAACTACAAGGCTCCCTCCGACTTCCCGGAAGAGCTTGACCGTGTCTTCAACATCACCGAGGGTATCATGCGCTCGATGACCGTAGTGAAGGAGCCCCACCATCTGAAGCGTAAGCAGCCGAATCAGCAGGAAGCGCAATAAAGGGCGCCCGATGCCCGTAATATCGGAATGCCCGTGATACGGGTATCCCGACATATATCGGCATAACTGACGATTCGACACAAACCCAAGCATCAAGCATAAGCATAAGCATAAGCATAAGCATAAAGAAAGGAGCGGCGAGATGGCCAACTTCAACTTCAACAAAGTCATGCTCGGAGGAAGACTTACCGCCGATCCCGAACTGCGTCAGACGCAGAGCGGAATCTCGAATGTAAGATTTTCGATAGCCGTAAATCGCAGATTCCAGCGCCAGGATCAGAACGCCGATCCCAACGCGCCGCAGAAGTCGGACGCCGACTTTTTCAATGTGGTCGCATGGCGGCAGACAGCCGAGTTTGTAGCGCGCTATTTCAGGAAGGGCAGCTCGATCTTCGTGGTCGGGTCTGTTCAGAACAACAACTGGACCGACCAGCAGGGTGTGAAGCGCTATTCCACCGAAATAGTCGCCGACGAGATACAGTTTGTTGATTCCCTTGCTGAGAGCCAGAGGCAGTCGCAGCAGAACTACGGCGGTTCCTCCTTCGGAGGCACAGCCTACCAGTCGCCGGCGGCAGCCGGTCAGACTTCCGGATACACCCCGGACAGCTATGCGCCGAGTCAGTCGGCACCCCCGGCGCAATTCGAAACGGTGGAAGAAGATACGGGTCTTCCCTTCTGACGAGAGAGTCGGAACCCCATTTTAACAGGAGGTAATTAAAGTAAATGAATAAAGACAGAGAGAGAGAAGTTAAGGCGGACGAGCAGGATAACGAGGAGTCGGCCTCGACAGAGAATGCCGCCTCGGCCGGTCGCACTCAGAGCCGTCCCTACAGACCCGGCATGAACCGCAGAAGAAGAAAGGTCTGCCAGTTCTGCGTCGACAAGATAGAGGACATCGATTACAAGGACACGGTAAGGCTCCGCAAGTGTATCAGCGAGCGCGCCAAGATTCTTCCAAGAAGAATCACCGGCTGCTGCGCCAAGCATCAGCGTCAGCTTACCATAGCCATAAAGCGTGCCCGTCAGGTCGCACTGCTCCCCTATATCTCCGACTGATGAATAATCGCGCGTTCCGCAACCGGCGGAGCGCGCTTTTTTTGCCGCTTATTGACGGGCGTTCCCGATGTGTGATATAATGCTGTCGACAATTAAAACGGATAGCGGTCAGGAGAACGGTCACATGAAGATAAATATATCGCTGCCCTACGGGAAGGGGCATATAACCGGCGGTCTGCCGAAGAAGCGTCTGAACGGCTTCATCAGAGGGCGCATCGACGAGGTGAAGCCGGATATGCCGGGGATCGACATTGTCCGCCGGGCTATGGAAAACCCCGCCGGCTCCCCCCGTCTGTATGAACTGGCGGCGGGGAAGAAGAAAATAACCGTCATAATAAGCGACCACACCCGTCCGGTGCCGTCGAAAGCCATACTGCCCCCGATGCTTGAGGAACTGAGGAAAGGCTCCCCCGACGCCGAGATAATACTTCTGGTCGCCACCGGCTGCCACCGCCCCACATCGGATAACGAACTGCGGGCGAAGCTGGGAGACGAAATATTCGAAAAAGAGCGGATAGTCATCCACGACTGCGCCGACGAGAGCATGATGGTGAAGCTGGGCACTCTCCCCTCGGGAGGCGAGCTTATAATTAACCGCACAGCCGCCGAGGCGGATCTGCTGGTGGCTGAGGGCTTTATCGAGCCCCACTTTTTCGCCGGCTACTCGGGCGGGCGCAAGAGCGTACTTCCGGGCATAGCATCAAAAAAGACGGTATACGCCAACCACTGTTCGAAGTTCATCGCCGACCCGAATTCCCGGGCGGGCATTTTGGATGGAAATCCCATACACCGCGACATGGTTTACGCCGCCGAAAAGGCGGGTCTGAAATTCATCGTCAACGCTGTTATCAACTCACGCCACGAGGTTATAGGAGCCTTCGCCGGCGACGCCTTCGCTGCGCACGCCGCGGGAGTGAGCTTTTTAGAGGGTCTCTGCCGTTCAAAGCCCCTGCCGGCGGACATCGTCTTTACCACCAACAACGGCGCGCCGCTGGATCAGAATGTCTATCAGGCGGTGAAGGGCATGACGGCGGGTGAGTCGACCTGCCGCGAAGGAGGCGTTATAATAATGTGCGCCGAGTGCGCCGACGGTCACGGCGGTCAGAGCTTCTTCGACACCTTTGCCGGGGGCGATTCGCCTGCCGGGATTCTGCGCCGCATCGAAGCGGTGCCCCAGAGCGAAACTGTTGCGGATCAGTGGGAGGCGCAGGTTCTGGCGCGGATTATGTCGCGTCACAGCGTGGTCATGATCTCCTCCGCCCCCGACGAGATGATACGCGCCTTCGGCATGACGCCGGCGCACTCGATAGAGGAAGCTCTTGCGGCTGCCGATTCGATATTGGGCAGACCGGGGGACATAACGGTAATCCCCGAGGGCATCTCCTGCGTCATCGCCGAATGAGTTGATTTTTGCATAAAAACAAGGGGCGAACGGCGCCGCGATTTGGATGTCAGACCATGCCGAAAACCTTGATTTATCGAACACGGTGTGCTATAATGGGCGCCATGAACGACAGGAAAAGACCCGCGAAAGTGGGTATATACACCCTTGGCTGCCGGGTGAATCTCTACGAGAGCCGGGCAGTCGCCGAGCGGATCGCCGCCGCCGGATACAGCCTCAGCGAGGAGCTTTCGGGATGCGACGCCTGCTTTATAAACACCTGCGCGGTCACCGCCGAAAGCGAGCGCAAGTGCCGGCAGATGATACGCCGCGCGCGGAAGAGCAGCCCCGGCGCCTTTATCGCCCTGGCGGGCTGCGCCTCCCAGCTGGCCCCCGAGGGAATGGCGCTGAACACCGGCGCCGATTTCGCGGCAGGCTCCCGCAATAAATTAGAGGCGGCGGACGCAATAATAGCATACCTTGACGGTAAAAGACAGCGTCCCGAATCCCCTTTGATAGCCGTTACCCCGCCCGACAGTCTCCCGTACGAAAGAATGAGCCTGCGCCGCGGTCCCGAGAGCGAGGGCGCGCGCACAAGGGCATATGTGAAAATCGAGGACGGCTGCAACGGCCGCTGCGCCTACTGCGTCATAAAAAACGCCCGTGGCAGAGTGGTTCTTAGAGACCACGACGACATCATAGACGAGGTGAAAACGCTGGCAGCCGCGGGATATCGGGAAGTTGTGCTCACCGGCATTGAGACGGCAGCCTACGGCGCGGGGCTTATCCCCCTCATCGGGCGCACCGCCGAAGTCGAAGGCATTGAGCGGCTGCGGCTCGGTTCCCTTGATCCGTCGTTTGTCGGCAGACGCTTTGCCGACGACATGGCGGCGATCCCAAAGCTCATGCCTCACCTGCATCTTTCGGCGCAGTCGGGCTCTGATTCGGTGCTTCGCGCCATGCGGCGCGGCTACACAAGGGAGAGAATGCTTGAGAATATTGACTATCTGCGGCAGAAAATTTCGGGCATCAGATTCACCGCCGATATGATAGCCGGCTTTCCCGGCGAGACCGAAAGAGATTTCGAGAAAACTTTAGAGCTTGTGCGGGAGGTGCGCTTCCTGCACGTGCACGTCTTCCCGTTCTCGGCGCGGCGGGGAACAGAGGCGTATGACATGCCGGGCAGACTGCCGGGGAATGTCGTCGCTTCACGCGCCGATGCTCTTACCGCTCTGATGAAAGAGGTCAAGAGCGGTGTGCTTGACGAATATGTCCGTCCGGAGCAGCCGCTTCAGATTCTCTGCGAGAGCTGCGATGAAGGTATCGTTACGGGTCATACCCCCTTCTTCGCCCCCATGCGGGTTAAGACCGACAGGGATGTGCCGCGGGGAGAGCTTATATTGGCAAAAGCGGCCGGGCATGACGGCGAGACCCTGTGCGGTATCGAAACAGCGTAAAAGACATATTATATTATATATAAAAGAGGACTGAACAATGGTATACAGACTGTTTGTTGAAAGGCGGGAGGGCTTCAAGGTCGAGGAAGCCGCGCTCTCGGCCGACCTGCGCGAGAATCTCGGCGTTTCCGGTCTGACCGCCGTCAGAATCGCCAACCGCTACGACGTCGAGGGAATCAGCAAGGCCGACCTTGACGCGGCGCGTTACACCATCTTCTCGGAGCCGCAGAGCGACATTGTGTCCGACAGCTTCGATGCGGGCGCGGGCGCCGCGGACGGCGCAAAAGCGCATCTCTTTGCCATCGAATATCTGCCCGGGCAGTTCGATCAGCGCGCCGACTCCTGCGCGCAGTGCGTCCAGCTTATGACCGGCGGCGAGCGCCCCATGGTTCACACAGCCAAAGTCTACGCCCTTTACGGCGATATTGACGACAAGACCTTCGGGAAGATTAAGAAGTATCTCATCAACCCCGTCGAAAGCCGGGAGGCATCCTTTGACCTGCCCGAGACCCTCCGCGACGAGCCGGTGACGCCCCCCGATGTGGAGATCATCGAAGGCTTCACCGCCCTTTCGGACAACAGCGAATTGACGGATTTTATCGACAGCTGGTCGCTGGCAATGGACCGCGACGACCTGCGCTTCTGCGTCGCCTACTTCAGGGACGAGGAAAAGCGCGACCCAACCGTCACCGAGCTGCGCATGATAGACACCTACTGGTCGGATCACTGCCGCCACACCACCTTCCTCACCGCAATAGACGGCGTTAAGATAGAGGATTCCTTTATCCGCGAGGCATACGAGACCTATCTTGCCGCCCGCGCCGAGTATTACGGCAGCCGTCACAAGGACATCTCCCTCATGGATATAGCCACCATCGGCGCGAAATACCTGCGTATGACCGGCCGCCTGGACGACCTGGACAGCAGCAAGGAAGTAAACGCCTGCTCGGTGAAGATTACGGTTGACGTGGACGGCAAGCCGGAAGACTGGCTCCTGATGTTCAAGAACGAGACTCACAACCATCCCACCGAGATAGAACCCTTCGGCGGAGCTGCCACCTGTCTGGGCGGCGCGATACGCGACCCGATGTCGGGGCGCTCATATGTCTACCAGGCGATGCGCGTCACCGGCGCAGCCGATCCCCGTCTGCCGGTGTCCGAGACCATGCCGGGCAAGCTGCCCCAGTCCAAGCTGACCAAGACCGCCGCCGCCGGATATTCATCATACGGCAACCAGTTCGGCATCCCCGCCGGCGGGATTTACGAGATATACCATCCCGGATATGTGGCTAAGCGCATGGAGTTGGGCGCCGTGGTGGGCGCCGCTCCCGCATCATATGTGGTGCGCGAGGAGCCTATGCCCGGCGACGTTGTCATACTGCTGGGCGGCCGCACCGGACGCGACGGCTGCGGCGGCGCTACCGGCTCCTCCAAGGCTCACACCGCTGAATCGCTCTATACCTGCGGCGCCGAGGTGCAGAAGGGCAACCCGCCGGAGGAGCGCAAGATTCAGCGTCTCTTCCGCGATCCCCGTGTCACCCGCATGATAAAGCGCTGCAACGACTTCGGCGCGGGCGGCGTATCGGTTGCGATAGGCGAACTTGCCGACGGTTTGTCAATTGACCTTTCAAGAGTTCCGAAGAAATACGAGGGTCTGGACGGCACCGAACTGGCGATTTCGGAGTCTCAGGAGCGTATGGCGGTGGTCATCGCCGCCGAGGATGAGGCGCGCTTTATCGAGTACGCCGCCGCCGAGAACCTGGAGGCAACCGCGGTCGCCGTGGTCACCGAGACTCCCCGCCTTGTCATGCGCTGGCGCGGCAAGGTCATAGTAAATATCTGCCGCACCTTCCTCAACTCCAACGGCGCGCCCAAACACACCGACGTGGAGGTCACTCCCGCCGACGTCAGCGGCGTGAACGCCCTCTTTGACGGCGCCGCCTTCATTAATACCCCCGCAGATGACATTCCCTCCGCCTCCGCCACCGAAGCGGCATTCAGGAATCTGGCTGGCGACCTGAACGTCTGTTCGCAGAAGGGACTTATAGAGCATTTCGACTCCACCGTGGGCGCCGCCACCGTTGTGGTACCCCTGGGCGGAAAGAACCAGCTCACCCCCGCCGAATATATGGCGGCCAAACTGCCGGTGCTCGGCAGGACCGACACCGCGTCGGTCATGGCATACGGCTTTGACCCCTATATTTCCTCCCTCAGCCCCTATCACGGCGCATACTGGGCGGTTATATCCTCTGCCGCCAAGCTGACGGCAGCCGGCTGTGATTACCGCGCCGCCCGGGCATCCCTGCAGGAATATTTCGAGCGCAACAGGGGGAACCCCGCCCGCTGGGGCAAGCCCTTCGCGGCGCTGCTGGGCGCGCTTACCGCTCAGCTTGAGCTGGGCATCCCCGCGATAGGCGGCAAGGACTCAATGTCCGGCTCATTCGAGGATATCGACGTGCCGCCTACCCTGGTTTCATTCGTCATCACCACAAATTCAGCCTCAAAGCTGGTCACCCCCGAGTTCAAGTCGGCGGGCAGCGGCGTCTGGCTTCTGTCCCCCAAGTATACCGGCGAAGGGCTTGTGGACTTTGATTCGCTGCGCAGCCTGTTTGAATACATACACACTCTCGCGGCAGGCGGCTGTCTGCGCTCCTGCTCTGCTGTGGGCTTCGGCGGCACGGCGGAGCGGTTGCTGAAATCGGCGCTGGGCAATGGTATCGGCTTCTCGGCATGCCGCCCCCTCAGCTCCCGTCAGCTTTTCGGACGGCTCTTAGGCTCCTTCGTCGTTGAAACCGCTCCCGGCTGTGAGTTAAAACCCGTCAATTCGGGCAGCGCAACCCTCATAGGTGAGACGACAGACGATAGAAGCATTGCTTTCAACGGCGCGTCTCTCTGCCTCGACTGCCTTGAGGAAATCTGGCAGGAACCGCTTGAAAAGATATTCCCCGCCTCCACCCCGCAGGTGGCGATAAGGAACTACGAGGCGTACAGCTGCACCGATCGCGGGCGCGCTCATTCGGCCGGCAGCTTCGCAAAGCCGCGGGTAGTCATACCGGTGTTCCCCGGCACAAACTGCGAGTATGACACCATGCTCCGATTCAACCGCGCCGGCGGCGACTCGCGCATATTCGTTCTGCGCAATCTCACTCCCGCCGCTCTCGCCGAGTCCATGGAGGAGCTGGCAAAGCTCATAGACGAGGCACAGATCCTCATGCTCCCCGGCGGTTTCTCGGGCGGCGACGAGCCGGACGGCTCCGCCAAGTTCATCACCGCCGTGCTGCGGAATACCCGCGTCCGCCACGCGGTGGACAGGCTGCTCGGTCAGCGTGACGGTCTGGCGCTTGGCATCTGCAACGGCTTCCAGGCTCTGGTAAAGTCGGGACTCCTGCCCGGCGGCTCGATAACCGACAGATGCGCCCCCGACAGCGCCACCATCACCTGCAACACCATCGGACGCCATCAGGCAAAGATGGTCATTACCCGCGTGGCTTCGGTGAAGTCTCCCTGGTTCGCCGGCGTGAATGTGGGCGATCTCCACACTATGCCGATATCCCACGGCGAAGGCCGCTTCACCGCTCCCGAGGCGCTCTTGGCAGCCCTTGCGGCAAACGGTCAGATTGCCACCCAGTATGTGGACGCCGAGGGGCTTCCCACCTCCGACGTGCGCTGTAATCCCAACAACTCGGCGCTGGCTATCGAAGGCATATTCTCCGCCGACGGCAGAATCTTCGGCAAGATGGGTCACTCCGAGCGCGTCGCCGACGGGGAAGCGCTTGTCGTCAACATCCCCGGCAATAAGGATCAGTTAATCTTCGAGTCGGGCGTTAAGTATTTCAGGTAAACTCACAGTCTGAACATAAAAAAGCTGCAGCAAAATCCGTGTTTTGCTGCAGCTTTTTTATTGCGGATGTGATTAAATCGAACAAGAATACATCTTAAAATTCGTATTGATTTCCCCACATATATTGCGCGTTGCCGCCCCAGCGATAGTTGCTCTTGAAAAGTTTTGGCAATATAAGCTCCGGATCCTTTGTCGGCCAGCGAAGCACCTTGAAGCTTTCGCCCCACTCGTAGCCCGACATATGCCCGCGGAGATTGGCACCTGCTTTCTTCTCCTTTACAAGCCACTTGCCGTTTGCTCTCGGCTGGTCGTAGCACATGAGGCTTTTTTCAACTCTGTCCATAACCGGCGCTATGTTTACCGTGAAGTCCGGCATGAAGTAGACCATCGACTGCCAGGGCCCGGCCTCATAGGCGTACACCTCACAGCTCACGCTGTACGACAGGGCGAGCATCGTTATGCGTGCCGTCTCAACGTGTTCGTAATGGTTGTCCTTCATCCAGTGGGTAAAGGCTATGTCCGGCTGAAAATCCTCAAGTATATCAACGAGTTTGCGTACCTCTTCATCTCCCCAGAAGTAGAATTTATTGTCCGATTCGTTGACAAACACCTTGTCGGCGCCCAAGATTCTTGCCGATTCCATTGTCTGATCGCGATACCGCATACAGGTTTCGGGCTCCGTATAAAGACGTTCAAGCTCGGTCCCCGCATCTTTTTTGAACAGTCTGCACTTATGAGCAACACATACATACAGTATTTCCCAGCCAAGTTCGTTCAATAAAGCCGTCATGCCGCCTGCTCCGTATTCGGGGTCATCATTGTGCGCCCCGAACACGATGGCACGTTTCTTTTACGCCATAACACAGTCTCCTTTTATATCAATATACATTTATATGAACATCATGTATTCTATTTTGATTTCCGACACCCGAAGTTTTACTTTCCGTTTCTGTTCCTGAAGCGCCTTCCCGTCTTTACGAGGAATTCGTTCAGCGCTCCTATCCAGTCGGTCTGGATGATGTCGAAGTTGTCAGCCGGCCAGCCCCAGCCGTACTCCGGATCGCCCGCCAGCGCCGTGTCGTCCGAATGGAAAGCAGACAGCACCGCCTTGTGGTTGTAGACTATTGTGTTTATCCAGGTCAGCTTGCCGTCACGCCGCAGCATCTCCCGGTATTCCTCAGACGCCAGTTCGTCATCCATCGACTTAAACAGCAGTTCCGAGCCGATGTAGTTGATGTTCCGCGACTTCAGCATCTCATGTGTGCCGTTGTCGGCTTTGATAATAGGCAGGAACTGGATGTCGGGGGCATAGGCTTCGATGATGTCGAGTGATTCGGGCTTCGGGGCGCACTTGAGGATAATCTGATCCTTCATGTCGTGCCGCTTGATCTTCTCGATTATCTCGGCGGGATGGTCGCCGAACTTGTCAACGTTGATGTAGCAGCGTCCCTTCAGCTGTTCGAGAATCTCGTCAAGGGTGTTGAGACCTGTCTCGGTGGGGGCGCCGTCGTAGTTGCAGAGACGCAGTTCCCTGACCTCGGCGGAGTTCATATGTTCGATATGGACGTCGCGCCCGATATGGCGCTTCTCCATGCCCGGATGGAAGATGAACAGCTCGCCGTCGCCCGCCATGGTCACGTCGATCTCAACCATGTCGGCGCCCTGTGCAAGGGCTATTTCATAGGCGAGGCTGTTGTTGCAGGGGATGTTGCCACCCCACACGCCCCGATGTGCGCAGAGTATTACCCGTTCGGCTGCCGTTTCGCGTATGTCAAACTTCATATGAAATTTTCCTCCCGTTATTTTTTCCTGCTTCTATTATATCACTTTCTCTGCGATTTTGATACCTTTCTTCGACTTTTTCGCATAAAACAAAGCCCCTTTCGGAGCTTTGTCTTCAGGTTGAGGAAGGGATTATTGACCGTTCCCTTCTTTTTTACAGGTTATTTTCTGGTTTTCCTCACGATGTGTACGCCAGCGAGGGACAAAATGGCGGGAATTGCAAGTATCGCGAGTCCTATGTCGCCTGTCTGGGCAGCCGGAGTTTTCGCTGCGGCTTTCGCTGCGGGAGCTTCGGTTGCGGCTGTGGTTTCGGGAATGATGATCGCATCCTTTTTAACGAGGGTCAGGGAGTTTGAGCCGACCCGATCGTCATTTTCCTGAGGACCGCAGATGCCGTCACCCCATGTCAGCCACGCGTTGTAGGTTGCGCCCTTGGGAGCGTTCAGGCGGACGAGAGAGAAGCCGTAAACGAAATTCTCTTTGCCCTTGCCGCCGAAATACTCATGCGGAATAGCTACTTCATAGGTGGTGGAATTGCTTCCGACGTTGATCTTATACTTAGCGCCCGGTATTTCCTTTGAAGCCTGGAAATCCCAGCTGGTCTGCTTGCCGTCGGAAAGCTGACCTACCGAAATATTCGGAATCGAAGCGTTGCTCCAGGGAGCGTTCTTGTCGCCCGAGCCGTTGGGACCCGCGGGGTCCGCCCTGAACTGGATGACGTCGCCGTTCCAGAGACTTCCCTCGCCTTGCGGCAGAGAATGTCCGTCGGGTTCGTTGGTGACGACCGCTATGTAGAGGTAGGTCTCATCCCAACGAAGCCACATATTGAAACTGATATCGAGGGCGCCCCCTCCGGCGTCGCAGTAGTAGGACGCTGACTGTTCGGGAGTAACATGCACCGAGACGTTGCCCCACTCTTCGAGGGTGACAACGCCGTCGATGACCGGCGGGATGTTGAAATAAGGAGCCTCGATTTTGTCGTTGTTTTTTGCCGAAACCGCGAAGGACATCATAGCGATGATCATAAGCGCCATGAGCGCGAGAGCCGAGATTCTTTTCATCTTTTTCCATTCCTTTCATTTTTTGTGTGTTATGGCTTCTTAAAAAGATTTTAACACATTGTTATCACTATGTCAATAACATAAGCTAACTAAATTCGAAGGATTATTTTGTTTATTTTGCGGTAATTAATTTTGTATAATTCCTTTATATAGTGAATATCATGTATTTGCGGTGCCGCTGCAAGGAAATCCCGCAAAAAATATCGCGGCAGAAAACCGAATCGGGACAGACAGGATAATTTTGTCAATAAGGGGAGATACCGCGCAGGTATCTCCCCTTATTATTGTGTCCGGCTCAGGCACGTATATAGGATATTCCGAAATGCCGAAATATCCTATATGCCGGATTTAAGCCGTAAATTCTTATTTTATCAGCGGACAGTGTACGAAGCACTGCTCGGCGGCCGCGGGGCGTCCCTTGGTGATGGGGTCGCGCTTGCGGAGCGCCTCCTTGAGCATCTCAACGGTGATGTCCTCGTTCTCGCCGGGCATCTCGTCCAGCTCGCAGCCCAGATACTCGAAGCCGTCACGCTTGGTGAGGGCGTACTTGGAAGCCCACTGGCAGTGAACCGTGTTCAGCGGAACATAGGTGTAATCCACGCCGCCGATGTTCAGGTTTATGCGCTCGTCGAAGAGGTGAGCCTTCATCGGGCAGTTCTCGAAGCATTTGCGGCAGTCGTCGCAGGTCGCCTGGACGGTGTTTGCCTGTACCGGGTCGGGAGCAAGGGGAGCGTCGGTGATTATGCAGATGAGCTTCTGTGTTGTGCCGAACTTGTCGGTGTTCAGATAGCCGCCGTAGGTGAGCTGTCCGAGACCCGCCGCAACCGCCTCAAGGGCAGAGTCGAAGGGGCTGGAATACATGCCGCGGGGCGAGCAGATGACAGTGCCGGCGCCCAGCAGATCGTGGGTCATGTATGCCTTGTAGCCTGCCGATTTCAGAGCGGCGATGACCTCGGCGCCGATGAAGTTCAGCTCATTGAGACCCTGGGACTGCGCGAAGATGAAGGGACCTATCGCCTCGGCGGGAGGTCTGCCGGCTCTCAGAGCGGGTGCGGAGGGATAATGGGAGCCAATCACGATAACCGACTTGGCGCCCTCCACATACTGGTAGGGCGAGAATAACTCGCGCTTTGTCTCGCTGACCTCGGGATCGAATACATGGAACGCGGGATTTTTGTCGCGGACGTTGAAGAGCTTTTCGCCGTCCTTTAACGGGCTTAGCTGGCGGCGGATATCCTCGATGCGGGAGGCGGGAGCAACGCCCATCATGTCGGCGCCGAACTCCTTAGCGATCTCCCACAGATTTGTCTTAAGGTCTCCTCTCAGCTCGCTGCCCGAACGAAGGTCTATGGACTTCTCGGGCAGGGGAGCGTTTGTAAGAACCGCGCCGTAGATGGTATTCACGCCCTCGGTCTGCTCCACGAACTCGGGACCGAACTTGTATAGTGAGGACATCATCGCCATGGTGTCGTAGCCCCACTTCTCAAGCTGTCGGGCGATATCATATGAAGCGAAGTTCAGACCGCCGCGGATTGCGCCGGTTATCGGATTCTCAACCTTCCAGGCGGCGCCTGCCGGCAGAGAGGAGGGAGCGTTCTCATAGGTGGCGGCGACATAGATGACCGACTGAGCCTTGGGCAGCTTCTTTGTCAGATCGACGCCGCGTTCGGCGAATTTGGAAACCGGTACGGTGACTATCTTCTCAATGTGATACTTAAGACCGATGTCGGTCATGATATCGAATGCCTCGCGGCTTACCGGCGCGTCAAGGTCGGCTTTCAGACGGCGGCGGCGGTTGTACTTGGAGTAGCTCTCGTCGCGCTCGCGGATCTGAGGGGGAACGCAGACTTTAAGACAGACGCCGAACTCGCCGCCCCGGCGTCCCTTCTCGGCAAGGCGCTTGATGATAACATCCTCGTCGATATACTCGGGAATCTCGTCGTCCAGGTCAATGTCGAAATGCTCGCCCCAGGCGCAGCGCCACAGATTCTTGTTGGCGAAGCGGTGAACCCTGCCCTTGAAGGATATGGTCTTTGCGCCGTCGCACTGCTTGCGATAGGCGTCGGTGGGGCAGCAGCGTATGCACTCGCCGCACATGTCGCAGAGCTTCTCCTCCACCATGGGGGTAGGCTCAAGCTCGGCGTCGGTGATTATCGATACGAAGCGGTTGCGGGGGCCGTACTCCGGGGTCAGCGCAAGGCCGTTCCAGCCCATGGAGGACAGACCCGCCGCCACAGAGCTGTAGATGTGGGACATGTCGGGACTGAACACCGCGTCAAGCTCCTTGTAGGAGCGGTAGCGCCAGATGTTGGATGAAACGATGGGCACCGCGTCGTAGCCCTTTGAGTCGAGGAAACGGCCGATGTTGTAGGAGAGATGATCCAGCTTGCTGTTCATCACATACTGAACCGCGTAGGACTCGAAGATCTGGCTGTCGCCCCGCTCGCCGCCCTCAAGCTCGATAGTGGCGTCGGGATGGTGAACAGCGCAGACCACCACCGATTTGGCGGTGGGGAGAATGCCCTGAGGGCTCATCTTAATGGGAGCGGTATCGAAGCGGTCGATGCTGGCGATGCCTACCAGGTCGGCGCCCAGCTTGCGGGCGAATTCCTTGACCTGTGCCGTTAATCTTTTGTCTGCCATTTTTACCTCCGTTTGTTTCGGGTTTTATGTATTGTTATTGTGTTGCCGTGACTTGGATGCGCGGGGGAAATTATGCGTATGCGGTATGCGCGGTAATTCGGGATACGGGTATGCGGTCGGGATACGGGTATGCGGCTGCGGGTATGTGCATATGCGGTATACGGGTTAGATTACATCAGCTTTTCGCGGATTCGGGCGTGGGTCTCGCGGAAGCCGGCGATCACCCTTTCTCCGTGCCCTCCGGGGAAGCGCAGCTCGGGCAGGTAGACCCCCAGGGCGAAGAAGAAGCGTCCGCGGCTCAGCACCGGACGGGCGGCGTGCCATATGCCGGGGCGGTTGTGGAGCACTAATTCCTCGGTCTCCCTCAGTGCCGCAAGGCTCTCGCGCAGCTCGTCAAGGCTGTCAAAATGCCAGTCGGGGACATCGGGAAGCCCGTGCAGCGCTATGTAGCTCTCAAGTTCGGCGGGGGAGGCGTGGGCTATGCTGAGCCTGCCGGTGGGGGTGGAGCAGAGGTTGCCGTCCAGCACCCGGCTGCCTATCTGAATGTCGTTGTCGGCGGTCAGACTGCAAATGAGACGGCGCGCGCCGCCAGACAGCCGTACCGCTACGATGTTTTCGTTATGCTCGGCGACAAAGCGCTCCATCTCGGGCAGAATAATATCGGTCAGCCGCTCGTCAAATGAGCGGTCGCGGGTGAGATAGTATGCGGTGTCGCCCAGAATATAGCCCTCGCGCCTGCCGAGCCGGGTCAGCAGCCCGCAGTCCGCAAGGGTCTTGACTATGTGGGCACAGGTTGAGGTGTTTAACCCCGCGGCGGCTGCTATCGATGAAAGAGTCATGGGCTTTCCCGCGTTGCCGGCTACCAGCAGCAGTATGTCGGACGCCCGTTTTACCGAATTGATCATATTCCAAAGTAATTTCACATGGTGAAGTGACAAATACCGATTGTTCACACTTACACCCTCATTATACCGCCCGCCCCTGCTATTGTCAACAGATAATTCAAATAATCACAAAATATTACCTAAATACAATTAATCACTCTGCATAATATTTCACAATGTGAAACAATGTCCGATATTCAGTCCGTCAAATCACCGCCGCGCTTTTATATGCCGCAATATGAAAAGACCGCCCGGGATGCGGACGGTCTTTCGGTTATTTGACTGTATGGTTATCTGATAAATCTGACCCTTATTGTGTTGTCCAGGTGGAGGAATTTCTCCTCGATGGTGCTGTCGATGTCGGTGGACAGCTCAACTATTGTGTAGGCGTAGTCGCCCTTGGAGCGGTTGAGCATGTTGGCGATGTTGACGCCCAGCTTGCCGACTATGGAGGTGACGGAGGAGATGACATTGGGAACGTTCTTGTGTATCACGCAGACGCGGCAGGCGCCGGTGTGGGGCATGGAGGCATCGGGCAGGTTCACCGAGTTTGTGATATTGCCGTTCTCCAGGTACTCCGACAGCTCGCGGGCCGCCATGACGGCGCATTTTTCCTCCGACTCCTCGGTGGAGGCGCCGAGATGGGGGATGTTGACAATGCCCTTCACGCCGATAGTATCGGGGGTGGGGAAGTCGGTGACATAAGCCGCCACCTTGCCGGATTCGAGAGCGGCTTTCAGGTCGTCGATATTCACCAGGTCGGCGCGGGCGAGGTTGATGATGCGGACGCCGTCCTTCATCATGGCGATGGTTTTGGCGTTGATCATGCCCTTGGTGTCGCCGGTCGCCGGAACGTGGAGGGTTATATAGTCGCTGTTCTCATAGATGAAATCGTAGGAGTCGGCTCTTATCACATTGCGTGAGAGGCTCCAGGCGGCGTCGGCGGAGATGTAGGGGTCGCAGCCGTAAACGCGCATGCCCAGATGGGTGGCGGTGGTGGCAACCATGCCGCCGATGGCGCCCAGGCCGATGACTCCCAGGGTCTTGCCGTCGATCTCGTTGCCGGCGAAGGCGGACTTGCCCTTCTCAACAAGCTTGGCTGCGTCGGCGTTGCCCTCAAGGGTTTTTGTCCACTCTATGCCGCCGACAACATCACGGGCTGCAAGAATGAGTGCGCATATCGCCAGCTCCTTGACGCCGTTTGCGTTGGCGCCGGGAGTGTTGAAAACCGCGATACCCAAATCGGCGCAGCGATCGAGGGGAATGTTGTTGACGCCAGCGCCGGCGCGGGCGATAGCCTTCAGGTTTGCGCCGAACTCCATGTCGTGCATGACAGCGGAGCGGACCATGATGGCGTCGGGATCGGCGATGTCCTCGGCGCAGTTGTAGAGGTTTTTGTCAAAGACGTCGGTGCCGACCTTGGCTATCTTGTTGAGAAGCTGTATATTGTACATGACAGTTGCCTTTCATTTTTTATTATATCTATATCAGTGTGCCGATCCGGCAGGCGGACCGGCAGGCTGTCAAATTTTGTATCGTCGGGAGGTATCGGATGTCTGACACCCCGCAGCCCCGACTTATTTATTACTTCTTGCTTATTTCTTCGGGTTCGCCGCCGCGAAGTCCTTCATGAAGGCTACGAGAGCCTCAACGCCTTCGATGGGCATGGCGTTGTATATGGAGGCGCGCATACCGCCCACCGAGCGGTGACCCTTTATGTTCTGGAGACCGCAAGCGCCGGCTTCCTTGGCGAACTTTTTGTCAAGGTCGGCGTCGCCGGTTACGAAGGTGACGTTCATCATGGAACGGTATTCCTTCTCAACGGGGGCGATGTAGTAATCCTGTGAGTCGAGGTAGTCGTAGAGGATGGCGCACTTCTTCTGATTGTAAGCCTTCATGGCTTCCAGACCGCCCAGGCCCTGAATATACTCAAACACCAGCTTCGCCATGTAGATGGAGTAGCAGGGAGGAGTGTTGTACATCGAGTCGTTGTCTGCCATAATCTTCCAGTCGAGCATGGTGGGAGTCTCGGGGCGGGCATTGCCTAAGAGGTCCTCGCGCACGATGACGATGGTGAGGCCCGCGGGAGCCACGTTCTTCTGAGCGCCGGCATAGATAACGCCGAACTTGGAGACGTCTACAGGCTCGGAGAGGATGCAGGAGGACATGTCGGCTGCCAGCGGGATATCGCCGGTGTCGGGGATATAGTTGAACTTGGTGCCGTATATCGTGTTGTTGAAGCAGATGTGCACATAGTCCGCACGGTTGAAGCGGAAGTTCCAGCGGGTGAGCTGGGGGATATATGTGTTGTTGCGATCCTCGGAGGAGGCTACCAGCTTGCAGTCGCCGTACTTCTTGCCTTCCTCATAGGCCTTCTTTGAGAACTGGCCGGTGATAACATAGTCGGCGGCCTTGTTCTTGTTCATGAGGTTCAGCGGAACGGAGGCGAACTGGGTGGAGGCGCCGCCCTGGAGGAATAGCACCTTATAGTTGTCGGGAATGTTCATCAGGGAACGGATAAGTTTCTGAGCGTCGCCGATGATAGCTTCGTAAGCCGGAGAGCGGTGGCTCATCTCCATAACCGACATACCGGAATCACCGTAGCAAACCAACTCTGCCGCGGCCTTTTCGAGAACCGGCAGCGGAAGCATGGAAGGACCTGCCGAGAAGTTGTAAACTCTTTTCATTTTGGAACTCTCCTTAACGGCTTATACAGCCTTGATTTTTGCATATATTATATAGAATTTCGTTCGTTTCGTCAAGGTATTCGCAACATTTTTGCCCTTATTAACAAAAATCTTACACCGAATACACAGCCCTTGTCTAATTTTTCCGCCGCGGTCGGACGATAATCCCGCGCGGCTGCAAAGAAGCTGCAAACATGGTGAATTCATGCCGTCGGAGCGGTCGCCGGGGGCGGCAACAATCGCCTCCTCCATATGTAAAACGTATCAGGATAAATCCTTCCCGACATAACAAAACCGGAGCACTAAATCGTACTCCGGCTCGGGTATTCAAGTAAGCAAGGTCAGCCGATGATCCTTCGCACCGTGTCAGACGACAAGCCCGCGCACGGTGTCAACCGACAAGTCCGCGCACCGCGTTGGCGACGGCTTTTCCGCAGGCGGCTTTGCCCTCGTCGGTGAGGTGGACGAAGTCGCTGCCCGAGATGTAGCGGTGAATGTCCTTCTTGAGAAGGGCGTTCAGGTCGTTGACCGCGTCCACTTTGCCGGCGATAAGCTCCAGCAGTGCGGAATTATAGCGGTCGATGTCGGCGTTGCTGCGGGTGAAGGTCTTCTGCATGTGGCGGTCGTCCACGGGCGTGGTGGTGGCGAATATAATCTTCGCGCCGTATTTGCGCAGTTCACGCAGGATTCGCTGCATGTCGCGCAGATATTCGTCAAGGGGAGTGAAGCAGCCGTCCTCGGGATAGTAGACGGCTACATCCCAAAGACCGTTGTTGAAGTGTATGACCTCGGCGCCCTGCAGCAGATCGCGCCAGTCAAGCATGCAGCGCAGGGTGTATTTGGCGTAGCAGCCGTTGACCTGTGGAGCCGCGACATTGAAGCCGCCGCCCAGCTCTTCTGTGACCGCCCCGGTGTAGTTCATTCGGATCGAATCTCCGAGAAGTACGATTTTACTCATGGCAGATACCTAATAGTCAAATATGTTTACAGCCCTGCCGCCATAGGCGGGATATCAGAGAGCGGGCTTCTCATCCCAGTCCATTGTCAGGCTCTTTCCGTTACCGCCAAAGGCAAGCCGGAGAGCCACATAGCCCGAGGTGAAGTAGGCGTCGCCTTTGCCGCCCCAGCGGTCGCCGAAGTAGACATAATCATCGCATAAGCCGCATTCACATCCGCGTCCGCATCCCCGTATCCCGGGGGTGACGATAAATGCGCCCTGGGAGCGGTAGGTGGCGGAGTCGCCGAAGGGGCGTATCGGCTCCCACTCGCCGTCAAGGCTGTCGGCGCAGGAGTATCCGCCCTGATTGGGCGCCCAGCCGGTGCATTCGGAGGTGAGCAGCCAGTATCTGCCGTTCCGCTTAAAGAGCTGGGGCGCCTCCCGGTACTGACCCTGCCAGAGCACATTGACAACCTTCTCAACAGTCATGCAGTCCCGGGACAGACGGTAGATTATAAGGTCCGCGTTGTCGCGTGCGGCGGAGATAAAGTATGAGCGGCCGTCGTCGTCGGTAAAGAGGGTGCAGTCGCGGGACATATATCCGTAGGGATTGAAGCTGCCCCGGTAGACGAATTCGCCGTCGGGGGTGTCGCAGTCGGCTATGCAGATACGGGCGTCCCGGTAGTTGACGCCGTTTTCCCAGTGCGCCCAGAGGACAAATTTCCCGGTTTCGGTGCAGTAGAGCACCTTGGGGCGCTCGATGTTCACCTTCCTGTCGGCGGCATTGCCCACGTTTATGGCGGTGGAGGGGTTCGGTATGCCCTCCCGCGCCTCGAGAGAAAGGTCGGTGCGGACATAGTAGGGGGCGGCGGGGGAGCGCTTTGTCAGAATATGTCGGCGGAATTCCCAATCGGTGAAGTTTTTACTCCGGTAGCAGGAAACATAGATGTCGCCGCGCCGGTCCTCGCCGTACCAGTAGACATAATCGCCGTGACGGAGCATGTGTCCGCCGTGGACGTGAATCGGGTTGCCCTCAGTGTCGATCCAGAGCTCGCCGTTTATGTGTTGAGACATATCGCGGTCCTTTCGTGGGGTGTTTACGGAATGTTGGAGGCATATAATCCACTATATAGCTGCATATAATCTGCCGTACGGAGGATTATGACAGCACGGAAGGATTATTCCTCGTCGGAATATTCGCCGCCGTCGTCGTCCTCGTCGGAGCCGCCATCGTATTCGTCGGATGACATTTCGCCGGCAAGATCGCGCACCTTGTCGCCCGAGGAGCGGATTAACTGCTCTATTTCGTCGGTTATTTCGGGATTGCTCTCTAAGAACTTGACGGTGTTCTCCCGCCCCTGACCGATGCGCTGGTCGTTGTAGGAGAACCAGGAGCCGCTTTTGGCGATTATTTCAAGCTCCACGGCGATATCCAGAAGCTCGGAGACCTTTGAGATGCCCTTGCCGTAGAGGATGTCGAATTCGGCGGTCTTGAAGGGAGGGGCGACCTTGTTCTTCACGACCTTGCAGCGGACTCGGTTGCCGTAGAATTCGGTGCCCCGCTTCAGCGATTCGGTCTTGCGTATCTCTATGCGCACCGAGGCGTAGAATTTCAGAGCCCGGCCGCCTGTGGTGGTCTCGGGGTTGCCGTACATGACCCCCACCTTCTCGCGGAGCTGGTTTATGAAGATAAGCACACAGTTGGTGCGGGATACCACCGACGCCAGCTTGCGCAGCGCCTGTGACATGAGACGCGCCTGAAGACCCACATGTGCGTCGCCCATTTCGCCGCTGATTTCGGCCTGGGGCACGAGAGCCGCCACCGAGTCTATGACCAGCACGTCTATCGCCCCCGAGCGAACCAGCGATTCGGCTATCTCGAGCGCCTGTTCGCCGCTGTCGGGCTGGGAGACGAGCAGTTCGTCCACATTCACCCCCAGAGCCTTGGCGTAGACCGGGTCGAGAGCATGTTCGGCGTCGACGAAGGCGGCGAAGCCGTTTGCCTTCTGAACCTCGGCGACTATGTGAAGGGCGAGGGTGGTCTTGCCCGACGCTTCGGGACCGTAGATTTCAACGATGCGCCCCCTGGGCACACCGCCCACGCCGAGAGCTATATCGAGAGTGAGCGAGCCGGTGGACACGGCGGAGACGTTGAGCGGGCTGTTTTCGCCCAGCTTCATTATCGAGCCGGCGCCGTAGGTCTTGGTAATCTGGTTGACTACCGTATCCAGCGCTTTTTTCTTTTCCTCGATGTCCTCAAGGTACGCGATTTCTTTCTTTGTGTCTTTTTTTGCTCTAGCCATTTTTCACCAATTTCATGTTGTAGTATATGGGTATTGTTAAATTCGGAAATGCGAATATATCGGTTATATAGGCTGCCTTCCGGAACATTTCCCGAACCGGCTTGACCGCAGCTCTATTTCAGCAGAGCCTTGACAGCCGCGCCGATGGTGAGCGCCATCAGGTACATGCCCAGGTCGTTGGGATGACAGCCGTCGACGGCGGCAAGGTCGAACATGGGGAGGATGGGGCGATACATATTCTCGCCGTCGACGAACATAACCCGTTTATCGCCGGCTTCGATAGCGGCGTCATAGGTGGCGCGTATGATAGCGCGGCGTCTGTCCGAGGCGGCGGGGTTGGGATAGAAGTCGGGACGGGTGACTATTGCTATGGGCAGGTCGGGATTGGCTCTGCGCACCGTGTCGAAGAAGTTCCTGTGGGTGGCGGCGAGATGCTCCTCGGTAGGGGCGTTGTGGTCGTAGTCGAGAACGAAGCAGCTCATGTCGAGGGAGGCGATGTAGTCGGCCATTATCTGCTCGCCGCGCCCCGAGCCGGAGAAGCCTAAATTTATCTGGTCGGCGTCCAGTTCCCGGGCGATTATCGAACAGTAGGAGTTGGCGGGACGGGAGGCGCATCCGCCCTGGGTTATCGAGGAGCCGTAGAATACGATCGGCTTATCTATGGTGTGGGGCAGGGGAGCGGCTATTTCGGCGTCGTCGGCGAACCCTATCCACAGGTCGGAGATTCCGTCGTAGAGGGGGAGACCGATGGTCACCTCAACAAGGGTTCCGGGCTTGGCGCCGGTGGCATAGGCGCGGCGGAAGGTCTTCGCGTCGTCGCCCTCGCCCTGTTCCTTCTTGCAGCAGCCGCGGAAAACGGCTGACGCTCCCCGTCCGGTGTAGACATCCACGCCGTTGGAGCCGGTGAAGGGCATGTGGCACATGACCGTGCCCGAACGTACGGTGTGGCAGACGGTTATTTCGGGGGAATCGGTGCGGAAGCGGACCCGTCCGCCGGCGGTGTGCTTTGCAAGACCTGTGACGCCGTCGTTCACCTTGTCGATAATCGACTCGGGCAGGCGGTAGAACTTGCCGGGTTCCGTGACCGCCAGACCGCGTATCTCAATCGGCGCGTCGAGAATATTTACCTTCTTCATATACGGTACCTCCGTTGGATGGTTTGTTGAATAAATTTTGCCGGGGGATTTCACCCCTCACAATGGTATTATATCACGCCTTCGGGTGAAATGGAATAGGCAAAAAACACAAATTCATTACCTGTATTTGTGCATATCCCTCATGTGCAAAATTGCGCGGGAAAGATAAAAAATCACGGAGCCGCGGATTGACCGCGGCCCCGTAGATTTTCGCTAATTATGACTGTTTTCGGGTGATTTTCGCCGAAAAGATCGAACACTCAAACCTTTTGCCGCGAAAACTCGGAGTTGTCATAAATATGTTGCCGTTATGCCCTGTACCTTGTGACCCGTACCCGGATTACTCGTAGAGCTTCGACATATTGGAGAGCTTGTCGAACTTGGCCTTGGCCTGATCCTCCGCCTTGTCGAAGAGAACCTCGGCGCGATCCGGGAAGAGTCTCGGAAGAGCGTTGTAGCGGGTCTCGGACATGATGAAGTCCTTGTAAGGCGTGGAGGGAGCCTTGGAGTCGAGAGTGAAGGGCTGTTCGGCTTCGGGGTTGAAGCGGAAGTTGAACCAGTAACCCGCCTCGACAGCTCTCTTGGCCTGAGCCATGGAGCCGGTCAGACCGCCCTTGATGCCGTGGTTGATACAGGGAGCGTAGCCGATTATGAGGGACGGGCCCTTGTAAGCCTCGGCCTCGGCGAAGGCCTTGACGCACTGGTTGTAGTCAGCGCCCATGGAAACCTGAGCCACATAAACATAGCCGTAGGTCATGGCTATCTGAGCCAGGTCCTTCTTCTTGGTGGGCTTGCCGGCTGCCGCGAACTGGGCGATGGAGCCGGTGGGAGTGGCCTTGGAAGCCTGTCCGCCGGTGTTGGAGTAAACCTCGGTGTCGAAGACCATGACGTTTACATCCTCGCCGGAAGCTAAAACGTGGTCGAGGCCGCCGAAACCGATGTCATATGCCCAGCCGTCGCCGCCGAAAATCCAGACGGACTGCTTGACGAGAAGATCCTTCATCGCCAGCGCCTGCTTGTAGAGCGGGTCAAGCTCGCAGCCGCAGCTTCCGCACTCGGCGTCAGCCTTGATGATTGCGGCTTCAAGGTCGGCGGACGCCTTCTTGGAGGCTTCGCCGTCGTTCTTTGCTTCAAGCCATGCCTTGGCGGGAGCTTCCAGCACATCCCAGCCGGACGCGGCGAACTTCTCGACGATTGCGATCAGCTTTGCGCGGCGGTGGCGGGTGGCGGTAGCCATGCCGAGACCGTACTCCGCGTTATCCTCAAAGAGGGAGTTGGCCCATGCGGGACCGCGTCCGAACTTGTTGGTGGTGTAGGGAGTGGAGGGAGCCGAACCGCCCCAGATGGAGGAGCAGCCGGTGGCGTTGGCGATGAGCATTCTGTCGCCGAAGAGCTGTGTGATAAGCTTGGCGTAGGGAGTCTCGCCGCAGCCGGGGCAGGCGCCCGAGAACTCAAGCAGCGGCTGCTTGAACTGGGAGCCCTTGACGGTGGTGGGCTTGAACTTGGCAAGCACCTCTTCGTCGTCGCAGTACTTGTATGCGAGCTCAAAGTACTTCTGCTCGCCCAGCTGGCTGTCAAGCGGCTTCAGCGAGAGAGCCTTGTTGCCCTTCTTGCCGGGGCAGACCTGTACGCAGGAGCCGCAGCCGGCGCAGTCGAGAGCCGATACGGCGATGGAGAACTTGTAGCCGGGCATGCCGGTCATGGGCAGGGTCTTGATGCCCTCGGGGAGCTCCTCGCCGTCCTTGATGGCGAGAGGTCTGATGACCGCGTGGGGGCAGACATAGGAACAGAAGTTGCACTGAATGCAGTTCTCGGGGTTCCACTCGGGAACGTCGACCGCGATGCCGCGCTTCTCCTTGGCAGCCAGACCCTGGGGGAAGGTGCCGTCGGCATCGTTGACGAAGGCGGAAACGGGCAGGCTGTCGCCCTTCTGGGCATTGACCGGAGTGAGAATGTTCTTGGCGAAGTAGGCAAGCTTGGAATCAGCCTCGCCGCAGCCCTTGCAGCCGCTGCAGCCGGAGGCGCAGTCGGCGGCTGCCTCAGCCTTGTCCTCGGCATTTGCCCACTCGGCGGGATACTTGACCTCTATGCAGCTCTCTATGCCGCGGTCGATGGCTTCCTGGTTCATGCGGACGACTTCCTCGCCCTTCCTGCCGAAGGTCTTGACGACCGCTTCCTTCATGTACTTGACCGCATCGTCCAGGGGGATGATGTTGGCAAGCTTGAAGAAGGACGCCTGAAGAACCATTGAGAAGTGCTGCTTCAGACCCAGCTCGCGGGCTATAGAAACGCCGTCCACGGTGCAGAATCGAATCTTCTTCTTCGCGATATCTCTCTTGACCTTGGCGGGCAGACGGGCATCAAGCTCCTCGAAGGTCCAGCCGGTGTTCAGAAGGAAGGTGCCGCCCTCCTTGAGGTCGCCGGTCATGTCATATTTGTCTATGTAGGAGATGTTGTGGCAGGCTACGAAGTTGGCCTTGTTTACATAGTAGGTGGAGCGGATAGGCTTGTCGCCGAAACGCAGATGCGAGATGGTGATACCGCCCGACTTCTTGGAGTCGTATGCGAAGTATGCCTGTGCCTTCTTGTCGGTGTGGTCGCCGATAATCTTTATCGAGTTCTTGTTCGCGCCTACCGTACCGTCTGCGCCGATGCCCCAGAACTTGCAGGACACGGTGCCTGCGGGAACGGTCTCGGGATTCTCGCCCACCGGGAGAGACAGATTGGTGACGTCGTCCTCGATACTGATTGTGAAGCCGTTCAGCGGCTTCTCGGCTTCGAGATTCTTGTAAACGGCGATGATGTCGGCGGGGATGGTATCCTTGGAGCCGAGACCGTAACGGCCGCCTACGAGAGTGCAGCTCTCAAACTTGGTTCCGCGGAGAGCGGCTGCAACGTCGAGATAGAGAGGCTCGCCGTGAGCGCCCGGCTCCTTGGTGCGGTCGAGAACGGCTATCTTCCTGACGGTGTCGGGAATGGCGGTGATGAGACGCTCAATCGAGAAGGGACGGTAGAGGCGAACCTTGATAAGACCCACCTTCTTGCCGTGGGCGTTCAGGTAGTCGATGGTCTCCTCTATGGTCTCGCATGCCGAACCCATGGCGATGATGATCTTGTCGGCATCGGGAGCGCCGTAGTAGTTGAACAGCTTGTAGTCGGTGCCTATCTTGGCGTTGACCTTGTTCATGTATTCCTCTACAATAGCCGGAAGGGCGATGTAGTAGGGGTTGGAAGCCTCGCGGGCCTGGAAGAAGATGTCGGGGTTCTGAGCGGTGCCCCTGAGTACCGGGTGCTCGGGATTGAGCGCGCGGACACGGAAGGCTTTGACCGCGTCCATATCTACCATGTCTGCAAGATCGGCGTAGTCCCACTGCTCTATCTTCTGTATCTCATGGGAGGTGCGGAAGCCGTCGAAGAAGTGCAGGAAGGGGACTCTGCCCTTGATAGCCGCAAGGTGGGCTACCGCGCCCAGGTCCATGACTTCCTGAACCGAGTTGGAGCAAAGCATGGCAAAGCCGGTCTGACGGCATGCCATAACGTCGCTGTGGTCGCCGAAGATGGAGAGCGCGTGGGAAGCGAGAGCGCGCGCCGAGCAGTGGATAACGCCCGGGAGCAGTTCGCCGGCGATCTTGTACATGTTCGGGATCTTGAGCAGCAGACCCTGAGAAGCGGTGTAGGTGGTGGTCAGCGCACCGGCTGCCAGAGAGCCGTGAACAAAGCCGGCGGCGCCGCCTTCGCTCTGCATCTCAACAACCTTGACTTCCTGACCGAAGATGTTCTTCTGGCCTGTGGCCGCCCACTGGTCGGTGAGCTCCGCCATGGGCGAAGAAGGAGTGATTGGGTATATGCCGGCAACCTCTGTAAAGGCATACGATACATGTGCCGCAGCCGTGTTGCCGTCCATGGTCTTGAATTTTCTTGCCACGAATAGAACCTCCTGATTTGTTTTATATGGTAAACCATATTTTTGTTATATTTGGTCACCCCATATTTTACCATCAATTGCCCGTTTTGTAAAGGGGATAGGGCGATTTGTTTCCGTTTTTGCAAATTGTTTACTATTCGGATAATCTTCATGCTCCTGTTGTCAGAAGGTCATATCCCGCCAGACGGTGACGCCGTCTTTTATAGTCATCTGCGGGCGTATCAGATATTTCGCCGGTATGGTGACGTCGCCGTCGGAGACGGTGTAATCCCGCTCCTCAACCCGGAAAAGCACAACATCCGCCCGAGCCCCCTCGTCAAGGGTGCCGCCGATGCCGGTTATCTCCCCCGGCGCCGCCGTCGAAGCTCTCAAAACTTCTTCGAGCGTCATGCCTGCCGCCAGCATTTTGCTCATTATCATGGGCAGGCAGAACGCCGCAGGCTTGAACACTCCCATGTCGGTCAGGTCGGAGCTTATGGTGTGGGGGCGTATGCCCTCCCGTTCCGCCGCAGCCAATACCTCAAATGAGGTGAAGCAGGAAGTGGTTGCCGTGTCGAATATGACCCCTCTTTCGTATGCCGCCTTCACGCCCGGAGTGACGCGGCCGTCCTCGCCGATGATGCAGCAGCCCCGCTTGTGGAAGGCGTGGCTGAGTATGTCGCCTTCGGCTAAAAAACCGCAGATTTCGTCCATCGATATATCCGAGTTCGCCGCGTGCACCATGAGCCGCAGCCTCAGCTTTCTCGCCAGTTTTGCCGCCGCCTCCAGGGGAGCAAGTCCCAGATTCCGCACCGTCTCCCGACCCATCCGCACCTTGAGACCTATCACAAGGTCGGGATAGTCGCGGCAGATGCGTATCAGCTTGCTTTCGTCGAATGTCGCGTGGTCGATATATTCGGGATAGCCCCGAAGGGTGGCAAGCCCCGCCGCCGAAACGTTGACGAAGATTTTGACGTCCGCCCGGCTGCCGGCTATGCCGGGGATCGCCGGACGGAGGGTGTCGCAGCCCGCCGAGCCGGCGTCGGCAGCTCCCGTCACGCCGAAGGGAAACATCGCTGACTCGGGGTGTATGCCCAGCCCCGCCAGCGGGTATATGTGGGTGTGCAGGTCGATGAAACCGTGTGACAGCATGGCTCCCGATGCGTTTATCACCTGCCGGGCGTTATGCCGCCCGCCGCTCTTGCGTATCCCCTCGATCAGCCCGTCGGTCACAAACACATGGCACAGTTCGTCCCGCATCCGGACGCCGTCGAACACCGCCGCGTTTTTTATAAGAAGATCGTGCATTTCATCCGCTCCTCAATTTTCCGATAACATGTTATTTCTCCGATTACAGATTATACCGCGGATTGTGCAATCTGTCAATTGACAGATTGACGCCATGCGGATATAATATCCCCGTTGCAATATAACTCGCTCCCGTGGTGGAACTGGCAGACACGATGGATTTAGGATCCATTGCGAAAGCATGCAGGTTCGATTCCTGTCGGGAGCACCAGCGGGCAGTGCCCGCCCCCATGTTCGGGCGGCGGTACTGTCCGTCTTTTCTTTTTCGCACGATGGTGAAATTGGCTTGAAATCGTATCACATCTGCGGGCGGTGCCCGCCCCCATGTTCGGGCGGCGGTACTGTCCGTCTTTTCTTTTTCGCGCGATGGTGAAATTGGCTTGAAATCGTATCACATCTGCGGGCAGTGCCCGCCCCCATGTTCGGGCGGCGGTACTG